>NZ_JBVJIM010000009.1:0-362268 GCF_055586305.1 Nonomuraea sp. NPDC051298
AGCCGTTCAAGTCTCTGTCAAATTGACCCGACTCGCACAACCTGCAGAAATTAAGCCCGCCCCCTTTCGGAGACAACCCCTCTAACTTACCAGCCCATCCGAATCGATGCGAATCCACCGAAAGGACAACCTTGAAGGTAGTGGGATTTGCCGGGCATCTCGGAGGCTCTGAGAACCCCTTGACCGCCCTGCGCGAAGCAACTCTAGCAGCCCGACGCGCCTACTCAGGCCCACTCAGGTAATCACTGGGTTCTTCCCTCACCACCTGACGCTCAAACCTCTCCCATGAACCCCCATGGCGACACCTCCAGGCAAGCCGACGGCAAGTCAACCGCAATCGCCCCCCGGTACGAAGTAGGTCACGAGCATTCTGCGCTCTCGGAGGTGTCCGCTATGACCCGGTCGGAGTTCGACGACATCCGCGCGTTTCTCGCCGACGAGGCGACCCGTGCTGGTGACCTGCTGCGGATCGCCAGGACTCTGATCGACGACCTCGAGTACGCCCGAATGCGCGAGGCCATGCTGCGTACCCACTATCTGCGCCTGCTGACGGCGGCGCGGGCGACGGTGGCGGCCGAGTCGCTGGGCGCGCCCGACGCGCTGACCTTCGTCAGGCACGAGCTGGCCGAGCGGGGCCAGTTGCCGACGGACGGGGAGGCGGCGCAGCGCATCCTCTCCGACGCGCGTACGGCGGCCACGTTGCTCGCCTGCCTGGAGGACCAGGCCACGGCGCAGACCCGTCGGCGACGCATGCGCCTGCGGCGCTGCGTCGGCACCGGCCGCGCCCTCCCCCGGTAACCCGGCCCGGCAACGCCGGCGACGCCTTGCCAGGGGCCGAACGCGCGGCAGCGCCGCCAGCCCTCCGGAAAACCGAACCAACGACTGACAGGACGACAACTTCGGGCATACCCGCCCTTGGTCAGCCGCCTGTAAGACTCCGCATATGTGGCAGCGGGGGATGAATTGGGCGGCAGTCGTCATGGTTGGGCTATTTGGCCTGATGTGGGTCGGCGTCGTGATTTATGCGGACCAGGGGTCGTCGCTCTGGATGCGCGTCGCGCAAGTGCTCTTCGGGCTCTTGCTGCTGGTCTGGGCCGGGCACAAGACGGTCCTCATGCTGGGACGGCAGGGCACGGCCGGACCGTACGACGCCACACCCGGCCCCCACCCCTACGACGACGGCGGCTCCGGCTGGAAGCGGTAGCCCATCCCCGGCTCGGTCAGCAGGTGCACGGGCTGCGCCGGATCCCGTTCGAGCTTGCGCCGTAGCTGGGCCATGTACTGGCGCAGATAGTGCGTCTCCTTGAGGTACGCGCTCCCCCACACCTCGGTCAGAAGCTGCCGCTGGCTGATGAGCTTGCCGGGGTTGCGCAGCAGGATCTCCAGAAAGTGCCATTCGGTCGGCGTCAGGCGCACCCCGCCCGAGATCGTCTTGTCGGCCAGGTCGATGACGTGGTCGCCCACCCGTACCGTCGCGCTCTCCTCGTCGTGCTGGCCCGTGCGCCGGGTCACCGCGCGCACCCGCGCGAGCAGCTCGTCGATGCTGAACGGTTTGGTGACGTAGTCGTCGGCCCCGGCGTCGAGCGCGTCCACCTTGTCGGTGCTGTCGGCGCGTCCCGAGAGCACGATGATCGGGATCGAGGTCCAGCCGCGCAGGCCCTGGATGACCTCCACCCCGTCGAGGTCGGGCAGCCCGAGGTCGAGGATGACCAGGTCGGGGTGCCACTCGGCGGCCTGGCGCAGCGCCGTGCCGCCGTCGGGGGCGATCGCGACCTCGTACTGTCTGGCCGCCAGGTTGACGCGCAGGGCCCGCAGGATCTGCGGCTCGTCGTCCACCACGAGTACGCGCGTCATGCGGCCCGCCGCAGCGAGATGGTCATGGTCAGTCCTCCTCCGGGTGTGTCCTCAGGCACCAGCGTGCCGCCCATCGCCTCGGTGAGGCCGCGTGAGAGCGCCAGGCCGAGCCCCACGCCCGTGTGGTTGTCACGGTCGCCGAGCCGCTGGAAGGGCAGGAATACCCTTTCATGGGCTTCTGTCGGGATTCCGGGGCCCCGGTCGATGACCCGGATCTCGACGTGGTCGCCGTGCGAACTGGCGCTGACCAGTACGGGTTCGCCGTCGGGGCTGTGGCGCAGGGCGTTGGCCATCAGGTTGACGAGCACCCGTTCCAGCAGCGCAGGATCGGCGGTCAGCTCGGGGAGTTCGGACGGGATGTCGCTCGCGATACGGTCGCCCAGCGGCTCGAGGTCGTCGACCGCGTGCGGCAGGACGTCCTCGATCGCCACCGGTTCGAGCTTCAGGCCGAGCGCGCCGGCCTGCAGGCGGCTCATGTCGAGGAGGTTGGACACGAGCCGGTTCAGCTTGATGAGCGACTCGTCGGCGGTGGCGAGGAGTTCGGCACGGTCGGCGTCCGACCAGGTGACGTCGGTGCTGCTCAGGCTCTCGACCGCCGCCTTGGCCGAGGCGAGCGGCGTACGCAGGTCGTGGCCCACGGCGGCGAGCAGCGCGGTACGCATCCGGTCGGCCTCGGCCAGCGGCTCGGCCCGTTCGGCGGCCTCCCGCAACCGCTGCTGCCGCAGCGCCACCGCCGCCTCCGCCGCGAACGCCTGGAGCACCCGCCGGTCGCTGGCCGCCAGCAGCCGCCCGCGTGCGGCGAGCACGAGCCGGTCGTCGATCACGACGTCGGTGTCGGCCGTCCCCGGGCTGGTGGCCGGAATCCCCCCAGATGTGGACACGACCCGCCAGCGTCCTGGTTCGTCGTCGTCCTTCTCGAGCAGGGTCACGGCCGTCAGCCCGAACGTCTCCCGCATCCTGGCCAGCAACGACGGCAGCGCCGCCGCGCCCCGCAGCACGTGACCGGCCAGCGTGGACAGCACCTCGGCGTCGGCCCGCGAGCGCGCCGCCTCCCTGCTGCGCCTGGCCGCCAGGTCCACGACCGCGCTGACCATGGCCGCCACCAGCACGAAGATGGCCAGCGCGAGCACGTTCTCCGGCTCGGCGATGGTCAGGGTGCGCAGCGGCGGCGTGAAGAACCAGTTGAGCAGCCCGAACCCGAGCACCGCCGCCGTCAGCGCCGGCCACATCCCGCCGGTGAGCGCCACGGCCACCACGAACAGCAGGAAGAGCAGGATCTCGCTGGGCAGCGTCAGGTTCAGCGGCTGGAGCGCGGCCGTGAGCAGCGGCAGGCCGAGCAGCGCGAGCGCCCAGCCGGCCAGCCGCCGCCGCTGGGTCAGCGCGGCCTGCGACCTGACCCGGTGGCCCTGGCCGGTCGCCTCGTGCGGGACCGTGTGCACGTCGATCGCCCCGGACAGCGCCGTCGTGGTCGCGCCCACCCCGCGTGTGAGCAGCCGCTTGCGCCTGGACGCCCCGAGCACGAGCTGGGTCGCGTTCACGCCGCGGGCGAACTCGAGCAGCGCGCGCGGCACGTCGTCGCCGACCACCTGGTGGTACGTGCCGCCCAGGTCCTCGACGAGGGCGCGCTGGCGTACCAGGTTGGCGGGGTCGCCGCCCGAGGTCAGCCCGTCGGCGCTGGTGATGTGCACGGCGAGCAGGTCGGCCCCCCTGCCGCGGGCCGCGATGCGTGCGGCCCTGCGGACGAGCGTCTCGCCCTCGGGGCCTCCGGTGAGCGCGACGACCACACGTTCGCGGGCCTCCCAGGTGCCGGCGATCCCATGGTCCGTACGGTATCGGCCGAGTTGCTCGTCCACCTTGTCCGCGAGCCAGAGCAGGGCCAGCTCCCGCAGGGCGGTCAGGTTGCCGACCCGGAAGTAGTTCGCCATCGCGGCGTCCACGCTCTCGGGCCGGTAGACGTTGCCGTGGGCCAGCCTGCGGCGCAGCGCCTCCGGCGCCATGTCGACCAGCTCGATCTGGTGGGCCCGCCGTACCAGCTCGTCGGGGACGGTCTCGCGCTGCGGCACGCCCGTGATCTCGTGGACGACGTCGTTCAGCGATTCGAGGTGCTGGATGTTGAGGGTGGTGACGACGTCGATCCCGGCGTCGAGGATCTCCTCGACGTCCTGCCAGCGCTTGGGGTTGCGGGAGCCGGGGACGTTGGTGTGGGCGAGTTCGTCGATCAGGGCCAGGACGGGGGCGCGTTCGATGACGGCCGCGGCATCAAGCTCGGTGAAGCTGGTGTCGCGGTACGTCAGGGTCCGGCGGGGCAGGACTTCGAGCCCGTCGAGGAGGTCGGCGGTGCGGGCGCGGCCATGGGTCTCGACGAAGCCCACGACCACGTCCTTGCCGCGTTCGCCGGCCCGCCGCGCCTCGCTGAGCATGGCGTACGTCTTGCCCACCCCGGGCGCCGCGCCCAGGTAGACGCGCAGCCGTCCTCTGGCCCTGCCTCCCATTCCTCCAGGTTAAGGCTGATACGGCGGCGCGACCCCCCAGCCCCAGTGCGGCACCGGAGCCTGCGGCGGTGGCGTCGCACCGGGCTGGGAATTGGCCTTGGCCAGCCTGGTGCCCCACTCGACGTAGCCGGCGAACGCGGCCCTGAACTCGGGGTCGTCGGGCAGCCCCACCTCGTCGGCCGCGTCCATGAGCAGGTTGACCCATCTGCGGCGCTGCGGCTCGGTGATGGCCTTGCCCAGGTGGTGGCGGAGCATGACCGGGTAGCCGCCGCGCTCTTTGGTGTAGCGGTCGGGGCCGCCGAACACCTCGCTCAGCCACATGGCCACGTGTTCGGGGTGGCCGGGGTCCATGTTCGCGAACAGCGGCCCGATCAGGTCGTCCTCGATGACGTGGCGGTAGAACACCTCGGTGAGTCGCTCGAACGCCTCGGTGCCGCCCGCCCATTCGTACAGTGTCGGTGGTTCCTCGTCAGTCACGTAATCATGTAATCAGGTCGCTTGGGTCGCGGACAAGCCCGGTGCTTGTCGGTGCGGGAAAACGAAAAAGTCCCTGACCTCCGGAAAAACCGGAGGTCAGGGACTCTGTTTTGGTAGCGGGGACAGGATTTGAACCTGCGACCTCTGGGTTATGAGCCCAGCGAGCTACCGAACTGCTCCACCCCGCGTCGGTGTGTTGGTACTTACTATACAGGCTGCCGAGGGGTGCTTGGACCAATAATCCCCGGCGTTTACACGCAAAAGCCCGGTCTCCGTTTCCGGATCCCGGGCTGTCGGCGTGGTAGCGGGGGCAGGATTTGAACCTGCGACCTCTGGGTTATGAGCCCAGCGAGCTACCGAACTGCTCCACCCCGCGTCGTCGTGCTTTTAAAGGCTACCGGTGGCGCGGGGTGGGCGCAAACTGAATGGCTAAGACGTGCCCGCCGCCTGTGATCCCGCCGGTGACGCCGTTGGCGGCGCCGACGGGGTTGCCGACGGTGAGCCGCTGGGCGAGGCCGGTGGCGGCGCGGTCGGCGAGGCCGACGGGGACGCCGACGGACCCGCCGTCACCGTCGGAGCGGGCGCCGGCACGTTCGCCCCCTCCAGCGCCTTCAGCGCCTCCTCCAGTCGCTTCTGGGCGTCGCCGTAGGCGTCCCAGTCGGGCGGGCTGGCCTGAAGGGCCTTCTGCGCGTCGGAGTAGGCCTGCTTGGCGTTGCCGATCGCCGTGCTCAGCGCGGAGCTGGTCTGCTCGGTCTCGGACTGGCTCTGCTCCTGCTGGTTCTCCTGCGTCTGTTGCTGTTGCTCGGCGCCGAAGACCTCCTGGAGTGCCTCCTCCAAGGTGCGCGCCACCCCGATCTTGCTCCCGAACGACACGAGGATCCGTTGCAGGATCGGGTACGGCTCCTGCCCGCCGCCCGCGGCCACCTGGATGTACACCGGTTCGATGTAAACCAGGCCGCCCGCGTACGGGAGGGTCAGGAGGTTTCCGTAGCGCACCGACGAGGCGCCCACGCCGAGCAGGTTGAGCTCACCGGCAAAGCGGCTCTGGAAGGCGTTCTGTGCCTGGCCTGGACCCGGGATGGGCGTGCTCGACGGCATGCGCAGGATGCGCATGCGGCCGTAGTTGTCGCCGCCCGAGGAGTCGACCGCCATGAACGCCGCCAGGTTGGGCCCCTGTCGTGGCACGAACGTCGTGGTCAGCGAGAATGTCGACTGCTCGCCCGGCATCGTGGTGGTCAGGTAGTAGGGCGGCTGCTTGATGTTCCTGTTGCCCTGGGTCGGGTCGTTGGGGACGTTCCAGAAGTCCTGGCCGCTGTAGAAGGCGGCGGGGTTGGTGATGTGGTAGCGCGACAGGGTGTAGCGCTGCACCTTGAACAGGTCTTCCGGGTAACGCACGTGCTGGCGCAGCTCGGGGCTCATCTCGGAGGCCGGGCGGATGGTGCCGGGGAAGGCGTTGCTCCAGGTCTTGAGCACCGGGTCGTTGTTGTCCCAGGCGTAGAGGGTGACCGTGCCGTCGTAGGCGTCGACCGTGGCCTTGACCGAGTTGCGGATGTAGTTGATCTTGTCGATCGGCTGCTGGGCGATCACGCGGCGGTCACTGGAGGTGTCGCGCGTCATGTCGCCGAGGCTCTCGCTCTGCGAGTACGGGTAGCTGTTGGACGTCGTGTACCCGTCGACGATCCACTGGATGCGCCCGTTGATGATCGCCGGGTAGGGGTTGCCGTCGAGCGTCAGGTACGGCGCGACCTTCTGGACCCTGTCCCGCGGGTTGCGGACGTAGAGGATCTTGGAGTTGTCGTTGATGTCGCCGGACAGGACGATGTTCGCCTCGCCGTACTTGGCGGCGTAGAGGAGCCTGTTGAAGAACGAGCCGACGGGCACGCCGCCCCGGCCGGTGTAGGTGGTGTTCTTCTGGCCCGTGCCGCCGGTCTCCGGGTAGTCGAGCTCCTGCGGGTTGCTGGGATTGCCGCCCGCGATCACGTATTCGGCGGAGGACGCGTTCTCGCCGTAGTAGACGCGCGATTCCTGGAGCTTGGCGCTGTCGACCAGCGGGCCCGTGACCGGCATGTCCTTCGCGTCGTACGCGGGCAGTCCGCTGGCGTCGACCTGGTTGCCGGGCGCGGCGACGAAGCCGTAGCCGTGGGTGTAGATCAGGGCCCGGTTGATCCAGTTGTTCTGGCCCTCGGGCGGCGCCGTCATCTCGCGCACGCCGACGATGTGGTCGACCAGCTTGCCCGTGCTGTCGGGGTAGCGGTCGACGTCGAGCGGGTCAGCGAAGCTGTAGAAGCCCCTGATGCGCTGCGTCTGCTCGTACGTCGAGGAGACCAGCGCCGGGTCGAGCAGGCGCACGCCGGAGACCGAGGTGTCGCCGTTGGCCTGGACCTTGGCCGGGTCGGCCTGCGCGTTGTAGGTCTCGACCTCGGTCTTGTCGACGTTGTACGCCTCTCGGGTGGCCTCGATGTTGCGCTGGATGTAGGCCGCCTCCTTGCCCTGCTGGTTGGGCTTGACCTGGAACTGCTCGACCAGCGCCGGGTAGACGCCGCCGATCAGGATGGCCGAGAGCACGAGCAGGCCGAACGAGACCCCTGGCAGCATGCCACCGGGGCGCACCACGCCGGCGAAGAAGAGCGCGGCGCAGATCAGCGCGATGATCGCGAGGATGGTCTTGGCCGGCAGCACGGCGTTGACGTCGGTGTAGGAGGCGCCGTGCACGAAGCCCCGGTCGGAGAAGACGAGTCCGTACCGGTCGATCCAGTAGGCCACGGCCTTGAGCAGCACGAAGATCCCCAGCAGCACCGACAGGTGGACGCGGGCCGCCTTGGAGGCGTGCACGCCGGGGGACTGCAGCCGGAACCCTCCGTAGAGGTAGTGCGTGATGGCCGCCAGCACGATCGAGATGATCACGGCGGTGAACAGGAAGTTCAGCACCATCCGGATGAACGGGTAGTCGAACATGAAGAACGAGATGTCCATCGAGAACAACTTGTCCTGCTTGCCGAACGACGCACCGTTGACGAACTGCAGCCACGTCTCCCACTGCCCCGAGAACGAGGAGCCGGAGAAGAGCGCGAGCAACCCCATGCCGACGATGAAGATCAGCTTTCGGTGGGGATCGAGCGCCATCCGGTAGCGGTCGGCGCCGCTGCCCCCGCCGAACATGGCGGGCCCGAACATCGGCCGGGTGCGGAAGGCCAGCAGCATGTTGCCGCCCGCGATGGCGACCATGAGCAGCGCTCCGACCACGAACAGCACGATCTGGGTCAGCACCACACCGGTGAAGACCGACGTGAAGCCCGTCGAGTCGTACCACAAGTAATCGGTAAATATGCCCGAAAACAGGAAGAATAGGGCAACGATCGCCACGAGTGCGATCGCCACAGGCAGAAGCAGTCGCGGACGGCGGGGCAACCGCATCGCCCTGCCGGCTCCTGGGGTCCGGAAGCTCAAGGCCAACCCCTCGTCGTGATGAAGAAACGGTCCGTGTCTGGCAACCTACACCGCGGTGCCAGCCGTACGGCTAACGCGTGACGAGCGCCAGAAGTTTCATCCGGCCTCGCATGCAGGCACCTTTCCCTTCCCGGCGCGCAGCGCGTCGAGCGCCTGCACCGCATCGTGCAACGTGTCGGCCTTGACCAGCCGTAGCCCGTCGGGCACGGCCTTCATGGCCTCTGCGCAGTTGTCGGCGGGCGTCAGGAAGACCGTGGCGCCGGAGTCTTTCGCGCCCACCAGCTTCTGGGCGATGCCACCGATCGGCCCCACCTCGCCGGTCGGGGTGATCGTGCCCGTGCCGGCGATCTTCTTGCCGCCGGTCAGCTCTCCCGGCGTGAGCTTGTCGAGTATGCCGAGCGAGAACATCAGCCCGGCGCTGGGCCCGCCGACGTCGCCCACGTTGATGTCGACGTCGAACGGGAACTTGTACGTGGACTGCATGTTGACGCCCACGAGGGTCTGCTTCTCCGGCCCCGCCACGGTCTGCACGGTCACGTCGAGCTTCTCCTTGCCCCGCGTGACGGTGAAGACGACGTCGTCGCCCGGCTTGTGCGCCTTGACCGTGTCGGCGACCACGGTGACGTCTTCGGCCGGCTTGCCGTCGACGGCGTTGATCTCGTCGCCCTGCCGCAGCTTGCCGTCGGCGGGCTTGCCCTTCTGCGTGGACGCCACGCTCACGCCCATGGTGTAGGGGATCTTCAGCTCGTTGAGTGCGGCGGCGGTGGCGGAGTCTTGGGAGTTGGTCATCTCGACCGTGTTCTCCTCCTCGACCTCCTTGGGCGTGCGGTCGGGAGCGAAGATGCTCTCCTGCGGCACCACCGCCACGGTCGGGTCGAGCCAGCCGCGCAGCGCCGTCAGCAGGTCGATCTTCGCGGCCGGGCCGCCCTGGTAGGCCACCGTGACCAGGCTCAGCGCGCCCGTGGTGGGATAGGTCTCCCTGCCCTTGATCGAGATCACGGGCTTCTTGTCGACCTCGCCGATGGTGTTCTCGGTCGGGCCGGGGCTCAGCACGACGTACGGGACCGGCCGGAACGCGCCCACGACCCCGAGTGCGAGCACGAGGAATCCCGCGAGCAGCAAGGTCAGGGCGCGTCGTGACATGTCCTCGAGCCTATGCGCCCGCGCCGACCCATTCGGTCTCGCCGTCGGCGAACACCTGGTGTTTCCAGATCGGCACCTGCGCCTTGAGGTCGTCGATCAGGCGGCGCGCCGCCGTGAACGCCTCGTCGCGGTGCGGCGCGGCGACCGCGACGATCACCGCGGCGTCGCCCAGCTCCAGGTCACCCACCCGGTGCACGGCGGCCACGGCCGTCACGGGGAAGTCGGCGGCCACCTTCTCGGCCACCTGCCGCAGCTCGGCCTCCGCCGACGGGTGCGCCGAGTAGGACAGTCGGGTCACCGGCTTGCCGTGATCCTGCTCACGCACGGTGCCCACGAAGAACACGGTGCCCCCGGCGGCGTGGTCGCCCACGGCCGCCAGCACCTCGTCGACGGAGAGCGGGGTGTCGCGTATGCCGAGCAAGCGGATGACGTCCACGGAAAAAGCCTAACCTTTACTGGCGCCGCTTCTTACGCACCTGGCGCACGATCGCGGCGGTGCCGATGACGGCCACGGTCGCGCCCGCGGCGGTGAGCGTGGCCTCCTTGACGGGCAGGCGGCGGCCCACCACGGTCGTCCTGTTCTCGCGCAGTTCGAGTAGCTGCTCGAACGCGGCCTCGTTCGTCCACGACGGCTTCCAGCCGGCCTCGCGCAGCGCCGCGCAGTCGACGACCCAGGGGTAGACGACGTAGTGCAGGTCCGTTGCCGGGGCCGGGGTGACGCCGAGCCGGTGCAGGCGCTGGGCCGTGCCGAACGTCAGCCCCGCGGGCAGCTCCAGGCTCCGGATGCCGGACAGCTCTTCGACCTGCTCCTGCTCCAGCCAGCCGTCACTGCCGACCGCCACCACGCCGGTGACGGCGCCGCGCGCCGCCAGCTCCAGCGCCGAGACCAGGTCGTCGATGTGGCAGAACTGCCAGTGCGGGCTGCAGCCCTTGACGGTCAGCAGCCTGGGCGACTCGAAGTGGCGGGTGATCACCGTGTCGACGCCGGGGCCGACGACCGCGGCCGGGCGCAGCACGGTCAGCTCCAGGCCGGGATGGCTGCGCAGGGACCTGCGCAGCAGCGACTCGATCTCCAGGTAGTCGCCCACGACGCCTGTGTCGGGCTCGGCGGCCACGGGAGCGTCCTCGGGCAGCGGGACCTCGTTGTCGGGCGCGGCGCCGTACACCATCGCGCTGGTGACGAGCACCACACGGCGTACGCGGGCCGCGGCACAGGCCGTCAGCACCGTCTGGGCGGCGCGCAGGTTGTACGCCCGCCGCTCCGCCGGGTCGGAGTCGACCGCGTAGTCACCGGCCAGATGGACCAGGACGTCGATGTCGGAGATCCGGTTCGCCAAGAGCGGATCCCGCACGTCGATCTCTCTCCACGTGGCTTCCTGGATGTCGCCGCGCTGCTCGTCGATGGCCACCACTCTGCGGAAATCCGCGGCGGACACGAGCCTCGCGAGCAGTTCGCGGCCGAGGCCGGAGGCCGCGCCCGTGACGGCTACGACGGGTTGGCGCGGGTGTTTCGAGGTAGGCACCAGGTCCTCACTTTGCACTGATCCGCCGTGGGACGACTAACGTGGCGGATGTGGACTCCTCCATCCTGCACGAGGTAGAGCGGTGACTGACCTGCCAGGTCGCGAAAACGACCCTAACGAGAACCCGTTCGCCATGTTCGGCAACCCTGAGCAGATGGCTCAGGCGATGCGCCAGTTCGCCGACATGCTGTCGGCGCCCCAGGGTTCCGGCCCTGTCAACTGGGACATGGCCAAGAACATCGCCCGGCACGCCGTGGTCGCCCAGGGCGACCCGAGTGTCATGGAAGGCGAGCGACGCCAGATCGTCGACGCGCTCAGCCTGGCCGACCTGTGGCTGAACGAGGCGACCACGCTGCCCAGCGGCGTGTCGAACCCGCAGGCGTGGAGCCGGTCCGAGTGGATCGAGAACACGATCCCGATCTGGCGCAAGCTCTGCGAGCCGATCGCCGAACGCATGGTCGAGACCATGGGCGGCGCGCTCGGCGGCTCCGGGTTGCCCCCGGAGGCCCAGCAGATGGCCGGGCCGCTGATGGGCATGCTGAAGCAGATGGGCGGCATGATGGTCGGCCAGCAGATCGGGCAGGCGCTCGGCTCGCTGGCGCGCGAGGTCATCGGCACCACCGACATCGGGCTGCCGTTGTCCGACACGGCCGCGCTGCTGCCCGGCGGCATCGCGTCGTTCAGCGAGGGCCTGGAGATCCCGTCCGACGAGATCAGGCTCTACCTGGCGCTGCGCGAGGCCGCGCACCACCGGTTGTTCCAGCACGTCCCGTGGCTGCGCTCGCACCTGCTCGGCGCGGTCGAGGAATACGCCAGGGGCATAACTCTCGACACCTCGGCGCTCGAAGAGCAGATCCGCGAGCTCGACATCAACAACCCGCAGTCCATCCAGGAGGCGCTGAGCGGCGGAAACCTGCTCAAGCCCGCGGAGACCGAGCGGCAGAAGGCCGCCCTGGCGCGGCTGGAGACGATGCTCGCGCTGGTCGAGGGCTGGGTGGCCACCGTGGTCGACCGGGCCGCGCAGGGCAAGCTGCCCTCGGCCGTGGCGCTGGCGGAGACCGTACGCAGGCGCCGCGCCACCGGGGGGCCCGCCGAGCTGACGTTCGGGACGCTGGTGGGGCTGGAGCTGCGGCCCAGGCGGCTGCGCGAGGCCGCCGCGCTGTGGAGCGCGCTGGAGGGCGAGCGCGGCGTCGAGGGGCGCGACGCGCTGTGGGGGCACCCCGACCTCATGCCGACGGCCGACGACCTCGACCACCCCGACGCGTTCGTCCGCGGTGAGACGGCGTGGGACCTCTCCGCGCTCGAGGACAAGCCCGACGAACAGGGCGAGGACGGCGAGGGCGGCAAAGGTTGAGCCTGCACGGTGACGCGGTGGCGGTGCTGTCCGCCTGGACCGCGCCGACGCGAGCTGAAGAGGCGCTGCGCGTGGAGTTCCTCGAGCACCTGCGCGAGCACGCCGACGCGATGTGGCGTGCCTGCGTGCCAGGGCACCTGACGGCGACGACCGCGGTGTTGTCGCACGACGGTGCCATGGTGCTGCTCACGCTGCATCCGAAGGCCAAGATGTGGCTGCCGATGGGCGGTCACTGCGAGATCTCCGACACGTCACTCGCGACGGCGGCGCTCCGGGAGGCGTGGGAGGAGTCCGGGATCTCCGATCTCGAACTGCTGCCGGGCCCGCTCGCGCTCGACCGGCACGAGGTCTGGTGCCATCCGCCGCGCAGTTGGCACCTCGACGTCGAATACGCGGCCGTGGCGCCTCCCGGGGCCGAGGCCGTGATGAGCGACGAATCGCTCGATCTGCGCTGGTTCCCCGTCGACGACATCCCCGAGCTGTCCGACGAGGCGACACGGCGATTGGCCGCACGTGGACGCGCGGTGCTCAGCTCAGGTTCGCGCGCGCTTGGTTAGAGTCCTCTTGGGTCGTTCCAGGAGGAGGGCTTCGCGTGGAGACTTCTGCCGTCGGCGGCACGATCGTGACACCCGTACGCAAGCGCGCGAAATTCCCGGGCACGGCGCTGACCTGGCTGGCCGTGTCCCCGTTCGCCGCCTGGGCGGTGGCCAGGGTGGCGGGGCTGGAGCGCGGGTCGCTGCCCACGCAGCTCATGACCGGGACCCCGTACGCGGCGGCGGGCTCGCTGGTCTCCCTCCTGATCGCCGCGGTCGCGCGCAAGCGCGCCGCGACGGCCGTCGCGCTCGTCGCCACCACGGCGCTCGGCCTCAGCGTGCTGCCCAGGGCGCTGGGCGCGGGCGACGCAGGGGCCGGCAGGCCGTTCAAGGTCATGACGATCAACATGCTGTTCGGCCGGGCCGACGTCGCGACGATCATGAAGCTGGTCCGCGAGTTCGACCCTGACGTGCTGAGCACCCAGGAGCTGACGCCCGGCGCGGTCGCCGACCTGGACGCGGCCGGGCTCAAGGAACTGATGCCGCACCGCGTGCTCCTGGACCAGTGGAACGCCGGGGGCAGCGGCCTCTACTCCAAGCATCCGGCGCGCCCGCTGCCGGGCCTGATGCCGGACATCGGCCACCAGATGCCCGCGGCGACGATCTCGCCGCCCGGCGGCGCGCCCATCGATGTCATCGACGCGCACCCGTTCCCGCCGCTGGGCGCGTACGTCGACGACTGGAACGCGGCGCTGGCGGCCTTCCCCTCCGCCTCCCCCGACCGCGTCCGCGTCATCGCGGGCGACTTCAACGCCTCGCTCGACCACGCCGCCATGCGCGATCTGCTGGCGCGGGGCTACAAGGACGCGGCCGACCAGGTGGGGGCGGGGCTGATCCCGACGTGGCCGGCGAACAAGCGGGTGCCGCCGCTCATCACGATCGATCACGTCCTGGTGGATCGGCGGATCGGGGTGCGCGAGGTCAGCGTGCACGACGTGCCCGGCACCGACCATCGGGCCGTGCTGGCCCAGCTCAGCGTGCCCTGACCAGCGCTCTGGTGTTGTCCCAGCCTTCGAGGCCGGGGTCGAGGCGGTCGAGGTCTTCCGGGGCGCGCAGGCGGTGCCAGCCGGGGGTGGTGGCCACCCTGCGGGGGCCTGGGGCCTGGGCGCGGAGGTCTTTTACCACGTCGTACGCGTCGAGGTCGGGGGCGGCCCACTCCGGTGCGGGCAGGGCGCAGGCCATGGCCACCGCGCCGCCGTTCTCCGCGGGGCAGACGGCGACCTCGGCCCTGCCCAGCTCCCTGAACAGCTTGCCGACCAGCAGGGGCGGCAGGTCGGGCGCGTCGGCGTTGACCACGGCGGCCTGGTCGGCGTGGAGGCGTTCGAGCGTGGCCTTCAGTGGTTCGCCCTCGGCGATCGTGATCACCTCGGTGCCCGGCCAGACGATGTCGTCCAGGCCGGGAACGCTCGTGATCAGGACCGGGGTGACGAGTTGGAGGCCCGCGACCATCTCGTACGTGTCCTCGGCCATCGCCACGAGGAACTCCCCCGGATCGACGCCGGGCGGGGCGGCCTGGGCCATGCGCCGGCGTACCAGGACAGCGGCGAGGCGCGTCAACACTCCTCCGGCGCGGTGTGGGCGGCGGCGGAGAACCCCTCCAGGAACCCGCGGGCCCGCTCGGCCTTCGGATACTGTTCGACCAGGGCCCAGAACTTGGGTCCGTGACTCGGCACCAGCAGGTGCACGAGCTCGTGGATGATCACGTAGTTGATGACCCACTCGGGCAGGCCCTTGAGCCTGGTGGAGATCCGGATCGTACCGGTCTCGGGGGTGCACGAGCCCCAGCGGTGCTGCTGGTTGTCGACCCAGCGGACGCTGACGGGGTCGGGCTCGCCGTCCAGATATCTCGCCGACAGCTCCTTGGCCCGCTCCAGCAGAGCCTCGTCGGTCGGCCTTCGCCTGCGTTCTTTGGCGGCCAGCCGATCGAGCATCCGGCTCACCCATTCATCCGCGTCTTCGCCGCTCAGCCAGGCGGGCAGGAGCACGATCGTCTTGTCGCCGTCGCGGTAGGCGGACACCGTACGCCGGCGACGAGAACTGCGACGAACCTCGACTGTCTCGGGGGGCACATATGCACGTTAGCCGAGACAGGCGAATTTCCACAGAGGGCAGACGTTGTTTCTGCTGGTCAGATGATTAAGAGCCGGTGAATTTGGGCATACGCCTTTCCCGATGCGCGGCCAAGCCCTCGATCATGTCCGCGGAGACCATGGTCACGGGCTGGGCCAGCGACTCCCACCTCAGTGCGGCCTCCAGGTCTTGATGGTCTTGGTTGAGGGCGACTTTGGTGAGCCTTGTGGCAATGGGAGCGTTCTGGGCGATCTTCCTGGCGACGGCTCCTACTTCCGACATAAGGTCGTTTTTCGGGAAAGATTGATTTACTAGACCTTTATCCGCCGCTTCTGCCCCCGAGACGCTGCGGCCGGTCAGGAGCATCTCCCGTGCCAGCCGCTCCCCCGCCCTGCGCGGGAGCAGGTACGTGGCCGCCATGCCCGGGTGCAGCCCCAGCGACGTGAACGGGGCCAGCAGCTTGGCGTCGTCGGCGGCGTACACGAGGTCGCAGGCCAGCGCCACGCACAGGCCCGCACCCACCGCCGGGCCGTTGACGGCGGCGACCGTGGGGATCTCCAGCTCGGCGATCATGAGCCAGGTGCGGTAGAAGGCGAGCATGCGGTCGCGCAGCCGGGACACAGTCTCGGAGTTGCGCTCGCCCAGCCACGACAGGTCCCCACCGGAGGAGAACGCCGTGCCGGCGCCGGTGACGACGAGGCAGCGGGCCTGACGATCGGCGGCGAGCCCGGACATGACGTCGCGCCACTGGGTGGTCATGGTGTCGGTCATGGCGTTGCGGAGGTCGGGGCGGTTGAGGGTGATGAGGATGACTCCGTCGTCTTTGCGATCAACCAGGAGCTCGTTCATGCGGGGAAGCGTAACGCGGGGGCGCCTCCCCGGCCCTGACACGGACGGCCCCTCTCACACGCGGGCGATCCCTCCCTCGCACGGACGGCCCCTCCCTCGCACGGACGCCCTCGCACGGACGCCCTCGCACGGACGCCCTCGCTGGCATGAGCGGCCCTCTCACGCATGGGCGGCCTAGCTCACGGACGGCCCCTCTCTCGCGGACGGCCCCTCTCGGACATAGACGGCCCTCTCACGAGTGGGCGGCCTCTCTTGGACGGCCTGTCTCGCTTGCGGTCTGTCTCCCCCTTGAGGCGGCTGCTCTCTCGCGCGGGCGGACTGCCGATTCTTCGACCGGAGCCCGGTTCGGGCATCGGGCTTCGACCCTGAGCCCCGATCGGGCATCGGGCTTCCACCGGAGCCCGGGCATTGGACATTGAGCGGAGCCCGGGCGTTGGGCATTGGGCTTTGGCCGGAGCCCGGGCGTCGGGTATTGGTCGGCGCCCGGGCGTCGAGCTGCGGCCGGAACTCGGCTCAGGCATCGGACGGACGCGGGCACCACGACACCACCCTCCGCACCGAGCCGCTGTCCACAGCGGCGGACCCCGCCTCCGGAGTTATCCACAGCCAGCTCCGAATCCGCTCGGGATCTTGCTCCGGCGTGGAACCCTTCCGGCCATGAGGCCACGCGTGAAGCCCGCCCTCCGGCGCACCCTCCGTGACGAGTGCACGCTCCAACTCGGCGTACACCCGCTCAGATCGGTCATGCTGAGTGACCTGACCAAGCCCGTCCTGCGGTGGATCGAGGGCCTCGACGGCACCCGCGACCTGCGGGCCGTGCTGCACGACGCGGCCCGCGCGGGCCTCGACGAGCCCCAGGCCCGCTCCCTGCTCGAACAACTGGCCGCCCGAGGGGCCCTCCACGACGCGTCCGTCGGCCCCGGCCCTCTCCGCGACCTCCCGCTGGCCGAGCGAGACCGGCTCAAGCCAGACCTCGACGCCCTCGACCTCGGCTCCACCGCCCCTGACGGCATGACCGCCCTCTTCTCACACCGGAGGGAGGCCCGTGTGCGGGTGTACGGGGCGGGCCGGGTCGGGGCTCAGATCGTCGCCCTGCTCGCCGCCGCCGGAGTGGGCCATCTCCGGGTCATCGATCCGGACACGGCGCGACCTTCGGACATCACCCCAGGAGGGCTGACGTGGGCGGAGGTGGGCATGCCTCGGGAGACCGGAGCCGTGGCGGCCGCCAGAAGGGCCACCTCCGGCGGCCCGATAGCCGCGCTGGAGGCCGACGAACAGCACGAAGCTCGCGTTGGGAAGGCGACGAGGGGGAAGCGGCAAACCTCGCCCCCGAGCCCTGCGAGCGACGTCACCGACGCGCGAACGGGTGCCCCGGGCGGCCTCCCCACCGGTCCCGCCACCGACCGAGCCCTCGGCGTACCGGCCGCCGAGCGTGCGACTGCCGGGCGTGAGGCCGCCAGGCGCGAGACCGCCAGGCTCGACGCTGCTGGGCGCGACGCTGTCGGGCGTGCGGCTGTCGGACGTGCGGCCGCCGGACGTGAGGCCGCCAGGCGCGAGGCTGCCGGACGCGAGGCTGCCGGACGCGAGGCTGCCGGACGTGCGACTGCCGGACGTGCGACTGCCGGACGTGAGGCCGCCGGGCGTGCGACTGCCGCGCCCCGCTCTGGAAACACCTCTCAGCCACCCAGCTCCCCGATACAACCCACCGCCCAATCACCCACCGCCCCGCCCCGCCCCACCGCCCAACCATCGACCGCCCCGCCACGATCTCCCTCTCTGCGGCAACCTCGGCCACGTCACCCCACACCATCGAAGCCCTCGACACCACAGGAGACCGCCACACCGGACGAGACCGCCACGCCGGCGAAGGCCGCCGGCCAGCAGACGGCCCCTGCGTCGTGGAAGACCTCGCCTCAAAAGATTCCCACGCCGCAGAAGACCGCCACACCACGGAAAACCACCGCACTGCGGAACTCCCCGGCACGCGATTCCCGCGGGGAGCCCGCGACCCCATCGCCCACCCCGACCCGGGCCGTGCCGGGCCCCGGGGCGGGGGCCGCTTCCGGTGGCGGGGCGTACGAGCCCATCGTGAACGCACTCGCGGGCGGCCCTTACCTGGGGGACAAGTCGGATCGGCCGGATCTCGTCATCTTGTCCCCGGTCAACCCGTTGGACAGAGTGCTGGTCAACGAGTTGCTCGCCCTGCGCATCCCCCACCTCCTCGCGTCCGCCTTCGAGGGCCACGGCACGGTCGGCCCGTTGGTCCTGCCCGGCGACACCGCTTGCCTGCACTGCCTCGACCTGACGCGGCGTGACCACGACCCCACCTGGCCGATCGTCACCGCCCGCCTGGGCGGCTACCCGCCCGGCGAGATCGCCTGCGACGTCGCGCTGGCCACGGTCGTCGCGGCGGAGGCCGTCGGTCATACGCTTGCTTTTCTCGACGGCAGAGAGCCCGTTGTGACCAACGGCACATTGGACGTAACGCCTGATTGGCGGTGGAGTAGGAGGGCGTGGGAGGCTCATCCCCAATGTCGTTGTATGCGAAACAATCCTTATTCGCTAAGAATGGGCATGGCACCTGACCGCGACTGACGTGCTCAGTGGACGACCACGAAGGGGGGAAGCGGTATCTCGCCGAGGTTCCGCGCATCAGTGTGAGCGATCTCCCACGCCGTGCTGTCACGCGTTCGGCCAAGCTGGCCACCCTCCCACTCGGTTTCGCCGGTCGCGCCGCGTTGGGGCTCGGCAAGCGGATCGGCGGCAAATCGGCGGAAGTCGTGGCCCAGGAGGTTCAGCAGCGTACCGCGGAGCAGATCTTCAAGGTGCTCGGCGAGCTCAAGGGCGGAGCGATGAAGCTGGGCCAGGCGCTGTCGATCTTCGAGGCGGCCCTGCCGCAGGAGATCGCCGGGCCGTACCGCGCCACGCTGACCAAGCTGCAGGAGGCCGCTCCGCCGCTGCCGGTGTCCACGGTCCACAAGGTCCTGACCGAGCAGCTCGGAGACGACTGGCGGCGGCACTTCCGGTCGTTCGACGACCAACCGGCGGCGGCCGCCTCGATCGGCCAGGTGCACCGAGCCGTGTGGCAGGACGGCCGCGAGGTCGCCGTCAAGATCCAGTACCCGGGGGCGGGCAAGGCACTGCTCGGCGACTTCTCCCAGCTCGCGCGCCTGGGCAAACTGTTCGGTGTCCTGCTGCCCGGTCTCGACATGAAGGCCATGCTGAACGAGTTGCGCGAGCGGATCGAGGAGGAGCTCGACTACCTGCGAGAGGCCGAGGCCCAGCACGCCTTCGCGATCGAGTTCAACGGCGACCCCGACTTCCACGTGCCCGACGTCGTGGCGGCCAACGAGATGGTGCTGGTCACGGAGTGGATGGAGGGCACGCCGCTGTCCCGCATCATCGCGGACGGCACCAAGGAGCAACGCGACCTGGCGGGGCTGCTCTTCGTACGTTTCCTGTTCTGCTCCCCCGCGCGGGTCGGGATGTTGCACGCCGACCCGCACCCAGGCAACTTCCGCATGATGGCCGACGGCAAGCTCGGCATCCTCGACTTCGGCGCGGTCAACCGCCTGCCCGACGGCTACCCCAGCGCCTTCGGCCAGCTCACCCGCATCTTCAACCAGGGCGACATGGACACCGTCATGGCGGGCTTGCGGCAGGAAGGGTTCATCCGCGACGACATCGAGATCGCCCCTGACGCGCTGCGTGCCTTCCTCGCGCCTTACGTGGAGCCGACGGCCGTGGAGGAGTTCACGTTCAGCCGGGAGTGGTTGCAGGCGCAGGCGGCCCGCGTCACGGACCTCCGGCCGACGAACGTGGTCCGGCAACTCAACCTGCCGCCGACGTACGTCCTCATCCATCGGGTTCACGCGGCGGGGATCGGCGTACTCTGCCAGCTCGGCACCACGGCCCGTTTTCGCGACGAGGTGATCCGCTGGGTCCCCGGCTTCGCTGACGACCCCGATCCCGACCCGAACGACGAACCCCTCGCGATCGGCTGACAGCACCGGAGAAACAGCAACCGCCCAGCCCCACGTACCTGTCTCAGCGCCACGCCATCCGGCCGAATCCGGATGAACCTCTGAGCCGCGCTGCCCCACCGGCACAAGCAAATCCTCGGGCCGGGGTCGGCCTACCGGCACAAGAGAATCTTCGGGGCAGGGCCGACCCCGGACAGGGCCGACCAACTGGAAACGGACACCGCACCGGGCATGGCGAACCTACCCGAAACGGACAGCCCACCGGACAGCCCACCGGGCATGGCCAACCCACCCGAAACGGACAACCCGCCGGACAGCCCACCGGACAAAGCTGGCCCACCCGAAACGGACAACCCACTGAACTGGACTGGCCTGCTCGAATTGGATGAGCGCGGGCATGGTGTGTCGCGGGCGCGAGTGAGTTGCTCGGCTTCGGCCAGTTCCCGAGCCGCCGTCCCGCGTACAGCATGCGGAGCGGCCTCTGCCGCCACCGTCGGTACCTCCGCATCGGCCAGCGGGGTGACAAGCCGCCCAGGTTCCGCCTCCGGTATCAAGTACGGGAGAGGACCGCTCGGCATCAGCCGCGCCGCGATCGGCGGGCACGTGGGCGGGCACGTGGGCGGGCACGCGGGCGGGCCTGAACCGGGCGGTGGTCTGCCGATTCGCTGCGAACCGGCCGGGGGCCTTGTGATGGTCGACCGGTAACGCCTTGCCCGATGGCTCGGGTCCCCGCGCGGCCCGACCAGGCCGTCGCCGTTTCCTGACGCCACGCTGTGACCAGCCCAAACTCGTACATCCCCCCGTGGACGCAACCGCCTTCGTCTCGTTGCCCGGCACCCGCCCGTGACGCTCGACAGCGTGGCCGGCCTGTCAGGTGGTCCGCGGTGCTTGGAGCGGGAGCGCATCCTCGGGAGCGACAGGCTCGCGGCCCGTTACACAGAGTGATGACCTCGAGGGCGGGAGGACTGCCCCGGTGATGGCCGGTGGGTGAGTATTGCGTGGTGGGAATGGGGAATGGCGCTTGCACGACAACTACATTGTGTAATCATACGAGTGCAAGTCGTTACTCTCTCGTGGGGGGATGCCGATGCACCGATCCGCGCGCCTACTGGGTGGCGCCGTTGTGGTGTCCGTGGGGCTGGGCCTCGTGGCACCCGCCGCGAACGCGGTCGTCGATCCGGCGCACGTCAGCACTTGCCTCACCAGCCGCGCAGGGGAGCTGACCACCGTGATCGATCCGTCGGCTCCGAGGTTGCCTGTTGAGATTTCGGCCCTTCACTGCGTCACCGGTCCTTGAGCACACCACGCCGTCACGGGCGCGCCAAGCCTCCGCGACGGCGTCGTGATCGTACGCCTTGACGCGTACGTGTCCGGTGATCAGGCCGAGCTGCCCGCCCCGAACCGACCCCGTCAGGTCTCGATCTTCCGCACGAGCCTCATGGGTGTCCGTGATGGGCAGCTCATTGGTCGGCTGGCAGGGTACTCGCTCGCACTTGCCCTGCCAGCCGACCCCCATGGTCTTCCTGGCCTTGTCGGCGTCCTGCCGGGGGAACGGGAGGCGGGTCGATGGGTGTATTTCGTGGTGCTGCTCTGGGATGTCGGGCCAGCACCAGCTCGACGGGCCAGCCCAGCTTGTCGGGCCAGTCCCGGATGGTCAGGCCAGTCCCGGATGGTCAGGCCGGGATGGGGCGGCGGATGGCACGCCGAAGTGATGGTCGTGGGCGGTTCCGGATCAGGGTGGGGACCCATGCGGGTGGGGGGCTGTTGTGCGGGGACATGGGTAGCCTCGCGACGTGATGGCGCTGCGTGGCGATTGGCGGGCCGAGGTGTGCTGCGGTGCGGTGGTGGCCTGGCTGCTGAGGGCAGTGGTGTGTGGATGGTGGGCCTGGCTGCTGAGGGCAGTGGTGTGTGGATGGTGGGCCTGGCTGCTGAGGGCAGTGGTGTGTGGATGGTGGCCTGGCTGCTGAGGGCGTTGGTGTGTGGGTGGGTCCCCCGTTGGTGTGTGGGTGGTCCCCCGCTCTCGGCCCGTTCGCGCGCGCTAGGAGAGTCCTGCCAGGAGGGCTTGGACGCCTTCCGCGAGGACGCGTTCGCCTTCCTCCCGCGAGTTCAGGAACCAGCCCGGCAGCGGGCTACGAAGGGAACAGGTGAGCTCGATGCTGACGAGCCCGTGGATCGTGGTCCACACCAGGTACGCCGCGCGTTTCGGATCCGATGCCCGGATGAGCCCGGCCTGGGCCGCCGCGGATGTGGCCTCGGCCAGGAGGTCGAAGCACAGACGCAAGGCGGCGTCCCGCTCCTCGGGTGAAGGGTCGAAATCCGGGAGCGGACGCTCGAACATCAGCGCATACAGCGCCGGGTCGGTGAGAGCGAACTGCCGGTAGCCGTACGCCACGCCCATGATGCGGGCGTTCGGATCCGTCTGGCCGTCCAGGGATCTGCTCATCGCCTCATGGAGGAGGCGGAAGCCGCGCTCGTAGATCGCCTCCAGCAGTCCGGCGCGGCCACCGAAGCAGGTGTAGATGCCCATCGTGGACGTCGCGGCGGCGTCAGCCACACGGCGGAGGGTCAGATGGAGAGCGCCCTGTCCGCGTAGCACGCGCAAAGCCGCGTCGAGGAGGTCGTGGCGCAGCGCGCCGAGTTCTTTCGTGGTGCTTACGGCTCTCGGCACCTCCTCACCTTATCGGTCGATAACGAGCATCATAACGAGCGTTATGGCCCACTGGATCGAACGAAAGGACTTCCAGATGAGGATGCATCGGGTCGCCGCGGCGGCGGGGTTCGTCTGCGCCCTGTTACTCGTGGTCAACTCCGCCCGCCGTGCCGGGTTCGTGCCGGAGACGGCTCTCACGCATGCCATCGCCCCGTTCGGCGCTTTGACCGGACTACTCGCGATCACCGGCATCTACCTGCTCATCCGCGGCACGACGGGTGCCCTCGGCCTCGTGGGGTACGTGCTGAACTCGGCCGGGCTGGCCGGGGCCTTCGCGATCGAGTACACGCTGCACTTCGTCTTCCCTTACCTCGGCGGCGGCACCGTCAGCGGGTTGCTGGCCGGGGGCACCGGGCGGGCGTTCCTGGTCACGTCGGTCGTGCTGCTGGCGGGGGTGCTGACGTTCAGCGCGGCGGCGATCAGGAGTGGGGTCATGCCTGTGGTGGGTGTGCTGCTCTACGCGGCCGGGATGGTGCCCGGGTCGCTGCGGAACGCGGTGCCGCTGCCGGTCTATCTGGCGGGGCTGGTGGTTGCCGGGATCGGGGTCGCGTGGATGGCGGCGCGACTTTGGTCGGCGGGAGAGGGCGAGGACGCGGGGCAAGGGAACGCCGTCGTGGTGCCGCCTCGGCGGAGCGGTGTCCGGCCCGCGGGTTAGACCAACAGCTTGGATCGACGGCTTAGGTCAACGACTCAAGGTCAACGACTCAAGGTCAACAGCTCAAGGACGACAGCTCAAGGACGACAGCTCAAGGACGACGGCTCAAGGACGACGACTCGACTCGGCCCATCAGCTCGGCCCATCAGCTCGATGAGTTCGTCGGGGGTGGCTCGGCAGGGTGACGGTGGTGGTTGCGTGGGCTGCCGCCAAGACTCTGATGGTTGAGAGGCGACGGTGACGGTGGCCCAAGGAGTGTGCGTTCACGCTCAAAGGCGGGGTGTGGGCGTTCGCCGAGCTGGGGTCGGGGTCAGGCCACGCAAGTAGACCGACGGGACGGGCCGACCGCGTGAGGCTGCGCAGGCCGCGTGAGGCCAACCGCGTGAGAGGCGAGCGTCTGAAGGCGGGGTGGAAAAGGGAGAGCCGGGCGCTGGGTTGCGCCCGGCTCTTTCACGGATCTGGAGGGGAGATCCTGCGCCGGCGGCAGGATCTCCTCGGTCAGATCTGGCGGCTCAAGGCCGTGCGGAGGCGGTCGTTCGCCCGCTTGACCTCGCGCCGCGCCCGCTGCACGCGTTGCATGCGCAGGATGAGGCGCTGCTCGGCCGCCTCCCGGTGGAGGGTTTGTATTCGGTCATTGACCAGGTCATGGATGAGATCCGGCACGGCGCGGCTCCTCGGCGCTAGCGTCTTCATTTGGCGTTTCACTTTCTGTGCGTAGGTGCGGTGTTCAGGCAGCGACCGGGTGCTTGCGGGGACGCCCGCGCGGACGCTTGCGGGGAACGATCGTCCCCCTGAGGACCAGTTCGCCGCCCCAGACGCCCCATGGCTCCTCGCGCTCGAGCGCGCGGGCCAGGCAGGCCTTCTGGATGGGGCAGCCGCCGCAGAGCGCCTTGGCGAACTCGACGTCCTCCGGCGACTCGGCGAACCACAGGTCAGGGTCGGTACGGCAGGGGATTTTGGCTTCGTCGATCAGGTCCATGATCGTCTTCGCCCCCATCTGCTACTCCTTTTGATCGATCTTTGATCTTGGTCGGACACCTCGTAGGTGGTCGGGGATCACGGACAAACAAGAAGGCCGCGGATCCTGTCTGCGGATCCGCGGCCTGGTGAGCTGCTATGTGCCGGTCAGGTTATGACCGGAGCATCTCTCCAGGGCTGCGGACCCCACAGTCCACCCTTGGTGAGCTGGTTGGCCGGCAGTTCGATACGTGCGACATAGGCCGCACCGCCTTGTGGCATGGCAGCGCCGAAGCGGGCGCGCGCGTGGGAGGCGGCGGCCTGGCTACGGGCAGCCCTCTCCTGCCGCAGCTTGGCGGGACCATCAACGAGTCTCACCGAGTCACGGCATGCGGAGGCGAGCCACGGCGTGGCCGACATCTTGATGCTGATCACTGGGACTCACCTCCACTCTCGGGATCGTCGGAACGGATGTGTCCGACTCGCTTGACCATGACCCTAGACCGCGGGGCGGGGAAGGGGCAACTTATTTTCTACCTGCGATTTCACCTATTTCATGAGGCGAATCATGGCCTCTTGAACGACCGAGACGACGAGGTCACCCGACGCGGTGAACATCTCACCCCGAGCGAGCCCTCGGGCCCCCGCCGACCACGGCGATTCCTGAGCATAGAGCAGCCAGTCGTCGGCCCTGAAGGGGCGGTGGAACCACATCGCGTGGTCGAGGGAGGCGCCCATGATGTTCGAGGCGCCCCAGGCCATGCCGTGCGCGAGCAGGATCGTGTCGACCAGCGTGAAGTCCGACGCGTACGCCGCCAGCACCACGTGCAGCAGCGGGTCGTCGGGCAGGTCGGCGTGGTAGCGGAACCACACGTTGGTCTGCGGGCTGCGCAGCTCGGGATTCTGGAACGCCTCCCACGTCAGCGGCGTGGCGTACCTGGCGTCGACGGGCCGGGGGCGCGAGAGCCAGTCGCGCAGTCCGGGATTGTCGCCGACCAGCTCGAACATGCGGTCCTGGAACGTCGGCAACGTCTCGGGGTCGGGCACCACGGGCATCACCGACGCCTGGTGGGCCACGCCCTCCTCGAAGACGTGGAAGGAGGCCGACATGGTGAAGATCGCCTTGCCGTGCTGGACGGCCACGACGCGCCGGGTGGTGAACGAGCGCCCGTCGCGCAGGCGTTCGACGTTGTAGACGATCGGGATGGACGGGTCGCCCGGCCGGATGAAGTAGGCGTGCAGGGAGTGCACGTCGCGGTCCTTCGGGACCGTACGGCCGGCCGCCACCAGGGCCTGCGCCGCGACCTGACCGCCGAAGACGCGCTGGATGCGCTCTTCCGGACTCCTGCCCCGGAAGATGTCGAGCTCGATCTGCTCGAGGTCGAGCAGATCGAGCAGCTCCTTCAGCGCCTCGTTCACGTGTCCGTCCCCCTCGTACTGTCCGGTCCTTGGACAAGTGTGGCGTGCCGCCCGGACACTCCCAAATAGGGGCCCGGTTTGTCGGAAATGATGTCTTGCTCCGGTTTCGCCGGTGTAACGAGCCGGGAGGCGGCAGGGTCAGGACGCGGGTCAGGTGGTGCGGCAGAGGGTGAGGACGGCTTCGCCGTACCGGTCGACCTTGACCTTGCCGACCCCCGCGATCGACAGCAGGTCCTGCTCCGTGACCGGCGCCCGTTCAGCGATCGCCTGGAGCGTCACGTCCGTGAAGATGACGTACGGCGGCACCTTGCCCTCCTTGGCCGTCGCCGTGCGCCAGGACTTCAGCCGTTCGAGCAGCGCCTCGTCGTAGTCGGCGGGGCACGCCGAGCAGCGGCCCAGCTTCTGCTCGGTCGCCGCCACCAGCGTCTTGGCGCACACCCGGCAGCTCATCGGCGCGGCCACCTGCCGACGTTCGCGAGGGGCGGACGCGACCACGCGCGCCGAGGCGGCGGCGCGCCCGGTGAGGCCGTCGAGGAAGCGGGACGGGCGGCGGCCCTTGCGGCCACCGGGCGCGCGGGCCAGGGCCCACGAGATCGACAGATGTTCCCTGGCCCGGGTGAGGCCCACGTAGAGGAGGCGGCGTTCTTCCTCGATCTGCTCGGGGGTCTCGGCGTAGATGATGGGCAGCATGCCGTCGGTGACCCCGACGAGGAACACCGCGTCCCACTCCAGGCCCTTGGCGGCGTGCAGCGAGGCCAGGGTGACGCCCTCCACGGGCGGCGCGTGCTGCTCGGTGGCCCGGCGTTCCAGCTCGGCGACGAACGCGGGCAGGTCGGCTCCCTCCGCCGCCATGTCCTCGGCCAGGTCGGCCAGGGCCTTGAGCGACTCCCACTTCTCCCTGGCCTTGCCCCCGCCGGGCGGCGCGGGGGTCAGGCCGATGCCGCTCAGGATGTGGTGGACCTCGGAGGCCAGCGGCTCCCCCGCCGCGGACCTGGCGGCCCCGCGCAGCAGGACGACGGCCTGGCGTACTTCGGGGCGTTCGAAGAAGCGCTCCGCGCCGCGCAGGATGTAGGGGATCTCGGCCTTGGCCAGCGCCTCCTCGTAGGACTCCGACTGGGAGTTGACGCGGAAGAGCACGGCGATCTCGCGGGCGTGGACGCCCTGGTCGAGCAGCTTCCTGATGGCACGGGCCACGCCGGCGGCCTCCGCGGGCTCGTCGTCGTAGTCGGCGAACACCGGCTTGGGGCCGTCGGGGCGCTGGGAGACCAGCTCCAGGCGGTGCGGGGACCGGCCCTTGGCGATCACGAGGTTGGCCAGGTCGACCACCTGCGGGGTGGAGCGGTAGTCGCGGACGAGCTTGATGACGGCCGCGCCGGGATGCTCGACCGCGAACCCGGTCAGATAGCGCGGGCTGGCGCCGGTGAAGGAGTAGATGGTCTGGTTGGGGTCGCCGACCACGCACAGGTCGTCGCGGCCTCCGAGCCAGGTGTCGAGCAGGAGCTTCTGCAGCGGGTTGACGTCTTGGTACTCGTCGACCACGAAGTAGCGGTACTGCTGGCGGATCTGCCCGGCCACCTCCTGGTGCTCGGTCATCACGGCCGCGGTCAGCTCGAGGATGGTCTCGAAGTCGACCAGGTGGCGCTCGCGCCTGAGCTGCTCGTACGCGTCGTAGAGCCGGGCCACCTCCTCGGCCCCGATCGGCGGGGTGCGGTGGTGCTTGGCCGCGGCGGCCACGTAGTCTTCCGGGCCGATCTGGGTGACCTTGGCCCACTCGACCTCGGCGGCGATGTCGCGCAGCTCGGCGCGGTCGGGGGTCCTGCGGAGCCTGCGGCACGCCTCGGCCAGGACCGGGAGCTTGGACTCGATGACCGACGGGGCCGCACCGCCGATCACGCGCGGCCAGAAGTAGGTGAGCTGGCGCAGCGCGGCGGCGTGGAACGTACGGGCCTGGACGGCGGGGGCGCTGAGCGCGCGCAGCCGCTGGCGCAGCTCGCCCGCCGCGCGGGTGGTGAACGTCACAGCCAGCACGCTCTGCGCGTCGACGGCGCCGCTGCGGACCGCGTACGCGATGCGGTGGGTGATCGCCCTCGTCTTGCCGGTGCCCGCGCCGGCCAGCACGCACACCGGACCGCGCACGGCCTCGGCGACCGCGCGTTGCTCGGGGTCGAGCCCGATCAGTACGTCGTCCGCGTTGCTCACCACTGAATCCTCCCAGGCGCCGGCGGTGAAAGACTTCATTCTGGCAACATGCGCCCCGGCGTATGCTCGTCGTCGGCAAGATGCAAAGAACTGGTCTCTTCCCCCACAATGGGGCCCGACCACGTCCATGGGGGAAAGGAAGGCCGTGCGAACTGCGGTTTCCGTGAGCGTTCTCGCGCTCACCGCGGTGGTGCTCACACCCGTCACGGCGAGCGCGGCCAAGGACCCGGCCCCCGGCCCCACGGTGACCAGCGGGATCGACGTCGACGGGCTCGGCGGGTTGTCGGTGGAGACCGTCAAGTACGGCTCGCACCAGCGCCAGAGCATGGACGTCTGGTGGACGCCCGACGGGCAGCAGCGGCCCGGCGTGTTCGTCATCCACGGCGGCTGGTGGTCCAGCGGCGACAAGAAGTACATGAAGGAGATCACCCGCGGCTACGCCGAGCTGGGTTACACGGTCTTCAACCTCAACTACCGCCTCTCGGGTGACGCGGCCTGGCCCGCGCAGCGCGCCGACGCGCTCGCCGCGATCGCCCGGGCGCGCAAGCACGCCGACCGGTGGGGGTTCGACCCGGGCAACTACGTGCTGGTCGGCTTCTCGGCCGGGGGGCACATCGCGGCGGCCGTGGGCACGTACGGCGACGGCATCAACGGGCTCAAGGGCGTGGTGGGGCTGTCGCCGATCATCTCGCCGCTGCGCGCGTACGCCGACGGCGAGAAGTCGGCCGACCCCGACAAGCGCAAGCTCCGTACGGCCGCCATCAAGCTGGCCGGCGGCTGCGCGCCCAAGGGCAAGTGCTCGAAGGTATGGGCCAGCATGGAGGTGGCCTGGCACGCCAGCCGCAAGGACGCCCCGATGCTGGCCGTCCACTCGGAGAAGGAGTTCGTGCCGCCGGCGCAGAGCCAGCTCCTGCGGCAGATGCTCGGCCAGGTCGGCGTGCCGGTGACGGTGGTCACGAAGCCGGGCAGCAACCACAGCTCCCCGCTCTACCGGGAGCCGGGCGTGACCGAGCGGGTGCAGGCATGGATCGCGGAGCGCACCGGGTGAGAACCTGGAACCCCGGGATTAACCGACCCCTGGGCGTTGTTGCACGGATCGCCTGATTTCCTGACCTTGGAGGGATTTCCCAACATGGCGCTCACGGTCTACAGCACCACGTGGTGCGGCCCCTGCAAGCGGCTCAAGTCACAGCTCGCGCGCGAGGGCATCGTTTTCGACGAGATCGACATCGAGCGTGACCCTTCGGCCGCCGAGTTCGTGATGAGCGTCAACAACGGCAACCAGACGGTGCCGACCGTGGTGATCGACACTCCCCGGGGCCGCGTCGTCCGGACGAACCCCTCCGCCCGTGAGGTCAAGGCCCTGCTCGAAGCGGCCTGACGTCACCAGTCGCCGACCAGCTCGCCGCCGTACCAGGTCTCGATGAGGCGGCGGGCGATCGAGACGGGCGGGGGCAGCCGCAGCTCGCCCGTCTCCAGCGCCTCCGCGAGCCGCTCTCTGGAGTACCAGTGCGCCTCGGCGATCTCGTCGGCGTCGGGGGTGAGCGTGGTGGTCGTGGCCTCGGCGAAGAAGCCGAGCATGAGGCTGCGCGGGAACGGCCAGGGCTGGCTGCCGAGGTAACGCGGGTTGGCGACGGCGATGCCGACCTCTTCCGCCACCTCGCGTACGACGGCCGCCTCCAGCGACTCGCCCGGCTCCACGAACCCCGCCAGGATCGACAGCCGCCCCTCCGGCCACTGCGGCCCGCGGGCCAGCAGGCAGCGGTCGTCGGCGTCGCGGACGAGCATGATGACGGCCGGGTCGACGCGCGGGAAGTGCTGGCTGGCGTCCTGCGGGCAGACGCGGACGTGACCGCCGGCCTGCACCGTGGTGCGGGCCCCGCAGCGCGGGCAGAACTCGTGCGTCGCGTGCCACGCCTCCAGCGCCACGGCGTAGACCAGCAGCCCCGCGTCGCGGTCGCCGAGCAGCCCTCCCACCTGGCGCAGCCCGGCCGGCACCGGGCGGCCCTCCGGGGTGTCGCGCAGCGCCATGGGAACCGTCACGCGGCCGTTGACGTCGCCGCCCCTGGGCACGCCGGGCAGCGGCGCGGCCACCGCGAAGTAGGCGACCCCGTCTTCGACGCCCAGGAGGTAGCGCTGCCCCGGCGGCGCGTCGGCGGGGCCGTAGAGCACCGCCTCCGCCCCGTCGCTCGACCGCCGCACCAGCGTGTGACCGTCGTCGATCAGCAGCACCCTGGTCGCCGGGTCGGCCCACGCCTGCTCCAGCCACCGATCGTCGGCGCGCAGCGCCGAGGATCGGTCGATGGTCCCCCGTGCGAGCAGCAGTGGCCCGATGAGTTGCTCTTCCGCGGTCTGCACTGGCCGTCCCCTCCCGAGTCCCCTGTCATCCTATGACCTCGCAGTTAGCCGCTGATTACGGTAACCAGGCCCCGCGATGATCTCTCTCGGGCTAGGATCAATGAGTTAGGTTAGCCTTACCTGATCCTCGGGGGTGCCTTCGCGTTGCGGCTCTACCTGACCGCGCTCAAACCAACCGACTCCGTGACGGACGGCTTCCTGCCCGCCGCACGGGCGCTCGGTTGCGAGGTGACGATTCTGACCGACCGCCCGGAGCGGCACCCGGACGCGGTCGCGTGCGACGTACGCGACGCGCGCGCCGTGATCGACGCCGTCGAGCAGCTCGGCAGACCGGCGGCGATCTTCACCAACTCCGACCACCTTCAGGCGGAGACCGCGCTGGCCGCGGCGTACTTCGGGCTGCCGGGCAAGGACTGGCGGGCGTGCGCGTCGGCCAAGAACAAGTTCCTGATGCGGCGCAGGCTCCGCGAGGCCGGGATCGAGCGGGTGTTCTCCGTCAGGCTCGCTCCCGGTGACCCGGTGCCGCGGGAGGTGCCGTACCCGGTCGTGCTGAAACCCCGCGAGGGCGTGGCCAGCGAGGACGTCGTGCTGGTCGAGCGCGACCTGGCCGGGGCGGTGGCCGAGGCCAGGACGCGGCGGCCGGGCGCGGCGCTGGTCGTGGAGGAGTACCTGGAAGGGCCACTGCGTACGCTCGAGACGCTCGGGGACGACGCCGGGCTGCGGGTGCTCGGCGGGTTCGAGACGACGCTGGGGGCGTTGCCGCACTTCGTCGAGGAGCGGCTCGACTGGGCGCCGGAGGGGCCGCACGAGCACGTGCTGGCGGCGCTGGGGGCGCTCGGGGTGGGCTTCGGCGCCTGCCACACCGAGTACGTGCTCACCCCGGCAGGTCCGCGGATCGTCGAGGTGAACTACCGGGTGATCGGCGACCACTGCGACTTCCTGCTGGCCGACGTGCTCGGGGTGCCGCTGTTCGAGTGGATCCTGCGGGCGCACCTCGGCCATCGGGTGCCCGCGCCGCCCGAGACCTCCGCGTACGGGAGCGCCGTCAGCCTCGTCGCGGACCGGCCGGGGACGGTCAAGGAGGCGCCGGGGCACGAGTCCGTCCACGACGGCGACGTACGGCTGTGGCACCGTCCCCTGCGAGCCGTGGGGGACGCCATCTCCCTCACCCGTACGAACCGCGACTACCTGGGCGTGGTACGAGCCGTCGGCCCCTCGCGGGAGCGGGTGGACGCGGCCGTCGAGCGGTACCGGGCGACGCGGCCGTGGGTGGTCGAATGAGCGCTCGGGAGGCTTACCTGGCCGCCCGGGTGCTGGACACCCTGCTGCGCGAGAACTACGGAGGGCTGGCCGCCCGCGTCACCAGGACCAGCCGGGGTCCGGGGCTGCTGCTGGCCGACGGGCGCTGGGTGCGGTTGTCGACCGGCGCGCCGTTCCAGGACCTCGCGGTCGCGGCGGACGAGCTGCTGGGCCTGGAGCAGGTGCTGGAGACGCTGGTGGAGGTCTCCCACCCGGCGGACTCCGAGGGGGTGGCGGCCTTCTTCGAGGAGTGCGTGGCCGCGCTGGCGGCGCTGGAGCTGCACGACGGGGTCGCCGGCGAGGTGCTGCGCGGGCGGCCCTCGTACGAGACGCTGGCCGCGTTCGTGGACCATCCGCTCTATCCGACCTCCCGCGCGCGCGTGGGGCTGAGCGAGGGCGAGCTGTTCGCGTACGCGCCGGAGTTCGCGCCCGCCTTCGAGCTGCGGTGGGCGGCCGTGCCGCGCGGGGCGCTCGCCCCGGGCTCCGCCCTCCGCCTCCCCGCCGACGTGACGCCCCTGCCCGGGACCGGTGAGGTGCTGTTCCCCGTGCATCCGCTGACCGTGGACGAGGTGCGGAAGATCGGCGGGGTGCGGATGCTGGACGAGTCCGCGCTCACCGTACGGCCCACGCTGTCGATGCGGACCGTCGAGGTCACCCCCCGCCTGCACCTCAAGCTGCCCCTGCCCATCAGCACCCTGGGCGCCAGGAACCGGCGCTCGATCAAGCCAGGGACGCTGGCCGACGGCGCCAGGGCCGAGCTGCTGCTGCGCGAGCTGGCCGGCCCCGGCGTGGTGCTCGCCGACGAGCAGACGTACGCGCAGACCGGGCACGAGTACCTCGCCTGGATGGCCAGGCGGCTGCCGGAGGGGAAGATCGTGCCGGTCGCCGCGCTGGCCGCGCCCGGCGTGCTCGACGAGCTGGGCAACGTGCTGCCGGACTACCTGCGGCTGCTGCTGCGCTGGAACGTACGCCTGTTCGTCCGCTACGGCGTCGCGCTCGAAGCCCACCAGCAGAACCTCGCCCTGCTGTTCCGCGACGGCCGGATGCGCCTGCTGGTCAAGGACAACGACGGCCTGCTGGCCTCCCCCGCACGGTTACGGGCGGCCGGGATCGCGGTGCCGGACTTCGCCGACGAGCGCCTGCTCAACGACGACCCGCACGCCCTGGCCGACGTCTTCGTCACCATCACGCTGCACCTGGCCGCCGCCGCCGTGACCTTCGGCGCCCTGCCGCCCGCCAGTGCCGCCACGCTGCTGCGCGACACGCTGGCCGCCGCGCTCGACGAGTACGGCGACGACCCCATGGCCAGGCTCCTGCGCGCCAGGACCCTCGACGCGGCCAGGCTCACCGGCAAGTCCATGATCACCGCAGGGACGCTGGTCTCGAAGGAACGCTCCGGCGCACGCGACGTCAACAAGTTCTACGGCACCAGCGGCCCCAACTACCTGAGGAGAGCCTGAATGCACGGACTCGCCATCGACGCGCCCTCCGGCCTGGCCGAGGAGGCGACGTCGGCGGCCCTGCTGCGCTGCTGCGTGCGGGAGGTGGCCGGGCCGCGCGGCCTGGTGTGGCCGGCCCCGCCGTACCTGCTGTTGCGGGTGGCGGGGACGCTGCTGCGGGTCCGTACGCACGGCGGCGCGGCGCTGCGCTTCGACGGCCAGGCCGAACGCCTGACGGCCGGCGCCTGGCAGCCGTTACCGGCCGACGAGCTGGTCGGGCTGGTGGAGGCCGAGCTGCGGGGGCACAACGAGGAGTTCGCGGGGCAGGTGGCCGCCAGCAGGGCGGCCATGGCCGCGATCCTGCGGGCCAGGGCCGAGGCCGTGCCGCCCGCCGATCCCTGGCTGGCCTCCGAACAGGCCCTGGTGTACGGGCACCCGTTCCACCCCAGCCCCAAGGCGCGCGGCGGCGAGGGCTGGCTGCGGTACGCGCCCGAGGCGCACGCCGAGTTCCCCCTCAGGCTGCTCGGCGTGCGGGAGGACGTGCTGGCCGAGGGCGGCGACACGGCGGTGCTCGACGCGCTGGGCCGGGCGCCCGCCGGGTACCGGGTGCTTCCCGCTCATCCGTGGCAGCTCGAACTGCTGCGGCCGGTCCTCGGGGACGAGTTGGTGGATCTGGGGCCAGGGCCGGTCGTCGTGCCGACCTCGTCCGTACGGACCGTGTACGTCCCTGAGGCGGAGGTCTGCCTGAAGTTCTCCCTGGACGTACGGATCACGAACTGCGTACGCAAGAACGCCTGGTACGAGCTGGCCGGCGCCGTGGAGCTGACCCGGCGGCTCGGGCCCGCGTTCGACGCGACCGCGGCCGGCCATCCCGGCACCCGGTGGCTACCCGAGCCCGGCTACCGTTCGGCCGCCCTCGGCACCAGGCTGCACGAAGGGCTCGGGGTGATCGTCAGGCGGAGCCCCTGGACGGTCTGCTCCCCCGGCGTGACCCCGGTCATGTCGGCCGCCCTCGCCCTGGACGCCCCCGCGCTCGACCCCCTCGCGTGGTGGCGGGCGTACGTGACCGTGGTCGCGCTGCCCGTCCTGGAGCTGTACTTCGCGCACGGCGTGGTGCTGGAACCCCACCTGCAGAACGTCCTGGTGGGCCTCGACCCCGCAGGGCACCCCGTGGAGGGCGTCTTCCGCGACCTGGAGGGCGCCAAACTGGTCGAGGGCCGCCACGACCTGGGCGGGCTGCGGCCCGAGGTGGCCCGCGCGCTCACCTACGACGCCGAGCGCGGCTGGGCCCGCGTGGTCTACTGCCTGCTGGTCAACCACCTCACCGAGATCGCCGCCACCGTCGCGGGCCGGGACGACGCGCTGCTGCGCGAGCTGTGGCAGGCGGCGCGCGGCCTGTTCGCCCGGCAGGCCGCCGCCCTGGGCCGGCCGCTGCCCCTGTCGGACCTGCTCGCCGGGGCCCCGCTGCCCGCCAAGGCGAACCTGGGCGTGCGCTGGGCCAGAGCGGCCGACCGCGCCGCCGGTTACGTCCCGATCGCGAACCCGCTCGCATGACCGCCGACCACGCCCCGTCCGGGGAACTCGCTCGTCTGATCGGCCCGCGCGTCCAGGAGGCCGCTGTGCGTCTCGGCGAGGCCCCGGCCTATCTCTATGACCTGCCCGCCCTGGACGAGCACGTGGCGTCCGTACGGCGGGCGCTGGGAGGCACCGAGCTGTACTACGCGGTCAAGGCCAACCCCGACGCCGAGCTGCTGCGGGTGCTGGCGGGCCACGTGGACGGGTTCGAGGTGTCGTCGGCGGGCGAGCACGCGCACGTTACACGCCTGTTCCCGGGCCTGCCGGTGGCCCTGGGCGGGCCCGGCAAGACCGACGCGGAGCTGCGCCTGCCGCACCACCGCCTCCACGTCGAGTCACCGAACGAGCTGCGCCGCCTGCTCGCCACGGGGCTGGAGGCGGACGTGCTGCTCCGGCTCAACCCCGGCCTGCCGGTCGAGGGCGCGGCGCTGACCATGAGCGGGCCGTTCGGCATGGACGAGGACGGGATCGCCGAGTGCCTGCCGCTCTTCCGCGACCGCGTACGGCTGCGCGGCCTGCACGCCCACCTGGCCAGCGGGCTGGCGGCCTGGCCCCTGCTGGAGCTGGCCCGCGGGCTGCTGGAGCACGCGTACGAGGAGGTCAACCTGGGGGGCGGGATGGCGGTGTCGTACACCTCGCCGGGGACCCGGTTCGACTGGGCCGCGTACGGGGCCGGGCTGGCGGCGCTGGCGCGGGGCAGGCGGCTGCGGATCGAGCCGGGGCGGGCGCTGACCGCGTACTGCGGGTACTACGTGACCCGGGTGGTGGACGTGAAGCGGGTGCGCGGCCAGGCGTACGCGGTGGTGCTGGGCGGCACCCACCACCTGCGCACGCCGGTGACCAAGGGGCACGACCAGCCGTTCGCGATCGTGCCCACCGGCGGCGGCGCGGGCCCGCGCGTGGCCGGCGAGCCGATCACGTTCGTCGGGCAGCTCTGCACCCCGAAGGACGTCTTCGCCCGCGACGTCGTGACCTCGGCCGCCGTGGGCGACACCGTGATCTTCGCGCTGGCCGGGGCCTACGCCTGGAACATCTCGCACCACGACTTCCTCATGCACCCGAAGCCGGCGTTCCACTATCTAAGAGCCTGACCCCTTCGACGAGCGCCACCAGGCCGTCGGCGTCGAGCAGGTCGACCGGGCGCACGGTGCGGTTGGCGCGTACGTAGTGGAAGGCCGCCCCCACCCGCTCCAGCGGCACCCCCGCCAGGTGCGACCAGGCCAGCCGGTACGCGGCGAGCTGCACCGACGCCACCCGCGCGGCCTTCCTGCCCCTGGGCGGCTGCCCGGTCTTCCAGTCGACGACCTCGTAGCCGCCGTCGGGCCGCTGGAAGACGGCGTCCATGCGCCCGCGCACCAGCCGGTCGGCGATCATGGTCTCGAACGGCACCTCGAGGTCGACCGGCCGCCGGTCGGCCCACTCGCTCTCCTCGAAACGCTCCTGCAGCTCGGCCAGCCGCACGTCGGCCTCCTCGAGCTCCTCGTCGTAGAGCTCGAGGTCGTCGATGAGCCGCTGCTGGTCCCACCGGGTCTCCAGCCACCTGTGGAACGAGGTGCCCCTGCGGGCCAGCGGCGCGGGCTGGACCGGCACGGGACGGCGGATCCTGCGGGCCAGCTCGCGCGCGTCGGCGGCCAGCGTGACCAGCGACGACACGGTCAGCTTCAGCGGCAGCTCGACCGTGGTGGACGGGCGGCGGCGGTGCAGCTCGCGCTCGCGCAGCAGCAGGTCGGTGTCGCGGTCCCAGGCGCGCAGCCGCTCCTCCTCGTACGCCTTGAGCGGCTCGTCGTCGTCCTCCCCCAGCGTGCCCGCCAGGGCGTCCTCGACCAGCCGGGCGCCGTCGAGCACCGACTCGTAGCGCAGCCCCTCGGGCGTGACCGGCCAGGTGGCCTCGGCGGGCTCGGCGAGCAGCGGGTTGGTGGCGCCCTCGGCCAGGTCGTCGGCCCAGAACGAGACGCGGTCGGCGGTGTCGCGGATCTCCAGCAGGAAGTCGGACGGCTCAAGGGGCTTGGTGGCGCTGCCCCAGCGGTAGCCGGAGGCGATCAGGTGGTAGTGGGCGCGGGTCACGGCCACGTAGGCGAGCCTGCGCTCCTCCAGCAGGTCGCGCTCGCGGCAGTGCTCGTCGAACGCCGCCAGCTCCTCCTTGCTCAGCCCGCCGAGCCGCGGCAGGTCGGCCGCGTCGCCGCGCAACCCGTAGGGGAGCTTGCGCGGGTTTTCCGTCCAGCGGCTGTTCATGACCGGCGTGGCGGGAAAGATGCTGCCGGTCGCGATCGTCCCCTTCGAGCTGACGAGCTGCGACAGGCCGGGCACCACCACGATCGGCCACTCCAGGCCCTTGGAGGCGTGCACGGTCATCAGCTTGACGCTGTTGCTCTCGCCGACCCGGCCCGCCTCCAGCCCGAACTCCTCGCTCTCCGCCGCCTGCAGATAGGCCAGGAACGCCCCCAGCGTCGGGTCCTCCGCGTCGCCGGCGAACCTGGACGCCGCGTCGAGGAACGCGTCGAGGTCGGCCCGCGCCGCGAACGCGCCCGCCGTGGTGCTGCGCGCGGCCACCTCGATGTCGAGCCCGAGCCTGCGCTCGACCTCGGTGATCAGGTCGGGCAGCGGCTGCGCGGTGTGGGCGCGCAGGTGGCGCAGCTCGTGGGCGAGCGCGACCAGCCTGGTGCGGGCCAGCGGCGAGAACGGCTCCAGCCACCCCTCCCTGTCGGGCAGCTCGTCGAGCGCGTCGACCAGGCTGCCGCGCTCTTCGGCCAGGTCGGCCACCACCTGGTCGAGCGGGTCGGACTCGCGGCCGCTGTCGCTCAGCTCGCGGGCCAGCGTGCGGGCGTGCTCGCCCAGCACCCGCAGGTCGGCCGGGCCGATCCGCCAGCGGGGGCCGGCCAGCAGCCGGGCCAGCGCGTCGCCGGCCGTGGGGTCGTACAGGACGCGCAGGGTGGCGACGATGTCGCTCACCTCTGGCACGGTCAGCAGGCCGCCCAGACCCACCACCTCGACCGGGATGTCACGCTCTTCCAGCGCCCTGCGCAACGCGGGGAACTGCGAGCGCTTGCGGGCCAGGATGGCGACGTCCTGGGGCTGGACGGCGAGGGTCTTCTTGCGCTCCTTCTCGCCCCAGGGCAGGCCGTCGGGGGCGACCTCCTGGCCGAGGATCTTCGCGATGCCCTCGGCGATCCACGTGGCCTCGTCGTCGGCGGTCTCGTGGAAGGCGCAGGTGACGCGGCCCCGATCGACGCGGTTGGGGCCGGGCACCAGGACGGGCACCTCGCGGGCCTCCATCCGCAGCGGGATCTGGACGCGGGCGGCGACGTCGAGCACGCGGTCGCCGTTGCGGAAGCTGACGCCGAGCTGCCGCACCGGGGCCTCGTCACCGGTGGCCGTACGGAAGTCCCGGGGGAAGCGGCGCAGGTTTCCTGCCGAGGCGCCGCGCCAGCCGTAGATCGACTGGCAGGGGTCGCCCACGGCGGTGACCGGGTGGCCGCCGCCGTAGAGCGAGCGCAGCAGGACGAGCTGGGCGTGGCTGGTGTCCTGGTATTCGTCGAGCAGGACCACGGAGTAGCGGGACCGCTCGATCTCGCCGACCTCCTTGTGGCCGGCGGCGATCCGGGCGGCCAGCGACATCTGGTCGCCGTAGTCGATGACCTCGCGGGCGCGCTTGAGCCGTTCGTACGCCTCCACCAGCGGCAGGAGCTGCTCCCTGGCCGCCTGCACGGTGAGCGGCCTGCGCTGCGCCAGCGTGGTGCGGCCCGGCAGCAGGTCGTGCCTCCCCCGCAGCCACTCCCCCACCCGGCGCACGTCGGAGGGCCCGCGCAGGTGCTCGGACAGCTCGCCCGCCAGCTCCAGCAGCGCGGCCGTGACCGAGGGCGGGCCCAGCTCGATCTTGTCCATCGGGCCGTCGTACTTCGCCACCACGCGCGAGGCGAGCTGCCACGACACGGCCGGGGTGACCAGGCGCATGGTCGGTTCGAGCCCGTCGCGCAGCGCGTGGTCGGTGACCAGGCGGGCGGCGTAGGCGTGGTAGGTGGACACGGTCGGCTCGTCGTCGAGCGCGCCCGGCTCGACCAGGCCCGCCTCGGCCAGGCCGGTGAGCCGCTCTCGCACCCGGGTGGCCAGCTCGGCGGCGGCCTTGCGGGTGAACGTCAGGCCCAGCACGTTTTCCGGTCTGACCAGGCCGTTGGCGACCAGCCAGACCACCCGTCCCGCCATGGTCTCGCTCTTGCCCGAGCCCGCGCCGGCCATGACGACCGTCGGCTCCAGCGGCGACTCGATGACCACCGCCTGCTCGGGTGTGGGGGGCAGGATGCCGAGCTTGCCGGCGAGTTCGGCCGGGGTCAGCACACCTGGCCCCCGTTGTCGTTGACCGGGCAGCTCACCCTGGCCGCGCAGGTGCGGCAGCCGTCGTTGACCTTGGCCTGGAAGAACGGGCCCGACATGCCGGTGGCCACGGTGTCGACCAGGTCTGCCGCCCAGCCCGGGTCGTGGTCGTCGGCCAGCGGCCGCTGCCCCTGCTCCAGCGCGTCGTTCTTGCCCGCCGCCTTGCCGAGCTGTACCAGCGCCGCGCCGCCCGGCTCGGTCATGCCGTGGCGGGCGAAGGCGCCGAGCAGCGCGGCCAACTGGTAGACGCCGAGCTGCGGGTGGCGGTCGAGGTCGCCCGCCTTGGGCTTGGAGCCGCCCGTCTTGAGGTCGATGATCACCGCGCGGTCGTCGGAGTCGCGCTCGACGCGGTCGACGCGGCCCTTGATCTGCACGCCCTCCGACACCATCGCCGTGAACGCCTCCTCCAGGGCCACCAGCTCGCGTGGATTGTCCTCGTGCCAGCGCAGGAACTTGCCGATCATCTGCTCGGCGACCTGGCGCTGCTTGCGGTTGTACCAGACGCCGCCGAAGTCGAGGGTGTTCCAGATCTGGTCGAGGCGGTCGCCCAGCAGGTCTTCGCTGGGCAGGTCGGTGGCCGCCAGCACGGCCAGCGCGTGGATGATGTTGCCCAGGCCCTGGGCGGTGCTCGTGCCCGCCGCGCCGACCGCCGTCTCCAGCAGCCAGCGCAGGCCGCACTTGGTGAAGCTCTCGACCGCCGACGGCGAGATGCTGACGACGCCGTCGGGCCAGCTCAGGGGGCGGTCGTCGGAGATGGGGGTGAGGGCGTACCAGTCGTTGGGGTGGGCGCCCTGCACGCCGGCGGCGGCCAGGCGGGCGAGCTGCCGCGCCGCACGGTGGCGGAGCCTGCGCGGCTTGGTGGGGTCGGTCACCGCGCTGCGCAGGTCGGCCACCAGCGCGGGCATGTTCAGCCAGCGGGCCCGGTCGTCGACCGTGGCCGGCTCGACCGCGCCCGGCATCAGCTCCGACAGGAACCTGGACGGGCGCTCGTCGGTGTCCTCTCCGCCCACGGCGGTGACCACCAGCCTGCGCCTGGCCCTGGTCGCGGCCACGTAGAACAGCCTGCGCTCCTCGGCCAGCAGCTTGGAGGCCAGCGAGGCGGCGCTGGGCTCGGCGCCCTCGGCCACCTCCACGAGGTCGTCGGCGCCCAGCATGGACCCGCGCAGGCGCAGGTCGGGCCAGACGCCCTCCTGCACACCCGCGACGACCACGACGTCCCACTCGAGGCCCTTGGAGCGGTGGGCGGTCAGCACGCGTACGGCGTCGCCGTCGGGGGCCCGGTCGGCGAGCGTGTCGCCGGGGATCTCCTGGGCGGCCAGGTCGTCGAGGAACACCTCGGGGCCCGCCATCGGCATCCGGTCGACGAACCTGGCCGCGTGGTCGAACAGCGCCACCACGGCGTCGAGGTCGCGGTCGGCCTGGGCGCCCCTGGGGCCGCTCTGCAGGCTCAGCTCGCTCCAGCGCTCGGCCAGGCCGCTGCCCTGCCAGACGGCCCACAGGAGGTCTTCCGCGGTGCCGCCCTGGCGCGCGGCCTCGCGGGCGGTGGCCAGCAGCCTGGCCACCCGCTCGGCGGGCAGCGCGACGTGGGGCTCGACGCGGGTCAGCTCACGGAGGTCTTCGACGGCGGCCACGAGCAGCTCACCGGACGAACGCGCCTTGGCCCGCGCCGCCGTCTCGTGCGCCGTCTCGTGCGCCGTCTCGTCCCCCGGCGACGCCCCCTTGTCGCTTCGCGCCTCCGCCCTCGACGGCGGCTCGTCGGAACTCGGCGCCCCGGCGCGGGACGACGTCTCCTCGGCGTTCAGCGCCTCGTTCTCGGCGATCTTGAGGGCGCGGCGCAGGCGGCGTACGCCGATCATGTCGGTGCCGCCGAGCGGCCCGGTCAGCAGCTCCTCCGCCACCCCCTCGTCGAGCTGCGACCGGTCGAGCGCCACGCGCAACATCGTGAGCAGCGGACGCACGCCGGGCTCCTGCGCGATCGGCACCTCGTCGCCCGCGATCATCGTCGGCACGCCGGCGTTGACCAGCGCCCGCCGCAGCAGCGGCACCTGCCGCCTGGCCGAGCGGACCAGCACCGCCATCCGGTGCCACGGCACCCCGTCGATCAGGTGGGCACGGCGCAGGGTGTCGGCCACGATGGCGGCCTCCTGGCTGGTGCTGTCGGCCAGCAGCACGCGTACGTCGCCGGGGTCGGCGTCGGGCAGCGGCAGCAGGTCTCGGTGGCCGTGGCGCTGGTCGTGCCCGGGGGCGGGGGCGACCGGCAGCTTGGCCGCCACCCGCCTGGACGCCTCCAGCAGGTCGGCCCCGCTCCTGCGGCACACCCGCAGCGCCAGCACCGGCGCCTCACGGCCGTCGAGGGTCGTGAAGCGCTCGGGGAACTTCATGATGGCCTGCACGTCAGCGCCCCTGAACCCGTAGATCGACTGGTCGGGGTCGCCCACCGCGACCAGGTCGCGGCCGTCGCCGGCGAGCTGGGTCAGCAGCAGCTCCTGGGCCGGGTCGGTGTCCTGGTATTCGTCCACGAAGACCGCGTCGTGCGCGGCCCGCTCGCGCTCGCGCACCTCCGGGCTCGCCAGCACCGCGGTGGCGGCCCCGACCAGCTCGGCGTAGTCGTAGGTCTCCTCGGGGGCCAGGTCGAAGCGGTCCTGGTAGCGCTCGGCGAAGCGGCCCGCCGCCGCCCAGTCGGCGCGACCGTGCAACCGGCCCAGGGCGACCAGGCGCTCGCCGTCGAGCCCGCGCTCGTTGGCCCGGGACAGGAAGTCGCGCAGCTCCTCGGCGAAGCCGCGGGTCTTGAGCGGCTCGCGCAGCGAGGCGGGCCAGTCGAGTGCGCCGCTCTCCAGCTCGCCGTGGAGCAGCCGCCGGATCTCCAGGAGCTGCTCGGGGCCGGTGAGCAGGCGCGGCGGGGCCTTGCCCGCCAGCACGCGCTCGCGGCGCAGCAGCGCGTAGGCGTAGGAGTGGAAGGTCAGGGCCAGCGGGGTGCGGGTGGTGCGGCGCAGCCGGGCGGTGACGCGCCGGCGCAGCTCTTCCGCGGCCTTGCGGCTGAAGGTGAGGATGAGCACGCGCTCGGGGTCGACGCCGCGCCGCTCGATCCGGTCGACCACGCTCTCGACGATCGTGGTGGTCTTGCCGGTGCCGGGGCCCGCGAGGACGAGCAGCGGACCGCCCTCGTGCCCGACCACGGCACGCTGGTGCTCATCGAGCACAGGAGGCACAACGGGCCCACCGCTGCCTCGCCGCACCAACCGCCAGGTCTGACCACTCACAGCACTAGATTCCACCAGACCACAGGGGTAGATCGTGCCGACTTGCCCGGTCCCCCATGGCAATCCGCCCACGCTATCGGGGCAAATATCGGATTTCATCGCGACACGCCGGGCGCTCTGTTCGCCCGCAGCGTCATGGAAGCCCGCCACCCGAAGACCCCGTCCGGGACGGAGCCGACCCGCCGCACCGGCGTCGGCGGTTCGTCGGCCTACGGGGAGTGCGACCTTGTAACGTTGGGTCATCAGCTCGCCCTGCGCGGAGGTCGAACGCATGCGCTGGCAGGTCCATTCCGAGAGATCCCTCTACCGTGACCCATGGCTGGACGTACGGGTGGCCGACGTCGAGCTGCCCGACGGGAGGCATCTCGATCACCGGCTCCTCCGTACCGCGCCGGGCGCGGGAGCCGTCGTCACCGACGGTCACGACCGGGTGCTGCTGATCTGGCGGCACCGCTTCATCACCGACAGTTGGGGCTGGGAGATCCCGCTCGGGCAGGTGGAGGAGGGCGAGCAGCCACGGGACGCGGCGGCGCGCGAGGTCGAGGAGGAGACCGGCTGGCGGCCGGGCCCGCTGCGCCCGCTGATGTCGATCCAGCCGAGCAGCGGCATCTCCGACAGCCTGCACCACGTCTACCGGGCCGGCTCGGCCACGCACATCGGGCCGCCGTCGGACCCCTGGGAGGCCGAGCGGGTGGAGTGGGTGCACCTCTCCCGGGTCCGCAAGCTCGTCGACAACGGCGAGATCGTCTGCGCGACGAGCATCTCGGCGCTGCTCTACGTCCTCGTCGAGGACCTTCCCGACGGGGCCGTGCCCAAGGACCAGGACGGCTACGACCCCGCCAGGACGTACGCGCTGCCCGACGACCTCCCCGAGCTGTTCTGAGCCGGACCGCTCACGCGGTCGCGGGTCAGGAGAAGAGGCGGTCCACCACGCGGGCCGTCGCCTTGCCGTCGTCGCGCGGCGCGAACGTGGCCCGGAAGGCGTCGTAACGGTCGGCGTGCCGCGCCGCGACCTCGTCGATCGACCGCAGCGCCTCGATCACCTGCGCCGAGGTCGACAGCAGCGGGCCGGGCGCCTGCTCGGGCAGGTCGAGGTAGAGGCCCCGCTTGCTGGAGTATTTCGCCAGGTCGTAGCCGTAGAGCACGATCGGCTTGCCGGTGCAGGCGAAGTCGAACATGACCGAGGAGTAGTCGGTCACGAGCACGTCGGCCACGAGCAGCAGGTCCGCGATGTCGGGATAGGTGGTGACGTCGCGGGCGATGTCGGGGACGGCGGGCATGGCCTGCATCGGGTGAGCGCGTACGAGGATCTCGTGGTCGGCGCCCAGCGCCTGGCGGGCCTTGGCGAGGTCGAGCTTGACCATGGCGTTCTTGCGGTCGTAGTCGCGCCACGTGGGCGCGTACAGCACCACGCGCTTGCCCTGGGCCAGCCCCAGGCGCTCGCGCACGGCCTGCGCCAGGGAGTCGCGGTCGGGCGAGTTGAGCACGTCGTTGCGCGGCAGCCCGCTCTCCAGGATCTCGCCCTTGTAGCCGAACGCCTTGCGCAGCACCGGCGTGGCCCACGGCGACTGCGACAGGAGCAGGTCCCAGCCGCGCACCTCGGCCGCCTGGCGGTGCCAGATCGGCGGGCGGGGGTCGCGGTTCATGTGGGGCTGGTCGTTGCCGATGAGCTTGGCCGGCGTGCCGTGCCACGTCTGCAGCACGACCTGCTCCTCCCTGGCGCGGAACCAGACGGGCAGGAACGAGTTGGTGACGATGTGGCGGGACCTGGCCAGGACCTCGTGGTGCTCGCGGCTGCCCGCGCGGACGACGGTCGCGCCGCCGGGCGGCACGAAGGCGCCGTCCTTGACGACCCAGATGTGCTCGCTGTCGTCGCCCCTGCGCAGCCGCTCCTCGTAGATGGCGCGCACGCTGTCGGCGTAGAGGCGGCCGTCGTTGACGACGTAGACGGTGGCCTCGCGCAGCGCCTCGGTGCGCTGGGCCGGGTAGAAGACGCGGCGCAGCACGTGGGTGCCGGCCACCCCGCGCTCGTCGTTGGGCCTGGCCTCCTCCACCGTGATCACCGGCACGTCGAAGCGGGTCGAGATCATCCGGTAGATGTGGCCGCCGAGCGTGCGCGGCTCCTCGTCGAGCCCCGCCAGGGCCGAGTGGTGCATCCGCAGCGGGACGATCTCGCCCGACGGGTGGCGCAGCGACAGGTTCCAGGTGCCGGAGGCCAGCGGCACGGCCTCGCCGAAGCGTTCCATGGACGCGGGCTCGACGCGTACGGAGAACTCCTCGCCGGAGCGCTCCATCGGCAGCCCGTAGGACAGCCCCGACCGGTGCCGCAAGGTGAGCGTGCGCGACCCGGGGGCGTCGGGGTAGTGGCCACGCAGCACGAGCGCCTGCCCCTCCCAGACCGCCGAGGTGATCGCCGGGCGGATGCGGTGGGCGGAGACGACGACCCGGTCGCGGCGGTCGCCGAGCACGGTGATCTCGCGGTCGCCCACGGGCGCGCGGGTCTCCACCAGGTCGGCCAGCATGACGGAGGCCGCCGGGTCGCCCTTGGGCTCGACCCAGAGCCGGCGGCCGTCCTTCTCCTGCAGCAGGGCGGGCACGGCGAGCCCGACCAGCACCTGCGTGCCGCCGTCCGACGGCGTGAAGTCGGCGGCGATGCGGTGGCCGCCCAGGCGGGCGTGGCCCTTGGTGACCTGCCGGCCGGGCAGGAAGATCTTCAGTTCGAGGCGCTCGCCGTCGACGGACACCCCGGTCAGCTCGGCCCTGTTGGGCTGGAGCACGACCTGCAGCGCCCGATCGGAGGTCCAGACCGGGCGGACCCACCAGCCCGGCTTCAGCTTGAGCCCGGCGGGGCGCTCGGGACGGCCGATCGAGGAGCCGCGCAGCAGGCCCGTGGCCCGCGCGCCCCGGCTCCAGAACACGATCTCGGCCCGCCAGGTGGTGGCGTCGGGCACGGAGGGACGGTGGCGCATGCGACGGCGTACGGCGGAGACCACCCCGCGGACCCCGGCGCGCCAGCGCAGCGGCCACGGGCTCAGCTCGGCCGTGAATCCCGACCAGTCGTAGTTGCAGCCCGGCTCGCGCGCCCCGTGGGTGGCCTCGGGGGCCAGGACCCGGCGGGTGCGCATGCGGATGGGCGGCAGCCAGCGCGGCCCGCGCAGCACCATGGTCGCCCAGTTGAACCGGCGGCTGCGCACCGAGAGCCCCGCCAGGTAGGCGAACCCGCTCACGCGCAGCCTGCCGTCGACCCAGACGATGTCGTCGATGTGCGTCACCGGCACCAGGTCGGCACGCCGCAGGCGGTAGAGGCCGGGCGGCAGCTCGTCGCGGAAGGGCAGGTCGGCGTACCAGCGCAGGCCCTTGCGGATGCGCTTGGACGGCTCGGCCGCCGCGGCGACCACCGTGGCGAGCGTCTCGCCCTCGACCAGCTCGCCGTCGGGACGGTGTTCGATCAGGTGGCAGACGACCCGCCGCGCGACCGGCAGGTCGCGCTTGACCCGCGCGTCGACCGCCGCGAGGTAGGGGCGAACGAGGTCGAGCAGCTCGCGCCGCCGCTCCGCGCCGCGCTTGACCGCGAGCTCGATGCGCGCGCCCAGAGGGCCGCTGAGCACCTCGGTGTCGAACGCCGCGTCGCGACCGCCGGGGCCGACCGCTCGCATGACCGCGTCGAGAGGCTCGCCACGGTCACAGAGATCCTGGACAGCCTTCAGGCGGTCGGCGAGCGAATCGCCGCCCTGGCTTCGGGCTGTGACGCCGGTGGCCATAGGGGAGGACCGCCTTTCGGGCCGCCATCAGTGTTCTGCCCATGGTAATGGGAGTCACATGTCACAGAATCGCCCGTTCGGCGAAAGCGCAGGTCGGACCGGTTACTGAAAATCGCCTGAACGCCCGTCCCAGCGGGCCCGGCGCATGTCCGCGCGCTCGCCGCGCAACGGGGTGCCCTCCTCGCGCCAGTGGGCCAGGCAGCGTTGCAGGTGGTCAGGGGCCGCGCAGGTGCCGTCGGCGTGTACGACGCGCCACCACGGCACGCCCCCGCCCCAGATGGACATGACCTTGCCCACTTGCCGGGGGCCGCCCTCGCCGAGGTATTCGGCGATGTCGCCGTAGGCCATGACCTGGCCGGGCGGGATGCGTTCGACGACGTCGAGCACCCGCTCGGCGAAGGGGTTCACGGGCTCCATGCCGCCGGGCCCGCGTCGATGATCTCGTCGAACTTGCCGATCTCGACCACGCCGCCCCCCGAGGTGACCTCTATCACACCGTCGCGCAGCGAGTAGACCTCACCGTCCTCGCCCACGAGCCGGGCGCCCAGCGCGGCGGACAGGCGCAGGAGCTGGGCCACCTGCCAGTCGGAGCCCGGCTCGCCGATGAGCTGGCCCCGCCAGCGCGCCACGGGGTGCGTGCCGCCCGCGTGACCGGCCACGATCTCCTCCGACTCGCGCAGCTCGAAACCGGCCGGCGCGATGGCTTTCGCCAACTCCGCGAAGGCGAGCGGTGACTCGCGCACCACCCGCAGCTCGTATCCCATGACGGGGGACCATAGCGGATCTTCTCCCCAAGGGGGAACCTCTTCGCCGTCTTGCCGTTATGCCTGGTCCCTGCGCTGGTTGAGGACGATGATGGCGCCGCAGAACATGGTCAGCGCCACGAGCACGCCGCCTCCGTACAGCCACAGCCGCAGCGGGTCCGCCCCTGGCCGGGTCGGCACGGGCGAGTTCTCGCCCTGGCCGAAGTGCTCGACTCCGGGCGTGACGCTGCGCTTGGCGCCGGTGAGCCGCTCGGCGGCGTTCAGCGCGGCGGCGGCGTCCACCACCCCGAACCCGGTCTGGTCGTCGTAGCCGGTGGCGGGCCGTCCCCTGGCGCTGGCGGACAGTGCCTGGGCGACCTGCTCGGGCGGCAGGGCCGGGTAGCGCGCTTTGATGAGCGCGGCCACCCCGGCCACGAGCGCGGCGGCCGAGCTGGTGCCCTGCGACAGCTCGTAGCCGCTGCCGCGCTTGACCACGGGCACGTCCACGCCGGGCGCGGAGACCTGTACGGACAGGTTGTCGCTGCTGAACGTGGCCCGTTTGCCCTGCTGGTCGGTCGCCGCCACGCCGATCACCCCGGGGTAGCCGGCCGGGAAGCTCCAGTAGGAGGTGCCCTTGTCCTTGGCGTACGGGGTCTGGCCGTCGTTGCCCACGGCGGCGACCAGGACGACGCCCTTGCCGAGGGCGTAGGAGACGGCCTCGCGCTCCGACCTGAGCGGGCCGTAGGAGCCGATCGACATGCTGACGACCTGGGCGCCGTGGTTGGCGGCGTAGCGCAGGGCGCGGGCGAGCGGGCTCTCGGCGGCGTCGTCGCCCACCGTTGGCGGGACGCCCACGCCGGGTTCCTCGTCGATGACCATGGGCAGCGACAGGATGCGCGCGCCGGGCGCGACGCCGGTGAAGCCGTCGCCCGCGCCGGAGCCCGCGATGAGGCCCGCCATGGCGGTGCCGTGCCTGCCCGGCGGCAGCGCGCGGGTGACGGTGCCCGAGGTCATGTCGGGGCCGGCGGTGACGCGGTCCTTCAGCTCCTTGACCGTGCCGTCCACCGCGCTGTCGACGACGGCGACCGTGACGCCCTCGCCCTTGGTGACCGACCACGCCTGCTCGACGTTGAGCGCGTCGAGCACCCACTGCTGCTGGTCCCTGACGGGGTCGGCGGCGGTGCCCGTGAAGGCGAGCAGCGCTGCCGTGATCGCGCGTACGGCGGTCAGCACACGTTCCCCTGGGTACAGGGCGGCACCTTCGGCGGGTCCGCCAGGAAGTAGGCGATCTGGTTGCCGACGGACTTGGCGGCCGGCCACAGCTCGCTGTGCAGGATCTCCTCCGGCGGGACCGAGGCCCTGGTCCGCCCGTCGGCGTAGCCCGCCGTCGAGAACACCAGGTAAGGCCCCGCGCCCACCCAGCCGGTGCGCTGGCGCTGGTCGGGCCCGAACCGCTCGCTGACCGTGCCGGGGAAGGCGACCGGCAGCACGCCCACGCGGTCGTCCTGGGTCAGCTCCTCGCCGGCCGACACCCTGGACTCCTCGTCCTTCAGCACGGCCACGCCGACCGTGATGACGAAGGCGGCGGTCTGGTCGACGTACGTGGCCCGCAGCATCGTCACGCAGCCGTGGCTGTCCAGCACCCCGGCCACGGAGGCGTCCACGCCCTTGCCGCAGTCGGTCTCGGGGGCGATGCCGACGCGCCTGGCGTACTGCTGGGCGCGGTCGAGCCCGAGGTATTTCACCTCTTCGGGAAAGACCCCGGTGACGGGCCATGCCTGCCAGCGACGGGCGATCTCCTCGTCCTTGTACCGGTTCTGCTCGGCGGGGGTGAGCGGGCGCGAACGGGTCTCGGTGAAGAGGCCGACCGTGCCGAAGAGGACGACGACCGCCGACACGGCGATGATGACGCCGAGCAGCGCCACGAACGTCCGCCGGTAACGTACGCCCTGCTGGAGGGCGGCCTGCTCGGCCCGTTCCTTGGCGGCCGTGCGACCGCGGGAGTTCGCCCCCGGCCAGGAGGGCACCCGTGAGCGGCGGCCGGTGCCGGCGCCGAGCGGGTTCCGCCGGCCCTCCGGGGGCTCTCCCCCGGCGCGCGGTAGCCCTGTGGTCGACCTACGTCCCCTCACCACCGCCTCGTTCCCGTATTCGCTGTGTCTATTTCGTCCCCCTTGGGGGGCGGATCATGCGTCTTGCGAGATGTGTGCCCTCCGTACGCGCCTGACCAGGATGAAGATGACGGCCAGGGACGCGAGCGCTCCGACCGTGGCCGCGGCGGCGACGGTCGTGTAGACCATGACGTGCCGCTCGTCCCTGACGACCACGTCGACCGGGCCCGCCTGCCCGCCCGCCAGCGGCAGCGCCGGGTCCTGCGCCTCGTCGCCGCCCGCGGCCTCGGTGTGACCGGCCAGCCGGGACGCCTGGGTCAGCGCCCTGGCGGCGTTGACGACGCCGAAGCCGGTGGCGGTGTCGTAGCCGCCCGGGGGCCGATCGACGGCGCTGTCGGCCATGGCCCGCGCCACCAGCGGCGGCGACATGTCCGGATATCTAGCCTTAATGAGGGCGGCGATGCCCGACACCAGCGCGGTCGCCTGGGACGTGCCCCTGCCGACCCAGTACTCGTCGCCCGGCCCCGCGCCCATGATGTCCACGCCGGGCGCGGCCACCAGCACCGAGGAGTTCCAGTTGGAGAACGTGGCCCGCCGCAACCGCCGGTCGGTCGCCCCGACCGAGACGACACCGGGGAAGGCGGCCGGGTAGGAGTAGGGCGCGGAGTCGCCGACGATCTTCCTGTCGCCCTCGTTGCCCGCGGCGGCGACCAGCACGACGCCCTTGGAGATGGCGTAGCGGATGGCCGCCCGCTCCTCCCTGGTCGCCAGCTCCTTGGAGATCGACATGTTGATCACGTCCGCCCCCTCGTCCACCGCGTAGCGGATGCCTCGGGCCACCACGTTCTCGAAGCGCTCGGCCGAGTTGAACTCCCGGAAACCCGGCTCCTCATCCTCGAGGATGACCCTTACCGACAGTACGTCCGCTTCGGGCGCGACGCCGATGATCCCCCGTTTTCCCTGGGGCCCGTGCCCGTGCCCGGCGATCAGCGAGGCCATGTACGTGCCGTGCAGCCTGCTCGGGGCCACCCCCGGCGGGTTCGCGCCCTCGGTGAAGTCGCGGCCCACGCGTACCGAGCCGACGAGGTCGCGGTGACGCGGATCGACGCCCGAGTCGAGCACGGCCACCGTCACCCCGGCGCCCTTGCTGACGCGCCACGCCTGGGTCAGGGCCAGCGTCTTGATCACCGCCTCCTGCCCGCCCCGTACGTCGTCGGCGTCCGCGGGAGACGCGGTGAACAGCAGCGCGACGGCCGCCGCGCCCACCACACCGCGTCTCAGCACGATCCTGCTCCTGCCCCCGCTCAGCACCGCCACTCCTGGGAGGCGCAGTCGGGCATGGCGGGCGCGCTCAGATCGGTCAGCACGCGCTCGGAGATCTCGGTGGCGAAGGCGAAGATGGTCGGGCGCGGCTCGCCCGTCCCCGCGGGCCGTCCTTCCACCTGTCCGGCCGTGGTGAGCACCAGGTACGGCCCCGCCTGCCGCACCGACCCGGCCTGCCGCACCGCGGGCGTGAACCGGTCGGACACCGTGCCGCTGAAGGCCAGCGGGCGCAGGCCGGGCGACGGTTTGCCGGTGTCGTCGAAGGCGGACCTGGCGCGTACGGCGCCCGGCTCGTCACGCAGCGCCACCACGCCGATCGTGACCAGCACCCCGCGCAGCGCGTCGATGTACGTGGCCCGCAGCACACCCCGGCAACCCGCCCTGCGCAGGGCCGCGACCGCCTTGGTGTCGACCGAGTCGCCGCCGCAGCCGGTGTCGGGGGAGATGCCGATCCGCTTGGCACGTTCCTGACCGCCCTGCTCGGCGGAGTACGTCAGCGTGGCGGGGAAGATGCGGCCGGTGGGCCAGGTGCGCCAGCGCTCGGCCACCTCGCGCCGGGCGGCGGCGTGCAGCTCGGCCGTCGTGGGCCCGCGGGTCAGCTCGGTGCCCGCCGTGCTGCCCGCCACTCCGGCGGCCACCGCGCAGATCAGCGTCAGCGCGGAGGCCACCACGAGCGTGGGCCATGGGCGGGCGGAGTTCACGCCACCGACTTTAATAGGGGCGTCCGGGGAACATCCCCAGAAACCGCTAGTAGCTGGGCAGGCTGGGGTCCACGGTCTTGACCCAGCTCAGCACTCCGCCGCCGACGTGGACGGCGTCGGAGAAACCGGCGTTCTTGACGATCGCGAGCGCCTCGGCCGAACGCGCGCCCGACTTGCAGTGGAGCACGATCTTCTTGTCCTGCGGCAGCCGCTCCAGGGCCGAGCCGTTGAGGAACTCGCCCTTCGGGATCAGCGTGGCGCCGGGGATGGAGACGATCTCGTACTCGTTGGGTTCGCGGACGTCGACGACGTAGATGCTGTCGCCGCGGTCCATCATGCCCTTCAGCTCCTTGGCGGTGATGGTGGAGCCGCTGGCGGCCTCGGCGGCCTCGTCCGAGATCGCGCCGCAGAACGCCTCGTAGTCCTCGAGGAGCTGCGTGACGGTCGGGTTCTTGCCGCACAGCACGCACTCGGGGTCTTTGCGGACCTTGACGTCGCGGTACTTCATCTCCAGGGCGTCGTAGATCATCAGCCGGCCCACCAGCGGGTCGCCGATGCCGGTCAGCAGCTTGATCGCCTCGTTGACCTGGATCGAGCCGATCGACGCGCACAGCACGCCCAGCACGCCGCCCTCGGCGCACGACGGCACCATGCCGGGGGGCGGGGGCTCGGGGTAGAGGCAGCGGTAGCACGGCCCGTGCTCGGCCCAGAACACGCTGGCCTGGCCGTCGAACCGGTAGATCGACCCCCAGACGTACGGCTTGCCGAGCAGCACCGCCGCGTCGTTGACCATGTAACGCGTGGCGAAGTTGTCGGTGCCGTCGACGATGAGGTCGTAGCCGGAGAAGATCTCCATGACGTTGTCGGTCGTCAGCGCCGTGTTGTGGATCACGACGTCGACCAACGGGTTGATCTCGCGTACCGAGGCGGCGGCGCTCTCGGCCTTCGGCCTGCCCACGTCGGACTGGCCGTGGATGATCTGGCGCTGCAGGTTGGACTCATCGACCACGTCGAAGTCGATGATGCCGAGGGTGCCGACGCCCGCCGCCGCGAGGTACATCAGCGCGGGCGAGCCCAGGCCCCCGGCGCCCACACACAGCACCTTGGCGTTCTTCAGCCGCTTCTGCCCCGCCATGCCCACATCGGGAATGATCAGGTGGCGCGAGTAGCGGCGCACTTCGTCGACGGTCAGCTCATCGGCCGGCTCGACCAGCGGTGGCAACGACACTTTCTACGCTCCCGTTTCCAGGGGGTCTCATCCTTCAGTGAAACCTAGCCGGGCAGTGGGGCATTCCCCAATCGCGTCTCACCGATCAGACGGCGTGCCTCGGCCGCCACGACCTGCGGCATCTCCATCATCGCGACGTGCCCCGCCGTCGGCAGCAGCACGAGCCTGACCTGCCGGAACGTACGGTACGCCTTTCTGGCCATGGCCGGGCGGACCAGGCGGTCGTGGCGCCCGTGGATGATGAGGGTGCTCGCCTCGACCTTGGCCGCCTGGTGCCAGAGGGTGTCCTCACCGCGGCGGAAATACTCCGACACGATGCCGCGGGTCGAGCCGACCATGGCCTCGCCCTCGTAGGGCAGGTCGTCGCGCCTGCGCTGCTCCTCGATGGCGTCGCGCAGGCGCTGGGGGTGCACGGTATGCGCGTCGGCCCAGACCATGGCCATGGACGCGGTGATGCGCTGTTCGGCGGGCACCAGGCGGATCCGGGCCGCCACCCATTCGCCCAGCCTCGGCAGCGCGGCGGCGGCCACCCGGACGGGGCCCATCCTGGGCAGCAGGTCGGGCAGGGCCGGAGAGATGAGCGTGAGCGAGCGCACCAGGTCGGGGCGGGTGGCGGCGACCCTGACGGCGATCGCGCCGCCGAGCGAGTTGCCGAACAGGTGCGCCGGCCCCGTGTGCTCCATCAGGCCGATCACGGCCTTGGAGTGCGCGGCGACGGAGTAGTCGCCGTCGGCGGGGACGGGCGAGAAGCCGGCTCCCGGCAGGTCGATGGCGTGGCCGGTGACCGTGTCCCGCAGCTCGCCCATGAGGTCGGTCCAGTTGGTGGCCGCCCCGGTCAGCCCGTGGACGAAGACCGCCTGCTCGGCGGGGCCCCGCTTGGGCGTGGATCGGACGTGGACCGAGCCGACCATGCGTCCCGGCCAGTGAGGGATCGGTTCAGCGATCATGGTGCTCCCCCTCGCTCCTCGAACGCCCACTTCCCCGTTCTCCAACATAGCCAGCGCCGTAGGGGTGGCTCTGAATTCCGTACAGGGGTGGTTATTTGCCTGTTTTCCCTGACAGAAGGATAGATACCGCTCCGAATTCGGCTCGACGCGCACCCCCTCATCCGCCGCGCCACCGCCTCCAGGGGCGAGCGGCCTTCGGGAGTCGCGAGCGGACCGGCGGGACGGAGATCGAACGCAAAGGCCGCCCCTCCCGCGGCCGCCACCACCCCTCACACCCCGCCCCGGTGGGCCCCCCGCCCGGCGAGCCTCCGGGAGGCCGGAATGTGGCTCGCCATGGAGGGCCGGACGGTGGCTCGCCGTGGGAGACCAGGGGCTTGCCGCCAGAGGTCTTGCGGGGCCACCACAAGCGGACATATCCGGATTTATCAACCCAGATAAACCTCATCGATCCGATGACATGTCAACGGTGCGGCAAAAGCTCCCGCGCGCTGTTTACAGCCTGCACCCTCGGAAAGCATCACGGTACCCAACGTGACGTCATGGGCACTTACCGTTACCGACAGGGGAACGTCCGACGCACGTCACCGACGGGGACAGCGCAACACGGCAGGCAGTCTTCAGGGGGCGACCCACGCCGCCCTCCCACGCCGACGGCCGCCGCCACACCCGGAACGACGCATCGCACCGCGAGCGCCGGCACGCGTCACCGTCACGGCGAACACGACCGGCCTCGGCGGCACGAGCAGCTTTTCCTGGCCGGCGGCCGGGCATTTTTATCCGCTCGCGGATTTTCAGTCCCGGGTCGATGCCGCATGCGCACTGACGTCGCCACCGGCGTACCTTTCCGGCGGCGAAGCGCGCGAAACCCCGCCACCGCATCCCCGAGCACAGCTCCATTTGCCGCACAATCGGACATATCCTCTCATTTCATTTGATAAATGTTTAATGGGAGCAATAAGATTGTTAATGTAGAGCAAAATGGAGTCGCATCTGTTTGCCCGCGCATCCGCCCGGAAATGACGTTCAGCGGATGGACCTTCAGTAGCCGTCCAAGATCCGTTTCCTCGTAATTCGGAAACGCCGAGAACGGGGCAATCGATCCTTTAGGGGGAAAAGACAATGCCCATGCTCAAGAGTGTTATCGCAGGCTTCGCCATCAGCACGGCGATGACCGGCGGCGTGGTGGCCGCGGCCCCGGCCAGCGCCACCACCCCGGTCAAGACCGCCACGTCCGTCATCACGAGCGACGACTTCGGCGACGACGGCGACTTCGACGGCGGCTTCGGCGGCTGGGGCGGCTTCAACGACGGCGGCTTCGGCGGCTTCAACGACGGCGGCTTCAACGACGGCGTCGGCTTTGGCCGGGGTGACGGCTGGGGCTGGGGCGGCAACCGGCAGTGCCGGCGCGGCGGCGGCGGCTGGGGTCGTCGTCACGGCGAGATCTGCGTCGTGGTTCGCAACCGCAACCACAACAACAACACGCCCCGCGAGCACCACCGCCACATCCGTCTTCACCGCGACCACCACCGCCACATCGATCACCACCGCCACCACGATCACCGCTAAAAGTGATCGCGCATTGATGGTGCAGGGAGTTCTCGAGGACGGTCCGCTTTTCGCTCGCGGCTCGACCTGAGGTTCATTTCTCCTCGTCTCCAGGGCAATTCTGGTGAGGGCTCTTCCGGCAACCGCCGGGGAGCCCTCACTTCGTCGTATCCCCGGTCATTCGCGTGCCGGGCTTTTCGCATGTGGACGATCTGACATCCAGGCCCTTATCCGGTGGCCCCCATGCGCCATGCCACAAGAATGTCTTGTGCCGGGCAAAACTGGACAATACTCGTTAGTTAGGCTTTGGGTGGGAATATTCCTTGTGTGGATGAATTGCTAGTCGTCATCCACAAACGGGGCAATCGATCCTTTAGGGGGAAACCGCAATGCCCAAGATCAAGAGTGTTATCGCAGGTCTCGCCTTCAGCACCGCACTGACCGGTGGTGCGGTCGCCGCAGGCGCCGCCACCACCACCGCCAGCGCAAGCGCCGCCACCCAGGTCGGCGCCGGGACGTCCTTCGTCGCCGGACACGGCTGCTGGGGTACGCGTCGCTGCGGCGGCGGCTGGGGCCGCGGCCGTCATCACGGCATCGGCCGGATCCGCATCATCATCATCAACGAGAACCACAACAACAACCGCCACGACAACCGGCACGACTTCCGTGATCGGCGCGACTTCCGCCACCACGATCGTGACTTCCACCACGATGGTGACCAGTGGTAAAACCTCCAGGCTGACGAGTCCGCCAACGCGATGAACTCCAGCCGTACTCACTGAGTGCCCGTGTTCACGGGGAAAGCGACGTCCGTCCTCCACGTCGAGGACGGACGTCCGCCCACCGGACACGGGCACTCAGCCTGTTCCGCCCGCCTCCATGACACCCCTGCTCGAAGCTCCCGCAGAACCTCTCCCCCCGCTCGAAACCCCACAGAACCTCGCTCCCCACCTCCACCTCGAGCGCCGCGCTCCCCTGACCGCTCCCCGCGACACCGCAGTCGCCACCAGCAGCGCTCCACCCGGTACACCTGCTCGAACTCGGCCTCCCGCGAGGCGGCGGCCCTGCCGCGCAGTCGGACTGGCCCTTCACCGGCCCGCCCTCACCGCCCGTCGCCCACAACCGGCCCGCACGCCCGCACCACCACCGCCGATCGGCCGACGCCGCCCTGGCCCTGTGCCCCCCGCCCCACCGCTCCCCGGCTCCCCCGCCGGGACCCGAGTTGAGGGACAGAGCCGCTGACCGGTCCCACCCCTCCCCGCACCCCGCACCCCGCACCCCGCGTCCTGCTGCGCCCGACCGGCTGAACCTGCCGCCTCATGCGGCGACGTGTCACCAAGCCGTCCATCCCCGGGTACGCAAAAACATCGAGTGCCCGTATTCATTCGGTGGCGTAACGCCCGTCCTCTATGAGGGTGACGGACGCCGGCCCCGTGAATACGGGCACTCGACGCGTGTGCCTGGGGTCATCGCCGGATGGGCTCGTCAGCCCTGGCGGACTCCTCGCGGGCGCGGCGCATGCACCGCGCGCTCAGACAGCAGCGAACGACTTACCACTCGTCGTGGTCGTGGTCGTGGTGGTGGTGACGGAAGTCACGGTCGTGGTGACGGAAGCGGTGATCGTTCCGGTTGTTGTTGATGTTGTTGTTGTGGACGATGACCCGGACCTTGTTGTGGTGCCGGTGCCCGCGGTTCCACCCCCAGCCACGGCCGCAGCGACGCCAGCCCCAGCAGTTCCCCGCGAGGACGGACGTACCGGCGCCGATCTGGGTGGCGGCGCTGGCGGCGGTGGTGGTGGTGGCACCGACCGCGACCACGCCACCCGTCAGGGCGGTGCTGATGGTGAGGCCGGCCACAACAGTCTTGAGCTTGGGCATTGCGGTTTCCCCCTAAAGGATCGATTGCCCCGTTCGCGGATGATAACTAGCAATTCATCCGTACTAGGGATATATCCCACTCAAAGACCAACTAACGAGCATTGTCCGATTTTGCCCTCTATTGGACAGTCATTCCTCACACAAGACTCTGACCGTCGCCGAATGCCACAACACAACGAAGCGAGGGCCCCCGGCCTGCACCGGAAGAGCCCTCGCTGAATAACTGCCATGAAGACGCGGAGAGGAAGAATCCCCCACCTCGCCGATAACGGCGATGTCATCGAACGGTGTCCGCAGCCTCCGCCGGCTGGTAGTGGTGGTGGTCACGGTGGTCGTGGTCACGGCGGTGGCGGTGGTCGCGGCGCTCGAGGTTACGGAAGTCGTGGAAACGGTGGTCGCGGTTGTTGTTGATGTTGTCGTTGAAGACGTGCACCCTCACCCGCTGGTTGTGGTGCCGACCCCAGCCGCCGCCGCAACGGCGCGAACCCCAGCAGCCGGGCCCGGCGACGAAGGACGTGCCGGCGCCGACCTGGGTGGCAGCGCTGGCGGCAGTGGTGGTGGCGCCAACCGCGACCGCTCCACCGGTCAGCGCGGTGCCGACGGCGAGACCTGCGAGAACACTCTTGAGCTTGGGCATTGCGTTTTCCCCCTAAAGGATCGATTGCCCCGTAATCGACGTTTCCGGATTACTCAGGAAACAGCCCTGGACGCCCCCCGAAGGGTCATCCACGAAGTGTCATTTCCGGCGGATCGGCGGGCAAACGGCTACGACTCCATTTTGCTCTGCATTAACAATCTTATTGCTTGCATTAAACATTTATCCAATGAAATAGCACGAATTATCCTGATATGTCCTTTTTGGCCGCTCGGCACAGACACCCCACCCTCGCAGCGACGACAGGGTCGGCCCTCGTTTCCACGAACGGACGGGAGAGCGGGCCGAGAATGGCTTACCGGGGCCGCATTGACCCCGACGGCGACGGCCCGCAGCGCACCACCGCGAAACCTCGTAGATCGTCCCGGCCCCGGGCACGGCGAACCCGCCGCCGCCCGCAGCGGCCCACGCGCACACACCCGGCCGGGCCATCGACATGCAAAGGGGACGAAGGGCACGACAGGGTCTGTCAGCGGTGCCCGGGAAACGACTCGACGGCCGCCCGCGCATCGCAGACGGCCGCCGAAACGACCACAAGAGCCCTACAGGGCCATCAGGAGGAAGCCCTACGCGGACTTACGCGTCTTGCGCTTGGCCGGGGCCTTCTCCTCGGCCTTGGCCGGCTCCTTCTCGGGTTCCTCCGCCGCTTCCTTGGAGGTGTCCTTGGCGGACTTCCCTGCCGCCCGCTTCGGCCTGGCCGCTTCGCCGCCGCCCGCGCGCTCGCGCTTGGCCGCCTCGACGCTGGCCCTCAGCGCGGCCATCAGGTCCACGGCGGGCTTGGCCACTTCCTCCTCGCGGGCCGCGACGACCTCCTTGCCCGCCACCTTCGCCTCGATCACCTGCTGCAACGCCTCGCGGTAGGCGTCGCGGTGCTCGCTCGGGTCGAAGTCCGACTCCATGGTGGTGATCAAGGACTCGGCCATCTTCAGCTCCTGGGCGCGTACTTCGATGTCCTCGTCGAGGAAGGCGAAGTCGGGCCTGCGGATCTCGTCCGGCCAGAGCATGGTCTCCAGGACGAAGACGCCGTCCCTGACCCGCAGCGTCGCCAGCGACTCGCGCTGGCGCAGCGCGACCTTGACGACCGCCACCTGGCCCGAGCTCTCCAGGGCGTTGCGCAGCAGCACGTACGGCTTCGCCCCCTGCGCGTCGGGCTCCAGGTAGTAGGACTTGGCGAAGTAGATGGGGTCGATCTGCTCGGCGGGAGTGAACTGCAACACGTCGATCCGCCGCGACGTGCTCAGCGGCAGGTCCTCGAAGTCCTCGTCGGTGAGCACAACCATCTCGCCGGAGGCCAGCTCGTAGCCCTTGGCGATGTCGGAGTACGGCACCTCTTCGCCGTCCTGCGTGCACACCCGCTTGTAGCGGATCCTGCCGCCGTCCGCGCGGTGGACCTGGTGGAACGTGACGTCCTTCTGCTCGGTCGCGGAGTAGAGCTTGACGGGGATGGTGACCAGCCCAAAAGAGATCGCACCTTTCCAGATGCTGCGCATGGTCACTCCTCAGCTCTCAACTGCACACCAATGGGCACATACCCGTCATGGGGCAACCAATGCCATACCCCATCGAACCGATGCTGGCCGTAGCGGGGGAACTACCCTCCGACCGCGACCGGTACGGTCTCGAGGTCAAGTGGGACGGCATCCGCGCCCTCCTCCATCTTGACGGGGGGATGAGAGTGACGGGGAGACACGGAGTGGAGTACACCCGTCGTTATCCGGAAATTTCGGGTTTCGGGGTTAAGAGCGCGATCATCGACGGCGAGGTCGTGGTCCTCGACCCCCAGGGCCGTCCCAGCTTCGAACGGCTCCAGCACCGCATGCACCTGACCGACCCAGAACCGGCCGTGCTGAAGCTGTACCCGATCACGTACCTGCCGTTCGACCTGCTCTACCTCGACGGCCTGCCGCTGTTCGACCTGTCCTACCGCGACCGCCGGGCGCTGCTCGACGAGCTGGACATCGGCGCGCCCCCGTACTTCCCCGGCGACTCCGACCTGCTCGCCGCCACGTACGAGCAGGGCCTCGAAGGCGTGGTCGCCAAGCGGCTCGACTCCCCCTACCGGGCGGGAACGCGCTCCCCCTGGTGGATCAAGGTCAAGAACCTGTCCACGAGGGAGGTCGTGATCGGCGGCTGGAAGCCCGGCAAGGGACGGCGCGCGGATGGGATCGGCTCGCTGGTCATGGGGGTGTTCACGGACGAGGGCCTGACGTACGTCGGGCACGTCGGCACCGGGTTCACCGACACCGTGCTGGAGACGCTCCACGAGACCCTGCTGCCGCTGGAGATCCCGCGCAGCCCGTTCGCGAACGACGTCCCGTGGCGCAACCGCTGGGTCAGGCCGGAGCTGGTCGGGGAGGTGGCCTACACGATGTGGACCGGCGAGCAGCGCCTGCGCCACCCTGTGTGGCGTGGCCTGCGCCCCGATAAACTCCCCTCGGAGGTGACGCGATGAAGGTGCCGGTCAGGGTGGACGGGCGAGACCTGACCCTGAGCAACCTGGACAAGGTCCTCTATCCCGACTTCGGCTTCACCAAGGCCGAGGTCATCGACTACTACAGCCGCGTCGCGCCCGTGCTGCTGCCGCACCTGCGCGGCCGGCCCCTGACCGTCAAGCGTTACCCCAACGGCGTCGCCGGCCAGTTCTTCTTCGAGAAGAACGCCCCCGACCACACGCCCGGCTGGGTCCGGCGCGTCAGCCTGCCCGTGCCCGGCAGCACCAAGAACCGCGAGACCATCGACTTCGCCGTCGTGGACGACCTGCCCACACTCGTCTACTACGCCAACCTCGCCGCACTCGAACTGCACGTCCCCCAGTGGCGGGTGGACGACGACGGGCGGGCGCTGCCGCCCGACACGCTCGTCTTCGACCTCGACCCCGGGCCGCCCGCGACGATCGTCGAGTGCACGCGGGTGGCGCTCATGCTGCGCCAGGCGCTGGAGAGTGAGGGTCTCGTGGCCAGGCCGAAGACCAGCGGCAGCAAGGGCATGCAGCTCTACGCGGACTGGGACGGCCGCGAAGAGCCCTCCGCGTACGCCAGGAGGCTGGCCCAGCGCCTGGAGAAGGAGCACCCCCGGCAGGTCGTCAGCGTGATGGCGAAGAAGGCGCGGTCCGGCAAGGTGTTCATCGACTGGAGTCAGAACAACCCGGCCAAGACCACCGTGGCGCCCTACTCCCTGCGGGCCGGGGAGCGGCCCACGGTCTCCACCCCGCTGACGTGGGCGGAGGTCGAGGGCTGCGAACACGCTGAAGACCTGGTGTTCACCGCGCCCGACGTACTCGCCAGAGTGGAGAAGCGCGGCGACCTTTTCGGCCGGGCGTAGGCTGGTTCCGTCCGCACTGAGAGGGGGCCGAAGATGTCGGAGATGGACATTCGCGGGGACGAGAGCCCTTACCTCGAAGACGAGGAGGAGCTGTCGATCGAGACGCCCGAGGCCGACGCCGCCGAGCAGCACAGGGAGCTGCTCCAGAGCGTGGGGCGGCTGCGCCGCGAACTTCCGCTTGACGTCGACCCGGCCGACGGGGCCGACCAGGACCGCGTGGTCGACCTCGACGAAGAGGACTACCGCTGAGCCGGCCCGGCGGCTCCGACCTGCGCGAAGGAGGCCCGTCGCAGACCGCCGCCGCCACGGCGCGGCCCGCCCGTCCGCCTGCCCGCACGTAGGATGTCCGCACCGTTCGCCGAGAAACCAATGGAGACCCGCGTGACCGCAACCCCGGATGCCAAGCCCCGGGGCACCCGGCTGCCCCGCCTGGCCCGACGCCGGCAGCTCCTGAGCGCCGCGCAGGAGGTGTTCGTGGAGAACGGCTATCACGCGGCCGCCATGGACGAGATCGCCGACCGGGCCGGGGTGAGCAAGCCGGTGCTCTACCAGCACTTCCCCGGCAAGCTCGAGCTCTACCTGGCGCTGCTCGACCTGCACGTCGACGACATGGTCAACCGCTGCAGGGAGGCGCTGGCCTCCACGCACGAGAACAAGCTGCGCGTGCAGGCCACGTTCAGCGCGTTCTTCGACTTCGTCTCCAGCCAGGGCGAGGCGTTCCGGCTGGTCTTCGAGTCCGATCTGCGTAACGTCGCGCCGGTGCGGCAGCGGGTGGAGCGTTCGCTGCGCGAGTGCGCGGAGATGGTCAGCGAGCTGATCCAGGAGGACACCGGGTGCACCAGCGATGAGGCGCACCTGCTCGGCGTCGGCCTGGTGGGCATGGCGGAGGTGAGCGCCCGCTACTGGGTCACCACGAACGGCTCGATCCCCAAGGACGCGGCCGAGCAACTCATGGCCCGGCTCGCCTGGCGGGGCATCAGCGGTTTTCCGCGTACGGCTTAACCCGTTCGCTGGGCGCGATCAGCCGCGCCCTCCGGGGGTGCGAGCGGCCACGATGGGATTGAGCCAGCCCCGTCGACTAGGGAGCCACGATGGAAATCAAGATCGGCGTACGCTCCGTACACCGCGAACTCGTTGTCGAGACCGACCTCTCCGCCGAGCAGGTCGAAGAGGAGATCAGAAACGCCCTGTCGGCCGACCGCGGCGGTGTGTTCGCGCTGACCGATGTCAAGGGCAGGCGGGTCGTGGTGCCGGTGGCCGCGCTCGGGTTCATCGAGATCGGCGAAGACGAGGCCCGGCCGGTCGGCTTCGGCGGCACGCTCTAGCCGCTCACCTGCCCGTTCACCAGCCACTTCACCAGCCACTTCGTCGGCCGGTCCATCGACGGGGGCACGGCTCGCGGGCCGTACCCCTTCGCCAGCCCCCGCCCGGCCTCAGCCCCGGGCGGGCGCTCTGCCGAGCTGACAACCACGTGGCCGCCGGGGCCGCGGGGCGCATTCCCGCCCCGGCTCGGCGGCCGGACAACCCGCGCCCTCCCGTCGCAACACGGCACGCGGGGTCCAGCGATTCGGCCTGCATCTGGTCAAGGAACTGCCGTAGCGGCGCGAGGCCCTCATGTCCGCACGTTACCGCCCGCGCCGCCCACGCGCCCCCGATACGCCAGACCGACCTCACCACCCGCCCGACCAGACCACCCACCACCCGCCCCGCCAGACCGACCCACTACCCGGAGCGGCCTCACCACCCAAACGCGCCAGAGCGACCCCACCGCCCAGACCGGCCGACCGCCCGACCCGGCAGAGCGGCCTCACCGCCAAGGGCGGCCTCCACCACCCGACCCGCCAGGGCGATCTGCCGGACATACCTGGCCGACCGGTCTGTCGCGTATGCCACGACGGCTGGGGGCGTCAGAGGCCCATCGCGGCCATGCGTTTGTTGTGGGCCTCGGTCAGTTTCGCGAACAGCCGGGAAATGTCGGTCTGCCCCTCCCCCAGCGACTCCATCAGCAACAACGCCAGGTCGGGCCGTACCGAGGCGACCTGCTGCCCCTGGCTGAGCGCCTCGCCGACCAGCCGCCGCGCCCACAGCGCCAGCTTCCCCGCGGCCGTCGGCTGGGCCTCGATGCCCGCCCTGACCTGCTCGACCGCGAACTTCGAACGCTCCTCGTCCACCAGCACCTCATCGACGAGCTTGACGATCGAGGGATCGAGGTGCCGGGCCGCCTCGCGGTAGAAGTCGAGCGCGATGCCATCACCCACGTACGTCTTGACCAGCGCCTGCAGCCAGTCGGCCGGCCGGGTCTGGCCGTGCCAGGCGTCCAGCGCGGACACGAACGGCGCCATCGCCCCGTCGGGATCGGCCCCCAACTCGGTCAGCCGGTCGCGCAGGAGGCGGAAGTGGGCGTACTCGGTGATGGCCAGTTCGCTCAGCGCCGCGCGGTCGGCGAGCGAGGGCGCCAGCGTGGCCGCGTCCTCCGTCATGCGCGCGTACGCGCTGAGCTCCGCGTAGGCCAGCACACCGAGCAGGTCGACGACTCCAGGAGACTCCTTCATGGAAGGCAGCGTACTTCGGCGAATCTTCGGGAACATACGCAAGCTCGGCCAGCGTTGTGGTATCGAGTACACTGCTCTGTGAAAGTGCGACCGCACTGTGTAAATTCGGGGGAATCCCCCGATTACCCCCCGATTCCCCGGGTTCGCGGTCGCTAATGACGCGAGAGGGCTGGCTCTACCGCGAGGACCCACGACACGGGGCTGCATTCCGCCCGTCGGTCCCGACAGGCCCGCCTTCATTTGAGACTGAGGCAGGCCACGCTGACGACTTTCCGAGACCTCGGAGTCACACCAGAGATCGCCGATGCCCTTGAGACCGAGGGCATCATCACACCGTTCCCCATCCAGGAGATGGCTCTTCCGCTCGCCCTGACCGGCCAAGACCTGATCGGCCAGGCGCGCACCGGCACGGGCAAGACCTACGCGTTCGGCATCGCGATGCTGCAGAGCATCGGCAAGCCGCGCAAGAACCGCAAGAAGCCCCGCGGGCTGGTCGTCGTGCCGACCCGCGAACTGGCCGTACAGGTCAGCGAAGACCTGGTCACCGCCGCCGGCAAGCTCGGTTCCCGGGTCCTCACCGTGTACGGCGGTCGCGCGTACGAGCCGCAGATCGAGGCCGTCAAGGCCGGGGTCGACGTGATCGTCGGCACCCCTGGCCGTCTGCTCGACCTCGTCAAGCAGAAGCACCTCGACCTGAGCCAGGTCACCAGCCTCGTGCTCGACGAGGCCGACCGCATGCTCGACCTGGGCTTCCTTCCCGACATCGAGCGCATCTTCAAGCTGATCCCCGCGCAGCGGCAGACGATGTTGTTCTCGGCGACCATGCCGGGCGAGATCGTCGCGCTGTCGCGCAAATACCTCAACCGTCCGACCCACGTACGCGCGGAGCTGGAGAGCGGCGAGGGCGAGGCCACGCCGCAGGTGCGCCAGATCGTGTGGCGCACCCACCGGATGGACAAGATCGAGATCCTCGCGCGGATGCTGCAGGCCGACGGCCGCGGGCTCACCATGGTCTTCTGCGAGACCAAGCGGGCCTGCGACATGGTCGCCGAGCAGCTCGACACGCGCGGTTTCGCGGTCGCGGCCGTCCACGGCGACCTCGGCCAGGGCCAGCGCGAGCAGGCGCTGCGCGCGTTCCGCAACGGCAAGATCGACGTGCTGGTGGCCACCGACGTGGCCGCCCGCGGCATCGACATCGACGACGTCACCCACGTGGTCAACTACGACTGCCCCACCGACGACAAGACCTACGTGCACCGAATCGGCCGCACCGGCCGGGCCGGGCGCACGGGCATCGCGGTCACGTTCGTGGAGTGGGAGGAGCTGACCCGCTGGAAGATGATCAACCAGATGCTCGGGCTCGAGTTCACCGAGCCCGAGGAGACCTACTCCACCTCGCCGCACGTCTACTCCGAACTCGCCATCCCCGAGGGCACCAAGGGCGTTCTGCCGCACGCGAACCGTTCGCGCGCGGGGCTGTCCGCGGAGCGCATCGAGGATCTCGGCGAGACCGGACGCGTCCGCACCCGCGGCCGCCGCCGTGACGAGCGCGAGGAACGCCCCGCCCGCACGCCGCGCCAGCGCCGCCGCACCCGCGGTGGCAGGGAGCTGGCGGAGTCCGCACCCGTCGAGAGACCGGAGGTCGAGCTCGTGGATGCCCAGGCGGAGGAGACTCCGGCGATCTTCACCACTGACGAGATCCAGGCGGCCGCCGAGCCGAGGCGCGCCCGTACGCGGAGGGGGGCCGCCTCCTCCGCCATCGAGCAGGCGCTCGCCGAGGCTCCGGAGACGCCGGTCAAGCGGGCCCGCACCCGCCGGCCCGTGGCCGAGGTCTCCGAGGCGGAGGCCGTGGAGGCTCCGGTGAGGCGCGTACGCGCACGCCGGGTCACCGCCACGGAGACGGAGCCCATCGCGACGCCCGCCGTGGCACCCGTCGTGGCACCCGCCGCGACGCCCGTCGTGACACCCGTCGAGCGCGCGGAGGCTCCAGTGGTGGAGCGGCCGGTCGCGCAGCCGGAGCCCCAGCCGAGTTTCCTGAACACGCCGCCACCGCCGCCGGCGCGCAGGGAGCCGGAGCGGATCATCCCGGCCAGCCCGTTCTCGGTGATCTTCCAGTCGCCGGACCTGGCCTCCGACGACGACGACATCGCGCCGTCGGCCGCGACCGAACGCAAGCAGCAGCGCCGTCAGTCCCGTGGCGGCGGCGGCAACCGCCGCCGCGTGGGCTGAGCCCGGCCCAGGCGCTGAGGCACGTCAGGAGGCGCGCACCCCGAGTGAACGGGGGTGCGCGCCTGTCGCATGCGGTGAGCCCGCACGCCACCCCGCCCGCACGCCACCCCGCCCGTACGCCAGCCCGCCCACGTGCCGATCCGCTCGCGTGCCAGCCCGCGCACATGCCCTGAGCAACCCGCGTTGACCCTGCGCTGACCCTGCGTTTGAGCCTGCGTTGAGCCTGCGGGCCGTCAGCGTCTCTCTCGCGGCCCCACAGCCCGCCACCCCACCTTCGACCGCTCCGAGGCCCGGCGGACGGCTCAGGGGGCCGCTCAGAGCCCTCCAGGAGCGTGTGGAGACCGCAAGGAGCCCCGCGCCACCGGCGAGGACGGGCGCGATCGGAGAGCCCGCATACCTCGCAACTCCCCCGAACTCGCACCGGTGTCCTGGTCATGCCGGTGTCGAGGCGCTGACCTCTGGGTATTGTTGCCCCACGTGAGTACGCCGCGATTCCTCGACCTGCCTCCTGGCGTTGCACCACAGAAGATCGAGACGCCGCAGGGCACGTTCGCGGCCCTGGCGGCGATTCCGGTCAGTGGTGTGGTTGAGCGCTGGCCCGCGCTCCTGGTCCCCGGGCTGACGGGCAGCAAGGAGGACTTCATCGCGGTCCTGATGACCTTGGCCCAGTCGGGCCGCCGGGTCGTGGCCATCGACCTGCGCGGCCAGTACGAGACCCCCGGCCCCGACGACCCGGCCGCCTACACCTGTGCCGCCCTCGGCTCCGACGTCGACCAGCTCGCCCAGGTCATCGGCGGCGGCGACCCCGTCCATCTCGTGGGCCACTCGTTCGGCGGGCTCGTGGCCAGGGAGGCGGCCATCGACGGGCGTACGAGGTTCGCGTCGTTCACGCTGATGAGCTCGGGCCCTGGCGCGATCGAGGGCCGCCGGGCACGCAACGGCAAGAAGATCATGGAAGAGGTGCCCGCGCGGGGTCTGGAGCACGTGTGGCACACCCGGTTCGAGCCCGAGGCGCTGGCCAACGACGTGTCCGACGACATCATGGAGTTCCTGCACAAGCGCCTGCTGGCCAACTCCCCGACGGGGCTGGCGCGGATGGCCGAGCAGGTGCTGTCCATGCACGACCGTACCGACGAGCTGCGCCAGGTCGAGGTGCCCACGCTCGTGCTGTACGGCGAGCACGACGACGGCTGGCCGCCCGAGGCGCAGTCGGAGATGGCCGCCAGACTCGGGGCGGACTGCGTGGTCGTGCCCGGCGCCGTCCACTCCCCCGCCGTGGAGGCCCCTGAGACGACCGCGGCGGCCCTGGTGCGCTTCTGGAACACCGCAGAGCAGCACTATTTGGACACCCGATCCAATATCCTGTAATTCTGTACTTACCATGACGGCCAGCGAAGAACTCGTCGTCCAGCCGCCGCAGAGCGTGACCTGGCTGGTTCACATCGACCGGTCGATGTGGGTCGGCGGCGTGCGCGGCCTCATGCTGCAGGCGCTGCACCCGCTGGCCATGCTCGGCGTCTGGCAGAACTCGGGCTTCCAGGAGGACCCGTTCGGACGGCTGCGCCGCACGGCCGACTTCGTGGGGCGGGTGACGTTCGGCAGCCCTCGGGAGGCCGACGAGATCGGCCGGCGCGTCCGGGGCATCCACCGGGCGCTGCGCGTGCGCGATCACGCCACCGGCCGTACGCACCGGGTGGACGACCCCGAGCTGCTGCTTTGGGTGCACTGCGCGGAGGTGTCGTCGTACCTGGAGGTGGCCAGGCGCGGCGGGCTCGGGCTCACCGGGCGCCAGGCCGACCGCTACCTGCACGAGCAGCGCAGGAGCGCCACGTACGTGGGCCTGCACCTCGACGACGTGCCCGGCTCGCGCGCCGAGCTGGACGCCTACTTCAAGCGGATGCGCCCGAGCCTGCGGGTGACACCGGAGGCGGCCTCGGCCGTGCGCTTCCTGCTGTGGCCCCGGCTGCCGCGCGAGCTGCGGATGCTGTCGCCGGGCAAGCCCGTCTACCTCCCCTTCGGGGCGCTGTGCTACTACACGCTGCCCGGCTGGGCCCGGCGGATGTACCGCGCTCTGCCCGAGATCCCTCAGGCGGGGGTCACGGCGGCGCTGAAGGCGTTCAGGTTCGGCATGAACGCGTTGCCCGAGCCCGTGCACGACCGTGCCTTCATGCCCGCCACCAGGGAGATGCTCCAGTCTTCCAGAGAACGGCTGAGCGCGGCGGGCTACGACGTGAGCAGCGGGCTCAAGGGCCTGACCGATCCCCGTCGCTGGCCGAAGGCCCCCGCCTGACCGGCAGCAGCGCCGCCCCGGCCAGCACGACCACCGACACGCCCGTCATCATCCAGCCGCCGCCGGTCAGCCCGGTACGGTCGAACAGCGCGCCCAGCAGGGCGGAGGCGGTGGCGGCGCCCACATACCTGGACGCCTGGAACACGCCCACCGCGGCACCCGTGTCGCGCCGGTCGGCGTGCACGAAGACCAGCGAGTTCAGCGTGAACTGGCCGAGCGCCGCCGCCACCCCGAGCAGCGCCGACGCCGCCAGCACGAGCGCGACAGACCCGGCCGCGACAGACCCCGCCGCCACGGACCCGGCCGCCACGGACCCGGCCGCGAGCATCGTGAGGGAGCCGCCGAGCAGCAGCGCCGCCCCCGCGACCAGCACCGTACGCGACCCGAACCGCGCGACCAGCGCCACCGCGACGGGCGTCATGACGATCCCCAGCCCGGCCAGCGGCAGCACGAGCAGCCCGGCGACGTGCGCGGGCGCTCCAGCCGTGCGCTGCGCCCACAGCGGCACCGCGAAGAAGGCGACGTAGAAGGCCACGTTGGTGAGCGCGAACTGCCCGCAGGTGGCCAGCAGCCCGGCCCGCGGCCGGGGCAGCGCCGCCGCGCGGGCGGCGTCCACGCGCACCCGGGGCAGCCAGCGCAGCGCCACGACCAGGGCGACGGCCGCGAGCGGCACGTTGACCAGGAAGATCGCCCGCCATCCCCACAGCGAGACCAGGAACCCGCTGAGCACCGGGCCGAGCGCGGCGCTGCCGGTGAGCACCATCGAGATCGTCGCGATCACGCGGGGCGGCGGCCTGCCGTCGTCGCCCGGCATCGCGGCCTGGATGATCGCCATACCCGCGGGCATCGTCGCGCAGCTCCCGAACGCCTGCAGCAGCCGCACCCCCACCAGCGCCGGATACGACGGCGCGAGCGCCGCCAGCACCCCGGTGACCGCCATCGTCACCAGCCCGGAGCAGAACACCAGCCGCGGCCCGAACCGGTCCGCCAGCACGCCCATCAGGGGCGGCGCCAGGATGCCGGTCAGGTAGAAGCCCGCGGCCAGCCAGGTCACGGCCGCGACGCCGACGTGGAACTCGGCCTCGACGTGGGCCAGCGCGACGGCGATCATGGACGAGTTCAGGGGGTTGAACAGCGACCCCAGCGCCACCGCCGCCGGTAATCGCCCCACGCCCCTGCCCATTACTCGGCCAGGCCGTCCCACGGGTGGCGCTCGGGCCCCGCCGCCTGCCCCTCCGGACAGTGCCTGCGGAAGTCGCACCAGGAGCAGATGGGGCCCGGACTCGGCGCGAACAGCTCGTCGATCTCGGCGGGCACCTGCGCGGGCCCGGCGAGCTGCCGCTCTCCCCCGGCCCTGCGCGCGCCCTCCGCCTGCCGCTCCCTCGTACCGCGCCGCGCGCCCGGCGGCGCCGCCACGGCCTCGCGGTAGCGGTCGTCGGCCGCCGCGGCCTCCATGGCCAGGTCTTCCGCCCGGCTCAGGTGGCGGCCGAGCGACTCGTCGGTGTGCCGCCACTCGACGATCTCGCCGGTGGGCAGGTGGTGCAGCTCGACCGTACGGCAGGGGGTGCGCATCATGGTCGAGGCCGAGACGGCGTAGATCGCCAGGGCCAGCGAGGAGCGGGCGTCGTCCTGGGTGAGCGGGCGGCGGCCGGTCTTGTAGTCGACCACGACCAGCTCGTCGCCGCGCCGGTCGAGCCGGTCGATGCGGCCGGACACGGCGATGACCTTGGTACGCGTGGCGACCGTGCGCTCGACGCCGACCGGGTCGTCGGACGGATCGAGGGTCGAGACATAGCCCGACACGAGGTCACGGGCGCGGCCCAGCCACTGCCCCGACTGGTCGGCGTCCCTGAACCCCTCGGTGATCCACCCGTTCGTCAGCAGGATGGCCGCCGTCAGCGGGGTGCGGCGCTCGTACGGCTCCCGCCACCACCCGGCCAGCGCGTTGTGCACGCTCGCGCCCACGCTGTTGTGCGCCCAGGCGGGCCCCTTGGTGGGCTGCGGCCGGTCGAGGTAGGTGAACCGGTAGCGGCGGCGGCAGTCGAGCCAGGTGTTCAACCGCGACGGCGTGCACGGATAGAGCCGCCGCGGCATCCCTTCCAGCGGGAGCTGGCCCGGCACCGCGCTCATCCGGCCTCGCCCCGTGCACGGGTGGCCTGCCGGGCGTGCGGGACCGGCTGGATACGCGGGACCGGCCGGGCCGTCAGGTGCCGCCGGCGCCGCCTCACTCGTCGCCCGGGCCGAGCTTGATCCCGGAGATCCTGGTGCCGTCGGTCAGCGGGGTGTCGTCGCCGTCGCCGTCGGTGTCGACGCGGGTCAGCGAACCGGACACCCAGGCGTCGAAGTGCGGCTCCAGGTCGCCGACCGTGACCTCGTCACCGTGCGCGGCCAGCACCCGCGTGTCGCCGGGGAGCGTGAACAGCCGCCCGCCGATGGAGGTGAGCTGGTCGGCGAGGGCCGGGTATTCGCCGGCCAGCTTGCCGGGGCCGTCGGCCTGCAGGGCCTTGCCGGTGAACACGGCCGAGAGCGCCTCGCAGTAGAGCGAGACGCCGCCGGGCGTGACCCCGGGGGTCTCCATGACATCGAGCTGGACCTCGGCCACCTCGAAGATGCCGTCGTCCTCCATGTCGATGTCGGGCCAGGTCTCCCGCCAGGTCTCCCGCCACAGGGGCTTGTCCTTCGGGTGCAGGGCCACCACGGCCTCGTCGCGGCTGGCCACCTCGATGGCCGCGGCGACGTGGTCGGGCAGGCCCGCCGTGCAGATGACGGCCAGCACCTCCCGCTCGCCCACCTGCTCCAGGATCTTTTCGGCGTCACGCGCCGGGTCGACGACGATGACTTCCTCGTCGTCGCCCACGATCCACGTGTTGTTCTCGACCTTCTGCTCGGTGCCGTCGATGGTCACGACACCCTCGGTCACCACTCGCTCGATACGCGCTGTCACGTCTCCGAACTCTAGCCCGTCCGCAGGACAGAGCGAATCGCGTTCGCCCGTCCTAATCCTCGAGTCTGGGGGAGAACGCCCCGAACGGTACATCCAGGTCATGATCACGGACGTCCAGCAGCGACAACTCTGCCAGCGCGATCACGCAGCCCGCGTCGGCCGGCCAGGCGATCGCCCACAGCCAGTTGCCCATGGCCTCGCCCGCGTAGACCGCCCGGTCATCCTGGCCGTCCACGCACCACAGCGCGGTGGGATGGCCGAGCACCGCGATCTTGGCGTTCGGCGGGCCCGCGTCGAAACCCTCGCCGGGGTCGGGGCCGTCGAGCCCCGCGAAGGCCGCGCCCAGCCCGATGCCCGGCTCCTCGGCGATGATGACCAGATCGGCCGGCCCCTCCATCAGCGACGGCCCCGTCAGCGCCACCAGGCTGGCGCGGGCGCCCGTACGCTGGTCGCCCACCTCGCCGAAACCGGTCACCAGCCAGCCGGCGGGCAGCGGCCACGGCAGCCACACGGGCACGACGGAGTTCTTGCGTATCGCCTCCAGCGCGGTGCCGGTCGGCGGCCACGGAGGCTGGTACGGCAGGACGTCACCGTGCGCAGCACATCGAAACGCGCTTGACCAGGCGCTCGGCCCGTGAAGCGGGCCAAAACACCGCGGGCAGGTTGGAGCCGCTCTCACAACTACCCACGGTGCTTTCTCCGGGACTGCCCCGTCAAGGCCGGTACTCGTTATCTCGTCGTAATCTTGGTCATGTGCGCGTAAATTGTGTGGGCGCGATCATTTTCGACGCCTCTGACCGGCTCCTGCTCGTCAAACGCGGACGTCCACCGGGGATGGGGCTGTGGTCCGTCCCCGGCGGACGCCTGGAGCCCGGCGAGACGGACGAGGCCGGGGTGCGCCGCGAGGTGCTGGAGGAGACCGGGCTGCGCGTGGCGGTGGGACGCCTGGCCGGCACGGTGGACCGGCCGGGGCCGGGCGGGGTCACGTACGTGATCCGCGACTACCTCGCCACCGTGACGGACGGGGTGCCCAGGCCCGGCGACGACGCCGCCGACGTGCGCTGGTGCGACCTGGCCGAGCTGGCCCGGCTGCCGCTGTCCGACGGCCTGCTGGAGGCGCTGGCCGCATGGGAGCTGCTCCCACCGGACTGACCCCACGGACTGACCCCGCCGGACTGATCCCGCCGGGCTGATCCCGTCGGTCACCTGCTGGACGTCAGGCTGGAGGTCCACAGGATCAGATGATCGGCGTTGTACGTCGTGGACCGGCCGAGCGCCACCACCTCCGCCCCCGCCGCGGCCACGGCCGACAACCACTGCGTCCCCTGGCCCGCCAGGCGGTCCTTGGTCAGCTCCATGCGGTTCCACGACAGCCCGTCCTGCGAGGTCCAGGCCGCGCTGTCGCCTTCGCCCGGCTCGCCGTGCCAGCCGACCGCGACCAGCCCCTCGCCGGCCGCCGCCAGGTCGTACACCGCCGCCGCCCGGTCCGCCGGCAGCCAGGCCGTCTCCCAGGACTCGCCCTCGTCGTCGGAGACGGCCGCGAACGCGCGCCGCGCCCCGTCCGCCAGCGCCGTGCCGATGGCCACCAGCTTGCCCTGGTAGGAGGTGATCCGGCGGAGCCCGGCCGCGGTGGCGCCCGGAGGTGTCACGGGGTCGCGGGCGCTCCAGTTCACGCCGTCCGTGGAGTGCCACACCACGGTCTTCTCCCTGTCGGCGTCGCCCGCGCCGCCCACGGCCACGTAGCCGTCACCGGCGGCGACCGCGTCGTGGACGCGTACGCCGGAGCCGCCCTGGGGCAGCCGCTCCGACCTGGTGTACTTGCGCGTGTCGGGGGTGAACCACAGGGCGGCGCCGGTCGTGCCCGCCTGGTCACGCCACTCGCCGGCCACCACGTAACCCTCCTTGCCCGCCGTCACCACGTGGGCCCGCAGGTACGGACGATCCGCGGGGCGGGTCAGGTCGCCCGTGGCGTTCACGCGTTTCCAGGTCTCGCCGTCCTGGGAGGTGACGAGGAGGGGATCGGTGACGGAGACGTTCGTCTCGGTGCCGCCGACGGCCAGCCAGCCGCGGGCGCCGTGGGCCACGTCCTCCAGGGACTGCTTGCCTGGGCCGCCCAGGCTCATGGACTTCCAGCTCTGCCAGTTCTTGATCGTCCACAGGCCGGCGTCGCCGGAGGCCGAGCCGACGGCCACGTACCGGCCGCCGGAGACCGCCAGCGCGTTCGTCTCGCGGGCCATCCTGGTCAGGCCCTCGATCTCGCCGAGCGGCACGCGCGAGGCGTCGCCGCGCGGGGGCGCGGCCATGAGCACGGGCTGGTTGTCGACGTCGGAGACCGCCTGGTCGCCACCGGCGAACAGGGTGCCGCCCGCGGAGATCGTGAACCCGCGCAGCGTCGCGCCGGTCAGGTCGCCGAGGTCGGCCCGCTTGTCCCAGCCGCGCCCGTCGGTGCTGGTCAGCACGGAGTATTTGCCGAAGCCGGCCTGTGTAATCGCGGCGATGCCCGAGGAGTAGGAGATCAGCGACTCGACGCCGCGGCTCCCGGCGTCGAGTCCGCGGATCGAGCCGCACTGCGACCACTGCGCGCCCGTCGGCGAGCAGTAGACGCGTACGTCCCCTTCCGGCGTGCGCTGCCGCGCCGGCACCAGCACGAACTGCTTGGGCAGCACGGCCACCGTCCCGGCCCGCGGGTCGATCGCCTCGGGGAGCTGGAAGCCGGTCGCCCGCCATGCACGGCCGCCGTTGGCCGAGCGCAGCACCCGCGATCCCTCGCCGATCGCGGGTACTCCGATGGCCACGACCGTGTCGCCCTTCGCGACCACGGCCCTCAGCTCCCGTACTTCCAGCCCCCTGGTCTCCACACGCGCCCAGGTCCGGCCGTCGGCCGAGTGCCAGGCCGCCGGGCCGGTGCCGCCGTCGGCCCCCGTCGTACGGCCGACCGCGACGAACCCCGAGCCCGTCCGCGCGATGTCCTCGATGTGGTCACCGGCACGGAACGCGGCCAGCCCCGACTCCGGCACGACCGTCCAGGTGAACCCGTCGGTGCTGGTCCACAGGCCGCGCTCGCCGGACGTCTCGTCGCCGCCGCTGGCCAGCCACCGGCCGTCGCCGCCGACCACGCGCCGGACGGTGGGCGTGGACGCGCCGTCGACCTGGCCGAGCCGCCAGTTCTCGCCCCCGTCGGGCGAGAACAGGAAGAGCGGGCGCGGGGTCGGACTCGTCGTGTCGCTCCCGACCGCCACCACCGCCTTGCCCACCGACGTCATGTCGTTGAGCTTCTGGTCGACGCCCTCGCCCGCGGCGGGGACCGTGAACAACTCGTCCCCGGAACGGCCGGTGCCCGCCGCCAGGCTCAGGCCGGGCGTCTCCGCGGCGTTCCACTGCCAGACGAGCACGCCGGTGGCCACCAGGAGGGCCGCCGCCACGGTCAGCACCATCGGGGCGGGCCTGCTGCCTCCGCGCACGGGGCCGGCCCTGCGTACGGCGGCGGGGGCAGGGCCCCTGTGGTGGCGTCCGCCCGAACCCTGCTGGCCCGGCTGACCGGTGGCGACCAGCAGGTCGGGCCTGGTGGGGCGGCCCGCCGGGGGCCGTCCGACGCGGCGCACCTCTGGCTCGCCGTCCAGGTCGTCCTCGTCGCCGGGCTCGGGCTCGCCGTCCGGGAGGGGATAGACCAGCCGGTACGGCGGCAGCCGCCGCTCCTCGTCGCCATCGGAGTCACCGTCGGACGGCTCGGGAGCGCGGGGCTCGGGGACCTGGGGCTCCGCCTCCTCGGGGTCCTGGGGTTCGGGCGCCTGAGGCTCGGGGGGCCGGGGCTCGGGGACCTGCTCGCCGAACTGTTCCTGCGCCCATGTGACGGCCGCCTGTTCACCGGCCTGAGGTGCGGTGCCGAGCGGGCCTCCGGCGACGAGCTTGTCGGGCCGGTTGACCACGCGGCGGGGCCGCCGTCGCGGTTCGGCCTCGGGCTCGGCCGTCGGCGAGCTGTACGGCCTGCGTCCCTTGGGCGGTTCCTGCGGCGTGTCGTCCGGGATGGGGGCGGCGAACGGCGGCATGCCCCACGGAGAGCTCAGCGGTAACCCCCTGGCCCGGTCGTCGGTGGGGCCCGGTGGCGAATGGCTGATCCTGGGCTCTTCGACGGGGGCCCTGGGGTCGGTGGGGGGATGGTGTCCTGACGTGCCCTCGGCACGCGGGTCGTCGTCTTCCGGCGGTCGCCGTGGCGGTTCGCTGGGGCCGGAGGCCACGCGCCGTACCTCCTAGTCGAGCTCGTCGTACAGGTAGATCTCGGGGGGAGATCTCGGCCGCGTTCGCGGAGCGTTCCAGGAAGGTCCGGGCAGAGCCCTCGCCGTCCCTGACAGCATCCAGACCAGCATGATTGAGCCGGAATAGCGAGACCTCTCTAGCGAGATTCCCCGCACCTCCTGCCTGATTTATTGCGAAGTGGTGCTAATTGACTGCTTTTTGGCTAGATACATCACACCAAACGCATACACCCCGAGCTGCACCACGGTTCCCGTCAACGCCTGCCACGGCACCGGCACCTTCCCCTGATCCAGCGCGTCCTGCAGGTTGCCCGCGGCGGCGCTGATCCCGAAGGCCACCACGTTGTTGACGACGTGCAGCGAGATCGCCGCCTCCAGCCCTCCGGTACGCACCGACAGCCACGCCATCACCGCCCCGAACGCGAACACGTCGAGCAGCCCCGCCCACGAGTAGCCGTGCAACGACGCGAACAGCGCCGACCCGATGACGATGCCCCAAATCGGACTGCGTAGGTGCGCCCCGAGTGCCTGCATGAACCAGCCGCGGAAGACGTACTCCTCGGCCGCCGCCTGGAACGGCACCAGCAGCAGGATCACCACGATCAGGGGCAGGAACGCCTGCCACCCGGCCCAGCCGAACGTCTGCGCGTCCAGCCCGGCGGACGTCAGCGCCAGCCATTGGGCGCCCTGCCCGAGTGCCAGCGCCAGCACGGCCAGCAGGGCGCAGGGCACCAGCCACGACCAGCGCAGCCGCCCGGCCACCGACGAGAGCGTCCCCGGCCTGCGCCGCTGGAGCAGCGCCGCCGTGCCGAGCACGAGCAGGAGCACGGGCGCGATGGACAACAACGTCATGGCCAGGCCGAAAGGCGTGCCCAACGGCAGCCCGGTGAAGCGGTCGACCGGCCACGGGAGGCCGAAGATCTCCGCCAGGGTGACGGACCCGAACACGACCACGATGCCGATCGCCACGAACCCGACGGCGATGACGAGCGTGCCGACGACCGACCGCCACACCCGGGCGGCGGCGTTCCTGGCCAGGTGGTCGAAACGGGCCCCATGCGGAGCGGGCAGGAACCAGGACGGCGGCTGCGGCGGATACGGGTACCCGGGGGGCGGAGCACCGTACGGAAATTGAGGTCCTGGATTCTCCTGCATCTCTCCATTCTGTCCATCCGATGCGCAATAGTTCACAGACGGCCCGCCGTTTGGGGCGGATGCTCGGTGTCGAAGGCATTTCACCGGCATTCGACCCTGGGAGCAGTCCATGTCAAGGCTGGGACCTTTCCTCACCCTCGCGGCGGGCGCGGTGCTCGCCGTGGGGCTGGGTGCGGCCAGCATCACCGCGACACCTGCGGCCGAGAACACGGCCGCCGACACCCCCACAGAGGCGCCCGCCGCCGGGCAGACCGCCGCCGAGCCGAGTTCCCCCGCCCCCTCCCCCACAGAACCGGAGAAGATCGTCAAGGCCGACTACGGCGGCCGGGTGAAGGGCAGCGGCGCCCTGATCGCCATCTCCGTCAGGAACGGCAAGGCCGTCGGCTACTTCTGCGACGGCCGCAGCGAGGTCTGGTTCAAGGGCTCGGGAACGGCCGGCGAGCTGCGGCTCACCGGCGCGGCCGACGCGGGCTCGAAGGTCACGGCCGAGCTGGACGACGGCCGGGCCGAGGGCTCGGTCTCCATCGGCGGCAGGAAGTGGAGCTTCGTCGCGCCCCCGGTGGTCAAGCCGTCGGGCCTGTACCGGGCCACCGCCGTCGTCAGAGGCGCCAGGCTCCGCGCCGGGTGGATCGTGATCAGGAACCAGGACGGCGGCTACGACCAGGTCGGCGCCGCCTCCGCCGGGGAGGAGCAGTACGGCGTCCCGCGGCTCGACAGCGGACGGCCCACCGCCCCCGTCACCGTCGCCGGCACCACCGTCCAGCCCGAGGACGTGGACGGCTTCATCGAGGAGATGCGATGACCGCCGTGCCCCGGCAGCCCGCCCGCGGCCTGTCCCCGTTGCTCGTGCCGCTGCTGGTCGGCGGCCTCGTGATGCTCGCGCTCGGCGTGTACGGACGGGCGCACACCCCGACCGGGTTCGCCGTCGGCGTGGCCGGGTTCTCGGCGGCGCTGCCCATGAAGGCGTGGCTGACGACGGGCGCGTTCGTTCTCGCGATCGTGCAGGTGCTCTCGGCCCTGTCGATGTGGGGCCGGCTCGGGATCGCCGTCCCGCCCGCCGTGCACCGCTGGTCGGGACGGCTGGCGTTCCTGCTCACGATCCCGGTCGCCTTCCACTGCCTGTACGCCCTGGGCCTGCAGTACGACGTGCCCCGCGTGCTCGTCCACTCCCTGCTCGGCTGCTTCTTCTACGGGGTGTTCACCGCCAAGCTGCTGGCCCTGCCCAGGCGCGACGCGCCCGGCTGGACGCTGCCCGTGCTCGGCGGGCTGGCGTTCACGGTGCTCGTCGGGCTCTGGCTGACCTCGTCGTTCTGGTTCTTCACCGCCGTCGGCCTCAAGGTGTGAAGCCCTCGGGGACTCAGGGTGTGAAGCTCTTCGTACGGCTCAGCCCGGCCGCCCGGCCCTTGGCCGCCACGACGAGCGCCATCTTGCGGGACGCCTCGTCGATCATCTCGTCGCCCAGCATGACCGCGCCGCGCCTCTCGACGGTGGTGTAGTGGTCGTACGCCTCCAGGATCAGCTCGGCGTGGTCGTAGTCCTCCTGCGACGGGGAGAACACCTCGTTGGCCGCGTCCACCTGCGCCGGGTGCAGCACCCATTTGCCGTCGAACCCCAGCGCCGCGGCCCGCCGGGCGACCCTGCGGAAGCCCTCGACGTCCTTGATCTGCAGGTAGGGCCCGTCGATGACCTGCAGGTCGTGCATCCTGGCGGCCATCAGCAGGCGCATGAGGATGTAGTGGTAGGCGTCGCCCTCGACGTAGCCGGGCGGCTGCTCGCCGACGACGAGCGTCCGCATGTTGATGGAGGCCATGAAGTCGGCGGGGCCGAACACCAGGGTCTCCAGCCGCCCGGACGACCCGGCGATGGCGTCGGCGTTGACCAGGCCGCGGGCGTTCTCGATCTGCGCCTCGATGCCGATGCGGCCCACCTCGTAGCCCATGGTCTTCTCGATCTGGGTGAGCAGCGTGTCGAGCCAGACGACCTCGGTCGGGTCCTGCACCTTGGGCAGCATGAGGCAGTCGAGGAACTCCCCGGCCCCCTCCACGATCTCGATCACGTCCCGGTACGTCCACTGCGTGGTCAGGTCGTTCACCCTGACCACGCGGGTCTTGCCCGACCAGTCGCCCTCGCGCAGGGCGGCCACGATGTTCGCCCGCGCCTCCTCCTTGGCCAGCGGCGCGACGGAGTCCTCGAGGTCGAGGAAGACCTCGTCCACGGGCAGGGTCTGGGCCTTGACCAGGAAGCGGGGGTTGCTGCCTGGCACGGCGAGCACCGAACGTCGTGAGCGCATGCGCACACGCTACTCGGACGCAGGCCGGCGAGATCGCGCACCTCCTTCCCTGCGCTCCCGACCGCCGTACGACGCCGCGTACAGTCGGATCTGTGAGCGACGACACCGCGACCAGCGCTGCCACCAACGTCATGGCCATCGAGGAGGGCGCCAAGAAGTCCGGCGTCCTCTGGCTCACCCTCGACCGTCCCCGCCTGGCCTGGCACGCCTGGCACGACGGCGCGATCTACCTGGTGACGGGCGGCGAGGAGCAGCGGCTGCCGGGGCTCGACGCCCTCGACCGGGTCCACGTCACGCTGCGCAGCAAGGACAACGGCGCCAGGCTGGTGGAGTTCGAGGCGGCGGTCTCGGCAGTCGACCAGGCGGCGGCGGCCGACGTGGTGGCGGTGCTGGCCAAAGAGCGGCTCAACGCCCGCGACAGCGAGCACCTGCCCGAGCGCTGGGCCCGCGAGTCGGCCGTCTGGCGGCTCACCCCCGAGCGCTGACGGTCCCCGCCCCCGGCTCCGGCGCGACTTCCGGACCTGACTCCGGACCAGGCTCCAGACCAGGCTCCTGATCCGGCCCCAGGTCCGAGGCCGCCTCGGGCCGCGTGCTCGCGGTGGCGGTCTTGCTAGCGGTGGCGGTCTGGGCGAGCAGCGCGCCCGAGAGCACGATCAGGCCGCCCACGACCTGGAAGGCCCCGAGCTGCTCGCCGAGCAGCGCCCAGGCCACGATCGCGCCGCCGATGACCTCCAGGGACGCCACGGTGGCGCCCACCGCGGCCGACAGCCGCCGCACGGCGTTGACCCCCAGGATGTACGCCACCACGGTCGCGACCAGCACCATCCACAGGTAGGCGGCCAGCACCGGCAGCCCCGGCCCGCCCCCCGGCGTCGCGGACACCGTGAACGCCTCCCACGGGATGTCCCACGGCCGGGCCAGCGGCACCAGCGCCACGGCCGCCCCCGTCATGCCCCAGGCGATCAGGCCCAGCGGGTCGATCTCGTCGCCGAAACTATCGTTCATCAGGAAGTATCCGGCGCAGCACGCCCCGGCCAGCAGACCGAGCAGCAGGCCGAGCGCGTCCAGGCGCAGCCCTTGCCACGCCTCCACCACGATCCCCAGGCCCACGACGGCCACGACCGCTCCGACGTACGCGGCCCGCGCGAGCCGTACGCGGCGGACGACCCGTACCCAGGCCACCACCATCACCGGCGCCATGAACTCCAGCAGCAGCGCGATCCCCACCGGCAGCCGGGTGATGGCCGCGAAGTACAGTGCCTGCACGCCCGCCACCGCCATGATCGCGTACAGTCCGACGAACGGCAGCCGTGACCTCGGGATGCGCAGCGCCCGCGGCCTGACCACGGCCAGCACCGCCACCAGCAGCAGCCCCGCGCCGGCCATCCGCGTCCACACCGCCTCGATCGGCGCCAGCCCGGCGGCGATGAGATATTTCGCCATGGGCCCGGAGAACGCGAAACAACACGACGACACGAAGGCCAGCGCGAGCCCCGCATACCTCATTCGCACACCACCTGACGGGTAATGACTGTTAAGCGGGTTTGATACTGACATGTACGGCGTCCCAGGCGCAATGGGACGGCGCTGTTAGCCTGACCAGGTGAAGATCTTCGTGGCCCGGCTGCAGGGGACCCCGGTCTTCGACCCCGCGGGCGACCAGATCGGCCGCATCCGGGACGTGGTGGTCGGGCTGCGCCTCGGGCACCGGCCCAACGTGCACGGCTTCGTGGTGGAGGTGCAGCCGCGCCGCCGCGTGTTCCTGCCCATCACCCGCGTACGCCGCATCGAGGCGGGCTCCGTGGTCTTCACCGGACGGATCAACATGCGCAGGTTCGAGCAGCGCACCACCGAGACCCTGGCCATCGGCGAGATCCTCGACCTGACCGTGCGCTTCGACGACCAGCCCATGACCGTCTACGACGTGGCCATGGAGGAGACCAGGCCGTCCACCTGGGAGATCACCAGCGTCGCCCTCTACAAGGGCAGGCGGCGCGAGCCCCGGATCGTCGACTGGGGCGAGGTGTCGGGGTTCGACACGCTGCAGAAGGACCAGGGCGCGGCCGGGCTGATCGCCGCGTTCGAGTCGTTGCGGGCCGCCGACATGGCCAGCGCGCTGCACGACCTGCCGAGCAAGCGGCGCATCGAGATCGCCCGCGCGCTGAACGACACCCGGCTGGCCGACGTGCTGGAGGAGCTGCCGCCCGACGACCAGATCGGCATCCTGGGCACCCTCGAACCCGAGCGGGCCGCCGACGTCCTGGAGGAGATGGGTCCCGACGACGCCGCCGACCTGCTGCACGACCTGCCGGAGGAGCAGGCGTCCGAGCTGCTGGCGCTGATGGAGCCGGGTGAGGCGGCGCCGGTGCGGCGGCTGCTGACGTACCCGGAGGACAGCGCGGGCGGCGTCATGACCAGCGAGCCGGTGATCCTGCCGCCCAGCGCCACGGTGGCCGAGGCGCTGGCGCACATCAGGCAGCAGGACCTCACGCCGTCCGTGGCCGCGCAGGTCTACGTGAGCAGGCCGCCGACCGAGACGCCGACGGGCACGTACCTGGGGGTCTCGCACTTCCAGCGGCTGCTGCGCGAGCCGCCGTCCACGCAGCTCGGCACCGTGCTCGACCCCTCGATCGATCCCATCAGGCCGCAGTTCACGCTGCTCCAGGTGGCCTACTACCTGGCCAACTACAATCTCGTCGCGGCCCCGGTGGTCGACGAGCTGGGCCGACTGGTCGGAGCGGTGACCGTGGACGACGTACTGGATCACATGCTGCCCGAGGACTGGCGGGAAAGGGCCGACTACCGTGACGAGTGAACGACTCGACCAGCCCCGCGAGCTGCGCCGCTCGCTGCGCCCGCACTACGACCCGGAGGCGTTCGGCCGCCTCTCCGAGCAGATCGCCCGGTTCCTGGGCACGGCGCGCTTCCTCGTGTACATGACCGTTTTCGTGGCGGTCTGGGTGATCTGGAACGCGGTGGCGCCGGGGAGCCTGCGGTTCGACCCCTACCCGCACATCTTCCTCACGCTGATGCTGTCGTTGCAGGCCAGCTATGCCGCGCCACTGATCCTGCTGGCCCAGAACCGCCAGGGCGACCGCGACCGCATCCAGTACGAGCAGGACCGCGAGACCGCCGAGCGCAACCAGGCGGAGATCGAGTATCTGACCCGCGAGATCGCCGGCCTGCGGCTGGCGCTGAACGAGGTGACCACCCGCGACTACCTGCGCACCGAACTGACCCGGCTGGTGGAGGAACTCAAGGGCGACGCAGAGGCGCCGCGCTGAGGGCTCGCGCTGAGAGGTCGCGCCGAGGCTATGCGTGCTGCGGGGCCGCTTCTGGGTCGAGCCTGGCCAGCATCGTCCGCACCTGCGCGATCTCCGCCGCGCCCAGCAGGTCGAGGAACTGGGTCCTGATGCCGCGCAGGTAGGTCGGCGTCGCCTCGGCCAGCCTGGCCGCGCCGCTGTCGCTCAGCACCGCGTACAGGCCGCGGGCGTCGTCGGCACACGCCTCCCTGGTCACCAGGCCGTCGCGCTGGAGCCGGTCGATGAGCCTGGTCAGCCCGCTGCGGGAGAGCAGCACGCGGTCGGCGAGATCGTTCATGCGCAGCCGCCGCCCGGACGCCTCCGCCAGTCGCGCGAGCACCTCGTACGAGGCCAGCGGCAGATGGTGGGCGTCGAGCAGTTCCCCTTCGAGATGGCGGGTGATGCGCACCTGGGCACGCTGCAACGTCCGCCACAGCGCCAGTTCGCCAGCGGTCAGCCCCTCGTCGCGCAGAAGCGTCACGGAGTAACCTTAAGACGTTGTTGCACAGACATCTAACAGCGCGGATTAACCCGGCGGAGGCTCTCGTTCATACCATGGAGGGGCATCCTCACCCGGCGTCCAGCGCCTGCCACGCATACACCGACGAAGGAGGGACGGCACTCCCTCGTGCCGAGACTTCGATGGCACCAACCCAGGAACTCGTGACGGCGGCACTCTCCACCGTCATCGACCCCGAGATCCGTCGCCCGATCACGGACCTCGACATGGTCAAGAGCATCGAGATCGCCCCCGACGGCGCGGTGCGCGTCGGCGTCTACCTGACCGTGGCCGGCTGCCCGATGAAGGACACCATCACCCGCGACGTCACCAACGCCGTCGCCAAGGTCGACGGGGTCACAGGCGTCCAGATCGAGCTCGACGTCATGAGCACCGAGCAGCGCAAGACCCTCCAGACCAAGCTGAGGGGCGACCGCGGGCCGGAGAAGGAGATCCCCTTCAACCAGCCGGGCTCGCTCACCCGCGTGTTCGCGGTGGCCAGCGGCAAGGGCGGCGTCGGCAAGTCGTCCGTCACGGTCAACCTGGCCGCCGCCATGACCGCGAACGGGCTCAAGGTCGGCATCGTCGACGCCGACATCTACGGCCACAGCATCCCGCGCATGCTGGGCGCGTCCGAGCGGCCCACCAAGGTCGAAGACATGATCATGCCGCCGGTGGCCCACGACATCAAGGTCATCTCGGTCGGCATGTTCAAGCCGCCGGGCAACACCCCGGTGGTCTGGCGCGGGCCCATGCTCGACCGGGCGCTGCACCAGTTCCTGGCCGACGTCTACTGGGGCGACCTCGACGTGCTCCTGCTCGACCTGCCCCCGGGCACCGGCGACATCGCCATCTCGGTGGCCCAGCGGCTGCCGACGGCGGAGATCCTCGTCGTGACGACCCCGCAGATGGCCGCCGCCGAGGTGGCCGAGCGGGCCGGGTCGATCGCGGCGCAGACCCACCAGCAGATCGCCGGCGTCATCGAGAACATGGCATGGCTGCCCTGCCCCCACTGCGACGAGCGCATCGCGGTCTTCGGCGAGGGCGGCGGCCAGACCGTGGCCGACGCGCTGAGCCGGACGCTGGGGGCGCGGGTGCCGCTGCTCGGCCAGGTGCCGATCGACCTGCGGCTGCGTGAGGGCGGCGACGAAGGCAAGCCGCTGGTGCTGACCGACCCCGACTCGCCGGCCGCCGAGGAGCTGCGCAAGATCGCGGGCGGGCTGAGCAAGCGCTCCTCCAGCCTGAAGGGCCTCCATCTCGGCCTGTCGCCGCGCGGCTGACCCGCCGCCGCTCCCGCTTCGCCGGGCCCGCTCAGACCCCTGGGCGGGCCCGTCTCGCGTCGTGGGGGCTCGTCAGGTGGCTTCGGAGTCGTACGGGGGGATCTCGCCGAAGCCCAGCTCGTCGACGGGCTCGGACGTGTAGGGGGCCATGTTGGCCGGCTCCAGCTCGCGCGACTTGTTGTTGTTCCAGTCGTCCTCGAGGTCGTCGAGGAGATGCTTGCGGACGAAGTTGCGCGGATTGAGGTCTGCCGGGTCGAAGTCGCGGAACTCCGGGCCCAGACCGGAGCGCAGGTCGTCGCGCGCGTTGTTCGCCATCCGGCGCAGGTTGCGCAGCGTCTTGCCCGCCTGCGCGGCGGCCTGCGGCAGTTTTTCCGGACCGAAGACGAGCAGCGCGATCACGATCAGCGCTCCGACCTCCATCCATCCGAGTCCGAACACCCTGAGCTCCTACCGCAGTCCAATCTCTCCGAGGACAACCCCGGCCTATCCACAGACTAAGGGCTCCCATAGGTAGGTCGGTCGTCCCCCCTCACCCAGTTTTCCGCCAGGACGCCGCGGAGCGCGGCGAACGGCCCCTCAGCACCATGAACGGCACCCCACCGGCGCTGGAGGGCTCCCTCGAACGCCGCAGACGCACCCGGACGGTCGCCCACACTCCCGCGGAGCCGCGCGTACCCAGAGCCGCGCATGCCCAGAGCCGGGCGTGCCCAGACGGGTCGCGCGCATGGACAGCGCCGCAGGCACCCACAGCGCCGCACGCGCCCTGCAGGGCGCGCATGCGTCCTCAGGGCGCGCATGCGTTGCCAGGCGGGCGTGTGTGACCACGGAGGGCCGTGCGGTCCCTGAGAAGGGCCCGGGAGTCGTGAAGGTGCCGCAGGAGGCCGGTGGGGACTCCTGCGGCACCGCGATGAGACACAAGGACCGGGTGGCCACTCAGGGCCGGGCCGGGCACTCAGGGCGAGTCGGAAACTCGGGGTCGGGTCGGGCACTCGGGCCAGGCATTCGGGCCGGGTCGGGCACTCGGGGCCGGTCGGGAGGGGTGGGGTCGGTCCGGGGGTGGGGGCGGGTCAGGAGGGTGACGGGGTGGGCTCGTCTTCGGCGACGACCGTGAGGGTCGCCGTGCGCTCCTCACCGGCGCGTTGGAACTTGATGTTGATCTTGGAGCCGGGCGCCTTGCTGCGGATGAGGGCGATCAGCTCGTTCCCGTCCTGCAGGGCCAGCCCGTCGATCTCGAGGATCACGTCGCCCGCCCGCAGCCCCGCCTTGTCGGCGGGCCCGTCCTTGGTGACCGCGGGCTGGCCGCCGACCGACTCCGAGGCGATGCGTACGCCCTCACCCCGGTAGTCCTTGTCCAGCACGATGCCGATCTTGGGCCGCTTGGCCCGGCCAGTCGTGATCAGTTCCTCGGCCACCCGCCGCGTCTGGTTGACCGGGATCGCGAAGCCCAGGCCGATGCTGCCGCCCTGGCTGCTCATCGAACGCCCCAGCGTGGCGATCGCCGAGTTCACCCCGACGACCTCGCCCCTGCCGTTCACCAGCGGCCCGCCCGAGTTGCCCGGGTTGATGGCGGCGTCGGTCTGGATGGCGCTGATGTACGCGGGTTCCTCGCTGCTGGTGCCGGTGTCGTCACCGGCGATGACCGGACGGTTGAGCGAGCTGACGATGCCGGTCGTCACCGTGCCGGTCAGGCCCAGCGGGGAGCCGATGGCGATGACCGGGTCGCCGACGACCACCTGGTCGGAGTTGCCGAGCGTGATCTCCGGCGTCCCGAACGTCTCCTCCGGCTTGACCACGGCCAGGTCGGAGCCCGGGTCGCGGCCGACGATGCGGCCCGTGGTGGTCTTGCGGTTGTTGAACACGATCTGGATCTCGCCGCCCTGCGCGGCCAGCGCGACGACGTGGTTGTTGGTGACCACGTAGCCGTTCTTGATCAGGAAGCCGGAGCCTGAGGCGCCCTCGGTGTTGGTGCCGTTGCCGACCTCCAGGGAGACCACGCTGGGCAGCACCCGGGCCGCCACGCCCGCCACCGAGTCGGGCGCGCGGTTGGTGGCGCCGGTCGGCAGCGGGCCGAGGCTGAAGGAGGGGTCGTTGCCCTCGGCCGGCCTGGTCAGCAGGTACGTGCCGACGCTCCCGAGCACCGAGGCCACCAGCGCGATCACCACGGCCGCGGCGATCAGGACACCGGCGCCGGGCCCGCGGCGGGCGGCATGGGCTCCCTGCCCGCCCGGCGGTGGCGGCGCCCAGCCCGGCCCCATGCCGAGGGGCTGGCGCGGCGGCGGCGGGGCCGCCCCGGTGCCGCCGTACCCGTCGGTGCCGGGGCCGTACCCGTGGGCGCCGACGCCGTACGACTGGCCCTCGCCGGACGATCCGAACGGCGGGCCCTCGTAGGAGCGGGCGCCCCCGTCAGGAGAGCCGAAGAAGGGGCTGTCGTAGGAGCGGGTGGTGTTGTCGGGGGGCCCGAAGGAAGGGGCCGGGGCGGCGTCGGGCGAGCCGTAGGAGGGGGCGGAGGCGCTGTCCGGGGGCCCGAAGGAGGGGGCCGAGGTGCCGTAGGTGGGGGTGACGGGCTGCGGGCCGGTCTGCGCGGCGTACGGCGAACTGGTCTGGGGGCCGGTCTGGGGGCCGGTCTGGGGGCCGGTCTGGGCGGTGTCCGGGCCCGAGGCACCGTACGGCGGCCCGTGCGGCGGCGAGGCGTCGTACGGGCGCGGCTCGTACGGCGGCGAGCCCGAGACTCCGGAGCGGCCCGACGGGTCGCCCCACGGTGTGCCGAACGAGACGGGCGGCTCGGGCCACCCGCCGTGTTGATCCGTTCTGTGCTGATCAGGTCTGGGCTGATCAAGTCTGGGCTGATCCGTATGGGGCTGACCTGGTCTGGGCTGGTCCGGCCGGTGCTGGTCCGGCCTGTTGTCCGCGGGCAGGAACTCCGGCCGCCCATGTGGCTCGGGGGAGTCCGACGGCGTGCGTCCTTCGGTGGGGCGCGTCTCGTCGGTCATCTAAGTCTCACCACTCCTTGGCTCGGCCGCCGCAATCCTCGCTCTTGCGGCATACGAGGGTTATAAAGCTTCAATCAGGACTTGCCCATGACAATTCCCGAACCCAGATCGTATGCCCCGCGCACCTCCGACTACGCCAACCGAGTCTTCCCCGGCATATCGGTCAAGGTGTGGCGGTTGACGGCGTGTTCGTACGAGCCTGCTGCTGGAAGAGTTCGACCGGCGGGGCCGGACTCTCCTGACCGATCCCCGTGGCGGCGAAGAAGGTGCCGAGCGCCACGGCCGCGGAGACCACCCCGACCGCCACGTACGCCGAGCGCCTCCTACCACCGCGACCAGGGCCAGTGGCCCCACCGATGGCGTCCCTGCGCGGGCGGTTGTCCAGCGGAGCGATGCTGTGCGGCCCAGGTATGGGCACCCCGCCGAACGTGCGGGACGGGAAAGGGCGCTCCCTCGGCGGCAACGGCCCGCCCGGCTCCGCCATCCGGAGCAGGGACATCGTCAGGTCGGCCGGCAGCGCCGGCGACTCGAGCGAGCGCAGGCGCGACTTCAGCGCCCGCACCGACTCGACCTCGCGCCTGCAGTCAGCGCAGAAAGTCAGATGAGCGAGCGCACGCTCGCGCTCGGTGTGGTTCAGCTCTCCGTCGACGAGCGCGGAGACGCGTTCTCCCAGATGAGCCATGTCAGACTTCCTCCCCACGGATCACGGTCGGGGGGAGTTGAGAATTACGGGGGGCCCGGTGATCGAGCGCCTCCCGCAACTGCGCCCGGCCACGGTGAATACGGCTTCGGACCGTACCCAGCTTGACGCCGAGCGTGGCCGCGATCTCCTCGTAAGACAGGCCCTCGATGTCACACAGCACGATCGCGGCCCGGAACTCGGGTGCGAGCGCGTCGAGGGCGGCCTGGATGTCGGGCTCCAGATGGGCGTCGTCGAACGCCTGCGCCGGGGACGGCTCGCGACCGCGCAGCCGCTCGGCGGCGTCGTCTGCCAGCCCCTCGAACCTGATGCGCTGCTTGCGCCGCGCCATGTCGAGGAACAGGTTGGTCGTGATCCGGTGCAGCCAGCCCTCGAAGGTGCCAGGGGTGTAGCTCGACAGCGACCTGAAAACCCGGACGAAGACCTCTTGGGTCAGGTCTTCCGCATCGTGGACGTTGCCGGTCAGCCGGTATGCCAGCCGATACACGCGTGCGGAGTGGGTCCGCACCACTTCCTCCCAGGTGGGAGGTGTCCAGTCAGACGACACGGGAGTATCGGTCTGGTGGTCGCTTTCGTCCACCAGAACTCCTCTCTCTGGGACCACCGCTACCGCCATAGTGCCTGGTTTCGTCCCTTCGTGCGCACTGCCTGCCCTCCGGACCGGCAAAGCCCGTTTAAACCTGCAACGCCGTGGGGCCCTCCTGAGTTCCCGTCCTGGCGTGTCTCCCCTAGGCTGCGATCGGTGCCAATCTCGCGGACCAATCGCACGAAAGTGGGGGGAGGAGGCCGATGACCACTCCGGTAGAGGCCACTCTGGCCTATGCGGAGCAGTTCCATCACGAGGATGAGATCCTGCACGCGGCGCGGCAGCGCGGGCTGGAGATGGGTGCCGTACCCCTCCTTCCCGGCGGCGGTGCGGCTCTGTGTTTCCTGGCCACCGTCGTCAACGCCAAGGCCGTGGTCGAGATCGGCACGGGCTGCGGCGTCTCGGGGCTGTGGCTGCTGCGCGGCATGCGTTCCGACGGCACGCTGACGAGCGTCGACGTCGAGCCCGAGCACCAGCGACTGGCCAGACAGGCGTTCGCGGAGGCCGGGTTCTCCGGCGGGCGGGTGCGGCTCATCTCGGGCCGGGCGCTCGATGTGCTGCCGCGGCTGTCCGACGGCGGCTACGACATGGTGTTCGCCGACGGCGCCAAGCAGGAATACGCCGACTATCTGGCCGAGGCCGTCCGCCTGCTGCGCGTGGGCGGCGTCGTGGCCTTCGACAACATGCTCTGGCACAACCGCGTGGCCGACCCCGCGCAGCGCGACACCGACACGGTGGCGCTGCGCGAGGTGGGCAAGCTGGTGCAGTCGGACGAACGGCTGCGCTCGGTGCTCATGCCGCTGGGCGACGGCCTGCTCGCCGCCGTCAAGATCAGCTCTTAGTGAGCCACTCCAGCAGCACGCGTACGCCGAAGCCCGTGGCGCCCTTGCTCAGGGTGCCCTCGTCGACGGTGCTGCGCCCGACCCCGGCGATGTCGAGGTGCGCCCACGGCCGCTTGCCCGCGAACTCCCGCAGGAACAACGCCGCCGTGATCGACCCCGCCCCGAACCTGGACCCGGCCTCGACGTTGGCCAGGTCGGCGATCGGCGACTCAAGCGCGGGGGCGTAGTCGTCGATCAGCGGCATCCGCCACAGCCGGTCGCCGGCGGACTCCCCCGCCTCGACGAGCTGCCCGGCCAGCGCGTCGTCGGAGGAGTAGACGGCACCGACGCTGCGGCCGAGCGCGACCGTGATCGCCCCGGTGAGCGTGGCGACGTCGACGACCGCGTCGGGGTCGAGGACGGCGTCGGCGTAGGCCAGCGCGTCGGCCAGCACGAGCCGCCCCTCGGCGTCGGTGTTGAGCACCTCGACCGTGCGCCCGCCGTAGTGCCTGATGACGTCGCTGGGCCGCTGGGCCGTGCCCGAGGGCATGTTCTCGGCGGAGGCCACCAGCCCGGTCACGCGTACGGGGGCCTTCAGCGCGGCCAGCGCGCCCAGCACGGCGATCACGACCGCGCCGCCCGCCATGTCGGTCTTCTGGAACTTCATGTTGTCGGTCGGCTTGAGCGACAACCCGCCCGAGTCGAACGTGATGCCCTTGCCCACCAGCACCACGTGCCGCTCGACCGGCTCGGCGGGCGTGTAGGAGAGCTTGATGAGCCTGGGCGGGCTGGCCGAGCCCTGCCCGACGGCGAGGATGCCGCCGAAGCCGTCGGCCTGCAGCCGCTCCTCGTCCCAGACCTCGACCGGCACGCCGACCTCGGCGGCCCGCTCGGCCAGCCAGGCCGGGTCCTTGACCGAGGAGGGCGTGTTGGACAGGTCGCGGGCGAGGGCCACCGCCTGCGCCACGGTCTGCGCCCGCCGCACCCGCTCCGCGTCGCCCCCGGCGAAGGCCAGGGACCGCACCGGCTTCCGCCCCGCATCGCCGATCTTGAACGTGTACGCCGCCAGCAGCGCCGCCTCGGCGAACGCCTCCAGGTCGCCCTCGGGCGGCACCACGGTCAGCGTCTCCTGGCCCTTGGCCCGCCGGGTGAGCGCGGCCGCGGCCGTGCGCAGCGCGCGGGGCGAGCCGTCGCCCACCCCGTACAGCAGGACCCGGCCCACCCCGCCGGCCCGTGCCACCGGGACCTCGACGATCTCCCCGGCCACGCCCTTGGCCTCGTAGTGTGCCAGCAGGTCGGACGCCGGCAGGTGCAGCTCGACCGCGGGGTTGAGGTCGGAGGCGTAGGGGACGGCCAGCAGCGTGGCATCGCCGGGAACCTCGGCGACCACCGACGCAGTGGTCTCAATGGGCACGGGACATCTCCTCGAACATCAGCGACCCTGGCGCCGGACTTACGCCAGGGTCGTGGAACCAAGCTCGTCTCGGGAGCGCTCAGCCGACGACGTTCTTCAACGCCTCGCCGAGCGCCTTTGCCTCGTCGGCGGAGATCTCCACGACGAGCCGGCCGCCACCCTCGAGGGGGACCCGCATGACAATGCCGCGCCCTTCCTTGGTGACCTCCAGCGGACCATCGCCGGTCCGCGGCTTCATCGCCGCCATGCGTGCATCCCTTCCTGCCTTGGGCTCCCGCGGCCCGCGATTTCCGACCTCCCTTGGGGGTGGTCGGCGCATTCACGTCTTCTGTGATGTCCTATTCTCCCGCATCGAGAGCCCTCATGGGTAACGATCTCCTCCCAGAATGCGTTGTAGCGGCGTGCGATGACGTCCAAACTGGACTCCGTGCACGCTCGCGCCGCTCTGTTCGATCTCTACGGAGACCACCTGCGTTCGCGGGGTGGCCAGGCGTCCGTCGCCGCGCTCGTCCGGCTGATGAAACCCCTGGAAATCGCCGCTCCGGCAGTCCGTACGGCGGTGTCCCGCATGGTGCGGCAGGGATGGCTGCATCCGCTGAGGCTGCCCCAGGGAGCCGGCTACGGACTGACCGCGAAATGCGTCAGGCGGCTGGACGCGGCGGCCTTGAGAATTTACCGAGCCGGGACGCTGACCTGGCACGGCCGCTGGCACCTGATCGTCTTCGAGCCCGTCAAAGATCGGCCGCGCCGCGAGCGGCTGCGGGCCGACCTGACGTTCCTCGGCTACGCGTCGCTGTCGGAGAGCACCTGGATCGGCCCCCGCTCGTCCATCGAGCTGGACAACCTGCTCGAGAGCGAGGAGGTGCGGGCCGACCGGTTCGACGCGGCGCTGGAGGGCGACCCGCGCGAGCTGGTCGCCAGGGCCTGGGATCTGGCCGCCATCGGCGAGGCGTACGCGCACTGGCACGCCGAGGCTGTCACGCTGATCAGCACGCTGCCCGAAGGGGCCCCGCCCGACCGGGTGTTCGCCACGCGGAGCCGGCTCGTGCACGGCTGGCGCAACTTCCTGTTCCGCGACCCCGGCCTGCCGCCCGAGCTGCTGCCGGCGGGCTGGCCGGGCGAGCAGGCCAGAGCCTACTTCGAGCAGGAGGCCGCCCGGCTGCTCCCCGCAGCTGCGGCATTTGTCGACAGGGAGTTGATTTGATTCGCTATGACGTGGCCGACGCCGTCGCCACCATCACGCTCGACCGTCCCGACGCGATGAACTCGCTGACCGCCGAGGTCAAGGAGGCCCTGCTCGGCGCGCTGCGCCGGGCGGCGAGCGACCGCGCGGTCAGGGCGGTGCTGCTCACCGGCTCGGGCCGGGCCTTCAGCGCGGGCCAGGACCTGCGTGAGCACGCCGACAACCTGGAGGCGGGCCGCGGGCTGGCCAACACCGTGCGCGAGCACTACAACCCCATCGTGGAGCTGATCTTCACCATGGCCAAGCCGGTGGTGGCCGCGGTCAACGGCGTGGCCGCGGGCGCGGGAGCGTCGCTGGCCTTCGCCTGCGACCTGCGGGTGGCGTCGGAGCGGGCCAAGTTCGCGCTGGCGTTCGCGGGCATCGGCCTGGCTCCCGACTCCGGCGCGTCGTGGACGCTGCAGCGGCTGGTGGGCCGGGGCCGCGCCGCCGAGCTGATGCTGCTGGGCGAGCCGCTCGACGCGGCCCGCGCGCTGGAGCTGGGCCTGGTCACCCGCGTGGTGCCCGCCGACGACCTGCTGAAGACCGCCCACGAGCTGGCCGTACGCCTGGCGCAGGGCCCCACCCTGGCCTACGCCGCCACGAAGCGGGCGCTGGCCTACGCCGCGACCCACTCGCTGCCCGACGCGCTGGCCCTGGAGGCCGACCTTCAGGACGAATGCGCCGCAACCCACGACCACCAGAACGCGACCCGAGCCTTCCTCGCGAAAGAACCTCCGACATTCAACGCGGAGTAACCGATCCACCACGCGCGGATGCGCAAAGCTAACGCCATGCGCTCACCCGACGCGACGCGTCCCCCCGCCCCGCACGACTTCGAGTCCCTGCGTGCGACGGCCCTCACCCTCCTGACCGGCGGCGAACTCGACGCCTCCGACCCGGTCCGCGCCCGGCCGCTGGCCACGCTGAGCGAGCGGGCCGGCGGTCGGCTGGCCCAGATGGTCCCCGGGCTGATCTGGCCGGACCTCCCGCTCGAAGGGCGCCCCGGCCACGTCACGAGCAGCTACGGCCGCCTGCGGATGATCGCCACCGCCTGGGCCACGCCGGGCACGGCCCAGCACGGTGACGACGCCGTGGCGGCGAAGGTGATCGACGCGCTCGACCTGCTCCACGAGCGCCACTACAACGAGCGGCTGAACGAGAGCGGCAACTGGTGGTTCTGGGAGATCGGCACGCCCGCCGAGCTGTCCCGCGCGTGCGTGCTGCTCGGCGACCGGCTCGACGTGGGCAGGCTGAAGGCGTACCTGGCGGCGATCGACCGGTTCTGCCCCGACGCCGACCGTCGCGCGTGGCGGCCCGAGGCCAGCGAGAGCGGGGCCAACCGGGCCGACAAGGCCGCCATCCTGGCCTTCCGCGGTGTGGCCGGGCGTAATGCCGACAAGCTCGTCCTCGCGCGTGACGGGCTGTCCGACGTACGCGACGGCGGGCGCAACAGCGTGTTTGGCTACGCCGAGTCGGGCGACGGCTTCTACCGCGACGGCTCGTTCATCCAGCACGGCACCGTCGCCTACACAGGCTCCTACGGCCTGTCCCTGCTCATCGCGGTGGCCGAGACCCTGGCGCTGCTGCACGGCTCGCCGTGGGAGATCACCGACCCGGGTCGGCGGGTGGTGCTGGACGCGGTCGAGCGCTCGTTCGCGCCGTTCGTCCACGACGGGCTGCTGATGGACACCGTCAGGGGGCGGGCGGTCAGCCGGCAGGAGTTCTCCGACGGCGTGGCCGGGCACGGCCTGACCGGGGCGGTGCTGCTGCTGGCGCGGAGCGCGCCCGAGCCGTACCGGAGCAGGTTCAGGGAGCTGGCCAAGGGGTGGATCGAGCGCGGCGGGGCCCGGCCCTACCTGGAGCACGCGGACGTGCCGGAGACCCTGCGGGCGGTCGAGGTGCTGGAGGACAAGACCGTCGAGGCCGCCCCCGTGCCCGTCGGGCACTTCGTGTTCCCCTCGATGGACCGGGTGGTGCACCGGCGGCCCGGCTGGTCGGTGGCGATCAGCATGTCGTCGCAGCGGGTCTCGGCGTACGAGGCGATCAACGGGGAGAACCGGCACGGCTGGTACACCGGTGACGGCATGACCTACGTCTACTCCGGCGACCCCGACCACTACGGGCACGACTTCTGGCCGACGGTCGACCCGTACCGGCTGCCCGGCACCACCGTGGACACCCGCAGACGCGAGGACCTCGACTTCACCGCCTACCGCCCGGCCAACACGTGGGCGGGCGGCGTCGCGCTCGAAGGCCGCTACGGCGTGGCGGCCATGGAGCTGCGGGGCGACGGGGTGAGCCTGCGGGCCCGCAAGTCGTGGATGTGCCTCGACAACGCCGTGGTGGCGCTGGGCAGCGGCATCACGAGCTACGACGGCCGGACGGTCGAGACCGTGGTGGAGAATCGGGCCACGGAGGCGCAGCCGTACGTCGGAGACGGGTGGGCGCACCTGCCCGGGGTGGGCGGCTACGTGTTCGAGGGGCTCAGGATGCTCACGGACACGCGTACGGGCCGCTGGCGGGACATCAACACCGGGGACGACACCCAGGCCGCCTTCGAGCCCGTCTCGCGGCGTTACGTGACGTTCTGGCTCGACCACGGCACCAATCCCGCCGAGGACGCCTACACCTACGTGCTGCTGCCCGGCGCCTCGCGGGCGGGGACCCGGTCGTTCCGGGGGCGGCGTCCCGTACGGGTGCTGTCCAACACCGACCGGCTGCAGGCCGTGGAGGTGCGCCGGCTGTTCGGGGCCACGTTCTGGGCGGCGGGCAGCGCCGGGATCGTCAGCGCGGACGCGCCGTGCGTGGTCATGCTGCGCCGGGCCAGCGAGCGGGTCGTCCTGGCCGTGGCCGACCCGAGCAGGACCGTGGACGTCGTACGGCTCACCCTCGACCGGGCCGCGCGCGGGGTGCGCAACGCCGACGACACGGTCTCGGTGCAGCTCGGCAAGCGGCCCGTCGTCACCGTCGCGCTCGGCGGGTCGCTGGGCCGCAGTCACAGCGTCGAACTCACCGCGTACGAGCCGGACAACCCTCGATATGATCGTTGACCAGGCCGATCGCCTGCATCAGCGCGTAGGCCGTGGTCGGGCCGACGAATCGGAAGCCGTGCTTCTTCAGCTCCTTGGCCAGCGCCTTCGAGCCGGGGGTCGTGGCGGGCACGTCGGCCATGGTCCTCGGCGCGGGCGCGTCGGGGTCGGCGTACCGCCACACCAGCTCTGACAGACCGCCGGGCAGGTCGAGCGCGGCCCTGGCGTTGGCCACGGCCGCCTCGATCTTGGCCCGGTTGCGGACGATGCCCGCGTCGCCGAGCAGGCGCTCGACGTCCTGCTCGGTGTACGCGGCCACCTTGGGGATGGAGAAGCCGTCGAAGGCGGCGCGGAAGTTCTCCCGCTTGCGCAGGATCGTCAGCCACGACAGGCCCGACTGGAACGCCTCCAGCGACACGCGCTCGAAGACCTCGTCGTCGCCCTTGAGCGGGCGGCCCCACTCCTCGTCGTGGTAGGCGAGGTACATCGGGTCGGCCAGTCCCGCCCAGGCACACCGGGTCGGCTCTGTCAGTGGCGGCTCTGCCAGGGTCGGCTCGGTCACCGGCGCTCGTCACCGGTCTCGTGCGGCTTGCCGCTCTCGTGCGGCCGGTCGGTCTCGGGCGGCTCGTCGGACGTGAACTCGTCCTCGGGCTTCACCTCGGCGTCCTCGGGCTTCACCTCGGCGTCCTCCGGCTTCGCCTCGGTGGGCGGCTCGCCGTCGCCCGGCTTCTCCGGGTCCTGCTCCGCCTGCTCCGCCTTCTCCGCTGCCTCCGCTGCTTCCGCTTCCTCCGCGGCGGGTGCGTCGTCGGCCGGGGAGACGCGCCACTCCGGCTCCTCCGGCACGCGCTGGAGCCCGGCGCCGTCACCCCAGGTCACCGAGGCCCCGCTCGCCGCCACCGGATCGCCGGACTCGGGCAGCTCACGCGGCGCGGTCGGGGCCTGCGGCTCGTGCTCGGTGCGCGGCCCGGCCCCGGGCGCGGCGTAGACCTCCTGGCGCGCGTGCAGGCGGCTCGACAGCAGCTCGGAGACCCGCTGCTCCAGCACCGCGATGCGGGTGTCGCGGGCACTGATCGCACCGGCCGCGCGCCGCAGCGTCTCGTCGACGCTCTGCGTGTGGTAGCCCACCAGGCTGACCGGCAGTTGCAGCGCCATGAAGTCGACCGCCGTGAGCTGGGCCGCCTCGGGCAGGTCGAGCGGGGGCACGTCGGGCGGGAACTCGGTCAGCTCTCCGCCCCTGCCCAGGGAGACCAGGACCACGCAGGCCAGGATGGCGATGGCGGCGATGGCGAGTATGACCAGCACATTGGCATCGTACTCACACGGTGGACCTCATTTAGCGGTCCACCGCAAGTCGTGCATTTCACGCTTACCGCCACGCGACGCCCCTCGCGCAGGTCAGCCGGCGGCCTCGCCCAGCTCGGCGACGCTGGGGCGGACCGGCTGCGCCCGAGCTTCGAGGTGGGCGAACGCCTCGTCCACGGTGGTGGTCCAGGAGATCGCGTCGAAGACGTCGGGACGGGTGAAGCCCTCGTCGTACATGCCCTCGACCAGCTTCTTGAGCGGCTCGTACAGGCCGAAGGGGTCGAGCAGCACCAGCGGGCGATCGTGGATGCCGAGCACCCGGGCCGTCCAGATCTCGAACAGCTCCTCCAGCGTGCCGATGCCGCCGGGCAGCACGAGGAACGCGTCGGAGCGGGCGTCCATGACGGCCTTGCGCTCGCGCATGCCGGGCGTGACGATCAGCTCGTCGGACTCCTCGTCGGCCACCTCCATGTCCACGAGCACCTGCGGGATCACGCCCACCGTACGACCTCCCGCGGCCCGCGCGGCCGAGGTGACGGCGCCCATGCACGAGACGGAGCCGCCGCCGCTCACCAGCGTGTGCCCCCGCTTGGCCAGCTCGGCGCCCACCTGCTCGGCCAGCTCGATGTACTTGTGGTCGATGGTGAGGCTGGAGGCGCAGAAGACGCAGATGTTCACGTCGGACAAGCTTATTGGGGCTCGGCGGTCTGGACGGCGGCGGCCTCCAGCTCCTGCTGCTCGCGCTCCTTGGAGCGGGCCCGGTCGGCGTCGACGATGATGCGCACGGCCTCGTCGGCGTCGTCGGTGATGGTGATCAGGTCGAGGTCCTGCGACGCGATCTTCCCGGTGCCCAGCAGCGTGCCCTTGATCCACTCCGTCAGCCCGCCCCAGAACTCCGAGCCCATCAGCACCACGGGGAAGGAGGTGACCTTGTGGGTCTGCACCAGCGTGAGCGCCTCGAACAGCTCGTCGAGCGTGCCGAAGCCGCCGGGCAGGGCGATGAAGCCGCAGGAGTACTTGACGAACATCGTCTTGCGCACGAAGAAGTAGCGGAACTCGATGCCGAGGTCCACGTACTCGTTCATGCTCTGCTCGAACGGCAGCTCGATGCCGAGCCCGACCGACACCGCGCCGTCGACCTCGCTCGCGCCCTTGTTGGCCGACTCCATGACGCCGGGCCCGCCGCCCGTGATCACGGCGTAGCCGGACTCGGCCAGCTTCCTGCCGAGCACCTCGCCCATCGTGTAGTCGGAGGAGCCGGGCTTGGTGCGGGCCGAGCCGAAGACGGTGACCGCCGGCGGCAGCTCGGCGAGCTGGCCGAAGCCCTCCACGAACTCCGCCTGGATGCGCAGCACCCGCCACGGGTCCATGTGCACCCAGTCGGAGGGCCCCTGACGGGCCAGGAGGCGCTGGTCGTGGGTGGAGCTGGGGACGAGGTTGCCGCGGACGAACGCCTGGCCCTGGCGGCGTTCCCGACGATTTTGTGCCATGGGGATCACGCTAGTCCTTCTCATGTGCGACCGAGCCCGCGTCCGCGGCCCGGCTCGAAAGGGGCCCCGTAGGGGATCCAGACTGCCCGCTGGGAGCGAAACCGCAGGTAGCGAGGACGGGACACCGGTCTTAAAAATCTTGAAAGAAGCAGGGAACCGAATTTCCACCCCCTCACGTCTAACCGACGAGGGTGCTGCTCGGGACTGAAAGTGGTCTTCCCCGCCAAATGGCCGGCGAGGAAGGCCACTTTCATATTGTGAGCCACTCCAGCATGGCCCGCTCACTCTCGACGATCTTCGAGCGCGACACGTACTCGCCCTGCTGGTGCGCGAGGTTCGGATCTCCCGGGCCGTAGTTGACGGCGGGGACGCCCAGTTCGGCGAAGCGGGCGACGTCGGTCCAGCCCAGTTTGGCGCGCGGGGTGCCGCCGACGGCCGCGGTGAAGGCCGCCGCCACCGGATGCGTCAGCCCCGGCCTGGCCGCCGGCGCGAGGTCCACGAAGCCGACCGCGAATCCGTCGAACACCTCGCGTACGTGCTCCTGCGCCGCCTCGACGGACAGATCGGGCGCGAAACGGTAGTTGACGGTCACCACGCACTCGTCGGGGATCACGTTGCCCGCCACGCCGCCCCGGACGCCGACCGCGTTCAGCCCTTCGTGGTATTCGAGGCCGTCGACCACCGGCCGGCGCGCCTCGTAGGCGTTCAGCCGGGCCAGCACCGGCTCGATCCCGTGAACGGCGTTGACCCCGAACCACGACCTGGCGCTGTGCGCCCGCTTGCCGGTCACCGTGACCTCGGCGCGCAGCGTGCCCTGGCAGCCGCCCTCGATCACGCCGTCGGTGGGCTCCATGAGCACCGCGAAGTCGGCCGCCAGCCAGCCGGGGTGGTCGCGGGCGACCCTGGTGAGGCCGTTGCGCTCGGCCTCGACCTCCTCGCAGTCGTAGAAGACGTACGTGACGTCTCTGCCGGGGGCGGGCACGGTGGCCGCCAGTTTGAGCGCGACCGCGACGCCGGCCTTCATGTCGGAAGTGCCGCAGCCGTAGAGCAGGTCGCCCTCGACGCGGCTGGGCAGGTTGGCGGCCACGGGGACGGTGTCGAGGTGCCCGGCGATCAGCACGCGCTCGGAGCGCCCCTGCTCGGTACGGGCCACGACCGTCTCGCCCGACCGGGCCACCCGCAGGTGCGGCAGCGCCGTCAGCGCCCGCTCGACCTCGTCGGCCAGCGCCTTCTCCGCGCCGCTCACCGACTCGATGTCCACGATCGCGGCGGTCAGGTCGCGTACGTCCTGGGTCAGGTCGAGCATCAGGTGTTCACTCCGTGTTCGCGCAGCACGTCGTTGAGCGCCGCCTTGTCGTGTCGGTGCTCACGTGACTCATGGCCACGGAGCCTATCCGGCCGGGTAGGTTCTTCAGGGTGCGCCTGCGCTTCTCACGTGGAGTCATCGCCATCGCGATCATCGTCGTCGTGCTCGCGGTGGGCGTCTCCGTCGGCCTCTACCAACTGCTGAAGAGGACGCCGCGGCTGGCCGGCCAGCCCGAGCCCTACTGCGTCGTCAACACGCCGGAGGGCGTGATCAACCTCATCCCCGAGCAGGCCCAGATCTCGGCCACCATCGCCGCCGTCGCGGCCCGCCGCAAGCTGCCCGAGCGGGCCGTGGTCATCGCGTACGCGACCGCGCTGCAGGAGTCGAAGATCCAGAACCTCGACTACGGCGACCGCGACTCCGTGGGCGTCTTCCAGCAGCGCGAGTCGCAGGGCTGGGGCACCAAGAAGCAGCTCATGGACCCCGTCTACGCCACCAACAAGTTCTTCGCCGCGCTGGTCAAGGTCAAGAACTACCGGAAGATCCCGCTGGCCGAGGCGGCGCAGGAGGTGCAGCGGTCGGCGGGCGGGTACGCGTACGCGCCGCACGAGACGCAGGCCAAGATCCTCGCGGCCGCCTTCACCGGGCGGGTGCCGCAGGCCCTGCAGTGCTGGTACCCCTCGGACAAGACCCCGGCGCCCCAGCCCCGCACCGCCGAGGCCCGCAAGCAGCTCGCGCGGGCGCTGGGCAGCGTGGCCATCACGACGAAGCGGCGGGGGTGGCTGGTGGCCGCCTGGTCGGTGGCCCACGCCGAGAAGTACGCCCTCACGCGGGTGGGCTACAACGGGGCCACCTGGAGCAACGATCCGGAGGCCGACGGCTGGCAGGCGGGCGGCCAGGCCGGCGACCGCCAGGTCGAGCTGTCCTGACACGACGCCACGGCTGCCGGGCCGCGCCTTCACGAGCCGGGCGCTCCAGGAGACGGGCTTCAGAAGGCGGGCTTCAGGAGGCGCGGCGGACGATGGTGATGGAGCCGGGCGGCAGGGGCTGGGCGTAGGCGGCGGTCCATGAGCGGCCCTGGATGCGTTCGAAGGAGAGCAGGCGGCCGTCGGAGGCGCTGTAGTCGGCGAAGTCCAGCAGCCCCCGCTCGGGCAGGCCCGTGTCGCCCTCACTGCGGAAGGCGGCGGTGCCCCGTTCGACGGGGAAGAACTCCATGCCCTCCATGATCAGCATGCTCTTGGCCGGAACCATGCCCTGGGTGGGCACGTCCGTCCAGAGCCGGACCTCCAGGTGCGGCGGATCACCGGCCAGCACCTCGATCGAGAGCCACTGGTGCCGCCGCGAGCCGTCGCGCAGCAGGAACTCCGTCCACTGCTGCCCCTGCCACGAGACGCGCGTGGCGCCGAGCACGCGCGCGGGTGACCCGTGCACCTCGATCCGGTCGCCGACCTGGATCGTGCGAGGGTCGGCGTAGTCGGTGCCGGCCTCGCCGGGGACGCTCACCGGCGCCGCCAGCGGGGGCTCGGCGGGAGCGACCTCGGCGGGCGGCGCGCTCGCGCGGCCCTTCCTGTCTTGCCGCATGGTGGCCCAGAAGGCCCCCAGCAGCAGCAGGACGGTGGCGATGCTCAGCCCGAGTACGACCATGGAGGTCATGCTCATCGATCAGCTCGCTCCACTCGCGGTCTGCCTCGGCAAAAGCTCTTGTCAATTTGTCCGCGCCAAGCCGGTACGCCCGGCCACGTCGGGGGGATCCTACTGGAGCCGGAGCACCGCCGCACCGATCCGCTCGTCCGTGGCCGTGACGGCGACGCGGATGTGCCGTCCACCTGCCGATCCGTAGAATTCGCCGGGCGCGACCAAAATGCCGATTTCGGAGAGCTTGCTTACCTGATCCCAGGCGCTCTGCCCGTTGGAGGCCCAGAAGTACAGACCGGCCGTCGAGTGGTCGATGCTCCACCCGGCCTTCTCCAGGGCGGGGCGCAGCGCGGCGCGGCGGGCGGCGTACCGCTCGCGCTGCCGGTCGGCGTGCTCGTCGTCGGAGAACGCGGCGGTCATCGCCGCCTGTACGGGCTGGGGCATGAGCATGCCCGCGTGCTTGCGGGTCTCCAGCAGCCGCTTGACCAGGACGGGGTCTCCCGTCACGAACCCGGCGCGGTATCCGGCCAGGTTGGAGCGCTTGGAGAGCGAGTGGACGGCGAGCAGCCCCTCGTGGGAGCCGCCGCAGACGTCGGGGTGCAGGATCGAGACCGGCCGCTCCTCCCAGCCCAGCTCGATGTAGCACTCGTCGGAGGCCACCACCGCGCCGCGCTCGCGCGCCCAGGCCACGACCTTGCGCAGGTGTTCGGCGGGCAGCACCCGGCCCGTGGGGTTGCCCGGGGAGTTGACCCAGATGAGGTCGACGGGCTCGGGGCCGAGCGCGAGCGTGCTGTCGGAGGCCGTGCCCGCCGCGCCGGCCAGCCGGGTGCCCACGTCGTACGTGGGGTAGGCCAGCTCGGGGAAGACCACGTGCCGAGCGCCCAGATAGGTGGGCAGCCAGGCGACGAACTCCTTGGAGCCGAGCAGCGGGAGCACGTGCTCCTGGTCGACCGTGACGCCGTGCCGCCGCCGCAGCCACCCGGCCGCGGCCTCGCGCAGCGCCCTGGTGCCGTGGGTGAAGGGATAGCCGGGGCTGTCGGCCGCGCCTACGAGGGCGTCCTGGATGATCCGCGGCACGGGGTCGACGGGTGTGCCGATCGAGAGGTCGACGATCCCGTCGGGGTGTGCGAGCGCACGCTCCTTGTACGGCTCCAGCCGATCCCAGGGGAAGTCAGGTAGCTTGTTCACGATTCTCCAGGGTGTTCGGCAGGGTGCGGGCGCACCGGGGCACGGGAGCGCGACGCGAACGGGGCGCATCCACCCGGATGCCCCCGCGCACGACGTGAATGGGACCCGTCAGTGGTCCTCGCCCTGCGGCGGCAGGGCGGCCACCACCGGGTGGTCCTTCTCTATCTTGCCGACCTTCGAGGCGCCCCCTGGCGAGCCGAGGTCTTCGAAGAAGTCCACGTTCGCCTTGTAGAAGTCCTTCCACTGCTCGGGAAGGTCGTCCTCGTAGAAGATCGCCTCAACGGGGCACACAGGCTCGCACGCGCCGCAGTCCACACACTCGTCGGGGTGGATGTAAAGCATGCGCTCGCCCTCGTAGATGCAATCGACGGGGCATTCCTCGATGCACGCCTTGTCCAGGACGTCCACGCAAGGCTGCGCGATGACGTAGGTCACCTCGAGCTCCTTCTTCTCCGCACCATGGCATGACTCTGACCGCGGTTTGCTACGCCCTAGTATTGCCGTGCTTGCCGACTGGCCGAAACGGAGGGTGGCAAACTCGTGGCCGCACGCCTCGTCATCGCCATCACAAGTCAGGACATAGGCGCACGGATCACCACCCGTAGGCGTGTCCCTGGCGGATTTCGCGATGTGGTGGGTGTGCTCGTGTCGTGGGCGGACGGCGTACTCGAAGTCCGCAAAAAGGATGGCACGGTGGTGGAAATTCCCGAAGAGACGCTGGTGGCCGCCAAGGTCGTTCCGGCCGCGCCTCCTCGACCTGGGCGAATGTAACGGTAAGTATTCACTGTGTGACTGTACGTACCTGCGCCGCCGCAGCAGCCATCCTCGCCAGCGCCGGATGCGGCGCGTCGTCCACCGACTCCAGCAACCCGCAGGCCAAGAACCTGCCGCCGGTGAACGTCCAGGGCGCCTCGATGAAGGCCGGTTTCGGCACCATGGAGCGCCTCGTCGACGCCGCCCAGCGCGAGGGCCAGCTCAACGTGATCGCCCTGCCCCGCGACTGGGTCAACTACGGCGAGATCATCGACACCTTCGCCGACAAGTACGACCTCAAGATCAACGAGCTGGAGCCCGGAGCGAGCAGCCGCCGGGAACTCGACGTCGCCGCGCAACTCAAGCCCGACGTCTTCGACCTGACCATGGACCAGGCCGTCTACGGGGCAGACCGGTTCGCCCCGTACAAGGTGCAGGGCTGGCAGGACCTGCCCGACCACGTCAAGGACCCGGCGGGCGCCTGGTACGCCGCGTACGGCGGCTACATGTCCATCGGGTACGACCCGCGCGAGGTCAAACCGCCCGCCTCCTTCGCCGACCTGCTCAATCCCGGCTACCGCGTCGCCCTCGACGGCGACCCGCTGCGCTCGGACTCGGCGTTCGGCGGCGTCATGGCGGCCTCCATGCACGCGGGAGTGCCGAAGCCGGAGCAGGGCGTGGCCCTGTTCGCCAAGCTCAAGCAGGCCGGGCGGCTCACCGTGCCGGCCAAGGCCAACGTGGTCGTCGCCTGGGACCACCTCAACGCCACCCGCAGCGCGAACCACTCCGACGCCTGGAAGGTGACGATCCCCCGCGACTCGGCGCTCGGCGGCTACCACGTGCAGGCGATCAACAAGGCCGCCCCGCACCCGGCCGCGGCCCGGCTGTGGCAGGAGTTCCTGTTCTCCGACGAGGGCCAGAACCTGCTCCAGAAGGGGTTCGCCCGGCCGGCCCGCGGCGAGGCGATGCTCATGAAGGGCACGCTCGACACCGAGCAGGCGGCGAAACTTCCTAAGGCGCCCGGTCCGCCGGTTCTGATGACGATTCCGCAGGCAGATGCGGCAAAGGCGTACTTGAAGACCGAATGGATGAAGAGTGTGGGCTGAGCTAGATGTGACTTGATATGTCGTAGGGACGTTCAGGCTCTAAAGTGAACAGACAGCACGGCCACGGGGGCCCGATGTCTGATCGAATGTGAGCTGATCGTCTTGCGATATGACACGCCGAGTTTGGAGCGGTGGGACAGTCGCGCCTACGACAGCAGCTTCGGCTACGTCTCCACCCAGGGCGCGCCACTGGTCGACCTGCTCGACCCGCGGCCGGGCGAGCGCGTCCTCGACCTCGGGTGCGGCACCGGGGTGCTGACCGCCCAGATCGCCTTCCGCGGCGCGGACGTCCTCGGCATCGACGGCTCCGCCGCGATGATCGAGAAGGCGCTCGCGCAGTACCCGGGCGTCAACTTCATCATCGGCGACGGACACGACTTCACGGTGGTGGACCCGTACGACGCGGTCTTCTCCAACGCCGCGCTGCACTGGATGAGCCGTGACCCCGGCGCCGTGATCGCCAGCGTCCGCGAGGCCCTCACGCCTGGCGGACGCTTCGTCGCGGAGATGGGCGGCGCGGGCAACTGCGCCGAGCTGACCGCCGCGATGCTGACCGCCTGGCGCGAGTACGGCCTGCGCGAGCCCGACCTGCCCTGGTACTTCCCGACGCCCGCCGAGTACGCCCGCCGCCTCGAGCAGGAGGGGTTCGTGGTCAGGCTGCTCGAATACTTCGACCGGCCGACGCCCCTCGACGAGTGCCCCGGCGGGGCCGCCGACTGGGTGCGCATGTTCGCCGCGCCGGTGCTCGAAGGGCTCCCGCCAGACATCGTCGAACCCCTGCTCAGGCGCGTCAACGAGCTGGCCGCGCCGGCGCTTCGCAGGGAGACTGTCTGGATGGCGGACTACGTGCGTCTACGCTTTGCCGCTGTTCGGCGTTGATGCGTCGTGCATGATGCGTAGGGCTATTTTGCCGGACTATGGTCTGTTCCGTGGGCGGCGAGATTATGGCTGCACCGCTGCGGCGGCGTGAGGGGCTGGTGAACGGAACGGGATGAACTTCTGCCTGAGCGACCTCGTACCACCGTTGAGGTGGAGCGACACGTCGACGATCACGCTACTCACCGGGCAGCCGGACCTGCCGGATGCGTGGTGGCGCAGTTTGCCCATGCCGCGGGTGCTGGCAGCGATCGGTCCCGAGCCACTGGGCGAGCTGCTGACGGAGATCGCCTTAGAGCACTGGCCCGCGGCGGCGGTGGGCGACGTCCTGCCGGCGCTGCACGTCCTGGACCCGGACGACGCCGACGAGCCCGCGGTCGCGATCGCGCTCGACCGGGCCGGATCGTGGGCCGGGCTGCTGGCGCTGACCAGCCGTGAGCTGATGGACCAGCCGTTCATCCAGGCTCGGCCGGTGCTCGGCACGCTGTTCTCGGCCGTCCTCGTCCGTCTCGCCCGCCAGGGCGCGCAGAAGCCCGTCGTACCGGAGCCCGCCGCCGACGTCCAGGAAGAGCGCGCCGCCGCCGAGGCCGCCGAGGTCGCTGAGGCCGCTGCCGAGGTCCGCGAGGGTGCGCCGGAGGCCGCCGAGCGGGTCGCGGACGCCGACGCCGGGCAGGTGCCCGAGGAGGGCGGCGAGACGCCCGAGCCGGAGCCCCAGCCCGTTCCTGCACCTCAGTCTGTGCCTGCACCTCAGCCCGTGCCTGAACCTCAGGCTGTGCTGGAACCCCAGCTCGTGCCTGAAGCCCGGTCCGCGCTGGGGCACGAGTCCGCGACCTCCGGCCCGGAGCAGGCGCGGGAGCCCGAGCACCCCCAGGAACCCGAGCACGCCCAGGAGCCGGGGCAGGCCCAGGAACCCGGCCAGGTTGTCGAGCCCGAGCGCGTTCCTGAGCCGGAGGGCGTTCCCGAGGTCGAAGGGGTCGTGGAGGCCGCGGGCGTCGCGGACGGCGGCGAGGGTGAGCCTGCCCCCGAGCACGACCGCCGGCCCACCGACGAGCCCACCGGCGAACCCGCCGACGAACCCGCCGACGAAGCCACCGGCGAACCCGCCCTCGATCCCGCGCCTGAGCCCGTCGCGGCGTCGGGCGACGAGCCCGCCTCGGAGGAGGACTCCGAGCCCGCTCCCCAGCCGTCGGCTCAGGAGCAGCCGCTCCCCGCGCTCATCGAGGCCGCGTTCGCCGGGCTCGACGACAAGAGCTGGGCCGTGGCGCAGAACCGGGTGTTCACCGACGAGCCCTCGGCGGTCGACCAGCTCGCCAAGCTGTTCGCCGTCCCCCCGGCCGAGATCGCGGCGACCGAGCACGCGCTGCGCTCCCGCCTGGACCAGTGGCTGGCCGGCGACGAGGCGGCCCCGTACCGGGCGCATCTGGACGAGCTGGTCAGGACGCTGGGCCCGGCCGCTTCCAAGGAGCAGGTCGTCGGCGCGGCCGACTGGCACCAGATGGAGATCCGCGCGCTGGAGGTCCCGGCCTGGCAGTTCGTGCTGACGACGCTGGCCTCGCCGTCGTCGTCGCCGTCGTCTGGGCCCGCGATCTCGCCGCAGCCGGAGGCGCCGCCGCCCCTGCCGAAGCGCAAGCCGCACCAGGAGCAGCCTCCCGCGGAGGCGGCGCAGCAGTCGGCGTTCGGCCCCGTCCAACTGCCGCCGCCCCCGGCGCCGGTGCCGCAGTTCCAGGCGTTCACACCGGCCGTCTCGCCCGAGGTGAACGGCGAGGAGCCCGAGGAGGCGGAGCAGGACAAGCCGTACCAGCCGCTGAAGGACGTCTCCCAGACCAAGCGCTGCTTCAGGCAGCCCGACGGCCGGTGGTGGCTGCGCATCGACGTGACGGCCGAGCAGCTCGCCGGGTCCGAGTGCGCGCTGCCGACGGGGTTCGCGACGTACCTGGGCCTGTCGCCGGGCGAGACCAGGACGGTCAGGAGCGCCGCGGGCGAGCTGAGCATGACCTGGCACGGCCGTCCTGTGCTCGAGTCGATCGAGCGCCTCCTCGTGGACGTGGGGGCCAGGGAGGGCGGCCACCTGTTCCTGACGCTGTCGGACGAGGGGGTGCTGCGGGCCAGGCACCTCCCGGTGGCCGCGCAGGGAGCGGAGCAGATCACCAAGGCGCTGCGCCTGGTCGGGTACACGGCTCCGGGAGGCACCCGCGACCAGGCGGCCAGGGTGATCGCCACCAGGATCGGGATGCCGAGCCCCGTGGCCCTGCCGGACCTGCTCAACAGGCTCCGCGAACGCGGTGACCGCGACCTGCTCGAACTATTGGACTGAGCGCCGGTGCCGCGGCTCGCGATCGGCCCCGAGTTCCCGGGGGAGCTCAACGCACTGGCCCAGCCGGTGCGCAGGGACGCCGTGGTCGCGCTGCGCCGGTTCCTGCTGAACGTGGCCGGCGCCCCGCATCCCGAACGGGTCAGGGGCGCCAGGGACCCGCGGGTGGCGACCCTGCGCCTGGCCGACGGGCACCGCGGGGTGGTGGTGCGGCAGCGGGACGTGTACTGGCTGCGAAGGGTGCTGCCCGATCCCGAGGCGTGGTCGTACGCCGGCCGCCACCGCTACGGCGTCAACTCCGTGATCGGCGTGGTCGAGGAGTGGGACGCCGAGGCCCTGGAGCGGGTGGAGCCCGCGTTGCGCAGGTCGGCCAGGGCGACGCGGCTGTTCGACGCGATCTGCGACGGCGACCTGCTCGGCCTGGGCCTGGACGTCCAGGCGCTGCCGCTGTTCCGGCTGGTCACGACCGAGGCGGACGTGGCCGCGCTGGAACCGCTGCTGCCGCCCACCCAGTACGTCCCGCTGGCGGTGCTGGCCCGCGGCGGCTCGCTCTCGGAGGCGTGGCGGGAGCTGGACGCCTGGCGGGCCTCCGACGGGGAGAGCGGCCCGATCGACCCCGAGAACCTGTACGCGGCGCTGCGGCGCAGCCCCGACCGTGCCGTGTTCGTGCCGGACAAGGTGACGCTGGACCGGGTGCTGAACGCGCCGGTCTGGTGCACGTTCCCGCACCCGCCGCAGCACCGGCTGGCCAGGGCCGCGAGGTACGAGCACCCGGTGCTGGTCGTGGGCGGCGCGGGCACCGGCAAGACCGTGCTGGCCCTGCACCGGGCCGCCCACCTGGCGACCAGGGGCGCCGGGCCCGTGCTGCTGGTGACGTTCTCGCAGAGCCTGGTCGAGGAGCTGTCGGCGAAGCTGGACCTGCTGATCCAGGACGAGGTGGCGCGCAAGCGGGTCGAGGTGGACAACGTCGAGCGTCTGGCCGTCCGGATCGTGGCCGGCGCGGAGGGCCGCCGTCCGACGTTGGTGGGCCCGGGGGCGCGCTCGCTGGCCAAGCTGACGGACGACGCGCTCAGGCTGTTGTCGCTGGCGACCGGCGGCCTGCTCGACGACGTGGATCCCGGGCACAAGCCGTACCGTCACATGGTCGTGGACGAGGCGCAGGACATCAGCTCGGCGCAGTGGCGGCTGCTGCGCGCGACGGTGCCGCGGGCGCGGGACGACCTGTTCATCGTCGGCGACCCGCACCAGCGCGTCACCGACACGCGGGTGACGCTCAGGGCGGTCGGCATTCCCGCCACGCAGTACACGCTGAACCTGTCCCATCGGCTGCCACAGGAGATACTGTCGTTCGCCGTGCGGCTGCGCGGCGGCGGCCCCTCCCCCGGCCTGGTCAAGGGCGTGACCGAGATGTACGACTTCACCGCGACGCACAACGGCCGGCGCCCGATCGTCAAGGCGTACGACTCGCCGGAGGCGGAGCTGGCCGGGCTGCGCGGCACCGTGGACGCCTGGCTGGCCGACGGCGTCCCGCCGGGCGAGATCGCGGTCGGGGCCCGCAACCAGCGGCTGGTCCGCGACGCCAAGCGGGTGCTCGACGGCCTGGACGTGCGGGCGTCGACCTTCCAGCACCTCAAGGGGCACGAGTTCGAGCGGGTGGCGCTGATCGGCGTGGCCGAGGGCGTGGTGCCCGCGCCGCCGCCGGAGGATCAGCCCGGGGATCCCCCCGAAGATCCGTCCGAAGATCCGTACGCCAGGGCTCGTGCGCTGCAGCGCGAACGGAGCATACTGTTCGTCGCCTGCACCCGTGCCCGATCGATGCTCTATATCTCCCATTCCGGAAGAGGGAGCCCGTTTCTTCCCCTCTGATCACATAGTCTGAACTGCGGATATCTTCCCATTGCCGGTTGGACCTCAATGAACCTCAGCCTGAGTGACCTCGCGCCACCCCTGCGCTGGACCTCCCCTGGTCAGATCGCGCCGATCGTGGAGGAGCCCCAGTTGCCCGAGGCCTGGTGGCAGGCGATCCCCCTCGACCGCGCGTGTGCCGTCGTCGGCACGCAGGCCGTGGCGGGCCGCCTGGCCGACCTGGCCGTGGCCTGCTGGGGGCACCTGATGCTCGGCGACATCCTGCCGCTGCTGCGCTTCTCCGACCCCGCCGAGGCCGAGCGCTCGCCGGAGACGCTGGGCAAGGACGTGGTGCAGAAGCTGTTCACCGGCGTGTTCGAACGGCTCCTGGAGCCCTCGCCCGAGGCCGTGCCCACGCCGTCCAGGCCGGACAAGCCGCTGCCCGACCTGATCGACGAGCTGTTCGGGGCACAGGACGACCGGCAGCGCGCCATCGCCCGCGACCGCCTCTACGCCACGCAGCGGGCCACGCTGGACGAGCTGGCACAGCGCTTCTCCGTGACGCGGGAGCGCATCCGGCAGATCGAGCGCGACCTGCGCGAACACGTGGAGGCGTGGCTCGGCAAGCCCGACGCCGCCGGGCTGGTGGCGCACGTGTCGTGGCTGCGCGGGCGGCTGGGCTCCGCCGTACCGGCCGACGACCTGCAGACCGCCGCGCCGTGGCACCAGGCCGAGCTGCGGTCGCTGGGGATCCCCGCGTGGCGGTTCGTGCGTACGCTGCTGACCGGGTACGAGCAGTCCGACGGCTGGCTCGTGGCGGGCGGGCCCGACGACCTGAGGGAGAAGACCCGCCAGCTCTTCGCCGACGGCCCGCACCCGCTCGGCGAGGCCGTGACCATGGTGGCGCAGCTCGGCGTGCGCGAGGACGTGGCCGAGCAGTGGATCCTGGCCGTGCCCCAACTCCGCGTGCTGGGCCAGCACGTGGTGCCCTGGCCGCGCAGCGTCAACGAGAAGGCCGAGGCGGTGCTGGCCGTGGCCGGCTCCCCGCTGTCGCCGGAGGAGATCCAGGAGCGCATCGGCGAGGACTACAGCCTGGTCGGCATCCGCAACCAGCTCACCGCCGACGACCGCTTCCGCCGGGTCGACCGCAACAAGTACGGCCTGACCAGGTGGGGCGGCGACGAGTACCTCGGGATCAGGGAGATGATCGCCAGGGAGATCGAGCGGGCCGGCGGCGAGGCGTCGGTGAGCACCATCGTGGCGAACCTGACCTCCCGCTACGAGGTGAGCGAGAGCTCGGTGCGCGCCTACTCGGGCGGGCCCGGGTTCGAGCGGACGCAGCGGGGCTGGATCAGGGTGGCGGGCACGTCGCCGAGCGGGGAGGTGGAGCCGTACCAGCCGCGCAAGGACGTCTCGGAGACCCGGCGCAGCTTCCGCTCCCGCGACGGCCGCTGGTGGCACCGCGTGGACGTCAACGCCGAGCACCTGCGCGGCTCCGGCTCGCCGCTGCCGACGGGGTTCGCGGCGTACCTGGGGATGGCGCCGGGCGGGCAGCTCACCGCCTCCGCGCCGTCCGGCGACGTGGTGATCAGTTGGCACAACCAGCCCACCATGGGGTCGATCCGCAACGTGCTGGCCGAGTACAAGGCGAACGAGGGCGACCACATCTTCCTGACCGTGTCCGACGGCGGCGAGTTGCTGACCCGCCACCTGCCGGCCGCGCCGGTCGCGATGCCGCCGGTGAACCGGGCGCTCTACCTGCTCGGCTACACCGCCCCCGTCGGCTCGGAGATAGAGGGCTTGCGACTGATCGGGGCCAGGATCGGCGTGTCGGACCTGGCCACCCGCGAGGAGATCCTCGGCAGGCTGCGCGAGCGCGGCGACCGCGACATCCTCGGTTTCCTGGGCGGATGACGCCGGGCTAAGCTCGGCAGATGGTGCGGATCCACGACACGCGGGCCCGGCAGGTCGAGGAGCTCGCCGCCGGACGGGCACTGCGGATGTCCGCGTGCGGCCCCGCGGTCCATCGCCGCGCGCACGTGGGCGACCTGCGCGACCACCTGTTGACCGACCTGATCAGGCGGGTGCTGGAGAGCCGGCGGACGCGGGTCGTGGTCTGCAGGAACATCACCGACCTCGGCCGCCCTCCCGGCACGGGCGGGATCCCGCCGGCGCTCGCGCGCCTGCACGAAGACGCGTTCATGAGCGACGCCGCCGCGCTCAACCTGCGCCCGCCGGAGCACGCGCCCCGGGCCAGCGAGACCGTCGACCTGACGATCGAGCTGATCGCCGAGCTGGTCGAGCGGGGGCACGCGTACGCGGTGCCCGACGGGCCGGTGTACTTCGACGCGCGCACGTTCCCCTCGTACGGCGAGATCTCCGGCGACCCCCACCCTGGCGAGGCGGCGGAGCCCGGCAGGCGCGGCCAGGCCGACTGGGCCCTGTGGCGGCCCGGCGCGGGCGAGCTGACCTGGGAGTCCCCTTGGGGGCGCGGCTCCCCCGGGTGGCACGCGCAGTGCTCGGCCATGTCGCTGCGCTTCCTCGGCCCGCGCTTCGAGCTGCACACCGGCGGGGTCGGCCTGCGCTTCCCGCACCACGAGGCCGTGCGGGCCCAGTCCGACGCGGTGGCCGGGCACGAGGTGGCGCGTCACTGGGTGCACGGTGAGCGGGTGCTGTTCGACGGGCGTGACTCGGGCGGCGGGGCGCCGCCGCCGCTGTCCGACGTGGTGTCGGCCGGGCTCGACCCGCTGGCCGTGCGCCTGGCGTTCCTGGAGCACCGCTACCGGCAGCGGATGGACCTGACCTGGGACACCCTGCGGGCCGCCGACCGCACGCTGTGGCGGTGGCGTTCCCGGGTGGCCGAATGGGCCGAGTCGGTCAGCGCGCCGCTGTCGAAGGCCCACGTCGACCGGGTGGAGTCCGCCTTCGACGACGACCTCGACACCCCGGCGGCGCTGGCGGTCCTGCGGGAGCTGGAGGACGACGGGTCGGTGGCGCCGGGGGCCAAGTTCGAGACGTTCCTGCACGTGGACCAGGTGCTGGCGCTCGACCTGTCCACCGGGATCGGGAAGGCGCGGGTGCTGCCTCCCGGGGCGTCGGAGCTGCTGGAGGCGCGGGCCCGGGCGCGATCGGCCGAAGACTGGGCGGAGTCCGAGCGGTTGCGGGGCGAGCTGGCCGAGTTGGGGGTGCGGGTGTCCGACACCCCCGGCGGTCAGAGCTGGGCCTGACCCGAGCGGGCGGGCGTCCGGAGGAGTGATCGTGAACTGCCAGACTTGATGTCTTGTTCGGCATGAAGGAGGTGGCGGTGAGGCCCTATGCGTGGATGCCGTGGCCGTTGCGGTGGTTCGCTCGGGTGTTGACCGTTCTTCTCGCACTGGTGCTGGTGCTGGCAGGGGTCCTCGTCTACACGGTGCGGCAGTCGTTCCCGCAGATGGACGGTTCGGTGCGGCTCCCCGGTTTGACCGGAAGTGTGGAGATTTATCGCGATAAATCAGGAATTCCACACATCTACGCTGACAGCTCCGCGGACCTGTTCATGGCGCAGGGCTTCGTCCACGCCCAGGACCGCTTCTACGAGATGGACTTCCGCCGCCACATGACCGCCGGGCGCCTCTCGGAACTCTTCGGCGCCGCCACGCTCGACACCGACAAGGCCCTGCGGACCATGGGCTGGCGCAGGGTGGCCGAACAGGAGCTGCCCGAGCTGTCCCAGCAGACACAGGGCTACCTGACCGCGTACGCCAAGGGCGTCAACGCCTGGCTCGACGCCAACCCGAACGCCTCCGACCGCAGCCTCGAATACTCCGTGCTGAAGCTCCAGGGCGGCGGCGGCAGCCCCGAGAAGTGGACCGCCATCGACTCCCTGGCCTGGCTGAAGGCCATGGCGTGGGACCTGCGCTCCAACGTCGAGGACGAGATCGACCGCGCACTCGCGCTGACCAAGCTGCCCAAGGAACGGGTCGACCAGCTCTACCCCGGCTACCCGTACGACCGGCACCTGCCGATCGTCAACGAGGGCACCGTCGGCCAGGGCGGTTTCGACCAGCGGGCCGAACCACGCACGCGCACCGGCCAGGCGCTCACCCAGGCCGCCAAGACGCTGGAGGCGGTGCCGAGCACGATGAGCACCGCCGACCGCGACGGCGTCGGGTCGAACTCGTGGGTGGTGTCCGGCGAGTACACCGCCGGCGGCAAACCGCTCCTGGCCAACGACCCGCACCTGTCGGCGCAGATGCCGTCGGTCTGGTACCAGGCGGGGCTGCACTGCCGCCAGCTCACCGAGGAGTGCCCGTACGACGTGACCGGGTACACCTTCTCCGGCGTGCCCGGCGTCATCATCGGGCACACGGACCGGATCTCGTGGGGCTTCACGAACCTGGCGCCCGACGTGGCCGACCTCTTCCTGGAGCAGGTGGACGACGACACGTACCTGTACAAGGGCGAGCGGATGCCGCTGGTGACCCGCAGGGAGCAGATCGAGGTCGCCGGGCGCGACCCGGTCACCATCACCGTCAAGAGCACCATCCACGGCCCGCTGATCAACGACGTGATCACGGACGCGCGGGCGAGCGGCGAGGCCAACGCCGTGGCGCTGCAGTGGACGGCGCTGACCCCCGGGCACACGGCCGACGCGATCTTCGCGCTGAACCGGGCGCGCGACTGGGGGGAGTTCAAGGCGGCCGCCGCGCTGTTCGAGGTGCCGGCCCAGAACCTCGTCTACGCCGACACGACCGGCAAGATCGCCTATCAGGCGCCGGGGCGCGTACCCGTGCGGAAGAAGGGCGACGGCACCTGGCCCGTCCCCGGCTGGACCGGCGAGTACGACTGGAACCCCGCCCCCATCCCGTACGACCGCCTCCCCTCGGTCGAGGACCCGGCCGACGGCTTCATCGTCACGGCCAACAACTCCGTCATCGACCCCAACCGCTACCAGCCCCTGCTGACCAAGGACTGGTCGTACGGCTACCGCTCAGAACGCATCAGGACCCTCATCCAGGAGGCGATCAAGAAGGGGCCCATCGACACGCAGACCATGGCGCGGATCCAGCAGGACTCCGTCGACGGCTTCGCCGGCACGCTGGTACCGGCCCTGATGCGGGTCGGCCTGGCGGGCCCCGCCGTGCAGGCCAGGGAACTGCTCAAGTCGTGGGACCGTTCCCAGAGCCTCGACTCGGCCGCCGCGGCGTACTACAACGCGGTCTGGCGTCAGGTGCTCGTGCTGACGTTCAACGACGACCTCCCCGCGTCGGCCAGGCCCACCGGGGGCGACCGCTGGTACGAGGTGGTCAGGCGCCTGCTGGAGGCCCCCGATGACCCCTTCTGGGACGACACGACGACCGGCGACCGCAAGGAGACCCGCGACGACGTGCTCCGCCAGGCGATGGCGTCGGCGTACCAGGAGCTCGCCGACCGGCTCGGCGACGACGTCAAGGCGTGGCGCTGGGGCGATCTGCACCAGTTGGAGCTGGTCAACGAGTCGCTCGGCACCTCGGGCATCGCGCCGGTGGAGGCGCTGTTCAACCGGGGCCCGTTCGGCGTGGCCGGGGGCAAGGACGCGGTGAACGCGACGAGTTGGAACGTTCAGAAGGGCTACGAGGTCACGGCCGTGCCGTCGATGCGGATGATCGTGGACCTTTCGGACCTGGACAAGTCCCGGTGGATCAACCTGACGGGAGCTTCTGGGCACGCGTTCCACGACAACTACTGGGACCAGGCGGAGGCGTGGGCGAGGGGCGACCTGTTGCCGATGTACTCCTCCCCCGCGGCGGTGCGCAAGGCCGCGACCCACACGCTCAAACTGTCCCCCTGACGCGCGGGGCGCTTGCAGCGGGCGGGTCGCCCGACAGGACACACCGTGCCCGGCAGGCCGGGGTTTGACAGATCGCCGTCAACCCCTCCTGCGGGCCCTCCGCCGCCACCACACCGCGTTGCGCGGGTACCCACCGTCGTCCAGCCCCGCCAGCCGCTCGAACACGTTGCACGAAGCCTGATCGCCACAGACGATCACCGAGGCCAGCATGGCCACGAGATAGAGCGGCACCATGGGCAGACCGGCGCACCAGGCCCACTGCGTGGCATGTCTGGCCTCGTGCCGCACAAGTTGCTCGCTGAGCGCGTTCCTCCTGGTCAGGACCACATTTCCGACCGTGAACGCGGCGGCGGCCGGGAAGCGGTGACGGTAGCCGAAGGCCAGGACGAGCCCATCGGGGCCGGGCCCCCTGGACGCGCCGCCGGCGACCGCGATCAGCAGACCGAGCGGCGTGGAAAGATTCAAATAGTTCGCCGCACGCCGGAACCGAAAGCGTGTGTCCATGCGTCTCAGTCTTGACCAATCTTGACAAGTCGGAATAATGATCCCCGTCCTGAAATCTCCCACAGAGCAGGATTATGAGATTCTCCATCCTGGGCGCGCTGCTCGGCACCGTCGCACTGGCAGGAGCCGGCGGAGTCGCGATCACCCAGACGTCAGCGACCGGTCCCCTACAACTCACCGACACCTCTCTCAATGCCCGAATGGCGTTAGCCGGCGACCCCTCGACGTCGCCGCCCACCCCGACCGCCACCGTGTCACCGACCCCGACCTCGACTCCTACCCCGACCTCGACTCCCACCTCGACGGAGAGTCCCACGGACGGGGAGTACACCGCGGAGACGAAGGTGGTCAAGCGAAGAGGCGTCTCCTACCTGAACGTCTCGGTCGACTACGAGGGTGCGGCCCTCTTCAACGTCGAGCAGACGGTGTGCAAGAAGGCATCGTGCAAGACGGCGAGCATCGACCTCACCGTCATCGGCGGTGACGGGAGCACCACGGCCCGGCTGGGCTCGGGCACGTACAAGAAGCGCGGGCAGGCCGCCGTCAAGATGGCGCCGCTGCCGACCGTCACCGTACGCGAGACGGTCACGGTGACCGAGCCTGGCCCCACGGTCACCGTCACCGAGCCGGGGCCGACGGTCACGGAGACGTTCACCTGTCAGCCGTACGTCGAGCCGACGGACGCCGTACCGCCGATCGAGGAGCCCACGGACACCGTCTCGCCGACGGAGACGACGTCACCGACCGAGAGCGCGACCCCGACCGTCACGGACACACCGACGCCGACACCGACGGACACCGCGACCGAGACCCCGACTCCCACCGTGACCCCGACGGAAACCCCGACCGCCAGCGTGTCACCCACTGGGTCACCCACTGGGTCGCCCACGGTGAGCCCGACGGAGACGTCGACCGAGCCCCCGGCCGAGATCCCGACCTGTCCGCCGCCGTCCGCGTCTCCGACGGAGGTTCCCACGGAGAGCCCGGCGCCCACCGACACGAGCGTCCCGACCGAATCCGGCGTCCCGACTGAGACCGCGACGGCCACGCCGACGGAATCAACCTCCGCCACCGCCCAGTAAGGCCGCCCACCAAGTCCGCCAGGAATGGCCGCGACGCAAGGCCGCGACCACCCACATGATCGGGCCAGGCGCCACGCGCCTGGCCCGTCTCATACCACCCACCGCCCGCCGCCTTCTTCGCGGCCAGACGCCGCGCCGGGGCTCGGCAAGCAGCCTGGACTCGACATCGCCGGGACTTGACAAGCGGGTGTCAAGCCGACTTCAGAGGGACTTGTAGGCGCCCTCGTGGTAGATGAGCGGCGCCGCCTCCGACGGCATGTCCAGCGCGCTCACCCCGCCCACCACGATCGAATGGTCGCCGCCGTCGTGCACCGCCGTCGTCTCGCACTCCACGGTCGCGATCGCCCCCTCGAACAACGCCACCCCCGTCTCCCCCCGGTAGTGCGCCCAGCGGGTGAACTGCCCGTTCATGGGCCGTCCACGGTGGGCGAAGAAGCGCGAGGCGTCCTCCATCGAGGCCGGTAACACCGACACCCCCCACGTCCCGGCCTCCAGGACGGCGTCGTGGAAGCGGGACACCTTCTCGGCGCAGAACAGCACGAGCAGCGGTTCGAGGGAGACGGAGGTGAAGGAGTTGATCGTCATCGCGTAGTCGACGTCGCCCACCCTGGTCGTCACGATCGCGACTCCGGTGGCGAAGCGGCCGACGACCTTACGGTAGGTTCCAGGGTCCACGTGCCGCTCGATGGAATGCACCTAGCTACTTTATGCCGCTAAGTCGGATTTTTCGGAGGGTACCCCCGCAAGAGCCATGAACCACCTGATGACGAGGGCGAAAGCAGATAGGCCACGACCAGGCCCAGCAGTCCCCCGTACAGGTAGACGTAGCCAGGGATGCCGGAGGCGATCACCAGGTCCCCCGAGCCCAGCTCCAGGGTGAACGGCATCGTCACCAGCAGCCACCCCAGGGCCGTCGCCATGACCCCGAGCCGCGCGCGCATCAGCTTGCCCGCCCCCAGGCACACCCCGAACAGCGCCAGCACCCACGCGACCGCCGCGCCCGGTATCGGGCCGACGGGCCACTCGGGGTGCGTGAAGCCGCCCACGACCGCCATGACGACCCCCAGCACGAACAACATGCCGTACGCGGCCCCGCCCAGCGCCGATTCGGCCTGGTTGCGATGTTCCATGTCGAACGAGGTTAATGGATGCCGGAGAAGAGATCGTTCTCGCGGTTGTGCGGCTCGCCCAGTCCCCCCGCCTCGATGGGCGGACCGGGCACCGCGGGGCCGCGCACCCCTACGGCCAGGATGTAGTGCTCGACGCCGAGCACCTCTTGGCCGATGTTGTTCGACAGCGCGAACCAGGGGGGCGCCACGGTGATCTGGGTGGCGTGCGCGCGCATGGCCTCCACCTTGTTGCCGATCCAGGGGCGCGCGTCGATCTCTGTGGTGATGTCCGCGTCGGCGCTGCCGAACGGCATGTCCTCGACGTCCTCGACGTAGAACCCGCTGCCGGCCTCGCGCAGCACCTCGACCCCGCGGCGCATGACGGACCTGGCGACGGCCGTGTGGTAGAGCTTGGCGATCTGCCAGGGCTCGCCCTCGCCGAAGCCCGGTTTCGCGGCCAGCTCGAACGCCCTGCGCGAAACGCGGTGGGCCTGGATGTGGTCGGGGTGGCCGTAGAAGCCGTTGTCGTCGTACGTGACGAGCACCTGCGGGCGTACCTCGCGGATGACCTTGACCAGCTCGCCCGCGGCCTCGTCGAGGTCGGCGCCCCAGAACGCCCTCGGGTGGTCGTTGGCGGCCACGCCCATCATGCCCGAGTCGCGCCAGCGGCCGGGCTCGCCGAGGAAGCGGTGGTCCTCGACGCCGAGCGCCTGGCAGGCCGCGGCCAGCTCGCCCACCCGGTACGGGCCGAGCGCGTCGTCCTGATCGGCGGCCAGATGCGCGAGGTCGTTGGGGACAACCTCCCCCTCCTCGCCGAGCGTGCAGGTCACCAGCGTGACGTGGGCGCCCTCGGCGACGTATTTCGCCATGGTGGCGCCGGTGCCGATCGACTCGTCGTCCGGGTGGGCGTGCACGAGCAGGAGCCGTCGATCAGTCATGCCACGAGCGTAGCAATGGCAGGATTGGGACCATGAGCGAGAGTTTCCCGCGTCTGTCCGCCAGGACCCGCCGTTTCACGCTGGGCGTGCCCCGAGGCTTCACGATCTCCCCCGATGGCGGCCGGGTGGTGTTCCTGCGGACGAAGACGGGCACCGACCCGGTGACCTGTCTGTGGGAGCTCGACACCGACACCCACGTCGAGCGCCTGGTCATCGACCCGCGCGCGCTCCACGGAGACGACGAGGACCTGCCTCAGGAAGAGCGGGCCAGGCGCGAGCGCAGCCGGGAGGCGGCGGGCGGCGTGGTGGCGTACGCGACCGACGCCGACCTGACCAAGGCGTGTTTCGCGCTGTCCGGCGGGCTCTACGTGGCCGAGCTGGCGAGCGGGCAGTGGCGCAGGCTCGACACCCCGGGGGCGGTCATCGACCCCCGCCTGTCCCCCGACGGGCGGCATGTCGCCTATGTCACCGGGGGTGCCCTGCGCGTGCAAGACCTGGGCACCGGCCGCGACCGCGCGCTGGCCGAGCCCGAGTCGGAGACGGTGACGTACGGGCTGGCCGAGTTCATCGCCGCCGAGGAGATGGACCGGATGCGCGGCCACTGGTGGTCGCCGTCGAGCGACGCGCTCCTGGTCGAGCGCGCCGACGAGGCCCCCGTACAGGTCTGGCACATCGCCGACCCGGCCAACCCCGAGCGTCCGGCGACGGCCCAGCGCTATCCGGCCGCGGGCACGGCCAACGCGGTGACCGAGCTGTTCGTGCTGGGGCTCGACGGGTCGCGGGTGGCGGTGCCGTACGAGGAGGAATACCTCGCCACGGCGGCCTGGGACTCCCACGCGCTGTCGATCGTGACGCTGACCCGCGACCAGCGGACGATGCGGCTGTCCGAGATCGACCCGGCGACCGGCGCCGCCACCCTGGTGCGCGAGGACACCGACCCCGCCTGGGTCGACATCGTCGGCGGCGTGCCCGCGCACCTCGACGACGGCTCGCTGGTGTGGGTGGCCAACTCCGAGGGCGGGCACCGGCTGTTCATCGGCGACCGCGCGGTCACCCCGCCGACGTTGCAGGTGCGGGCCGTGCTCGACGTCGATCACGACAGCGTGCTGTTCAGCGCGAGCGGCGATCCGACGGAGATCCAACTGTGGACGTGGGACGGGCATTCGCTGCTGCCGGTCTCGACCCGTTCCGGGGTGTTCTCGGGGCGGATGTCGGGCGGGGTCGGCGTACTGACCGAGCAGAGCATCGACGCCGAAGGCGTCTCCACCACGGTCGTACGCCGTGACGGCATGGCGGTCCCGATCCCGTCCTTCGCCGAGCGTCCCGGCCTCGAGCTGCGCGTGTCGCTAGGCCGCTCCGGCCGCCGCGAACTGGCCACCGCCGTGGTGCTGCCCACGTGGCACGAGCCGGGGTCGCGCAAGCTGCCGGTGCTGATGGACCCGTACGGTGGGCCGCACGCGCAGCGGGTGCTCAACCGGCGGGGGGCGTTCCTGGAGAGCCAGTGGTTCGCCGAGCAGGGCTTCGCCGTCATCGTGGCCGACGGGCGCGGCACCCCGGGGCGGGGCACCGAGTTCGAACGCGCCGTGCTCAACGACCTGGCGACCCCGGCGCTCGAAGACCAGATCGACGCCCTGCACGGGGTGGCCGAGCAGTACGCCGACGACCTCGACCTGACGCGAGTGGCCATCCGCGGCTGGTCGTTCGGCGGTTACCTGGCCGCGCTCGCGGTGCTGCGGCGTCCCGACGTGTTCCACGCCGCGGTGGCGGGCGCGCCGGTGACCGACTGGCGGCTGTACGACACCTGCTACACCGAGCGCTACCTGGGCGACCCCGAGAAGCAGCCCGAGGTCTACGAGAATTCCTCGCTGTTCGCGGACGCGGCCAAGCTGGAGCGTCCGCTGCTGCTGATCCACGGCCTGGCGGACGACAACGTGGTGGCCGCCCACACGCTGCGCCTCTCCTCCGCCCTGCTCGCCGCCGGACGCCCGCACAACGTGCTGCCGCTGTCGGGGGTGACGCACATGACGCCGCAGGAGGTGGTGGCGGAGAACCTGCTCCTGCTGCAGGTGGACTTCCTGAAGAAGTCCCTGGGCTGACCCGCCGTACGGCGCCTGGCAAGGGTACGGCGGACGGCCTCGCGCGAGCACTCCGAACCACGCTCAGGGCACCATGCACAGGGCCCTGAACACGGGCCTGAACGCAGGCCTGAACGCGGGCCTGAACGCGGGGCCCAGAGCATGGGGCCCCGAGTATGGGCCCTCCAGCCAAAGATCCGACACTCTGGGCCCGGTTCCTCACACCGAAGCACCACCATCCGAGCCATGTGCACGGACCCTCCAACCTAGGGTCTGACAACCCTGGGTTGGACTCCCCACCCCCAAAAACCAAACCCTGGTCCGACGCGATCCGACCACCCGCTCCGGCATCGTCAACGCCATGCGGAAGCCCTTGCCCCTCACCCCAAACCAACCCCCCATCCCAAACCGACCCCTCACCCCGAACCAACCACTAACCCCGAACCAACCAGTCACCCCGAGCCAGCCCGTGACTGTGCGCCAGCCCTTCGCGCTCAGGCTGCCCCTCACTTTGGGCCGATCCCTCGCACTCAGGCTGCCCCTCACGCTGGGCCGATCCCTCGCGCTCAGGCTGCCCCTCACCCTGGGCCTGCTCCTCACCACGGCCCTTCAGCCCTCGGCACCGGCGGCCGCCCAAAGCGCCGCCGCCCCACAGCCGTCCAGCCTCACCTGGCAGCCCTGCCCCGGCGACAAGATCGGCATGGCCTGCGCCGACCTCCAGGTCCCAGCCGACTGGCGCAGACCCGACGGCCGCAAGATCACCCTCAAGGTGGGCCGGCTCAAAGCCACCGGCACCTCGGAAGGCGCGGTCCTGGTCGCCTACGGCGGCCCGGGCGGCCCCGGCATCGCCATGACCCAGTCCCTGTCCGGCTGGTGGTCGAACCTGCGCCAACGCATGGACATCGTCACGTGGGACACCCGCGGCTACGGCAGCGACCAGTTCCAGGGTCTCAGCACGGGTCTGCCCTGCACCTGGACCCGCGTCCCCATCGCCGACTTCCCACGCGACGTGGCCGACTTCGGCCGCCTGTCCGACACCAACCGCGGCTACGCCGAAGCCTGCCGCCTCAAAGATCCCGAGCTGTTCGCCAACATGAGCTCGGCCGACCACGCCCGAGACATGGAAGCGATCAGAACGGCCCTGGGCCACACAGCGCTCAACTACTACGGCGCCTCCTACGCGGGCTTCTACGGCCAGGCGTACGCGCGGCTCTATCCCGGCCGCGTCCGCACGATGGTGCTCGACGGCACGGCCAATCACAGCGCCGCCGACTGGTCAGCCGAGTCGGAGGCGATGGCGCGTGCCAACGAAAAGTCCATTCGCCGCTTCTTCACCTGGTGCGCCTCCAACGGCTGCGCGGACGTACCCGGTCTCTGGCGCAAACTGATCGCCCGCGCAGACCGCACGCCCATCCCCACCAAGACGGAAAACGTCGCCTACCAGGCCCATGATCTCCAGTCCTTCGCCCTGGGCATGGCCCGCCAGGGCGCTCCGGTCTGGCCCAAGCTGGCCGAGGCCATCCGCAAGGCGAGCAAGGGCGACGCCTCCGCCTTCGTACCGGCCCGTGGTGTCCGCTACCCCGACCAGGCCACCCCCGTCACGGAGTGCACCGACTGGCCCCGCTTCGCCAACCTCAAGGAGATGACCGCCGCGCTCACCAGGCTCCGCAAGATCGCCCCCAACGTCGGTGCCGCCAACACCCTCGCCACGGCGACGCTCAACTGCATCGGCTGGCCCGTACCGGTAACCAATCCTCCGTCCGCCCTGCCCAAGGGCCTGCCGCCGCTGCTCGGAGCGGGCGCGTGGGGCGAGTCGGACGCGGTCGAGCGCGTGCTGGCCCAGGTCCCGGGCAGCGCCGTCATCCGCCACGACGGCCCGGGCCACACCCTCTACGGCAGCAACCCGTGCGCCCGCGACCACATCAACGCCTACTTCACCGCCACCACTCTCCCACCCGGTAAAACCCAGTGCTGACCCCGCCCTCACCCTCACCCCGGGCGGCGCCACCACCGTCGCCTCAGCCCTGGGCAACACCCCCACCCTCACCCCAGCCCTCACCCCGACCCTCACACTTGCTCTCACCCCAGGCGGCGCCACCACCTTCGCCTCAGCCCTGGGCAACACCCCCACCCTCACCCCAGCCCTCACCCCGACCCTCGCTCTCGCTCTCGCTCTCGCTCTCGCTCTCGACGACAACCAAGTCGAGATCAGCGTCGAGCCCACACCAGGGCCAAGCTCCAGCATCAGAGCCAGTCCCCAACATCACAGCCAAGCCGACGTCAGGAGTGAGTCGTGGTCGTGGTCGTGATCGGGGTGCCGTGCCAGCTTCGCCAGAGCGCCGCGTACGAGCCCCCCTCCGCGACCAGTTCCTCATGCGCCCCCAACTCGCTGATCCGCCCGTCCTCCACCACGGCCACCCGGTCCGCGTCGTGGGCCGTGTAGAGCCTGTGCGCGATCGCGATCACCGTTCGTCCCTCCAGGACGGCGGCCAGCGACCGTTCCAGGTGCCGGGCGGCGCGTGGGTCGATGAGGGAGGTGGCCTCGTCCAGCACCAGGGTGTGGGGGTCAGCGAGGACCAGCCGGGCGAGCGCGAGTTGCTGCGCCTGCGCGGGCGAGATCGCCTGCCCACCCGAGCCGACCTCGGTCTCCAGCCCCGAGGGCAGCGCCTGCACCCAACCCAGCGCGTCCACCGCCTCCAGGGCTCTGCGAACGGCCGAGTCGGAGGCGTCGGGGCGGGCGATCAGCAGGTTGTCGCGGAGCGTGCCCTTGAACACGTGATGCTCCTGGGTGACGAGCGCGACGTGCCCGCGCAGGTCGTTCAGGGGCAGGTCGACCAGCGGCACCCCGCCCACGGTGACCGACCCCGTACGCGGCCCGTGGATGCCTGCCAGCAGCCGCCCCAGCGTCGACTTCCCCGCCCCGGAGGGCCCGACCATGGCCAGCCGTTCGCCGGGCCGGAGGGTCAGCGACACACCGTGCAGCACGTCGCGTCCCTCCCGGTAGGCGTAGCGGACGTCGGACGCCTCCAGCAGCTCGCCCGACGGCTGCGCGGATCCGCTCACCCGATCGTCCGGTACGTTGGCCACACCCAGCAGCCGGGCCATCGAAGCGCCGCCGACCTGCAGCTCGTCGATCCACATGAGGAAGCGGTCAAGCGGGTCGATGAGCTGTTGCGCGTACAGGGTGGCGGTGGACACCTGGGCCAGCGTCACCCACTCGTTGGTGTAGAACAGCCCGCCGACCAGCAGCGCCGCCACCACCGGAATCACGTAGCCCAGCTCGACGGCCGGATACCAGGTGGTACGAAGCCCCAGCGTGTAGCGCTCGGCCCCGAACGACCGTGCGATGTCCCGATCGGTACGGTCCCGCCGCCGGTCCTGCAACCTCAGCGCCTCCACGGCTCGGGCGCCCTCGACGGTCTCGGCCAGCCCTTCTGTCATGTCGGCGTAGGCGGCGTTCTCGCGCAGGTAGCCGTCGCGCGCCCGTCGCAGGTACCAGCGGGTGGAGATGTAGATCACCGGCCCGGCGGCCAGCATCGGCACCATGAGCAGCGGGCTGATCAGCAGCAGCGCGCCGATGGTGATCACGAAGGTGACCATGGCGATCAACGTCTCGGGCACGGCGTGCCGTACGGTGCGAGACAGCGCGTCCACGTCGCGGGACGTACGCGTGATGAGGTCACCCGACCCGGCCCGCTCGACGGTGGACAGCGGCAGGCCGAGCACCCGGTCCACGAAGTCCTCGCGCAGCTCGGCGAGCACCTTCTCGCCCAGTTTGGCCGAGGCCAGCACGGCAAACCGCATCAAGATGCCCTGCAGCAGCAGGAACGCCCCGATCGCGGCGGCCACGACGACGACGTTGACCTCAACGCCATACTGGATGTTCTGCACCAGTTCGCCGAGCTGCCATGGCACGACCAGCCCGGCGACGGCGGCCAGGCCGTGCAGGAGCAGGGCGAACGCGAGCCGGCGCGGATACTTCAGCGTCAGACGGCGGGCATAGGCACGCACTTGTTTGCGGTCTGCGACCGGCAGGATCTCACGGGCCATCGGTTTCAGACTCCTCCGCCAGAGTGTCGGGGCCTGAGAACGAGCCCTCCATCAACCAAACTGCCGCCGCCCCCCGAACGGACGCCAACCGCCCCACAATGTCGACAAAAGCCCCACCCGCCCCGTCCACCTGGACATTGCCAAGCTCTAAAGGCCCGGCCACCGAACTCCGCAGGGGTGTCGGCACGAGTCGGAGAGGATGCCGATGCCCCGGCTGCTGGGTGTCGCGGGTCATGGGTCAGCCCTCCCCGCGCGTCACGGTTGCCGCGTATTCGGGGGATTCATCAAGGAGTTGCCGGTGTGTCCCCTCGGCGAGCACACGCCCGTTCTCGACGTAGATCACATGCTCGGCGCGATCCAGCACCAGAGGGCTGGTCGTACAGATCAGGGTGGTACGCCCCGCGCGGGCCGTGGCCAGCCGGGCCGCGATGCGCGCCTCGCTGTGGGCGTCGACGGCGCTGGTCGGCTCGACCAGAATGAGCACCTCCGGGTCGGTCAGCAACGCTCTGGCCAGCCGCAGCCGCTGCTGCTGCCCGCCGGAGAACTCCCGCCCCGCCTCCGCCACCGTCGCGTCGAGCCCGTCGGGCAGTGCCTCGACGATGTCGGTGGCGCAGGCTGCCTGCAGCGCCTCGCCGATCTGCTCGTCGGTGGCCGTGCCCCGGACGTCGAGTTCGTCGCGGAGTCGGCCGTTGAACAGCCGGGCGCCGTTGTCGGCGACCAGAATGCGCGAGCGCGCCTCCTCCAGCGGCAGCGTACGCAGCTCCACCGCCCCGAACGTGACGTCGCCGTCGGCGTAGCGGCCGAGGCGGTCGGCGATGGCGATGGCGTCCTCGGGCGTGTCGGCGGCGACAGCGGTGAGCGCGCCGGGTTGGAGCGTGACACCGCTGTACGAGTCGCGCAGGACCCCGCCCTCGCTGCTCGCGTTGCCTCCGGTGATCTCGGGGTCGATGGACAGGATCCGGATCACCCGCCCGGCCGCCACGTGTCCCTTGGTGAGCTTGTCGGCGGCCTCGGTGAGCGTGCGCATGGGCCCGATGAGGAACACCGCGTACAGGTAGAACGCGACGAGTTGCCCTGTGGGGATCTCCCCCGCGACGGCGAACGAGGCGCCGATCCCGGTGACGATCGCGATGAGCAGGCCCGGCAGCACGATCTGCGCGCCTTCGAGCACCGACTCGACACCCGCGACGCGCACCCCGGCCTGGCGAACGCGCTGCGACTCCGTACGGTAGCGCCCGGCGAAGACCTGCTCCCCGCCGATGCCGCGCAGCACCCGCAGCCCGGCCACGATGTCGGCGGATCGGGTGGACAGGTCACCGGTCAGCTCGCGATGCGCGTGCTGGCGCTTGTGCAACGGCTTCAGCAGCGGCCCGACGGCGACCGCCATGAGCGGCACCCCGAACAACACCAGCAGCCCGAGCGGCAGCGAGGTCGAGATGAGGATCACGGTCACGGTGACGATGGCCACGATGGCACCGGTGCCGCGCAGCAGGATGTCCATGGAACTGCCGATGTGGGCGATGTCGGAGTTGCCCACGCTGACGACCTCACCGGTCGAGAGCCGCTTGGGCAGCGTGGCCCCGAGCCTGGCGGCCTGCCTGGAAGTGAGCTGTACGGTGCGATAGGCGGCGGCCAGCCAGTTGTAGACGGCCATCCGGTGCCGCATGATCCCGGTGAACGCCTGAATCAGCCCGAGCCCGAGCAGGATCGCCGACCACAGCAGCAGCGCCTTGGTGTCCTTGGCGGTGACGGCCTCGATGCCCTGCCCGAGCACCGCCGGCATCAACGCCTGCACCAGCCACCACGCGATCGCGAAGCCGATGCCCACGAGCAGGGATGGCGCCTGCCGCCGCGCGTTCCACCACAGAAAACGCAACGGGCTGCGGATGTCGGGCACGCCGGGATCGGCCTCAGGAAGGGAGCGCATAACCTGACAACCTTGACAAGGCACCCCCGCGCCCGGCAAACCATTTTCGCCACCGCGCGCCCCTCATCCCCACGAACGCGAACACCATCCACAAGCACCGCACACCCCCACCCCAAACCCACACGAACGCCCCCGCCCACACCCACACGAACGACCCCAACCACACCCACACGAACGCCCCCGCCCACACCCACACAACCGCCCTCAACCACACGAACGACCCGCCCAACACCCACGCAACCGTGCCCAGCCACATCCACACGAACGCCCCGCCCATACCCAAACCCACATGAACGGCCCTGCTCACACCCGCGCAACCACACCCACCCAAACCCACACGAACGGTCCTGCCCATGCCCGCGTAACCACCCCGAGCCACACCCACACGAACGACCCTGCCCACGCCAACGCAACCACCCCCAGCCACACCGCACGGACGCCCTCCGCCCACCCCACGCGACCACCTCACACCCACACCCAGTGACCACCCGACACCCACACCACGTGAGCGCCCACCCCACACCACGCGACCGCTCCGGACCTTGACGACGTTCATGGCCCCCCCCGCCATGACCTCCCCCGTCGCCCTCGGGTCCCCGACGTCCACCGAAGCCGCCCGCGCGCTCCAAGCCGTGGCACCCTCCGAAACCTCGCCACCCTCAGAACCCTGACGCCTTCCGGGATCGGGACGCACCCCAGCACCCTGGCGCACCTCGATACCTGAGTGCCCTCAGTACCCGGCTCCCTCAGTACCCGGCTCCCTCAGTACCCGGCTCCCTCAGTACCCGGCCCTCTCAGTACCGTGGCCCCTCAGCGCTTCTGCGCGCGACAGCACCTGAACGTCCCTCAGCATGCGAACGTCCATCAGCCACGTGGACGCACCGCAGCACGCGAACGCCCCTCAGCACGCGACCGTCCCTCAGCACGCGAATGCCCCTCAGCACGTGACGCACCTGAACACGCGAACGTCCCCAGCACACGAACATCCCTCAGCACCTGAACGTCCGCAGCATGTGGACGCACCGCAGCACCTGGACGTCCCCAGCGTGCGCACGCCTTTCGGGACCCACAGGCCCTCCAAGCCGTGGCACCCCCGAACTCCGAAACGTCCCTGTGCACCTTCGCGCCCCCGGCGCGCCTTTGCGAAGGCCAGAAGCATTACGCAGCACAGACATGCACCCTGTGTAACCAAAGAGGCACCATATGTGATGAAGTGAGGGTATGACCGCCGAGGACCTCCTGCTCAAAACCGGCCGCTTCCTGCGCCGGTCGGCCGACAGATCCACGAGCGGCGACCTCCACACCCTCTACCTGAAGGGCGGCACGGAAGGCGACGTCTACTACCGCGACCGCTGGAGCCACGACAAGGTGGTCAGGTCCACGCATGGCGTGAACTGCACGGGTTCGTGCTCGTGGAAGGTGTACGTCAAGGACGGCATCATCACGTGGGAGAGCCAGGCGACCGACTACCCGAGCGTGGGCCCCGACCGCCCCGAGTACGAGCCGCGCGGCTGCCCGCGCGGCGCCGCCTTCTCCTGGTACACCTACTCACCGACCCGGATCCGCTATCCGTACGCCAGGGCCGTGCTGGTCGAGATGTACGTCGAGGCGAAGCGCCGCCTGGACGACGACCCGGTGGCCGCCTGGGCAGACATCACGACAAATCCGGAAAAGCGGGAAGTCTACCAACGCGCCCGCGGCCACGGCGGCCTCGTCCGCGTCCCGTGGGACCTGGCCACCGAGATGATCGCCGCAGCCCACGTCCACACCATCAGGACCTACGGCCCCGACCGGATCGCCGGGTTCTCCCCGATCCCGGCCATGTCCATGGTCTCCCACGCCGTCGGGGCCAGGTTCGTCTCCCTCATCGGCGGCACCATGCTCTCCTTCTACGACTGGTACGCCGACCTCCCCGTCGCCGCCCCCCAGGTGTTCGGCGACCAGACCGACGTGCCGGAGTCGGCGGACTGGTGGGACGCGGCGTACCTGATGCTGTGGGGCTCCAACGTGCCCGTCACGCGCACCCCCGACGCCCACTGGATGGCCGAGGCCCGCTACCGCGGCCAGAAGGTGGTGGTGGTCTCCCCCGACTACAACGACGCGGCGAAGTTCGCCGACGAGTTCCTCGCGGTCCGGCCGGGCACCGACGGCGCCCTCGCCATGGCCATGGGGCACGTGCTGCTGAAGGAGTTCTTCGTCGAGCGGGAGACGCCGTACTTCGCCGACTACGTCAAGCGCTTCACCGACCTGCCGTTCCTGGTCACGCTGGAGGAGCGCGATGACGCGTACGTGCCCGGCCGCTTCCTGACGGCCGCCGACCTGGGCTCGCGGGAGGAGGCGGCCGGGTGGAAGACCGTGTTCATGGCGGAGTCGGGCGAGCCGGTGGTGCCGAACGGCTCGGTCGGCTTCCGCTGGACCGACTCCGGCGCCGGCCGCTGGAACCTGCGCCTCGACGCACCCCCGAAACTGACCCTGTACGGAGGCGAGACGGCGCAGGTGCTGCTCCCCCGCTTCGACGGCGGCCACTCGGCCCGGCGCGGCGTCCCCGTCCAGCGGGTCGCCGGTCACACGGTCACGACGGTCTACGACCTCCTCCTCGCCCAGTACGGCGTCCACCGCCCAGACCTCCCCGGCACCTGGCCGAGCGGCTACGACGACGCCGCGGAGCCGTACACACCGGCCTGGCAGGAGCCCATCACCGGCGTCCAGGCCGATCGGACGGTGAAGATCGTCAGAGAGTTCGCCAGAACGGCGGAGGCCACCCGCGGGCGCTGCATGATCATCCTGGGTGCGGGCACGGCGCAGTGGTTCCACGGCGACACGATCTACCGCGCTTTCCTGTCGCTGCTGATCCTGACCGGCTGCCAGGGCCGCAACGGCGGCGGCTGGGCCCATTACGTGGGCCAGGAGAAGTGCCGCCCGCTGGCCGGGTGGGCCCTGCTGGCGGGCGCGCTCGACTGGTCGCGCCCGCCGCGCCAGGTGCCCGGCACCACGTTCTGGTACCTGCACACCGACCAGTGGCGCTACGACGACTTCGACGCCGGCGAGCTGACCAGCCCGCTCGCCCCCGGCACGTTCCGCGGCAGGCACACCGCCGACCTGGTGACGGAGTCCGTACGCAACGGCTGGTCGCCCATGTCACCGGCCTTCGACCGCAATCCCCTCGACCTGGGCGACGCCGACGACCCCATCGCCCACACGCGCTCCGAGCTGGAGGCGGGCCGGCTCAGGCACGCCGCGGAGAACCCCGACGACCCCCGCAACTGGCCTCGCGTGCTCACCCTCTGGCGCTCGAACCTGTTCGGCTCCTCCGCCAAGGGCAACGAGTACTTCCTGCACCATCTGCTGGGCACCGACTCCAATCTGCCGAACCCCGACCCGCGCGCCCCGAAGGGCAAGCTGGACCTCCTGGTGACCCTCGACTTCCGGATGACCAGCTCCACGGTCTTCTCCGACGTCGTCCTGCCCGCCGCCACCTGGTACGAGAAGCACGACCTGTCCAGCACGGACATGCACCCGTTCGTGCACGCGTTCAACCCGGCCATCAACCCGCCGTGGGAGACGATGACCGACTTCGCCGCCTTCCACGCGATCGCCCGCGCCTTCAGCGCCCTGGCGAAGGAGCACCTGGGCGTGCGCAGGGACGTGGTGGCGCTCGCGCACCAGCACGACACGCCGGGCGAGCTGGCCGGCACCGGCCATCCGGAGCTGACGGTGGTGGAGCGCGACTACGGCGCGGTCGCGGAGAAGCTCGCCGCCCTCGGCCCGCTCACGGAGCGACTGGGCATCCCCGTCAAGGGCGTGACGTTCCGGCCCGACCAGGAGGTGAGCTGGCTGGGCGAGCGCTGCGGCCTGGTGCCGCGCGGCGCCGCCAAGGGCCGTCCTGAGCTGGGCACCGAGGCCAAGGCGTGCGAGGCGATCCTGGCGCTGTCGGGCGTGAGCAACGGCCGCCTGGCCGCGCAGGGCTTCCGTCAGCTCGCCCAGCGCACGGGCGAGAGCTTCGACGGCCTGGCCGACCCGCACCACCGCATCGTGTTCAGCGACACCCAGGCCAGGCCGACCCAGGTGGCCACCAGCCCGGAGTGGTCGGGCAAGGAGGCGCCCGACCGCCGCTACTCGCCGTTCACGATCAACGTGGAGCAGGGCAAGCCGTGGCACACGCTGACCGGGCGCATGCACTTCTTCCTCGACCACGAGTGGATGCACGAGTACGGCGAGGCCCTGCCCATCTACCGGCCCCCGCTGGACCTGGCCGCCCTGTACGGCGAGCGCGGCACCCTGCGTTACCTGACCCCGCACAGCAAGTGGTCGATCCACTCCGAGTACCAGGACAACCTCCTCATGCTCTCGCTCTCCCGGGGCGGCCCCACGGTCTGGATGTCCACCGAGGACGCCCGCGAGCTGGGCATCTCCGACAACGACTGGGTCGAGGCGGTCAACCGCAACGGCGTGGTCGTGGCCAGGGCGGTCGTCAGCCTCCGCATGCCGAAGGGCACGGTGTACGTGCACCACGCGCAGGACCGCCTCATCGACGTGCCCAAGTCGGAGGCGACCGGCCGCCGGGGCGGCATCCACAACGCGCTGACCCGGGTGCTGATCAAGCCCACGCACCTGATCGGCGGCCACGCCCAGCTCTCGTACGGCTTCAACTACCTGGGCCCGACCGGCAACCAGCGCGACGAGATCACCACCATCCGGAGAAGGTCGCAGGAGGTGCGGTACTGATGAAGGTCATGGCCCAGATCGCCATGGTGATGAACCTCGACAAGTGCATCGGATGCCACACCTGCTCGGTCACCTGCAAACAGACCTGGACCAACCGTCCCGGCGTCGAGTACGTCTGGTTCAACAACGTCGAGACCCGCCCCGGCCAGGGCTATCCCCGGCGCTACGAGGACCAGGAGCGCTGGCGGGGCGGCTGGGAGCTGACGGACGGGGGCAGGCTCAGGCCGCGGGCGGGGGGACGCCTGCGCAGGCTGCTGAGCATCTTCGCCAACCCGCTCATGCCCTCCATCGACGACTACTACCAGCCCTGGACCTACGACTACGAGAATCTCACCACCGCCCCGCTCTCCGGCGACGTCCCGGTCGCGCCGCCCAGATCCTTGATCAGCAACGAGCCGATGAAGATCGACTGGAGCGCCAACTGGGACGACAACCTGGGCGGCGACCCCAGCCCCGACCCGGTGCTGGCGAAGGTGTCGGACGACGTCAAGCTGGCCTTCGAGCGGGCGTACATGTTCTACCTGCCGCGCATCTGCGAGCACTGCCTCAACCCGTCGTGCGTGGCCGCCTGCCCGTCCGGCGCCCTGTACAAGCGGGCCGAGGACGGCATCGTGCTGGTCGACCAGGACCGGTGCCGCGGGTGGCGGATGTGCGTGACGGGGTGCCCGTACAAGAAGGTGTACTTCAACCACAAAACCGGCAAGGCCGAGAAGTGCACGTTCTGCTATCCACGGGTCGAGGTGGGGCTGCCGACGGTCTGCTCGGAGACGTGCGTGGGCCGCCTGCGCTACCTCGGCGTCCTGCTGTACGACGCCGACCGCGTCGCCGAGGCCGCCTCCGTGCCGGACGAGCGCGACCTGTACGAGGCCCAGCTCGACCTCTTCGTCGACCCGCACAGCCTGGCCGCCGAGACCGCCGGGCTGCCCGCCGAGTGGCTGGAGGCCGCCCGCAGGTCCCCCGTCTACGACCTGATCAAGAGGTACCGGCTGGCGCTGCCCCTGCACCCGGAGTACCGCACGCTGCCCATGGTCTGGTACGTCCCGCCGCTGTCCCCCGTCGTGGACGCCCTGTCCACGACCGGCCACGACGGCGAGGACGCGGGCAACCTGTTCGCCGCCATCGACTCGCTGCGCATCCCCGTCGACTACCTGGCCGAGCTGTTCACGGCCGGCGACCCGGCGCCCGTGACCGCCGCGTTGCGCCGCCTGGCCGCGATGCGGTCGTTCATGCGGGCGGTCAACCTCGGCGAGCGGCCCGTCCCGCCGGACACCGGCCCGTCGGAGGACGAGCTGCGCGCCATGTACCGGCTGCTGGCCCTGGCCAGGTACGACGAGCGCTACGTGATCCCGACCGCGTACGGCAACGTGCCCGGCGTCGTGGAGGAGGGCGGGTGCAGCCTCGACTACGACGGCGGGCCGGGCATGCAGGGCCCGTTCGGCGAGGGGTCGGGCCGGTCGGTGCCGGTCTCGATCGAGAGCTTCCACGGCCTGAAGGAACGCCAGACCGGCGACGAGGTCACCCACGACCGGGTGAACCTCCTCAACTGGGACGGCCGCGGCACCCCCATCGGCCTGTTCCCCACGAAGAAGGGCAGATCATGAACAAGCCCGTCGTCTGGCAGGCCGCCGCCCACCTGCTCGCCTACCCCGACGAACGGTTCTGGCGCCGCCTGCCCCTCATCCGCGAGGCCGCCGAGCCGCACTTCGGCACGTTCCTGGAGCTGGCGAGCGCCCTGGGGCCCGCCGAGCTGGCACCGCACTACGTGGAGACGTTCGACCTGCAGCGGCGCTGCTGCCTGTACCTGACCTACTACGCCGACGGTGACACCCGCCGCCGCGGCGAGTCGCTGGCCAGGCTGAAGCTCCGCTACCGGGCGGCCGGCTGGGACCTGCTCGACGACGAACTGCCCGACTTCCTCCCGGTGATGCTGGAGTTCGCCGCGCTCGACCCGTCGGGCGCCGGGCTGATCGAGGAGCACCGGGTGGGCCTGGAGCTGCTGCTGACGGCCCTGGCCGAGCGCGACTCGCCGTACCGGCACGTGATCGGGACGGTGTGCGCGACGCTGCGGCCGATCACCGCCGCCGAGCGCGACAGGGCCGCCCGGCTGGCCGCCGGCGGGCCTCCTGCCGAGAGCGTGGGAGGCTACCGGTGATCTGGATCGAGAGCACGCTCTGGACGGTGACGCCGTACCTCACTCTGCTGATCTTCGTCGGCGGGCTGATCTGGCGCTACCGGTACGACAAGTTCGGCTGGACCACCCGCTCCTCCCAGCTCTACGAGAGCCCGCTGCTGCGCCTGGCCAGCCCGATGTTCCACTACGGCCTGCTGTTCGTGATCATCGGGCACGTGACCGGGCTGCTCGTCCCCATCGGCTGGACCCACGCCATCGGCCTGTCGAACGCCGCCTACCACGCCAACGCGCTCGTCTGGGGCGGGCTGGCGGGGCTGGTCACGCTCGTGGCGCTGGGGCTGCTGATCTACCGCCGCCGCGTCAACGGGCCGGTGTTCCTGGCGACCACGCGCAACGACAAGGTGATGTACGCGGTGCTGGCCGCGGCGATCATCGCGGGCGTGGTGACGACGGTGGCGGGGTTCCTGCCCAGCGAGGTCAGCTACCGGACGACGGTCGCGCCCTGGTTCCGCGGCATCTTCGTGCTCCGGCCGGACACCGACGCGATGGCGCATGCGAGCGTGCTTTACAAGGTGCACACGATCATCGGGATGCTGCTGATCGTACTTTTCCCGTTCAGCCGCTTGGTGCATGCGCTTTCCGCGCCGTTGGGCTATTTGTTCCGCCCTTACATCGTGTATCGGAGCCGGGCGGATGGCGCCCCAGGGGGCCCGGCGGGGGCCCGCGTACGCCAGAATCGACCCTTGTGAAGCACGGGTACACCAACAGCACGTTCGGCGACGGCGCCCTGGTCGTGAAGTGCTACCAGGGTCCCGAGGCGGCGTTCAGGCTGAGCACGGAGAGCAGATACCTGCGGCGGTTGCGTGGCCGCCTGCCGGTCCCCCGCGTCCACCAGATCACCGCCACGAGCCTGACCACCCGCTTCGTCGACGGCTCCCACGGCCAGGACCTCCTCGACGACGGGCGGGCGGTGGAGGTGCTGGCCGAGTGCGGGCGCATGCTGGCCCGCATCCACCGGCTCGGCATCGTGCACGGCGACTACGGCCCGCAGAACATGCTCTTCCACCCGGCCACGTTCGAGACGACCGCGATCCTCGACTGGGAGTGGGCCCACCCGGGGCGGCCGGTCGAGGACCTCGCCTGGCTGGAGTGGACCGTACGCGGCCACCACCCCGAGCACGTGTCGCTGCTGCCGCACTTCTTCGCCGCGTACGGCGAGCCCGTGCCCGGCTGGGCCGAGCGGCAGGCCGCCATGGTGGCCCGCTGCCGCGCCCTGCTCGACTTCTGCGCCCGCTGGGAGCCGGGCGGCGCGGGCGAGAAACTCTGGCGCGAACGCCTCGACACCACCGCTGCCTGGACGGAGTGACCCGGACGCGGGCCGGACGCCCTTGACGAGTTCTGCCGGTGGCCTTTGCCTGACCTGGGGCATGACTGGCCAGGTGATCCTCGTCCTCGGTGCCACCGGTTCCACCGGCCGTCGGGTGGCCGACCTGCTGCGGGCCGACGGCCGTCCCGTGCGCGCGGCCTCCAGGAGCGGCCGGACCAGGTTCGACTGGTCCGACCCCGCCACCTGGGAGGGGGCCGTGTCCGGCGCGAAGGCCCTCTATCTCATGGCGCCCGACGGGACGCCGGTCGATCCCACGTTCGTGTCCCTGGCCGTGCGCGGCGGCGTCGAGCGCATCGTGCTGCTGTCGAGCGGGGCCATCGAGGCCATGGGCGACGAGCGCCTGCAGGCGGCCGAGTGCACGGTCCGCGGGAGCGGGGCCGCGTGGACGATCCTGCGGCCGAGCTGGTTCGACCAGAACTTCGACGAGGGCTTCTTCCAACCGGCCATCATGGCGGGCAAGCTGCTGGTGCCGGTCGGCGACGTGGGCCAGGGGTTCGTGGACGCCGGTGACATCGCGGCCGTCGCCGCCGCGGCCCTGACCTCGGACGGTCACGAAGGGCGCTCGTACGAGCTGACGGGGCCGCGTTCGCTGCCGTTCGGCGAGGCCGTGGAGATCATCGGCCGGAGGATCGGGCGCGAGGTGCGTTACCTGGGCGGCGACGAGGACTACATCGCGGCCAACGGCTTCTCCGACGAGTCGATCCGGGCGGCCAAGGCGTTCGCCGCCCTGCGCGCGCTGGGCGACCAGCCGGTCTCGGAGGCGGTGCGCCGGGTGACGGGCCGCCCGCCGAAGTCGTTCGAGACGTACGTCGAGGAGGCCGCGGCCGGGGGCGCCTGGCGCTCGGAGAACCGCCGCGCCAGAAGATCATGACAGGGCCGCGTGCAGCCACCGCAGCAGCCGCGCGAGGCTGCGCCCGGCCCCCAAGCATCGCTCATGGCCCCCAGCCTAGGGCGCGGTGATCTGCTGGAGCTGGGCCAGTTCGGCCGCATGGGTACGGGCCATCGCGCCCGCCAGCTCCCGCACCTCGGCCGCCCCGCCCGCGCCGCGCTCCCCGTTGGCGATCAGCACGAGCTGTTCCAGGTAGGACCGTGTCAGCTCCGTGAACCGCCGGTCGAAGGCGTCGTCCCGCAGCCCGGTCACCTGCTCGAGGTCCTGCGCCGTGGGCATGCCGGGCATGTCGTGCCCGGCGTGCGGGTTCTCTGCGCCGCCCCCGGCCCGTACGAGCAGGGTGCGCAGCCGTTCGCGCCCCGCCTCGTGCGCCTCGCCCAGCCGGCCCGCCAGCTCGGCCAGCGACCGGCTGCCCGCCCGCTCGGACGCCAGCTCCAGCAGCGGCAGCGTACGCGTGTGCAGCGCCTCGGCGAGCTGCAGCCAGGCCACATCGGTCGTGTTGAAAGGCGTGCCGGACACCGTTGGCGAGGGCACGGGCTCCCGCGCGCCCGAGCACCCGATCGGGGCCAGGACCAGCACCAACACCAGCACCAGACGCCGCAGCACGGTCACGACCTCCCAGGCGGGAGTCCGGGCGGGCGAACCCGCCCGGACACGGAACGGAACACGGCTACGACGGGCGACCGTCGGCGCCGCACTTGATGATCGGACGGATGCAGTCACGCACCCGGCGCTCCATCTCCGCCGCCGGCCAGGCGTTGAAGAAGTCGCCGTGCATCGTGAACCCGCCGCCCGACGCCAGCCGGAAGCGCGCGGGGTCACCGCTCACCGGATAGCGGATCACCTGCCGCAGCTTCGGCACCGGTACGGGATGCGTGCTGGGGCACTCGCCCGCCACCGGATAGGCCATGTGGCTCTTGTGGTCGGCCGAGTCCAGGTCGCGCCCGTTCCAGCACTGCGGGAAGTCCAGGTACGACTCCAGCATCGTCCCCGGCGGGCAGTTGACGAAGTCCTTGGACGCTCCCACGTGCCCCGCGTGCAGGCACGACCATCGGGAGATCGTGGTGCTGTCCGGCCCGGTCGCCTTGGCGTTGCCCGCCACGATCCGCAGCCCCAGCGGCAGCGGCTGGGTCCTGGCGATGACGTCGTCACGTACGCCCTCGCCGAGGTAGTAGAACGTGACGATGGCCGGTTCCACGGGAGCGTCGTCCCGGTAGAGGGTCGGCACCCAGTACGACGACTTGTCCACGGCGGGGTTGCAGTTGGTGGCGCCGTTCAGCAGGTCGGAGAGCTGGGTGTAGGCGTTGGTGACGCGGCTGCCGAAGAAGCTGTGCATGTGCGAGGCCCCCGCCAGACCCGGGAAGACGATCGGGTCGTCGGGCAGCCGATGGCTGAACGGGCAGTCGGCGAGGAACTCGGCGACCCGTACGGGCTCGGCCGTCGCCGGGCGCGGGGCCACGACGAACGTCGCGAGCAGCACGGACAACAGGGCGAGCAGTCGTGAGATGAGCATGGCGGCTCCCTTCGCTCCAGGTGATCACTGGTAGACGCGTACGTAGTCGACGAGCATCCGGGACGGGAACGGCGTGGCGGCGTTCGGCGGCCCCGGCCAGTCACCGCCGACGGCGAGGTTGAGGATGATGTAGAACGGGTGGTCGAAGATCCACGGGCCGCGGGTCTGCTCCACCTGGTCCTTGCTGATGGTGAACACCGTCCGCCCGTCGAGCGTGTAGACGATGCCCTTGCTGTCCCAGTTGGCGGCCCAGACGTGGAAGTCGTCGGAGAAGTCGGCCCCGCTCGGCAGCGTGTAGGGCGACCCGACGCCCCCGCCGCCGTTGTAGGCGGGCGCGTGGACGGTCGAGTAGGACGTCTTCACGTCCTTGCCGAGGACCTCCATGATGTCGATCTCGCCGTTGTACGGCCACGGCCGCCCGGTCAGGAAGTCCGCGCCCATCATCCAGAACGCCGGCCACAGCCCGTCGCCCTTGGGCACCTTGATCCGGGCCTCGACCCGGCCGTAGGTGAAGTGGAACTTCGTGCCGGTGTTCATCCTGGCCGAGGTGTACTGGCAGGTGGTGCTGCCGGTCAGCGGGTCGGTCGGGCAGGCGGAGCCCGGCGTGGCCTGCTTGCGGGCCTCCATGACCAGGTGTCCCTGACCGTCCATGGAGGCGTTGTCGTGGTTGGTGTAGTACTCCAGCTCGTTGTTCGGCCCCGTGCCCGGGTCCGCGCGCCACTTGGCGGCGTCGGGCTTGCCGCCTGACGGGCCGTTGAACTCGTCGCTCCACACCAGGGCCGGCGGGTTGGCGGGGTCCTGGGGCGGGGCCGGGGGGTCGGTGGGGTTGCCGCCGGTGCCGTACACCTGGAACTCCCACAGGCTGTAGCCGTAGGCGCCGGCGCGCTGGGTGCCGTACATGCGGACGTATCGGCCCGTGCCGGTCACGTTCAGCGTCTGCTTGAACCCGGTGCCGGTGGTCGTGGTGTAGACGGTCGTCCAGGCGCTCGCGTCGTTCGACACCTGGATCTGGAACGACCTGGCGTAGGCCGGGTCCCACTGCAGGACGACCTTGCTGATCTGCGCGGTCGCGCCCAGATCCACGTAGATCCAGCCGGGGTCCACCCAGCCGGAGGTGGAGCTGGTGGCCCATCGGCTGGCCGGGTCGAGGTCGAACGCCCTGGCCGGGGTGCACTCCCAGCAGTTCACGTCGTGCTGGGAGGTGGAGGCCACGCCGGGCTTGTTGTACGACAGCAGCCGCTCGCCGGGGCCGGGGCCGGTGGAGCCCGTGGTCCCGTAGACCTTGAACTCCCAGAGGCTGTAGCCCCACTGGGTGGCCCGCGCGGTGCCGTGGACGCGTACGTAGCGGCCGTTGCCGGAGACGGTCAGCGTCTGGGCGCCGCCGGTGGCGGTGGTCGTCGAGTGGAGGGTGGTCCAGGCGCCGCCGTCGGCCGACACCTGCACCTGGAAGGCGGTGGCGTACGCGGCCTCCCAGCTCAGCTCGACCTGGCTGATGGACGCGGTGGCGCCCAGGTCGATCTGGATCCACTGGGGGTCGGCGAAGGCGCTGGACCAGCGGGTGCCCGCGTCGCCGTCCACGACGGCGGAGGCGGGGAAGGCGATGCTCTCGGTGGAGGAGGCGGTGGCCGGCTTGCCCTGGGAGAGGAGGGGGTCGGCGGCGCCGGCGGGCAGCGCCGACATCAGCGACAGGGTGATCATGAGGGCGATGAGCGTCGCCAGGCGGCGCACGCCTGGGCTGTGGGGTGGACTCACGACGTCTCCGTCAAACTGGGGGGATGGTTCGAGGGAGCGCTCCCTGAATGGGAGGGTGCTCGCGTCTCTAATCCCTGTCAAGGTCCGCGTTAACCCCGTAGAAACCTCTCCGACGCATGAGAGAGCGCTCTCTCGTTCGGCTCCGCGAATCCGGCGACACCCCGCGACCAGCCACGATCCACACCCCACTCGCGAACCGCCCGAGGACCCATCCCCGCCCTGAGAAACACGCGAAAAAGGCACGTCTTGACTCGCCCCGCCCCGCACCCGCACCCTTGCGAGGGAGCGCTCTCTCACCGGAAGGAGTGAGGTGGCACCCAAGAGCGAGGCGAACCGCCCGACCCTCGAAGCCGTGGCCGCCCGTGCCGGCGTCTCCAAGTCCAGCGTCTCCCGGGTGATCAACGGCGCCTCGACCGTGGCCCCGTCGATCCGCGAGGTGGTGCTGCGGGCCGTCAGGGAGCTGGGCTACGTTCCCCACGCCGCCGCCCGCCACCTGGCCACCCGCCGTACCGACGCCGTCGCCCTCGTCGTCTCCGACCCGCCCAAGGGCCTCGTCTCCGACGACCCGATGTTCTCGGCCGTGGTCCGCCAGGCCAGCAGGAAACTGGAGGCGGCCGGGAAGCAGGTGGTGCTCATGCTGGCGGGCTCGGAGGAGAGCCGGGCCCGCGTGGCCCAGTACGTCGCGGCGGGCCACGTCGACGGCGTCATGCTCGTCTCCATGCACGGCGCCGACTCCCTGCCCGCCACGCTGGCCCGCAAGGGCCTCCCCGTCGTCTCGCTGGGCCGTACGAACCCGGCCGTCCCCCACGCCGAGAACGACAACCCCGGCGGCGCCGCCCTGGCCGTCCACCACCTGCTCAGGCAGGGCAGGCGCCGGATCGCCACGATCACGGGCCCGCTGGACATGATCGCCTCACAGGAACGCCTCACCGCCTACACCGACGTCATGCGCGACACCGGCCACCGCTCGATCGTCGCCCTCGGCGACTTCACCCGCGTCTCCGGCGCCGACGCCATGCGCCAGCTCCTCCAGGACGACCCCGGCCTCGACGCCGTCTTCGCCGCCAACGACCTCATGGCCATCGGCGCCCTGCGCACCCTGCGCGAATCGGGCCGCCGGGTGCCGGACGACGTCGCGGTGATCGGCTTCGACGACATCGAGGCCGCCCGCTACACCACCCCGCCCCTGACCACGATCCACAGCCCGATGACCGACTGGGCCACCGCCACCGTGGACCTCCTGCTGGGCCTGTTCGACGGCGGCCCGGACACCCCCGTCCTCCTCCCGGCCGACCTGGTCGTCCGCGAGTCGGCCTGACAACCGCCTCCTGCCGGTGGTCGTCAGATCTCCGTGAGGACGTACAGCAGGGCGTTCATGCTGGTGCCGCTGACGAGGTCGCGCTTGTCGATCAGGCGGCGGATGCCTGTCAGGGGGACCCACTCGACGCGCTCCGCCTCCCACGCTTCGGTGGGCGACCCGATGTGCCGGGCGCTGTCGGCGCGGAAGACATGGTGCTCGGAGTCGGAGATGCCACTGGTCGGCTGGGTGTAGAGCAGCGGACGCAAGGGGCCGGGGCGCCAACCGGTCTCTTCTTCGACCTCACGGGCGGCGGCCGCGATCGGCTCCTCACCCTCGTCGATCTTGCCGATGGGAATCTCCCAACCCCAGGTGTCGGTGATGAAGCGATGCCGCCAGATGAGCAGTACGCGATTCTGTTCGTCAGTGACGACGGCACCCGCACCGGGCGCGGTACGGATGAGCCGGTGATCGAGATGCCTTCCGTCCGGCAGCTCCACGTCGGCCACCCGAACGTCGAGCCAGCGGTCGGTGTACAGCGGCTCTTCCGAGTGAACCTGCCAGCGCATGCGGCTGCTCCCCTGCGTGGACGCCTGGACCGGCACCACGCTACAAGGGAATGCCCGCCTGCTGTCTCGCACGAGCGACAAACGCTTTGACCGGTTGTGTGTCGTAGGCACTCAGGGCTGTCGCCACCGATTCGATGCGCTCGGCAAGGCGCTCGGACTCCATTCCCTCGGTGCAGTCGAGCATGCTTTCCGCGGTAGAGGCAGCCCGTTCCAGCTCTCCGCGTTCGGCCAAAATCAAGGCGAGAGTCGCCTGCCTGTGAGCCTGCCCCCGCAGATGGCACGTGCCAGCCAAACGCAGAGCTTCCTCTGCGTACTCCCGAGCAGATGTCAGGTCGCCGAGACGGCGCAGCGCCTCGGCGTGTTGGCACTCAAGCAGACCCGGTTGTACGTAGCCGGTCTCCGGAGGCTCTTCTCCTTGCCGGATCTGCCCCGCCGTGATCTCCGATCGGCGCATGTGCGCATGGCAGCTTCCCCGGTCGCCGACACGTGCGTATGCCTTCGCCTGGAGAATGTGCAAATCCGTCGCGAGGGCGGGACTCAGGTGACCCCGCGCTCCCCGTAGAGCCGTCTCGCAGTACTGGATGACGCGCCGGTACTTCGCCTGCGCCATCGCCTGGTTCGCCAGCAAAGCGATCACGTAACCGCCGAAGGCCAGGTTGCTCGACGCCTTGGCCATCCTGAGCGCGTGAAACAGGTAGCGCTGAGACAGCGCCTGCCTGTCAGAGTCGTACGCGCATATGCCCGCGAGCGCGACCAACCCGCCTGCCGCCCGGAACAGCCGCCGGCCGATCTCGTCGTCATGGCCACCTCTGAGCAGCGGCGTCACGCTGGTGTTGAGGAAGGCCACGAGCCGCGGCCGCACCGGGACGCCGCCCACCCTGCGGTACATCTGCTCATATCGACCACGCGCGTCCTTGAGCACCTGGACGTCGTTCATCGACACCGGGCGCGGACCTCGCCGCGAGACGTCGATCTCGTGTGGCGGGTTCTCCCATCCGAAGATCGGTGCGACGGCTGCTGAACCTTCGATCAACAACGCGCCCGCAGGGAAGACCTTGTTCCCCAGGTCTCCTCGCCACAGAGCGACAGCCTGGTCAACCGCCTGGGGCAGCTCCGTCTCGCAGTCGCCACCCGCTGTTCTCGCCATCCCGAGATCTGACAGCGCGAGGACCCGCCCGACCCTGGGACCGATGATCTCGCAGATGATCTCCGGAACGTCGCCCCTCGGGACGGCGTTGTCTCTGACCCATCGCGCTACGGCCGTGTGGTCGTAGCGCGATGGGCGACGAGCGGTCGCGGTGGCCCTGTTGATCCGCGCGGCCAGCCCCGCGTGCGAGATGCCCGCTTCCGCAAGCAGGGCCTCCAGCAGGATGTTCCGCTCACTCACTTCAGCCCCCCTCGTCGAGCGACGCCATATCCGAAGTGTAAGCAGAGCATTACGGAGCGAGCGGACGGTTGGCAGACGAGCACATCACAGCTTTGTCGCATTCACACAGGGTGTGAACCTGCTCCCATCACCCGTCTCGATCACGCGCTTATGAGGGCGATCCCGCGCCGAGTCCACTGACTCCATGACCAGGAACCGACCAAAGATCACACCCCCACCTCACCCCCTGCATGCCGCCCGTGACATAGGTCAAGCCCTTGCCGCACTCGGCGTTCCCGCCGACATCCACGATGGATACGGGCTGGCCCTGGTGTCGGTCTGGGTGGGCCTTGTGGTCTGGTGCGATGGCGACCGCTACTGGTGGCGTACCGGCTGGGACCCGCACCGCAAGCGAGTCATCTACGCCTACCATCCCGTGCTCGACCCTGAGCGGGCTGCCCGCCGCGTCGCCTCCCGCTACGCCGACCTTCGCAGAAGCCATCCCGTACCCCAGCCGATGATCGTGCAGGCGGCACCTTCGAGGCCGGCCAGTTGAGCATTGATGCGCGACGGGCGGGAAGCCGCACCACGATCACGAACTCCTGCCATTCGCTCCCACCACTCGCCATACCCGCGCATGAACGTGGCCCGCACAGCCGGCAGAAGCCGCATTCGATAAAATGAGTGGGAATTCCTCGCCTGGTGTCGCCACACTGATCACGAACCAGTGAGGAGACTTCTTTCATGCCGAACCAGCCCGCACCGAACCTGCTGTCGTGGGCCAGCGAGATCGACGAAGGCGCGATCCTGCAGGCCGCACGCACCGCCCGCCTGCCGTTCGTCTCCGGCCACGTCGCTCTCATGCCCGACGCGCACGTCGGCATCGGTGCGACGGTCGGCTCGGTCATCCCCACCGAGAACGCGATCATCCCCGCCGCCGTCGGCGTGGACATCGGTTGCGGCATGGTGGCCACGGAGACGACGCTCACGGCGGCGGACCTGCCCGACACGCTCGCCGCCCTGATGCCGCTGGTGGAGCGCCGCATCCCCGCCGGTGTCGGCAAGGGCCACGACGACCCGTCGATCGACCGCACGCTCAGCGACCTCGGTCTTCCCCACACCGACCTCGACCCGAAGCAGAGCAGGAAGGTGGCCGAGCAGTTCGGCACCCTCGGCTCCGGCAACCACTTCGTCGAGGTCTGCCTCGACGAGCGTGACCACGTCTGGACGGTCCTGCACTCGGGTTCGCGCGGCATCGGCAACCAGCTCGCCCAGATGCACATCACGGGCGCGAAGAAGCTGATGAGGAAGCAGGCCGTCGGCCTGGAGGACCCCGACCTGGCGTACCTGGTCCAGAGCACGCCGGAGTTCACCGCGTACATCGAGGACATGCTGTGGGCCCAGCACTACGCCATGGCTTCGCGGGCACGGATGGACAAGGTCCTGATCAACGCGCTGTTCAGGGTTGTCGGCCAGGGGCAGCGGGTCCGCACCATCAACTGCCACCACAACTTCACCCAGCAGGAGACCCACTACGGCAAGTCCCTCTGGATCACCCGCAAGGGGGCCATCAAGGCCGACACCGGCGACGAAGGCGTGATCCCGGGCTCGATGGGCACCCGCTCGTACATCGTGCGGGGTCGCGGGAACCCGGAGTCGTACCATTCCTGCTCGCACGGTGCGGGCCGCCGTATGTCGCGTACCAAGGCGAAGCGGGAGCTGTCCGTGGCGTCCCTGTCCGCGGCGATGAGCGGTCGCACCTGGAACGCGGACCGGGCCGCGGCCCTGGTGGACGAGCATCCTGACGCGTACAAGCCGATCGACCAGGTGATGGCGGACCAGAAGGATCTCGTCGAGGTCCAGCACACGCTCCGCCAGATCTTCAACTACAAGGGTTGAGGCACAGGTGTGCCCCGCCTCGGGAGGGCGGGACACACCTCGGTCCGGCCGGATCGGTCGCTAGATCGGTCCGGCCGTGGAGCCGATCAGCGCGAGTGTCCGCTCGTGCAGCCTCTCCGCCGCCCTCGGGTCGAAGGACGGCAGGTCCAGGCCGATGCGCTGGTGCCGCATGAACGCGGTGAGCGGCTCGGCCGACGGGTCGTCGATGCGGGCGACGATGGGCTTGATGCCCTCCTCCACCGGCATCCCGTACCGTTTCAGCGCCTCGACGTGCATCGCCGTCGACGCGTCGAACTCACCGGCCACACTCGTCGACACCCCGCCCGGATGGAGCAGCACATACCGGGTACGGTCGCCGTGCCGCGCCGCGAAGGCCACGCCCAGCAGGTCGTTCGCCTTCCCGGCCTGGAACTGCGCCTTCATGCCGTCGTAGCGGCGCTCCAGCATGAGGTCGTCCCAGTGGATCCGCCCGTCCGGCTGGCCGGGCCCCGACACGTTCACGATCATCCGTGGCCCGTTCAGCCCGTGGCTGAGCAGGAAGCGGCTCAGGTAGTCGAGCGCGAACGTGCCCTCCAGCCCCTCCTTCGTCACGAACCGATGCGTACGGAAGTAGCGCGCGCACAGCACCAGCGCGTCCACCACCGGGAAGCGGGTGTTGACCTCGTCGATCACCCGCCGGTTCTCGCTGATCAGGGTCAGGTCGGCCTGGATGAACGTCGCTCCCGGCAACGCCTTGGCCGCGTCGCGTCCCACGACGGCGACCGTGTCGCCGCGCTCCAGGTAGGTGCGGGCGAGCGCCCGTCCCATCCCGTCGGTCCCGCCGCTGATCACCAGTGTCTTCGTCATACGAGCTTCCTCTCTTCACAGATTCCGATGGTCACGCGAACTCCTGCTCTCGTACGGGCTGCGGCGTGCTCGCCCGGCCGGGCAGGAGCGGGACGAGGGCCAGGACGAGCAGGTTGGAGGCGACGCCCAGCCAGAACACCCCGCGCAGCCCGCTCATCGCGTCGGCCGAGGTCTGGACGACGAGCGCCACGATGGCCACCCCGAGCGCCGCGCCGAGCTGGTTCAGCATGTAGAGCACCGAACTGCCCTGGGCCACCATGGGCCCGGGGAGCGTGCGGTAGAGCGAGCCCATGGTCGGGGCGCTGAAGCAGCCGCTGCCCAGCCCGAACGTGAGCGCCGCCAGGGCCGGCCACACCTCGGGCGTGCCGGGCCCGATCCGGGTCAGGGCGAACACGCCGGCGACCGACACGACCGCGCCCGCGGCGGCCAGGCCGCGCGCGCCGAGCCGGTCGGAGAGGCGTCCGGCCAGCGGCATGGCGATGGCGCCGCCGAGGCCGAGCGGGGCCATGAGCAGCCCGGCCGCCAGCACGCCGTGACCGTGCGCCTGCTGGTAGTACAGGGGCAGCGCGAACAGCCCGGCGAACAGCCCCATCCCGCCGAGCCCCATGATCGTGACGCTCGCGCTGAACCCCCGGTTGCGGAACAGCCGCAGATCGATCAGCGGCGACGGCGTACGGGCGTGGACGGCGTACCCGGCGAGCAGCGCGACCCCCAGGGCCAGCGGCAGCACCACCTGCCACGCGCCGAACGTCCCCTGCTCGCCGGTCTGCGACAGCGCCAGCACCACGGCCGCGAAGCCCGGCCCGAGCAGCGCCAGCCCGACCACGTCCAGCCGCGAGGTACGCTCCTCGATCGGCTCGTCGGCGGGGATCACCCGTAGCGCGAGCACCAGCGCCACGGCGCCGACGACCACGCTGATCAGGAACATCGCCCGCCAGCTCATGGCGCCGAGGATCGCGCCGCCCGCGATCGGCCCGAGCACCGGTCCCAGCGACAGCACCACGCCCATCAGCCCCATCACCCGCCCAGCCCGGCGCGGCCCGGCGGCGCGGGCGAGCAGGATCAGCACGAGCGGGTCGAGCAGCCCCGCCCCGACCCCCTGCACCACCCGGAACGCGATCAGGCTGCCCACGTCCCAGGCCAGCCCGGCGGCCAGCGACCCGGCCAGGAACAGCACCAGACCGGCCACCCACAGGCGCTTGCCGCCGTACCGGTCGACGGCCCAGGTGGTGAACGGGATGGTGGCGGTCACGGCCAGCAGGAAGCCGGTGGCGGTCCAGCCGATCGTGCTCAGCGACGTGTCGAAAACCTCGGCCAGCGTGTCGGTGGCGACGGCCGCCATGGTGCTGTTGAGGATGCCCAGCAGCCCGCCGAGCAGGACCACGACGATCGTGCCCACCAACCGCCGGTCCAAGCGGTCGTCCGAATCTGAACTCATGGGTTCAAGTTAATTATCTGACGCGTCCGACGCAACCTAGAGCGTCCACATGATTGAACCCGTGGGTACAATCGCAGGTATGACCACCACCAGGGGACGGATCGACAAGCGGCAGGCCATCCTGGAAGGCGCGTTCACCGTGTTCGCTCGGGAGGGCTACGCACAGTCGTGCGTGCAGGAGATCGCCCGCGAGGCGGGCGTGGCCAAGCCGACGGTCTACAACCACATGACCGACAAGGCCACCCTCTTCCGGCACGCCATCGAGGCCGCCGCGCAGGCCGTGCTCGACGAGCGCGTCGCCGCCCTGGAGCCGCTCGCCGCCCCCGGCGACGACCTGTCCGTGACGCTGGAGGAGGTCGCCGGGGCCCTGCTCCGCCTGCACACCGACGGGCGTTCGTGCGCGCTGCGCCGGCTGCTCTACTCGGAGGTCACCCACTTCCCCGACATCCTCGACGTCGTCAGGGAGAGCGGCCCCGACCGGCTCACCAAGGCCCTGGCCGACCGGCTGGCCCGGCTCGCGCTCGCCGGCCGCGTCCACACCACCGATCCCGACCTGGCGGCCGAGCAGTTCCTCGGCCTGCTGCTCGGCCCGCTGGAGGCGCGCACGCAGATGGGTACCCGCTCGCTGGACGACTCCGACCTGCGGGAGCTGGCCCGCGCCGCCACGCGGACGTTCGTACGGGCCTGGGTCGAGCAGCCCGCACGGTAACCGACACGCCTGGCCAATTCTGGCGACAATACCTCTTGTCGATGGTAGGCAAGGGATATAGTCTGCCGCGTGTGGTGGAACGAGACGACTACGCGACCATCCGCGATCGGATCATCAGGCTCTCCCACCTCCACGGCCTGCGCTGCGACTGGGCGGAGACGACCAAGCGGCAACGCTTCCTCCTGCTGTGGGACACAGAGGGCCGGGTCGTGGCCCGCGCGATCGTCCCGCTCTACCCCAAGGAGACCCCCCACCTGGTCGACTCTCTCGAACGAGGGCTGGCACACGTGTTCGGCGACGACTGGCTTTCGGCGACGACCGGCCGACCGGCCCCGCCGTACGACCGGCAGGAAGACTGACTGGAGCACCCCGATGACCGCAGACCGCGTCGACGTCCACGTCACCATGGCCGGCAACCTCTGGCTGGCGCAGGTGGACGGCGTGGCCGGCGGCATGTCCGCCCGTACGCTGAAGGAGCTGCACGGGGACGTCGCCGAGGGGCTCCCGTTCCTGTTCGCCGATCGCGGCCGGCCGCCGTCGCCGGTCTACCACTACACGCTGCCCGGCCTGTCCGAGCAGGACCTCGACGACTTCGCCGCCCTCCAGCGCCAGGCCGCCGCCATCGCCGAGGACTACACGCGCACGCTGAAGAAGCGGGTCAAGCACATGCACGAGCTGGGGCTGTCCGACGGCGACATCGGCGAGCTGCTGGGGCTGACCAAGCAGCGCATCCAGCAGATCCGCACGAACGCCGGCGACGAGGCCCGCCAGAGCGGGTGACGGCCCTCCCGGCGGACCATCGTTCGAATCAGTCGCCGGAGTAGAGGCGGCGCAGGTCCACCAGCTCCACATCGCGACGCCCGCGCGCCACCTCCACCAGCTCGCCGGTGAACCCCGCGCGTGCGAAGAGCAGCAGTTTGGGCGGCTGGTCCACCTGCGCATCGGGAAGCAGGGCGCGCAGGTGCTCCAGCCGCTGAAGCTGTGGCGCGCCCACCGGGGTGAGGGTGCCCTTGGCCTCCCCGATCGCCGTGATCCGATCGGGCGCCGCCGAGCGCGTCTCCGTCACGACGACGTCGAGTTCGTGCCCCTGCCGGTGAGCACGGCACGCCACGTCACTGGGACGCACGGCACTCGCGGTCCCGCCCAGCGTGTCGCTGGAGGCGTGCAGGAAGCACCACTCACGGACGACGTCCTCGAAGTGGGGGCCGTAGATCTTGGAGGCGACCGTGTCGGCGTTCGCGTGCCAGACCCGCGCCGCCTGACCGGCGACCAGCTCGGGCTCGCGCCGCTGCGTGACGAGCTGGTGGAGCCGCACGATCGGCTCGGCGACCTTGAACACGCTCCGCTTCTGCCGCAGAGCGTCGTCCACCTGCTGGATCAGGCCGATGCCGTGCAACCCCGTGAGCAGATGGCCCACCGCGCTCGCCGGCCGCCCGAGCACGGCGGCGATCTCCGAACGGCGATGGTTACCCGCGCTGATGGCCGTCAACACGGCGGCGTACGAGGTGGGGTCGGCGATGGACGGCTCCTCACGCAGCAGCAGGCCGCCCTCGCGGAACATCGCCGAGGCGGGATTGAGCAGCCGCCGCTGCACCCATCGATCGAAGGAATCGACGTCGTCCGGCCCCGACCCGCCGCACATCTCCAGGTACGCGGGCGTCCCTCCGACGAGCGCGTTGACGCGGAAGGCCAGCTCGGGGTCGTGCGCCAGCCCCCAGAACCTGCTCGCGTCCCGAAATCCGAAGGGCCGCACGATCAACTCCAGCACCGCCCGTCCCCGCAGCGGCGCACCCCCGCCCAGTAGCTGGGACATCGTGGTGAGGGCGCTGCCGCAGAGGATCATGCGCGTGCGGGTGTGCTCCTTGGCATGCCCGGTGGGACTGAGTGCCTGCTGGAGGTACGAGGGGAGCGCGGGTGTGGCCGACATCAGGTAGGGGAACTCGTCGATGATCACCGGCGTCGCCCGTTCCTCGCCCAGGCGAAGGAGTTCGTCGAGCCCCTCCCGCCAGGTGCCGAAGGCGACCGGCCGGCGAAGACCTCGGTGGTGGGCGTACGCCGCGCCCAGGTCGGCGAGGCTCTGCGCCTCGGTCTGCTGTGTGGCGGCGAAGAGCAGGCCGCCCGTCTCCTGGGCGAGGAGTTCGAGCATCAGGGTCTTGCCCTGGCGACGCCGCCCGTAGACGAGGCCAAGAGAGGCGCCCATCAAGGGGGACGAGACGAAGCCCGCCAGTTCCTCCCACTCGGTGTCCCTGCCGAACAGGCGGGACGGCTTGCTGAGCATCAGACCTCCCCGGAAAGAATGATAGGTGCAACTATGATAGTTGTACCTATCATTCTGCGCGGGTGCCCGCGCACGTAGTTACAGCGGCGTGGTCACCCGGGTGTGGTCACCGGGGCACCAGGGGCTGGCTACTTGGCGCTGGCCTTGAGGTAGTCGCCGTTCATCTGCGCGATCGAGTCCAGCGGGATCCCCTTCGGGCAGACCGCCGTGCACTCGCCCGTGTTCGTGCAGCCCCCGAAGCCCTCCGCGTCCATCTGGTCCACCATCGCCTTGGCGCGCGACAGCCGCTCGGGCTGGCCCTGCGGCAGGAGGCTCAGGTGGGTGATCTTGGCGGCGGTGAAGAGGGAGGCCGAGCCGTTCGGGCAGGCGGCCACGCAGGCGCCGCAGCCGATGCAGGTGGCCGCGTCGAAGGCCGCGTCGGCGTCCTCCTTGCGTACCGGGACGCTGTGGGCGTCCGGGGCGGAGCCGGCCGGGACCGAGACGAAGCCGCCCGCCTGGATGATGCGGTCGAACGCGCTACGGTCCACGACCAGGTCCTTGACGACCGGGAACGGGGCCGCGCGCCACGGCTCGATGGTGATCTCGGCGCCGTCCTCGAAGTGGCGCATGTGGAGCTGGCAGGTGGTCGTGGCGCGCTGCTCGCCGTGGGCGACGCCGTTGATGACCATGCCGCACATGCCGCAGATGCCCTCGCGGCAGTCGTGGTCGAAGGCGATCGGGTCGTCGCCCTCCAGGATGAGCCGCTCGTTGAGCACGTCCAGCATCTCCAGGAATGACATGTCCGGAGATACGTCCTCCACCCGGTACGTCACCATGCGGCCCGCGTCCGAGGGGCCGCTCTGCCGCCAAACGCGCAGGGTCAGGTTCACTTGTAGCTCCGCTGGGTCATCTTCACGTACTCGTACTCGAGCGCTTCCTTGTGCAGGACGGGACCGTCCTCGGCGTGCTCCCAGGCCGACACGTGCGCGAAGTGCTCGTCGTCGCGCAGGGCCTCGCCGTCGGCGTCCTGCGACTCGGCGCGGAAGTGGCCGCCGCAGGACTCCGTACGGACCAGGGCGTCCAGGCACATCAGCTCGGCCAGGTCGAAGAAGTCGGCGACGCGGCCGGCCTTCTCCAGCACCTGGTTCAGCTCCTCCGCGGCGCCGCTCACCTTGACGTTCTGCCAGAACTCCGCGCGCAGCTCGGGGATGCGCTCCAGCGCCTTGCGCAGCGACTCCTCGGTGCGCTCCATGCCGCAGTAGTCCCACATGAGCTTGCCCAACTCGCGGTGGAAGGAGTCGGGCGTGCGGGTGCCGTTCACGGCCAGCAGCCGGTCGATCCTGGTGCGGACCTTGATCTCGGCCTCGGCCACGGCCTCCTCGTCCACCTCTCCGAACGGGCCGGCGGCCAGGTAGTCGCCGAGGGTGGTCGGAAGCACGAAGTACCCGTCGGCCAGGCCCTGCATGAGCGCCGACGCGCCGAGGCGGTTGGCGCCGTGGTCGGAGAAGTTGGCCTCCCCGATGACGAACAGGCCGGGGATCGTGGACTGCAGGTCGTAGTCGACCCACAGCCCGCCCATCGTGTAGTGGACGGCCGGGTAGATGCGCATCGGCACGTCGTACGGGTTCTCGCCGGTGATGCGCTCGTACATCTCGAAGAGGTTGCCGTACTTCTTCTCGACGGCGTCGCGGCCGAGGCGGTTGATGGCGTCCCGGAAGTCGAGGTACACGCCGAGCCCGCCGGGGCCGACGCCGCGGCCCTCGTCGCAGACGTTCTTGGCGGCGCGCGAGGCGATGTCGCGCGGCACCAGGTTGCCGAAGGCCGGGTAGATGCGCTCCAGGTAGTAGTCGCGCTCCTCCTCCGGGATGTCCCCGGGGGCGCGCTCGTCGTCCTTGCGCAGCGGCACCCACACGCGGCCGTCGTTGCGCAGCGACTCGGACATGAGCGTGAGCTTCGACTGGTACTCGCCCGACACGGGGATGCAGGTCGGGTGGATCTGCGTGTAGCAGGGGTTGGCGAAGTACGCCCCCCGCTCGTGCGCCCGCCAGATGGCGGTGGTGTTGCAGCCCTTGGCGTTCGTGGACAGGAAGAACACGTTCCCGTAGCCGCCGGTGGCCAGCACCACGGCGTCGGCCAGGTGGCGCTCGATCTCGCCGGTCACCATGTCGCGCACGATGACGCCGCGCGCCCGCCCGTCGGCGACGATCAGGTCGAGCATCTCGTGCCGGGTGTGCATCGTGACCGTCCCGGCCGCGATCTGCCGCTCCAGCGCCTGGTACGCCCCCAGCAGGAGCTGCTGCCCCGTCTGACCGCGGGCGTAGAACGTACGGGAGACCTGCGCCCCGCCGAAGGAGCGGGTGTCGAGCAGGCCGCCGTACTCGCGGGCGAACGGCACGCCCTGCGCCACGGCCTGGTCGATGATGTTCACCGAGACCTGGGCCAGGCGGTAGACGTTCGACTCGCGGGCGCGGAAGTCGCCGCCCTTCACGGTGTCGTAGAACAGGCGGTAGATGCTGTCGCCGTCGCCGCGGTAGTTCTTGGCGGCGTTGATGCCGCCCTGCGCGGCGATGGAGTGGGCGCGGCGCGGCGAGTCCTGGTAGCAGAACGACGTGACGTTGTAGCCCAGCTCGCCCAGCGTGGCCGCGGCCGATCCGCCCGCCAGGCCGGTGCCGACCACGATCACGTGGAGCTTGCGCTTGTTGGCCGGGTTGACCAGCTTGGCGCCGAACTTGCGCTTCTCCCACCGCTCCTGGATGGGCCCCTCGGGAGCCTTGGTGTCGCGCAGCTCAGGGCCTTCGGTGTACTTCACTTGACAACTCCGAACGTGATCGCGAGGGGCGGAGCCAGGAAGCCGATCACCAGGACCGCGGAGAGCAGCCCGGCCGTCGCGCGAAGGACCCGGTAGCGGTTGCGGTTGGCCCAGCCCAGCGTCTGGAAGGCGCTCCAGACGCCGTGGCGCAGGTGCAGCCCGACCATGACGACGGCCACGACGTAGATCAGCGTCACCCACCACCGGGACGGGTCGAAGCCCTCGACCATCCGGTCGGCGGGGGCGGAGTCGAAGCCCTTGGGGTTCACGACGCCGAAGGTCAGGTCGAGGAGGTGCCAGATCACGAAGAGCACGATCGTGACGCCGCCCCACCGCATGATGTGCGTGGTGTAGCCGCTCGCCTGCGACTTCTTGGCGACGTACTTGACCGGCCTGGCCTTGCCCGCGCGGCGGGACAGCGAGATCGCGGCCCACATGTGCAGGACGACGGCCGCGACGAGGCCGATCTCCAGGATCGTCAGGACCGAGCGGTAGGGCGCGATCGGCTCGAGGAGCGTACGCAGCGCGTGGGCGTACTCGTTGAAGGACTCGCGGCCGAAGAAGATCTTCAGGTTGCCCAGCATGTGCAGGACGAGGAAGAGCACCATCACGGCGCCCGTGACGGCCATGACGACCTTCTTGCCGCTCGACGAGGTCAGGAAGCCGCCTGGCCTCTTGCGGGCTGGGGACTTCTTGGGGGTGCTATCGGTGACGGGCGCTGTGGCGGCGCCCCGCTCTATCGTGGCAGTCACGTCTTCACACGCTAGGTACCCAGCGATGATCCGTCCAAGTCATGACAGGAGTGGTTTCGATAGCTTGCGGCTATGATGTGGGTCGGTAGGGGTTTATCGGGACCTTACGCGGTGGCGGTGCGAGGAATATCACATGCAGTTCCAGCAGCTCGCGTACTTCGTCGCGGTGGCGGAGTCCCGCCACTTCACGCAGGCGGCCGAGCGGATGCGGGTCGCGCAGCCGTCGCTCAGCAAGCAGATCAAGGCGCTGGAGGAGGACCTCGGCGCGCGGCTGTTCTCGCGGGCGCGCGGCAACGTCACGCTCACGGCCGCCGGTGAGGCGCTGCTCCCGCTGGCCCGCCGCATCCTGGCCGACGCCGACACCGCCAGGCAGGAGGTGGCCCAGCTCGCCGGGCTGCGCCGCGGGCGGGTGCGCCTCGGGGCCACGCCGTCGCTCTGCTCGGGCCTGCTGGCCGACGTGCTGGCCCGCTTCCACCGCTCGTACCCGGGGATCGAGCTGCTGGTGGAGGAGGGCGGGTCGCGCGACCTGATCAGGGCGCTGGCCCGGGGGCAGCTCGACCTGTCGCTGATCATCATGCCGCTGCAGAGCGACGACCCCTCGCTGGTGACCGAGGAGGTCCTGCGCGAGAACCTCGTCGTCGTCTCCCCCTCCCACACCCAGGTCAAGGGCCCCTACCTGCGCATCGAAGACCTGCGGGGCCGGCCGATGGTGATGTTCAGGCGCGGCTACGACCTGCGGGAGGCGACGCTGGCGGCCTGCCGGCAGGCCGGCTTCGAGCCGCGCTTCGCGGTGCAGGGCGGTGAGATGGACGCGGTGCTGCGGTTCGTGGAGGCGGGGCTGGGGGTGGCCGTGGTACCGTCGATGGTGCTCGACGGCCGGCCGGGGCTGCTGGGCACGCCGCTCGCGCCGCCCGGCCTCAGCCGTACGATCGCGCTGGCCCACCGCAAGGACGTCGACCCACCCAGGGCCGCGCAGGCGTTCAGGGAGACGCTGTTGTCCTTCGTCGTCGAGGCCGGGCACGAGGGCACGCTTCCACAAGGGGTGGAACTCATCGCAGAATGAGCGAAAGCTCCGACTCCCCGATGAGGTGTCTTGACGGCAAATCTCTCGGAAACGCTGACGCTGCTGCTCGTGGAGGACGACGACGGCGACGCCTTCCTCGTCGAAGAGCTGCTCAAGCAGGCCATGGCGCCGCCCAGGATCTTCCGGGCACGGAGCCTGCACGAGGCCAGGTCGAAGCTGACCCCCGAGATCCAGTGCGTGCTCGTGGACCTGTCCCTGCCCGACGCCGCCCGGCTGGAGGCGCTGGACGAGGTGCTGGCGCTGGCGCCGCACACGGCCGTGCTGGTGCTCACCGGGCTCAGGGACATGCACATGGGCGTCTCCGCCGTGCAGTCGGGGGCGCAGGACTACCTGGTCAAGGGCGATGTGGACGCGCGGCTGCTGGCCAGGTCCATCAGGTACGCGATGGAGCGCAAACGCGCCGACGTGGCCCAGCTCAAGCTCGTCCAGGCCGAGCTGACGGCCAAGGAGAACGCCCGGCTGGAGCGCGCCCTGTTACCCGGCCCGCTGCTGCGTACGGCCTCGATCGAGCACGTGACCCGCTACCTGCCGGGCAGCGGCGGCACGCTGGCCGGCGACTTCTTCGACACCGTGCAGACCCCCGACGGCTCGGTGCACCTCGTGATCGGCGACGTGTGCGGCCACGGCCCCGACGAGGCCGCGCTCGGCGTGGCGCTGCGCATCGGCTGGCGCACGCTGGTGCTGGCCGGCCAGACCGGCGACACGCTGCTGCGTACGCTCGACAGCCTGCTGCGGGCCGAGCGCAAGGATCCGGAGATCTTCACCACGCTGTGCCTGGCCACGATCACGCCCGACCTGACCCACGCCACGATGCGCCTGGTCGGCCACCCGCCGCCCGTACTGGTGCGCGGGAGCGTCGTCGACGTGGTGCCGGGCTCGCCGTCGGGCCCGCCGCTCGGGATCTTCCCCGACGTGGAGTGGTCGGTGCTGGACGTGCCGCTGGGCGAGGAGTGGTCGATGATGCTCTACACCGACGGTCTCATCGAGGCGACCGTGGGAGGTCCCCACGAGTTCCTCGGCGTGGACGGCCTGGTCGCGCTGGTGCGCGCGCACGGCGCCATCGACCTCGACCGGCTCATCGGGCACGTCGGCTCGCTCAGCGACGACCTGGCCGTGGTCATGGTACGCAGGAGGAGAGCATGAGCATCCATCCGCTTCCCCCGCCGAAGGAGCCGACCGGGCTGGGCCGGCTGCCCGTCGCCCGCTGGTTCCTGCTGATCGGGGTGGTGGCCGGCGTCACCTTCGCCGCCGGGGTCGTGGTCGTCATGGCGATGATCGGCCAGGCCGCCGCGCTGGCCCCGACCTCCGAGGAGGCCGCGCAGATCAGCCGGCTGACCAAGGCGCTGGTCGTGCTGTTCACGCTGCTGATGGCCTGCGGCGCCGGGCTGGCCGTCATCGTGCGCTACGCCGTGCTCAAGCCCGTCGAGCAGCTCGCCGGGCAGGTGCGCGCGGTCGCCGCCGGAGACTTCGACCGCGAGCTGCACGTGGACCGCCCGGCCGAGCTGGCCGAGCTGTCCAGCCACATCGACTCCATGCGCGCCCGGATCCTGTCGGCCTGGCGCACGGCCACCGACCAGGCCGAGGAGCTGCGCAGGTCGAACGGGGAGCTGGAGCAGTTCGCGTACGTGGCCAGCCACGACCTCCAGGAGCCGCTGCGCAAGGTCGCCAGCTTCACCCAGATGCTGGAGCAGCGCTACGGCTCCGAACTCGACGGGCGGGCCAGGCAGTACATCCACTACGCGGTCGACGGCGCCAAGCGCATGCAGTTGCTCATCAACGACCTGCTCGACTTCTCCAGGGTCGGCCGGATCACCGGCGAGCGGGCCGTCACCGACTCGGGCGCGGCGCTGGACCGGGCGCTGGAGAACCTCTCGGCCACGATCGAGGACACCGGGGCCACCGTCACCCGCGACGAGCTGCCCCGGGTCGACGGCAACGCCCTGCAGCTCACCCAGCTCTTCCAGAACCTGGTCGAGAACGCGCTGAAGTTCCGCTCGGAGGAGCCCCCGCGCGTCCACGTCGAGGCCAGGCGGGAGGGCGGCATGTGGGAGTTCAGTTGCTCCGACAACGGCATCGGGGTGGAGCCCAAGTACGCCGACCGCATCTTCCTGATCTTCCAGCGGCTCCACCCCCGCGACGTCTACCCCGGGACCGGCATCGGACTGGCCCTGTGCCGGAAGATCGTGGAGTATCACGGCGGGCAGCTCTGGCTCGACGGGCGACCCGGGGACCAGGGCGCCACATTCCGGTGGACCCTACCGGCGGCGGGAGAAGCACGATGAACGGATGGCGCCCGATCGAGGTGCTCCTGGTGGAGGACGACCAGGGGGATATCCTGCTCACGAAGGAGGCGTTCGACTTCAACAAGGTCCGCAACCGGCTCAGCGTGGTCAACGACGGCGAGCAGGCGATGGCGTTCCTGCGTCGCGGGGAGGGCTACGCCGACGCGCCGCGCCCCGACCTGATCCTGCTCGACCTCAACCTGCCCAGGATGAGCGGCATGGAGGTGTTGCAGGAGGTGAAGGCCGACGCGGTCCTGCGAACGATTCCCGTGGTGATCCTGACGACCTCCGAGGCGGAGGAGGACATTCTGCACAGCTACCGGCTCCACGCCAACGCCTATGTTGCGAAGCCGGTGGATTTTGAGCAATTTATCCGTGTTGTCCGTCAAATAGATGATTTTTTTGTGACCGTGGTGAAGTTACCCGCCCAGGGGTAGAGCCTCTGACGCACGTACGTGACAGGAATCACAGCCGGTCATCGAAAAAGTGAGTGACCCCGCTCACAAATGTCGATCCTGTCGTCGTAACGTATCCCCCACCAATGCGCGCCCGAGCGGGATCCCCGCAGTGTGAGCGCGCCCAGCGAAACGAACCACGGACCCCCTGCGCGACGGGTCCGCGGGAGGTGGAGAGGTCCGCGATGACCCAAATGACGCCCGACGCTCCGGTCCGACGGCAGCGTGCGCAGGTCAAGGTGCGCACGTTGCGCACGGACAGATGGTGGCTGGTCCCGTTCTTCACGTTCCTGGGGCTCAGCTCCTTCCTTGTCTACGGTGTATGGGCGATCATCGACACGAGCATCTTCGTTGATCCCTACATCGCCCCGTTCGCCTCGCCCTGTCTGGCCGAGGCGACGTGTCCCGAAGGGGCTCGGCTGTTCGGCTGGGCGCCGATCGGCGACTGGTACACCTTGTCGCCCGGGCTGCTGATCCTGGCCCTGCCCGGCGGTTTCCGGCTGACCTGCTATTACTACCGCAAGTCGTACTACCGCTCGTTCTGGCTGTCACCGCCGGCGTGCGCCGTGCAGGAGCCGCACGGCAAGTACACCGGTGAGCGGCGTTTCCCGCTGATCATCCAGAACGTCCACCGGTACTTCTTCTACGCGGCCATCGTCATCGGCGTCATCCTGGCCTACGACGCCATCCTGGCGCTCGTGCACAAGCCGCTGGGGCTGGGAAGCTGGATCCTGATCGCCAACGCCGTCCTCATCAACGCCTACACGCTGTCGTGCCACTCCTGCAGGCACATCACCGCGGGCAGGCTCAACCACTTCTCCCGTCACCCGCTGCGCTACCGGGCCTGGACGTTCGTCTCCAAGCTCAACGCCAAGCACCAACCCCTCGCGTGGGCCTCGATGTTCTCCGTCATGGGCGCCGACCTGTACGTCCGCCTGGTGGCCAAGGGCATCATCGCCTTCCCGTACGCGTAAGGACAGCCTTCAGTGGAAAACACGCACAACACAGAGCGCCACGAGTACGACGTCGTGGTCATCGGCGCGGGCGGCGCCGGCCTGCGCGCCGCGATCGAGGCCCGCCAGCAGGGCAAGAGGACGGCCATCGTCTGCAAGTCGCTGTTCGGCAAGGCGCACACGGTCATGGCCGAGGGCGGCGCGGCCGCCGCCATGGGCAACGTCAACCCCGACGACAACTGGATGGTGCACTTCCGCGACACCATGCGGGGCGGCAAGTTCCTCAACAACTGGCGCATGGCCGAACTGCACGCCAAGGAGGCCCCCGACCGGGTCTGGGAGCTCGAGGCGTGGGGCGCCCTGTTCGACCGCACCAAGGACGGCAAGATCAGCCAGCGGAACTTCGGCGGGCACGAGTACCCACGGCTCGCACACGTGGGCGACCGTACCGGGCTGGAGCTCATCCGCACGCTGCAGCAGCGGGTTGTCGCGCTCCAGCAGGAGGACTACGAGACCTACGGCGACTACGAGGCCTACATCAAGGTCTTCGCCGAGTGCACGATCACGCGCCTGCTCAAGGACGGCGACGCGATCTCCGGGGCGTTCGGCTACTGGCGCGAGTCGGGGAGCTTCGTGCTCTTCGACGCCCCCGCCGTGGTCCTCGCCACCGGCGGCATCGGCAAGTCGTACGTCGTCACGTCCAACTCCTGGGAGTACACCGGCGACGGCCACGCCCTGGCCCTGCTCGCCGGCGCGAACCTGATCAACATGGAGTTCATCCAGTTCCACCCCACCGGGATGGTCTGGCCGCCGTCCGTGCGCGGCATCCTCGTCACCGAGTCCGTCCGCGGCGACGGCGGCGTGCTGCGCAACTCCGAGGGCCGGCGCTTCATGTTCGACTACATCCCCGACGTCTTCAAGGACAAGTACGCCACCACCGAGGAAGAGGGCGACCGCTGGTACACCGACCAGGCCAACAACCGGCGCCCGCCGGAGCTGCTGCCGCGTGACGAGGTGGCCCGCGCGATCAACGCCGAGGTGAAGGCCGGTCGCGGATCGCCCCAGGGCGGCGTCTTCCTCGACGTCTCCACCCGGCTGCCGGCCGAGGAGATCAAGAAGCGGCTGCCGTCGATGCACCACCAGTTCAAGGAACTGGCCGACGTCGACATCACCGCCGAACCCATGCAGGTGGGCCCGACCTGCCACTACATCATGGGCGGCGTCGAGGTCGAAGCCGACAGCGGCGCGGCGGCCGTGCCGGGGCTGTTCGCGGCCGGCGAGGTGTCGGGCGGCATGCACGGCTCCAACCGGCTGGGCGGCAACTCGCTGTCCGACCTGCTGGTGTTCGGCCGCCGGGCGGGCGCGGGCGCGGCGTCGTACGTGGACGGCCTGGCCGAGCGGCCCAAGGTCGCGCCTGAGCAGGTGGACGCGGCCAGGGAGGAGGCGCTGGCGCCCCTGGGCCGCGGCGGCGACAACCCGTACGAGGTCCACCACGAGCTCCAGCGCACGATGAACGACCTGGTCGGCATCATCCGCAAGGCCGAGGAGGTCTCCGAGGCCCTGGGTGTCGTGGAGAAGCTCAGGGAGCGCGCGCGCATGGTCGGGGCGGCCGGCTCACGCATCTACAACCCGGGCTGGCACCTCGCGATCGACCTGCGCAACATGGTGCTGGTGTCGGAGTGCGTGGCACGGGCCGCGCTCATGCGCGAGGAGAGCCGGGGCGGGCACACCCGCGACGACTTCCCGGGGATGAACCCGGAGTGGCGCCGCGAGCTGCTCGTCTGCTCCACCGAGGACGGTTCCACGGTCAAGGTCGAGGTCCAGCGGCAGTCCCCCATGCGCGACGACCTCATCACCCTGTTCAACCGGGACGAGCTGAAGAAGTACCTCACCGACGAAGAGATGACCGAGTTCGACGGGATAGCGAAGCAGTCATGAGCTACAAGGCAAAATTCAAGGTCTGGCGCGGTGAGGGCGGCGAGGGCAGTCTCGAGGACTTCACCGTCGAGGTGAACGAGGGCGAGGTCGTCCTCGACATCATCCACCGCCTCCAGGCCACGCAGGCGCCCGACCTGGCCGTCCGGTGGAACTGCAAGGCGGGCAAGTGCGGCTCGTGCAGCATGGAGATCAACGGCAAGCCGCGGCTCGGCTGCATGACCCGGATGTCCACCTTCGAGGAGGACGAGACCATCACGGTCACGCCGATGCGCACCTTCCCGGTCATCAAGGACCTCGTGACCGACGTCTCGTACAACTACCAGAAGGCCAGGGAGGTGCCCTCCTTCACGCCGCCGAGCGGCGTACGGCCCGGCGAGTACCGGATGAAGCAGGTCGACGTCGAGCGCTCGCAGGAGTTCCGCAAGTGCATCGAGTGCTTCATGTGCAACAACGTCTGCCACGTGATCCGCGACCACGAGGAGAACAAGACCAACTTCTCCGGTCCGCGCTTCCTCATGCGGATCGCCGAGCTGGACATGCACCCGTACGACGTGGCCGACCGGCAGGAGGCGGCCCAGCAGCAGCACGGCCTCGGCTACTGCAACATCACCAAGTGCTGCACCGAGGTCTGCCCCGAACACATCAAGATCACCGACAACGCGCTGATCCCGATGAAGGAGCGCGTGGTGGACCGCAAGTACGACCCGCTGGTGTGGCTGGGCAACAAGATCTTCAGGCGCGGCGCTGACAACAAGTAGGCGGCGCGGCGAAAGGGGCTGGAATCTCCGGGATTCCAGCCCCTTCGCCGTTCAGCTCACTTCTTCTTCCTGCCGAAGAGCCCGCGCTTGGGGTCGGGCAGCTCCCTGGTGTGCCCTGCCTCGTCCGCCGACTCCGTCTGTCCTGGCGGCTCCGTGGGCCCTTGGACGCCGCCTGCCGGACCCTGCGGCTGCCCGTCCTGCCCGTCCTGCTCGTCCTGCTCGGACAACGGCGGCAGCGGCTGGACGGCCGTCACGTCCCCGTCCGCCGGCAGGTACGGCGGCGGGTCGTACCCCTTCACTGGGCCCTTCGCCGGGTCGAACAACGAGCCGGGCCGCTGGCCCTGCCACGGCTCCGAGTCGCCCTGCTCGACGGCCGAGACCGGGCCCAGTGGCTGGTCGCGGTCGGGGTCGTACGGGCCCGCCCCGCCCGGCGGGATGTCCGAGGGCGGCGGCGCGGGCGGGACCAGCGGCTCGAACGGGTCACGCTCGCGGGACCTCGGCGGCTCGCTGTAGGAGTCGAACTCGTCCGGGTGCAGCACCACGGGCTCCGGCGGGACGTTCGCCGGGCCGGGCGGCTCCATGTAGCCCTGCGACGGGTACGGGTGGTTCGGGTCGGGGTAGCCGTACTGGGGCGGGCCCGGCGGGTAGGTCTGCACCGGCACGAAGCTGATGATGGGCGCGTACGCCGTGCCGCCCGGGTATCCGGGGGCCGCGAAGCCCGCCGTCGCGTAGCCGGGACCCGCCGGGTAGCCGCCGGGCGGGGGCATGTCGGGCCGGGGCACCTGCGGGCCTGCCCTGCGTACGGCCGCCGCGTGGGCCATCCGGCGCAGCCGTCCCTCGAAGATGAGCACGGCGAAGAGCACGAGCAGCACCAGCACCAGCGCCGGGATGCTGAGGTTCTGTGTCAGCGCGCGCTGGTCGAACTCCGGCGCGGCGTTGCGCAGCTCGAGCGGCACCTCCTCGGTGGAGGCGGCCTGCGTCTGGCTCGGGAGCGGGCTGGAGCCCGCGCCGGTCGTCGGGGCGATCGCCGGCATCTCGACGGACGCCTCGGGCGTGGGCGTGGTGGAGATGACCGGGGGGACCTCGGCGCTCGGGATCGGCGCCGGGTTCTGCGGGGTGGTCTCCGGGATGGGGGCAGGAGGTGAGGAGGTGGTCTTCTTCGGCGTCGGGGTCTTGCTCGCCTTGGTGGGAGTCGCGGTGACCGTCTTGGTGACCGTCGTCTCCGGCGCCTCGTCGCCGGCGCCGTCCGTGGGGGGTGGCGAGCCTAAGGTGGTGGTGACCGTGATGGTCGTCTCGGGCGTGAGTTCGCACTGCTCGCCGACGTCACAGGGCTCGACCGGCGAGCGGAACGCCGCCGCTGAAGCACTGGCACTCTGCACGACGAATGGTGTAGCCCCGGCGCCGGCCAAGCCGACCGCCAGGACGATCGCGGACACGGCTGTCGCTCGTGTGCGTGCCACCGGTACCCTCCGCGCAGTCCCGGAACCATGGTCAAAGGAATACTAGCCGGGTAAAAGTAACAGTAAAGACGGAACTACAACACCTTTCGCCGGTTTCGGCCCCGTTGTACCGTGACAACCGCCCAGAGGGCCGCCATCAACAGTCCGATACCCCCGGCGGCCATGGGCAACCCCAGCGGGCCGTCGATCGGGCTGGCCCATCCGGCGGGGCGGACGGGCTTGGCCGCCGCGGCGATGTCCCACGGCAACGGCGCCTCGCCTTCGGCGGCACCGGCCTGGAACGAGATGGCGGGCGCGGGCTGCCCGGACGCGCCGGGCACCGCCGGCGGCGCGGCCCCGGAGAACTGCGACATCCCACCGACCCCACCGGTACCAGCGGTACCACCGGCACCATCGACACCACCGACCCCGGCCGACGGCGCTGCACCCGCACCGGCCGGTGGCGCCCCGGCGGCACCGGTCTGTGGTGCCGCGCCTGCTATGGGGGGCAGAGGCATGACCTCCGGCAACTCCAGCGCGGCCGCGGAACCGTCGGACAGCGCCCCTGTATCGGCGGCCGACGCCCCCCTGCCGGTGGACCGTGCCTCCGAACCCGTGGACCGGGCCTCCGAAGTGGACCAACCCTCCGCGCCCGTGGGCCGGGCCTCCGAAGTGGACCGCCCCTCCGCGCCCCTGGACCGCGTGTCTGCCCCGGCGTCGGCGGTCTCCGTTCTCGCGGCGGCTCCGTCCTTCGTGCCGGTGGCCCCGGCGGGCTGCCCGCCGGTGGCGTGCTCCGCTGGGCGCAGACGCCGGGCGTGGCCGGTGAACGTGGTCGTCTCGGGGATGCCCGGCTCCCGCACCTGCAGGGCGGCCGTCCGGCTCATGGTCGTCAGCCCGCCGCCCTCGGCGCCCCGCAGCCGGGCCACCGCCGCGACCACCACTTCCTTGGCCCCCTCAGGAGCCCTGAGCGTGACGTCCACGGCCCGCGAGCCGGTGACCTTCCCCAGGGCGCACACCCGCGCTCCTGGTATGCCGGTGCCCGTCAGGGCCGAGTCTCCGCGCATCGCCAGCGCCCGTGAGGCGAGCGTCCCCGCCGCGACCACCCCTGACGCTGCGGTCACCGGAATCCCCGTACCGGCGAGCGCGGAGGCCGCCTGGGCGGCTCCCCCCTCAGCCGCCGCCACGCCCGGAACGGCCGCCGCACGGTCCGCCCCGCCGATCGCCCCACCAGCCACGCCGGCCGCACCGGCCGTGGCATCGGGCACCGCACCCGCCACAGTGCCCCCCGCTGGGCCCCCCGCTGGGCGGGCGGGAGGAGACCCGGCCTGGACGGACGACGGCGCGCAGGTCACCTCCGTCAACGCCTCCACCGGGCTGGCCGCCACCGCGACCTTGGCTCTCCGGGCCATCCCGTTGAGCCGCACCCGGAACTTCTGCACGTCACCGGTCCTGACCCACTTGCCGACACCTTCGGCGATGTCGGCGCCGTTCACGCGCTCGAGCACCAGCGACACCCCGGTCGCTGCCACCGGCACGGACGGCACCGCCGCCAGGATCAGCGCTCCGGTGACGATCCAGCCACGCCGCATCGCTCCCCATCTCCCCCGCCGCGAACCCCCCGCCGCGACAAATCACTCCTAGTAGTCATTGTGTCACAGAGAGGTAGCAGCTAATCCCCCGCATCCTGCTCCAGCGGGTAATCCCCCGGTGGGCCGAGGGTCGACCGGCCGGGATCGGCGCGGATCGGCGGCTCGATCCGGCGGTGTCCAGGCGTCCTAATCCGGCGGGAGCAAGCCCTCCACGGTCTTCATGACCGGCAGGTCGGCCCCGAGCCACTCGACGTCGTAGTACTCGCCCGGCCCCAGCCACCGCACCGCCAGGTGCTCCCTGGCCTGCGGCGTGCCGGAGACGAGAGTGCAGAGCCAGACGCGCATGACGTAGCCCGCCGACAGCGGCCAGTCGTCACCGACCCGCGCCCCCACGGCGATCTCGACGCCCAGCTCCTCACGGCACTCCCGGACGAGCGCCGCCGTCTCGTCCTCCCCCGGCTCCACCTTGCCGCCGGGGAACTCCCAGCCGCCCGCCAGCGCGGGAGGCTCGGCCCGCTGGGCGGCCAGCACCCGGCCGCCCGGGGCGACGATCACCGCGGCCACCACCACGACCGCGTTCATGCGGCGGACGTCCTCATAGCGTTCATAGGGAAGGATTCTGCAGCTTCTTGAGCTGTTCGAGCACGTCGGGGTTCTGCAGGGGACGGGTGAAGCCCACCTGGTTGCCGCGCGCCTGGTAGCTGGTGACCTTGATGGGACCGCACAGCCGGCACCGGGCCTCCAGCATCTTGCCCTTCGACACGACGAGCCCCACGTGGCCGGGGTTGTTGGCGGAGGTGCCCGGACCGGCGTTGAAGAACACCAGGTCCCCCGGCTGCTCCTGCCCCGCTAACACCTTGACCCCGAACGGCCACTGCTGGAACGTCGTACGCGGGATCGACAGCCCCGCCGCCTGGTAGGCCGCGTAGATGACCCCCGAGCAGTCGAACGAGTCGGGCCCCGTCCCGCCCCACACGTACGGCTTGCCGCGCTGCGCCAGCGCGTACTGCAGGATCTTGGCCACGATGTCGTTCGGCGCGGCCTCGACCAGCGGCTCGTCGCAGTCCTCCGACGCCTGCGGGGGCACCTTGACCTCGCCGGACCTGGCGTACTTCCTGGCGATCTCCTCGACCTGGTCGACGTACCACCAGGCCCGGTTGTAGACGAACAGCGCCTGCCGGACGTTCTCGGGGGCGCCGTTGCGCTTGAGCATCCTGGCCGCGCCCAGGATGGCGTCGGCCGGGTTGTAGACGTCGCCCACGCCGTCGCCGTCGCCGTCGGAGGCGTACCCGTTGAACTTGGACGGCACCGGGATCCTGGCCTTGCCGCCCCACGTCGAGATCAGGAACTGCATCGGCCCGGCCGCGCCCGCGTAATTGGTGCCGCTCTTGACGCCGGGCAGGTCGGAACGGCCGTGGTCGGTCTCACGCTTGCCCACCGCCGCCAGGATGTTCCACTGGACGCCGATCTTCTTGCCGTGCTCCTTGTACAGCTCCAGGTATTCGGCGGGGATGTCGGACGCGCCCGAGTCGGAGACCTCCTCCACCTGCACCGAGTCGTCGCAGTCGACGGTGGTGCCGTTGCTCAGGAACGACGGCATCGACATCAGCAGCAGCGGCGAGACGATGACGGCGACCAGGATCAACATCCCGGCGAGGCCGATCAGCAGGGCAGTGCGCGCTCGTGGGAGTTTCACTGGGGAGGGTCTCCCTCCTGGCCCTCGGTGGACGGCCTGATGTCGAAGATCCGCCAGTCGGTTCCCGACTCGCTCACCGTCACGGCGTACTCCTCGGTGGCCTGCTTGTTGCCGCTGACGGCGGTGATCTGCCTGATGCCCGTGACGACGAAGACGATGGAGGTCTTCTCGACCTGCCTGATCTCCTTCAGCCGGGCCGTGGCGGTGGAGACGATCTGGTCGTTGCGGTTCTGCTCGATGGTGCCCGCCGAGGTCATCGTCCTGGCCAGTGTGTTGCCGAGTTCGGGGGTGGTGTACGCCCTCAGCCGCTGGGCGTAGGCGGCCGGGTCCTCGTCGTGGCGGAAGGTGCCGTACTCGGCGGTGAACCGTTCGGCCAGGTCCGCCGCCGCGGCGAGCTGCTCCTTCTTCATCGGCAGGTACGAGTAGACGTCGAACGGCTCGGCGCTCGCGGTCGCCAGCGGCGTGCTCGACGCCACGGCCGGACCGGTGGCGACCACCTGTCGCGGCTCGGGCGCGTCCTCGTCGGACGAGTCCGGCCACATCGTCAGATAGATGCCGACCGCTGCGATGACCACGACGATGGCGGCGAAGGCCACCCCTCGCCTGTCACCTGGCTGCGCCATGTCTCAGTCCTTGTCGGAGTTGTTCGGCTTGAGCCAGAAGGGCACCGAAGGGTTGTCACCCCCGGAGCCGCCGCCGTTGCCGCTGCTGCGCAGCCAGAGCGGGGGCGCCTCTGATGAGCGGGAGGACGGCTCGTCGGAGCCGAAGATCCGAGGGCCTGACGAGGTGCCGCCGCCCGACCTGGAGCCGCCGCCCGAGCCGGAGGACCCGCCGAACAGCCCGCCGCCGCCCGACCGCGAACCGCCCCCTGACCGGGACCCGCCGCCCGGCCCGCCACCGGAACCGCCGCCGGAGCCACCCCTCGATCCGCCGAACAGCCCGCCCGAACCGCGCGAACCGCCGCCGCGCGAACCGCCGCCGCCCGACCGGGACCCGCCGCCGGACCCGCCGGAGCCGCCGAACCGCGAACCGCGGGAGCCCCCGGAGCCGCCGGAGCCACGGGCGCCGTTGGACGAGCCGCCGCGCCGGGCCCAGCCGCCGCCGGACGCCCCACCGAACCAGCCGCCCCCCGAACCGGAGCCGGAACCGGCCCCGGCACCCGAGCCGGCACCCGCGCCGGAGCCCGACGCGGCGGCCGTGCCACCGGCCCGGGGCCCACCGGCCGCGGGCCCGCGCGTGCGCGCGGGAGTGCCCAGGTTGAGCGGCGGCGCGGTGCCCCTGCGGGGTTCGAGCGTGGCCCGCCCGGCCGCCTTGCCGTTCTGCTGCTCGGTGTCGAGCGGGGCCGCCGTGGCCGGGATGCGGGTGCCGGAAGCGGCGCCCTCGCCCTCCTCCCCGCGCGCGCGGACCTGCCCGGCCGCCGCCGTGGCCGCCGCGCCCGCCGGGTTGGCCGCACCTGCCGCCCTGATGAGCGGCTCGGCCTTGCGCAGGCCCCAGCGGCCGATCCTGGCCGAGGCGACCGGCGGCAGCACACCCGCCGCGCGCTCCAGCACGGACGAACTCGCCGCCTCGCCCAGCACCCGGGTGGCGACCGTGTGTCCGCTCATGGAGGCGAACAGGTGCTGGAACGGACGCCGGTAGAAGAACACCGCGATCGTCAGCAGGGCCATGAACAGCACCTGCATGCCCCAGGGCATGGCCGTGGAGATGATGAGCGCGTACCCGTAGACCAGGACGCTGAGCACGATCGTCAGCACGGCCTGCCGCAGCAGCGTGCCGATCAGCATCTCCACCCAGCGCATCGCGACGATGCGGCCGCTCCCCGGATGTACGCCGATCAACAGGAAGATCGGCCCGAGGATGAGCAACAGCAGGAAGCTCACCTTCAGCACCAGCAGCGAGACCGCCACCAGGAAGATCAGTGTCCCGGCCACCAGCGCGGCGATGAGCGCGCCGACGGCCACGCCGAGCCGGTTCGACCAGTCGCGGCCGGAGAAGGTGGCGTAGCGGGGATCGTTCCTGAGCTTGTCGCCCAGCGCGGCGTACTCCGTCTGGCGGGCCCCCATGTCAGGGGCCGGCTGACCTGCCTGGGTCTGCGGCGCCGACTGCATCTCCAGCACCTTGCGGCCCCAGTCGCGCACGATGGGCTGCTGCGGGTCGGCGGTGCCGAACAGGCCCACCAGCCACGGCTTGCAGACCAGCGTGGACCACAGCGCGTCGGCGTTCTGGTCGACGCCCGGCGTGCCGGTCTGCGCGTAGCCGCCCGCCTTGACCTGCGGGTTGGCCTCGCCCGGAGGCGGCAGGCAGGACGCGCCGCCCGCGCCCGGCAGGCCGGAGAAGGCCGAGTTGACGACCTCGCCGGTCTTGTCGGTGACGACCGTGCCCAGGCCGGTGAAGTCGCCGGGGCGGCTGAAGAACCAGACCGCCACGGTGACGGCCAGGACCATCCAGATGACGCCCTCGGCGGTCGTGGTGGCCCGCTTGCGGATCAGGCCGTACCAGGCCAGCCAGATGGCGCCCAGGATGACGATCGGGCGCAGGTAGGGCCAGTACATGGCGTTGGACAGGTTCGTGATGATGTCGTCGACGACGTCCTTGATCGACTGGAGCGGTCCCTCGGTCGCCGCCGCCTGGTACGTCGTGATCGTCAGCCGGTCGACGGCCTTGGCCGCGGTGAAGATGCCGTTGGCCCACATGTTGCCCAGCACGGCCACGTAGTCGGAGCAGGTCAGCTCGTGGGTGTGCCAGAACTGGCCGCTCATGCCGAACTGGGCGTAGTTGGTGGCCGCCGCCGGTGCCGCCGCGTCGGGGGCGGGCGGCTGGATGAGGCCGTCGACGCCGCTGCCCACCATCTCGGGCGAGAGCGGGGCCGACAGGTCGCACGGGGCCGCGGCAACCGGTGTCGACGTCGCGCCCAGCACGAGCGGCACCACCAGGACTCCGGTGACGAGTGCGAGAGTCAACGCCAGTCGTCGGGATAGCCGGATCTTCATGACCGTACCTCCTGAGCCCTGCCCACGCCCCCCTGAAGATCATCATGCCCGGCGGCGCCGGGTTTGTCGTGTGTCGGATTCGTGTCGAGCCAACGGAGAAGATCCTGGGAGATCAGGTCCACTCCGATGCGGCCCGCCCTGCCATCCAGATCGCGGAACACGCATTCGCCGTTGCCCAGCGAGCGCAGCACGGCCTTGTGCTCCTCCGACGACTCCACCCCCAGCAGGGACATCACGTGGTCCACCTCCACCCGTTCGGTGGACCTGAACGCGAAGACGGAGGACAGGCAGTTGGTCACCTGCTCGTTCAGCAGGTCTCCCGCGTTCTGCGAGACCAGCACGAGAGCGGTGTTGCGGGAGCGGCCCATCCGGCTGACCTCGGGCACCAGCTTGGCGCCCTCGGGCGTGGAGGTGATCGCCCACGCCTCGTCCAGGAAGATCGCCTTGGGGGCGCGCCGGTCGAGGCCGTTCATCAGCCTGCGCGCGAACTGCGAGACCAGGTAGAGCAGGGCCACCGACAGCCGCTGCTCGTAGGAGTAGTCTTCCCTGCTCGTGGCCACGTCGGGGAGCGTCAGCCCGCCCAACGTGAAGACCGTCGTCCAGCCCTCGGTGTCGATCTGATCGCCGCCGGACGGGTCGAAGCAGAGCCTGGCCAGGTGCATCTCCGACATCGAGCGCAGCACCGCGCCCAGGTTCTTCGAGGCGGCGTCCTCGGCCTGCTCCAGGAAGTCGACCACCTTGCCGAGCGAGGGGTCGTCGGCGTTGGACACCGCGGCCACGGCCTGGATCATCGCCGACTCGCGCTCCTCCGACATGCGCGGCAGCAGCAGTCGCAGCGTCTCGGTGGCCATGGTCTTCTTCGCGGCGATGTCGTCGCCGAACGAGAACGGGTCGAGCAGCCCCGGCGCCGCCGAGCCGAGCGGGATGACGCGGGCCTTGCGCCCCCGCTTCTCCAGCAGTTGCACCAGGGACTCCGCGTCGCCCTTGGGGTCGATCACCGCGACCGTCACGCCGCGCAGCGCCATCTGGTAGATCATCAGCAGCGCCAGCGTGGTCTTGCCGCCGCCCGGCTCGCCGGTGATCGCGATGGCGGTCGGCCGGTTGCGGGTGGCCGCCACCAGCGGGTCGAAGTGCACGATGCTGCGGGCCCTGCCGACCGTCTCGCCGATGTACGGGCCGAGCCAGCCCTCGCTGCCCTCCAGCCGGTCACCCAGGTCCACCGTGGCCGTGGCCATGCCGCCGGCGATCGTCCGCAGCGGCTGGCGCTGGGCGTAGGCGTTGACGCGTACCTTCTCGCCCGGCAGCGCCTCGCAGAACAGCGAGAACTGGTCGCCGGTCGAGTTGACCACGTCGATGCCCATGTCGCGGTAGTGCTCGATCACCGCCTCGACCCGCTGCACGCAGATGTCCTCCGTGGGGGCGGCGATGATCAGCCGGTGCCAGCCGTACACGAAGGGCAGGCGCTCCTTGGTGATGCCGTGCTCCAGCATGCGGGCCGCGTCGATCTGCTCGGCCAGCGCCAGCGGCGCCTCCGCCCCCGCCTCGCGGATGTGGTGGTCCATGTCACGGGCGTGCGCCAGCTTGCGCGCCACGTCCTTGGACGCCTTGACCGGCGGGATCAGCCTCATGCGCGAGGAGATCTCCACCGGGAACGGGAGCTGGTCGGCGAAGTGCATCCACGGCTCGCCGTCGGGGAACGGCATCAGGTCGGGATAGCGGGCGAACGACAGGTGGGCCACGTACGAGTCGCCCTGCGGCTGCACGATCCGCAGCAGCGACCTGCCGTTGTGGATCTCCCCCTCGACCAGGGCCTCGATCTCGCCCCTGCCCCAGCGCCGCCTCGGGCTGGCCGACGGGGGCGGGTCGCCGAGCGCGCCCGCCGCCGCGTGCCGGAACAACCACGCCACCTCGACGGAGTTGGCGTGACGGGCGTAGAGGGCGCTCGACGCGAGTGCCCGGCCGAGGCGTTCCGCCTGCTCGGTCCAGCGCCCGATCTCGCTGTCGGGCACGTGGTCGTCCTCCATGCCCAGCGCCTTCTCCGTCTTCTGGTAGAAGCCGAAGACCTGCGACAGCACGCCGCTGCCGAGTTGCTTGCCGCGCGGGCCGAGCCGTACGCCGAGGTAGACCTCCTTGGTCCAGAAGTCCTTGGCCCAGACGTGGCGGTACATCTCCTCCAGGTAGTCGCGCCAGCCCGGCCCCTCGTCGGACGTGGCGTTCAGCGCCATGGCCCACTCCGCCGCGGGGTACGTGCGGTGCGCGACCCTCAGGTGGACCTCGGCGTCGGGCATCCTGATCGCGGCCAGCGCGATCGTGATGTTGGTGGCCAGCGCCTCGCGCTCTTCCGGCGTGACGAACTCGTAGCTGACCGTCGGAAGCCGGAAGTACGCCCAAGCGCAGGTGTCCGTGAGCAGGATGCGATCGTCGAAGTAGCGGACCGCGAGGCGCTGATGCGCTCTAGACGCCCTGCTCATGCCGCCCCCTCGGCGCATGAACGGGCCAGACCTGCTCGCTTGTTCACTTATCGCTCACCGATTCTCGTGCCCGGGGGGTCACTCGCCAACTCCTCTTCGCTCGGTCGTACGGTCTGCGCCGCGAAGCCCGCGACCACCACACCGGCGAGGGCGAGATACGCCCGCCGCCCGGCCGCGCGCAACTGCCCGGGATCGACGACCTCGCCCCCGTCGGGTGCCAGGCCGTCCTCCCAGGGGACCCTGACGATGGCCCGGCACCTGCCTCTGGCCATCGACTCCGCCTGCTCGACGTCGGTCATCGAACGCCTGCTCACGCCGTTGACGACCATCACCGCCCGCCTGCGCAGCTCCGCGCAGCCGTGCCCGTCGAGCCACTCGTACGTCATGGCCACCGCCTCGGACGCCTCCTCGCTGGCCGGGACCACCAGGACGAGCTGGTCGGCGTACGGCAGCAACCTGGCCGCCAGGGCGGCGGCCGGGTCGATGACGGCCAGCTTGTAGTGGCGGTCGAGCAGCCGCATGGACTCACCGAGACGATGGTCGGAGAAGAACGACCGGTCCGCGAGACGCTGCTCCGCACCCGCGTCGGTGTCCGCGCTGATCACCTCCAGGCCGGAGGCGGTCCGCGTGGTGTACCCCCGCATCGTGAGATAGCCGCTGACCCGGTCGAGGCCCGACATCAACGAGGTCAGGGTCTCCGGGGTCTCCGGCTGGATCTTGCTGGTCAGGGTGCCGCCGCCGGTGTTCGCGTCGACGGCCACGACCCTGTCGTCGCGGTAGTGGGCGAACGTGTGGCCGAGCATGAGCGCCGTGGTGCTCTGCCCCGCTCCGCCGGTGCAGCCCAGGACCACGATCCTGCGACTGCCCCCGAACACGCTCCTGGCCCTCGCCTCGTCGATCTCGGACCCGTCGGTACGCACGCCGCCCCCGCCCACGACGACCTGCGCGATGCGCCGCCAGCCGCCGGAGTCGCGCCCCACGACCGACTCGATCCTCCGCACCCGAGCCTCCCCGGGCCGCGGCACGGGCACAGGCGCCACCAACTCCCCAACGCCCTCCCGCTCCCGCACCACCTCACGACCGGCCGCAGTCGCCGCCTCACCGGAGGCGGTCGCCCGCTCCCGCGCCACCTCACGTTCGGCCGGGGGCCACTCCCGCGCACCTTCACGACCGGCCGCGACCGTCCGCTCCGGCGCGCTTTCACGACCCGCCGGGACCGTCCGCTCCCCCACGCCTTCACGACCCGCCGAGGCCGTCCACTCCCGCGCGTCCTCGCGCTCGTCCGAACGCCCGTGCGCCAGCTCTCGCTGGACGTCCCGCGCGCCGGACACCTCCCTGGATCGGCCTGCCGAGAGCCCACCGAACTCCAGCACCTTGCCGGACTCGACCGCGGCGATCTCGCTGCCCGAGGTCTCGTCCGCCGGGATCGCACCGATCCTGCCGACCGGCACCTCACCGGACCTGCCGCCCGACGCCGCACCGGCCGGGGCCTCGTCGGCCCTGCCCACCGGCAGCTCACCGAGCGTGCCGACCGGCACCTCACCGGTCGAGACCTCCCCGGCCTCGCCGACCGCGCTCTCTCCGGAGTCGGCCGCAGGGATCTCGCCCGCCACGACCTCACCGGGCCCGCCCGGCAGCACCTCACCCCACACTGCGCCATCCCGGGCGGCGTCGTCCCGGGCGGCGTCGTCCCGGGCGGCGTCGTCCAAGACGGCGTCGCCCCGGACGGCGTTTTCGGGCCCGATGTCGCCGCCGCCGGGTACTAGCTCGTCGTCCTTGCGGACGCCCGGCCAGGGCACCGGCTTGGCGTTGGGGTGGAGCGGCGGCCACGCCCGCTGCGCGCCCGGCAGCAACGGCCCCGGGGCGAGCCGCGGCGGCTGCCCCTTCCTGTGCTGGTCGCGGGCGAGTTCGTCGTCGTGTCGCTCGTCGTGCCGGTCGTCGTGCCGGTCGCCGTTCTGGACCGCTCCGGCCTCTCCCGGATGCGTTCCAGCCTCCTCCGGATGCGCTCCGGCCTCTCCCGGATGCGCCCCTGCCTGGCCGGAAGCGTCGGCGGGGGCGTCGGCGCTGGCCGCCAGCCGCCGCAGTCGTCGCAGCGCCTCGGTGTCGATGGGCTTGCCCACCGTCGGCCTGCGCGCCCCGTCCGCACCCACCGCCCCGACCGGCGCGTCCTCCGCGTGCGACGCGCCCGGAGCCTCGGCCTCCGCCCACACGTCTGCGTCCCGCGCCTCGTCCACCGTGGCGCGGGCTCCGCGGACCTCGTCCACCGTGGCGCGGATGCCCCGAGCCTCGTGCGTTGGGGCACGGACCTCGTCCCCCGCGCCGTCAAGCGCCTCGGGAGGCAACTCGAAATTCGCCGCGCGAGCCGACTCACGGACAGGCTCCCGGACCGCCTCGCGGACGGGCTCACGCGCGGGCTCACGAACCGGCTCCCTGGCCCTCTCGCGTGTCGCCTCGCCGGCCGCCGCGCGCGTACGTTCGACCGGCTCGGGCCGGGACCGCTCGACCGGCGCGCGGCCACCGGACACGCGGGCGGTGCCCACGGCCTCCTCCACGAGCGGCACCTGTTCCAGACCCCGTCCAGAACCGCCTGAGAGCCCCTTCTCGCGCCGGACGGTCTCCGCCGGGGCCCCCGGGACCCCCTGGCGCGCCCGGGCCTTCAGAGCGGGCGCTGTCCCCCTCCTGGTGCCCCAGCCGGAGCGCGTGGGCGTCGGCTCGGCGACGGGCGCCTGTGCCGCGGCCGCCGCGGCCGCCGCGACGGCGGGACGCACCTGCCGGGGGGCGCTGATCCGCTGCCCCTCGCGCCGCCGCTGCGCGTGGCGGGCCTTGCGCGGCCCCTTCGCCTTGACCCGCGCGGGAGTCGTACGCCAGACCCGCCCCGAGAACGTGACGGTCTCGGGCTCGGAGGTGGCCGCCAGGCGGTACCACGCCTTCGGCTGACCCAGGTAGCGAAGCTGGGACTCCATCAACTCGGTGAGCCGCTTGCCCTCGATGACAGGACGGGTGGACAACCACGTCACGATGCCCGGCGGCACCAGGAACAACACGTGCCAGGGCATCTCCACCGGCACGCCCACCAGGACCAGCAGGAGCGACCACGGGACGAACACCCCGACGAACACGCCGATCCAGACGATGGGCAGCGGCATCGGCAGCCGTAGGTCGTACAGCTTGTAGAGCCGCTTCTCGATACGCCAGATGTTCGTGTACGTGGGCAGGTCCAACGCGGTCCTCCTCTCCACCCGCTCGTACATGACCGCCGAGGGGCGGTCTCAACCCTTACCTGATGCCCAGTGCGCCCGCGATCGCCTTCGCCGTCACCTCGATGATGTTGGGCACGTAGAAGATCACACCGATGGCCACAGCCAATATCAAGAACTGTACGAACCGCGTGATCTCGCGGGTGAAGAGGAAGAACAGCGCGACCACGGAGACGACAACAAGGAACAAAGGGGCGAAGAACGCACGCAGGAAGTCGGCGAGCCCTCCGGTGTCTATGCCGGTCGGCGTGGGCGTCGGCGTCATCGCGATCAAGGTGAGCACTTCGGTCTTCAAGGTCACTTCTCGTCCTTCCGGGGGGTACCGTGCAGCAGCGCGGCCGTACGTCTATCCAACGACCCGGCCGCCGCCGCGTATGTCGGCGACGAACCACTTGTCGCCCTGCTTTTCGACGGTCAGGCGGTAGACCTGCTCCAGCGTGCCGCCGACCGCCGCAGGGTCGGTGGCGTCGGGAGCGGGCGAGGCGTCGGCGCTGGGCACGGCCCACACCACCACTGCCTGAATCTCTCGGGTGGCACCCCCCACAGGCACCACGACTTCCTTGAGCTGCGAGAAGGTGAACGCGCCCCCGAAGCTGGGCAGGCTCTTGCCCGCCGCGACGTAGCGCTGCAGCCCGGCGGCGTCACCGGAGGCGTATTCCTTGAAGAATCCCTCCAACTGGGGTTTGAGCTCGGCGGCGGCCGCGTCGTCGGCCTCGGGCGCCGCGATCTGGGGGAGGTCGGCCGGGGACGGGGCGGGCAGGATCGCCGGGCGGCCCGCCACGACGAAGCGGCCGCCGCCGTCGTCGCCGGAGTAGTAGATCGGCACCGACAGCATCATCCGGCGCGGGCCTGACTGGAACGCCACGCTGACCACGGCGTTCTTGTCGTCGGCGGCCTCCACGTCGTAGGGCTGGACGGCGACCGCGGCCAGTTTGCCGTAGCCGTCCCAGCCCATCTGCGGGTCCATGCCCTCGGCCAGGAACGCGGCCAGTTTGTTGGACCTGCTGGCGGCGTCTTCCGGGCTGAAATTCAGATAGACCCCCGCGAACTGGGCGGCGAACGCCATGCCCCGCTCGGTGGGAAATCCCTTGTTCACGTCGACGACGGTGTTCGTCGTCGGAGGCGCTTGCTGGGTAAACCGCTCAAATGGGGCACGGACCCCATTCACCACGATAACCAGAATAAGCGCCCAGAGAATGATGCGACCGGTCCACACCAGCCACCGTCCGCCGCCACCCGACCAGCCACCACGCCGCGGCCTGCGGGGCGGCGGCGCGTCGAAGTCAGCCGTGTCAAGGGTTGCGGAAAGCCCGGGGCCGTCAGCGATCCGAGGATCGTGGACGGTAGACCTACGAGCCATCACGCCTCCGCTCGCGCCGATCCCCCCGGCTGGCGCGGTGTCGTCCGTTGCCGATCCCCATCATCCGCGGTGAAGTAGTCACCCTATCCGGTCTCCGCCATTGTTCCAGGAAAGCCACGCCCATGCTGCGGCATGACCGTCCTGACGGCAAACCGGGCCCGTATGACCGGTCACCGTGCCGATTCCTGTCACTTCCCGGCGGAAAGGGCTTTTGACCAGGCCAGATACCTAAAATCGCATAGCGTGTCAGCCACGGATTCCTGTCCAAAATAGGCATGGACTGTCGCGACCTGCGGATTCGGCATGGATCGCGGACTGAGCGCGGCGCGTCAGGCCGGCTCGGGGTCCTGGCTGGTGCGAGCCTGACGCCTGCTGTGCAGGTCGACCACCGTGGGCCGGACCGCCCGCTCCAGGGAACCGCGCAGGTCGGCCAGCATCTCGGCGGGCTCGCGGTCCCGCATCCTGGTCGCCATCTCGTTGCGCTCGTCGACCTTCCTGCGGAGGTACGCCTCGCGGTTGACGCGCAGGCCGTACATCAGCTCGACTCTGATCAGGGCGAGCTCCTCCTCGAGACTGATGCCCGTGAGCGTGGGCGCCGGGCGTCGTTTCCGGATGATGCGACGGATCATGAGGGCCTCCCGAGTCAGCGTGAACGCCGTGACGATTCGACGCGCAGGGGCCCAAAGTGGTTGACGTATCAGTTGTCCCCGGAGCAAACGTCGCGTCCGTTCCCGGGGAGCAGCCGTCCATGGGGGCTTCGCCGCCGTCCCGTCGTCGGTAACCTACCGTAACGAAGGTTCGCACTCCGTGATTGGACTCATGACATGCGCCGAATCGTCGCGGCACTCGCGCCCGCCGCCACACTCACCGCGTACACCCTCCTCGTCACCCCCGCCGCCGCCGTGCCCGCCCGGTTGCCCGCGTGGGTGACAGCCGATGAATGCACCGACGACGGGGGCACCATCACGCCGGTCGGCGAGGGCAAGGCCATCTGCACCGGCGGCACCTGGGACAACCAGCTCATCCGCTACTGACGGCTCCCCGCCCGGCCTCCCCCGAAGCCACCCGGCGTTCCCGGACAGCGCGGGTTCCCAGGCGGCGCGACATTCCCCGGCGGAATGACCGATTGGGGTCGTAGCGGACGCGCCGCTAAGATCGCCGCATCGCCACTCGAATGTGGGCCGCCGCAGGCCGATACCGCTTCGGACGCCCGGCCGCCGCCGTCGTCGCGCTCTATCTGGTCGCCGTCGCCACAGCCGCGGCACTCGCCGTGCGCTCCGACGAGCTGTGGGCGCTGGCGGTGGCCGCGACCGGCGGCACGGACGTCCTGTTCGAACGGGACGACTGGCTGGGCCCCGCGCTCGCCGGGATCTGCCTGCTCAACGCCTGGATGCTGTGGCAGGTGCTGCGTGGTCCCGCGCTGCCGCGCGCGGTGGGGCTGCCGCGCGGTGTGGTCTGGCTGCGGCGGCTGCTCTACGCGGGCGTCACCGGCGACCTGGTGCTCTGGCAGCTCGTCGACGAGGTGTCCGAGACCGGAGCGGACGCCGCGAGCCAGACCCTGTGGATCGCCACCGTGATCCTCCTGCTACGGGTCATGTCCGGGGTCTCCACCCCGTTCAAGGCGATCGCCCTCATGCTCGGCCTGATCGGCGTGGTGGTCCCATTACCGCTGCTCCACCTCGGCGGCGGCACTCCCCAGGTGATCGGCCCGCTGGTGCTGGCGGGCCTCGGCTCCATGGTGATGATCCTCGTCGGGCAGCGGCGCGACGGACGGTGGAGCGACGCCACGATCGACATCGGGCGGATCTCGCTCATCACACCACTCGTCTTTCCGCTGCTAGGTCTCGTTCTCTCGGGCGGGTGGCCCGATGGCCTGATGCTCTTGGTGGACGCGCTCGGCGTGTTCTCCCTGGTGTGGCTGGCGCGCACCGCGCACGAGGTCGCCGCCCAGCCCGCCACAGGAACAGGGCCCACCAACAGGCCCACCACCGGTCCGGCCCCGAGCCCACCACCGGGCACGCACCCCGGTCCGCCTCCGGGCGCGGGGCGCGGCTGCCGGTCGCCGTCGCGCTCGTCCTGCCGTTCCTCGTGGTCGGCTCCGAGGAAGGTGCGCGGGTCGTCTTCACCGACCCGGACGAGCACTGCCTCGGACAAACCCTGCCGTACGCCGACACCCGGCCGCAGGACAGGCCGCGCAGCTTCCTCTGCCTCGCCAGGGACGACACCTTCACGGGGACGCCGATGTTCCCCGAGGACCTGCCGGACCAGCGCCTCCTGGCGTACGGCGAGGAGCTGTGCGCGGTGCCCGATGCCGAAGAACGGCAGGCGCGGCTGCGGCGGGCGGGCGGGTCCGCGGACGCCACCCGGCTCGGCGACGCCCTGGAGTTCCTGTGCCCCGGCGTCGTCGCCCGGCAGCGGGCCGACGAGGCACGCCGGCAGGCCGAGCGGGAGAAGGAACGGGAGAAGGAGGCGGCCGCGTGGGCGGCCGAGCTGAGCGCCCGCTGCGCCGACCCCTGGCCGAAGCTGCGGGCCAGGCGGCAGGGCACCACCGCCTACCTCCTCTTCGAAGGGGGCGGCTACCACGTCTACGACGACAGGGACGACGCCGAGGGCCCGGCCGCGGACATGTACAGGGCCATCGACGACGGGTTCATCGACGCCGCGGGCAGCAGCGCCGCCATCACGACCTACGGCGAGAACGAGCCGATGTGCCTCACGGTCAAGGCGTTCGCCGACGCGCCGCCGCTCCGGCTCAAGGGCTGGGAACAGGTGGTCGAGGTGGGCCTCGTCAGCCGCAGCGGCCGGCTGGTCGTGCCGCCGTATCCCGAGGGCGGCGACAGCGGGGCGGTCGGGCCGCTGCCCAACCTGGCCGTCGACGGCCCCGGCCGCTACCGGATGCGCGTCTACACCCGCTCGTACGAGTGGGACGAGGCCGACCCGGAGGCGCCCGTGGAGGAACACCTGATCGTCGTCTACCCGGGCCGCGCCACGAAGAAGATCGTCCACCGCCCGGCGCGGTGATCCGGCGCGGGACCGGGCTCAGACGTTGAAGCGGAACTCCACGACGTCGCCGTCGCGCATGACGTAGTCCTTGCCCTCGATCCTGGCCTTGCCCCCCGAGCGCGCGCCGGCGATGGAGCCGATCTCGACCAGGTCGTCGAACGAGACCACCTCGGCCTTGATGAAGCCGCGCTGGAAGTCGGTGTGGATCACGCCGGCCGCCTCAGGCGCCGTGGCGCCCTTGCGGATCGTCCAGGCCCTGGTCTCCTTCGGCCCGGCCGTCAGGTAGGTCTGCAGCCCCAGTGTCTCGAAGCCGACCCTGGCGAGCTGGCGCAGCCCCGACTCCTCCTGGCCGACCGACTGCAGCAGCTCGAGCGCCTCCTCCTCGTCGAGCTCGACCAGCTCCGACTCGATCTTGGCGTCGAGGAAGACGGCCTCGGCCGGGGCGACCAGCGCGGAGAGCTGCTCCCTGAGCGCGGCGTCGGTCAGCTCGTCGGCGTCGAGGTTGAACACGTAGAGGAACGGCTTGGCCGTCAGCAGGTGCAGCTCGCGCAGCTCGTCGCGGTCGAGGCCGCTCTCGAAGACCGTCTTGCCGGTCTCCAGGACGGCCAGCGCCGCCTCGGCGGCCTCCAGCGCGGCCTTCTTGTCCTTGTTGTTGCGCGCCTCCTTCTGCAGGCGCGGTACGGCCTTCTCGACCGTCTGCAGATCGGCCATGATCAACTCGGTGTTGATCGTCTCGATGTCGCGCTTGGGGGAGATCTCCCCGTCGACGTGCGTGACGTCGGGGTCGCCGAAGACGCGGATGACCTGGCAGATCGCGTCGGTGTCGCGGATGTTGGCGAGGAACTGGTTGCCCCTGCCCTGCCCCTCCGAGGCCCCCTTGACCAGGCCCGCGATGTCGACGAACTCGACCTTGGCGGGCAGGACGCGGGCCGAGCCGAAGATCTCGGCCAGCACGGGCAGCCGGTCGTCGGGCACGCCGACGATGCCCACGTTGGGCTCGATGGTGGCGAAGGGATAGTTCGCCGCGAGCGCGTTGCCGGTCTTGGTCAGGGCGTTGAAAAGCGTGGACTTCCCGACGTTGGGCAGGCCGACGATGCCGATGGACAGACTCATGCGACCGGCCCCGCCACTCGCGCCTGTCGCCGACCACTGCCTCTGCTGGGTGCCTCGCTACGCTCGCTCACAGACGCAGAGTTTACTTGCTGAGCAGCGACAGACAGGTCACCGGACGATAGCTCCCGTCGGCGCGCAGGTAGCGGCCCGAACCGGGCGGGCAGCCGGCGGGCTCGGCCGCGAACGCCAGCACCCTGGCCCAGGCGTGCGGCGAGTCGCAGGGCACCCTGGTGACGGCGGAGCGGGCGATCACGTCGGTGGCGGGCTCGGCCACGCACGCGCCCCGGTCGAGCACCTGACCGCCACCGCCGAAGCAGATGACCTGGGCGTCGCCTTCGAGGGTGTCGAGGGTGCCGCTGGGGCAGGCGGCGGCGTCGCGGGCGAGGGCGACGGCCCTGCCGTACCAGCCGGGCTGGGCGCAGGCCCGCTCGCGGCCGTCGGCGGTGACGCAGTCGCCGGGTCTGAGCAGGCCGCCGCCTCCCCCGGGGGCGCCGGGGTGCGGCTCCAGGAAGTTACGTACGCACGCCGTACGCCCCGAGCCCACCCGCAGGACGTCGTCGGTGTCCACCGGGCAGTCGCCGGGCCCCGGCGGGTCGGAGGCCATGGCCACCACCTCGGAACGGCCGCCGTTGCACGGGGTCAGCGCGTAGTCGCCCGTCACGCACGCGCCGGGAGACCAGCGCAGCACCGGCTGCGGCCGCCGGTCCTCCCGCGAGCCGCCCTGCGAGCCCGCGATGACGACGCCGGCCAGCACGACCAGGATGGCCGCCACGACGCCCGCGGCGGCCGCCCGGCTCGGGAGCGTGTTCATTCATGTACTGTGCGTGACATTCGGTCACGGGCACAACCGGAACGCCCAGGCGTGTCGGGGAGAAGCGGCCCTGGAGTCCTGCAATCATCGACCGGGTGGACGTCGTCTCGCTCGTCATCGGTCTCGCCGTCGGGTTGCTCGTCGGGTTCCTCCTGGCCAGGACACGCGCGGCGGTGCGGGTGGCCGAGGCCGACGCGCGGGCCAGGTCGGCCGCCGAGAAGCTGGTCTACGTCGAGGAGCAGCTCACCGAGCGCTTCCAGGCGCTGTCCACCCGCGCGCTCGACGTCAACAACGTACGTTTCCTGGAGCTGGCCGAGACCAGGCTCGCGGCCAGCCGCGCCGAGGCCACCGGCGACCTGGAGCAGCGCAGGCAGGCCGTCGAGCACCTGGTCGAGCCGCTGAAGGACGCCCTGGCCCGGGTCGAGTCGCAGCTCCGCGACACCGAGTCCGGCCAGCGGGCCGCGCGGGCCGAGCTGGCCAAGCAGATGGACTTCGTCCGCCAGAGCAATGAGCAGCTCCGCTCCCAGACCACCGCCCTGGTCAGGGCCCTGCAGCGGCCCGAGGCCCGGGGCAGGTGGGGCGAGCTGCAGCTCCGCAGGGTCGCCGAGATCTCCGGGATGCAGCACCACTGCGACTTCGACGAACAGGTCACAGAAGGGCCCATGCGGCCCGACATGGTCGTCAGGCTGGCCGGTGGCAAGAACATCGTGGTCGACTCCAAGGTCTCGCTGGCGGCCTATCTGGAGGCCGCGGAGGCGTCCGACGAGTCGCTCGCCACCGTACGCCTCGACGCGCACGCCCGGCACGTACGCGAGCACATCGACCGGCTGGCGGCCAAGTCGTACTGGCAGGGGTTCAACCCGTCGCCGGAGTTCGTGGTGCTGTTCATCCCCGGGGAGGCGTTCCTGGCGCCGGCCCTCGAACGCGATCCCACGCTGCTGGAATACGCCATGACGCGCCGCGTGCACATCGCCACCCCGACGACGCTGATCACGATGCTGCGCACCGCCCACTACGCCTGGCAGCAGGCCGCGCTCAGCGAGAACGCGCGGGCGGTGTTCGAGCTGGGCAAGGAGCTGTACGAGCGGCTGTCGTCCCTGGGCAGGAACGTCGAGTCGCTGGGCAGGGCGCTGACGCGGGCCGTGGAGGCGTACAACAAGTCGGTCGGATCGCTCGAAAGCCGCGTCCTGGTCACCGCGCGCAAGCTACACGATCTGGGTGTGGTCGAGGGCGATCTCGACACCCCGGAGATGCTCGAAGGGCTGCCCAGACCCCTCGCATCCCCCGAACTGCTCGAAACCTCACCTCTGATTTCCCACGCGAACGGTAAGTTGGCCAACGGGTCGCAATAAACGGGGGGTGGCCGGTGGGTGAGAAAGGCAGGCGTTCTGCCGTCAGGCTGACGGCTCGCGGCGCCATCGCGCTCGCCCTGATGGCCACGCTGGCGGGCTACGTGCTGACCGCCGTGCTCGACGTCGAGTACATCGTGGGCGCGGCGTTCGTGCTGGCCAGCACGCTCGGCGCGCTGCTGGTCAACCGGCGCGAGCTGCTGTCGCTGGTGGTGACGCCGCCGCTGGTGTTCTTCTGCGCCACGCTGTTCGTCGAGCTGGGGCGGGCCTTCGGGTCGGTGTCGATCGTGCAGTCGCTGGCGCTGGGGCTCTACACGTCGCTGACGCGGGGGGCGCCCTGGCTGTTCGCGGGCTCGGCCGTGGTGCTGGGCGTCGCGTGGCGGCGTGGCCTGCGCGACAACGTACGCGAGCTGCGGGAAGAGCTGAAGGCGGGCGCGGAGGTGCCGCGCCCGCGCCAGCCGTTCGTGCCCGAGCCTGAGGGATATTTCGAGCCCAAGGTCTACGGGACCCCGCGCGGCGAGGACTGACCTACGACGTGCGGAGATCCTTGCGCAGCTCATGGGGCAGGGCGAAGCGCATGCGCTCGTCCACCGGCTCGATCTCGGCGACGTCGCCGAAGCCGCGCGCGGAAAGGTATGCCAGCACCTCCTCGACCAGCTCTTCCGGCACCGACGCGCCGCTGGTCACGCCGACCGTGGTGACGCCGTCGAGCCACTCCTCGCGGATGAAGTCGGCGTTGTCGACCAGGTACGACGCCCGCGCGCCATAGTCTTTGGCCACCTCGACCAGGCGCTTGGAGTTGGAGGAGTTGTCGGAGCCGACCACGATGACGAGCTGCGACTCTGCCGCGATCTCCTTGACCGCCACCTGGCGGTTTTGGGTCGCGTAGCAGATGTCGTCGCTCGGCGGGTCGATCAGCAGGGGGAAGCGCTGCTTGAGCCTGGCCACGGTCTCGTTGGTCTCGTCGACCGACAGCGTGGTCTGCGACAGCCACACCAACTTGCTCGGGTCCTTGACCTGCACCTGGTCGACCGCGTCGAGGCCGTCGACGAGCCGGATGTGCTCAGGCGCCTCGCCCGAGGTGCCCTCGACCTCCTCGTGGCCCTCGTGACCGATCAGCAGGATGTCGTAGTCGTTCGCGGCGAACCTCTTCGCCTCGTTGTGCACCTTGGTGACCAGCGGGCAGGTGGCGTCGATCGTACGCAGACCGCGCTGCCTGGCCTCCTCGTGGACCGCGGGCGACACGCCGTGGGCGGAGAACACCACGATCTCCCCCTCCGGCACCTCCTCGGTCTCGTCGACGAAGATGGCGCCCCTGGCCTCGAGCGTCTTGACGACGTGGGTGTTGTGGACGATCTGCTTGCGTACGTAGATCGGCGCGCCGTACTGCTCCAGAGCCTTCTCTACCGCTACCACGGCTCGATCGACTCCGGCACAGTAGCCACGCGGCTTGGCGACGAGGACTCTGCGGGAAGTGGGGGTCTGGGGCTCCATACTTTCTATGCTACGTGGAGCGGCCGTAAGGCCCGCGCGTGCGTGGCCGCCCGCGGCTTGCCAGACTGGCCGTCCAATACTGACCTCCCAGGGAGACGTACATGTCCCTCAGCGACGTGATACGCAACATCGCCAAAACCGTTACCAGCAAGGACGAGCTGAAGGAGAAGGCCAAAGACCTGCCGCTCCTCGTCGTCCAGACCACGCTGAGCGTCGCCGGGCAGGCGCTGCTGCTCGTCGACCGGATGAAGAACTCCATCAAGGGGCTCGCGACCAAGGAGGAGCGCGAGGAGGAGACCGACTCGCGCCCGCCAGTCGCCGAACAGGCGGCCAAGGCCCCGGCCGAGGCGGAGTCGTCCCGTGAGTCGTCCGGCGAGTCGTCCGGTGACACGCAGGCGCGCAAGGAGCCGGTCATCTTCGCGCCGCGCCCCGGCACCGCCGAGCCCAACGGGGTCGCCAAGACCAAGCCGGACCCGGTCATCTTCGCTCCGGCCGGCAAGCAGGACAAGGCGGACAAGCCCGAGACACCCGAGACGGCCGAAAAGTCCGTCCAGGCCGACCGGACGGAGCCCGTGGCCGTCGCGGAGCCGGAGACCGCACCCAAGCCGGACGTCACGCCCAAGCCGGTCGCTGAGACCAAGCCGGTCGCTGAGACCAAGCCGGTCGTGGAGTCCAAGCCGGTGGCCGAGACCGAGCCCGAGCCGGTGGCCGAGACCGCTCCCGCCGCGCAGGTCGAGGCCGCCGAGCCCGCCAAGGCGCCGAAGCCCGCCGCCAAGCCGGCCGAGCCGCTGCCCGGCTACTCCGACCTCACCGTCGCCTCCCTGCGCGCCAGGATGCGCGGCAAGACCGCCGAGCAGATCGGCGACTACCTCGCGTACGAGAAGGCGACGACCGGCCGGCCCGAGGTCATCCGGATGTTCGAGAACCGTCTCGCCAAGCTCCAGGCCGGGGAATAGATCGCGCCGAACCCGTAGTCTTCCGCCATGACCTCGAAGACCACGCCAGAGTCTCCCCTGCCGATCCGCACGGTCCTGCAGATGGTGGGTGGCTGGATCGGGAGACTCGGCACGGTCTGGGTCGAGGGTGAGATCACCGACCTGAGCGCGCGTGGCGGCACGGTGTTCCTGACCCTGCGCGACCCGGTCGCCAACGTGTCCGCCAGGGTCACCGCCCCCCGTGGCGTCTACGAGGCGACGGTGCCGCGGCCGTCCAACGGCTCCAGGGTGGTGCTGCACGTCAAGCCCGACTTCTGGGTCAACAAGGGCTCCTTCGCGTTCACCGCGCTGGAGATGCGCCCCGTCGGCGTGGGCGAGATGATGGTCAGGCTCGAACGGCTCAGGCAGTTGCTGGCCGCCGAAGGGCTGTTCAACGCCGACAGGAAGCGGCGGCTGCCGTTCCTGCCCGGCACGATCGGGCTCATCTGCGGCCGAGAGTCGGCGGCCGAGCGCGACGTGCTGGAAAACTCCCGGCGGCGCTGGCCCGCCGTGCGGTTCAAGGTCGAGGAAGTGGCCGTCCAGGGGCCGTACGCGGTGGCCGAGGTGACCGAGGCGCTGCGCAGGCTCGACGCCGACGCCTCGGTCGACGTGATCGTCGTCGCCCGTGGTGGCGGCTCGCTGGAAGACCTGCTGCCGTTCTCCGACGAGACCCTCGTGCGCGCGGTGGCCGCCTGCCGCACGCCCGTGGTGAGCGCGATCGGCCACGAGCAGGACAGCCCGCTGCTCGACCTGGTGGCCGACGTACGCGCGTCCACCCCGACCGACGCGGCCAAGAAGGTCGTGCCCGACGTCGGCGAGCAGCTCGCACTGGTCCGCCAGCTCCGCGACCGGGGCCGCAGGGTGCTCAGCGGCTGGCTCGACCGGGAGATGTCCTGGCTGACGTCCGCACGGTCGCGGCCCTCGCTGGCCGACCCCGTACGCGAGCTGGAACGCCGCGCGGAGCAGGCCGAGGCGCTGCGCGACCGGGCCAGGCGTTCGTTGTCCGGCTCGCTCGATCGTGCCGCCGACGATCTCACCCACCTGCGGGCCCGCCTCGTCGCCCTGTCGCCCGCGGCCACGCTGGAGCGTGGTTACGCGATCGTCCAGCATCCGTCAGGGGAAGTGGTTCGCCTGGCCAAAGACGTCGCCCCCGGGTCGGTGCTGACGATCCGGCTGACCGACGACCGGCTCACCGTACGCACGGAGGAGCAGGACGAGACCGGCGACGCCTGACCGGCCGGAGACACGGCGGCCCGCCGCGTCGACGGGCCTAACGGGTGACGCCCTCGGCCAGCCCGGCCAGTCCGGCCTTGATCTCCTCGACCGTCATGCCGCGTTCCTCCCGCTGGAAGGCGATCAGGCGGGCGTTGATCGGCGCGAGAAGGGCGTCGGCCAGGTAGGAGGCGTCGGCCCGCGGGCACGCCTGCCCGAGCAGCGTGGCCAGGTGCAGGTGATGCACCCGGTACGGCCCTCCGAGCAGAGGCGCCTTGCCCCCCGTCTCCAGCAGCAGGAACAACCCCTGCTGCGCCACGATCCGGTCGACCAGCGCGTGCAGGAACGCCACGATCCGCTCGCCGGCGGGGGCACCCGGGCCCAGGGGCGGCGGCCCGGTGAGGAAGGCCGCCTGGAACTGCCGCTCCCAGTCGTCGAGCAGCGCGAAGATCAGGCTCGACCGGTCGCCGAAGCGCCGGTAGACGGTGCCCACGCCGACGCCCGCGACCCGGGCGACCTCGTCGAGTGACAGCTCCTCGGCCCCGCGTTCGGCGATCATGCGCGCCGCGACCTCGATGATCTTCTGCCGGTTCCGCGCGGCATCGGCGCGCTCTGGCTGGGGTTGCCCGACGATGGGCAGCGATCGACGTCCAGGCACGCAGTCGAGCATAGCGCTTGTAAACGGAGAGCCCTCCGGTTAATCTTCAACCGGAAATTTCTCCGATTCCGAGGAGCGAAGATGCCCAACGACTTCAACCAGCAGGTCATCGCCGAGTTCCGGGCCAACGAGGGCCGGGTCGGCGGCATGTTCCAGGGCTCGCCGATCGTGCTGCTCACCACGACCGGGGCCAGGAGCGGCAGGTCGATCACCACGCCGCTGATGTACGTGGCGGACGGCGACCGGAACGTCATCATCGCCTCCAACGGCGGCGCCGACACCCACCCCGCCTGGTACCACAACCTGCGCGCCACCCCTGAGGCCACGGTGGAGATCGGGGCGGAGACGTTCGAGGTCAGGGCGGAGTTCGTGGACGGCGACGAACGCGACCGTCTCTACGCCCGGATGGTGGCCCAGGCCCCGACGTTCGCCGACTACGAGGCCAAGACCACCCGCCGCATCCCGGTGGTCGCCCTCCTCCGCACCGCCGACTGACCTCCGGCGGAAGAGGGCTGGGCTGGAAGGGGGCTGGGCTGGAAGGGGCTAGAAGGGGGCGTCGTCCGAGTGGCCGGCGTTGGGCTCCGAGCGGCGGGCCATGGCGGCGGCCAGCTTGACCCTGGCCCCCTGGAGCCACTCCTCGCAGACGGCCGCCAACTTCTCCCCCCGCTCCCACAGCTCGATCGACTGCTCCAGGGTCAGCCCGCCCGTCTCCAACCGGCGCACCACCTCGGTCAGCTCCTCGCGTGCCTGCTCGTACGAAGGTGCCTTCTCCTCTGCCACACAGCCCAGCCTAGACGTGCGGACCGGTCGCGTCCGACAGCATCAGCCCTGGGGCCGCTGCTGGAGTCGCGCCGCCAGCTCACCCAGCTCCGCCCAGTCGGCCGTGCCGGTGATGACCAGCGTCACGTCGGGCAGCACCCGTACGAGCGAGCGCTGGTTCTTGTCCTGGCGGAACCGCTGCTCCCACGCCACCCCGCCGACCTGCTGCGTCCCCGTGGCCTTGTCGGTGTTGGCCATGCGACTGGCGAAACCGGCCGCGGGCTGCTCGTTGCTCTGCGCGAACATCACGTGCTGCCGCTCGGCCGTGGCGTAGCCGAGGTAGAGGACCGCCGCGCCGTTCTCGCCCTTGGCGATCCTGTTGCTGTTGGGCACCCAGCCGGCCGGGTCCTGCTGGGGGGACCACACGCCGAACGGCACCGTGTGGCCGAAGTTGGCGACGGTGATCGAGTAGTCGAGCCGCGGGATGTGCTCTTCCCGGCTCTGCGGGGTGACCAGCAGGAACACTCCCGCCCCCGCGAGGCAGACGAACAGGGCTACCGCGTAGCCGTACAGACCTTGGGTGAAGCGCACAATTGGCGAGGTTACCCGCTGGAGAGGGCGGTCGCCGAAGCGGCCGGGCGGATCTGGCCGATGATGGCGAGCACCTGCTCGGCCAGGACGCGATCGTCGGAGAGCACGACCTCGGAGACCGCCGCGGCCAGGGCGCCGGTGATCACCACCACGAGGGCCTGCTCGTTCTCGAACAGCGCCGCGTTCCGCTGGGCCCACTTGCGCAGCCGGTCACGCATGACCACGTCGAAGCCGGGCGGCCCGTCGCCGCGCAGGAACAGCGCGGCCAGCTCGCGCTCCTCCAGGCAGCCGTCCAGGTAGGCGCGGGCGGCGCCGATGAACACGCACATCGGGTCGGTCTCGCCGTCGGCGCGGGCGGTGCGGGCGGCCCGCTTGGTGCGCTGCGTCTGCCTGGCCTGGAACTCCTCCCACAACGTGAGGTAGAGGTCGGCCTTGCCGGAGAAGTGGTGGTAGAGGCTGCCCACGCTGGCCTCGGCCCTGGCCACCACGTCGGTGACGCCCGCCTCGGCGAACCCTTTGGAGACGAAGACCTCTCTGGCCGCCGCGAGCAGCGAGCTGCGCGTGGCCGCGCCACGCTCGGACGTGCGCGGCTGGGTGACGACGTCGTCCACATCGCTCATTCGGATCTCCTCCACAGCCGGGCGCCCACGCACCATGTTGGAGGCAAGATCCTGGTCGCGCACGGCGTATGGCGCAAAATCCGTTCTCCGCTAGCAGATTATCCCCCTCCGACCGGGCAGAGACCGGCAACTACGATCGGGGTAGACGTCCCATGAGGAGGCCAGCCAACATGTCCGACCAGACTTCCGTGCCACCGGCGCTCGCCACCAGCGAGCGCGCCCCCGACCGAAACCTGGCGCTGGAGCTCGTCCGTGTCACGGAGGCGGCCGCGATGGCGGCGGCCCGGTGGGTCGGCCGGGGTGACAAGAACGGCGCCGACGGCGCGGCGGTGAACGCCATGCGCCAGCTCATCAGCACGGTGTCGATGAACGGAGTGGTCGTCATCGGCGAGGGCGAGAAGGACCACGCCCCCATGTTGTACAACGGCGAGCGGGTCGGCGACGGCTCCGGCCCCGACTGCGACGTGGCGGTCGACCCCATTGACGGCACCCGGCTGACGGCGCTCGGCATGCCCGACGCGGTGTCGGTGATCGCGGTCAGCGAGCGCGGCTCGATGTACGACCCCTCGGCCGTGTTCTACATGGAGAAGCTGGTCACCGGCCCGGAGGCCGCCGACGTGGTGGACATCGAGGCCCCGGTGGCCACGAACATCGAGGCCGTGGCCAGGGCCAAGCGCTGCTCGCCGTCCGACGTGACCGTGGTGGTGCTCGACCGGCCCCGGCACGAGCGCCTGGTCAAGGAGATCAGGGAGGCGGGCGCGCGCATCAAGTTCATCACGGACGGCGACGTGGCCGGCGCGATCATGGCGGCCCGCCTGGGCACCGGCATCGACCTCATGCTCGGCATCGGCGGCACCCCCGAGGGCATCGTGGCCGCGTGCGCGCTCAAGTGCCTGGGCGGCGTGATCCAGGGCAGGCTGTGGCCGCGCGACGACGCCGAGCGGCGCAGGGCCCTCGACGCCGGGCACGACCTCGACCAGGTGCTCACCACCAACGACCTGGTCAGCTCCGACGACGTGTTCTTCGCGGCGACCGGCATCACCCAGGGCGAGCTGATGCACGGCGTACGCTTCCGCGCCGGCTCGGCGGTGACGCAGTCGCTGGTGATGCGCGGGCGGTCGGGCACGATCAGGAGGATCGAGAGCGAGCACCAGCTCTCGAAGCTGCGCGCGTACAGCGCGATCAACTTCGACACGGCGGGCTGAGCCGGGGCGGCGGGTGCCGGGCTGGCGGCGGCGGGCTGAGCCGGGGCGGCGAGTCAGCGGCGGCGCTTGCGGCGGGGTGGCTCTTTGACCTTGACCTCGCCGGCGAAGTTCGTCGTGCGCACCTCCACCACGGGCGCGCCCGGCTCGGTCGGCTGCTTGGTCAGGCGGACCGTCTTGTCCTTGGCCACCCTGATCACCTCCAGCCCCTCCGGCACGTGGATCTCCAGGCCGCCGAAGACGAGGGTGGCGTTGATGATGATGCGCCGGTTCTGCAGGATCGCGTCGCGGAAGTCCAGCTTGGTCGTGCCGAACATGGCCGTCACACCCAGCTCGGCGGGCACCACCCAGCGCCCGCCGCGCTGCTCCTTCTTGAAGATGGCCGCGACCGGCCGGTCGTCGAGGTTGAGCGGCTGCTGGTCGGCGGGCAGCAGGTCGGTGGTGAGCGAGGCCAGCTCGCCGAGCGTACGCGCGGCGTAGAGCGTGCCGAGCCGCTCTTCCAGCTCCTCCAGCGTGAGGCGCCCGTCGGCGTGCGCGTCCTGGAGCACCTGGGCGATGCGTTCGCGGTCGGCGTCGGAGGCGCGCAGCTCGTGCGGCGGCGGCACGTCGCTCTGGGCGGCGGGGGCGCGGCGGGCGGACACGAACTCCTCGGCCAGCCGCTCCCCGACTTCTTGCAGCTTCGGCAACCACGATCCCGCGCGTTCGTTCACACTTCTGACGATATCCGGCGCTCGCCCCGTTCGCTCGTCCCGATTGAACGGGTGTCAGCGGATTCCGGCCAGTAGTCCGGCGATCTCCTGCGCGAGTTCCCGATTCACCTCGGCGTGGCGGTCCGGCCCGTACTCCATCGCATCGGCAACGGGTTTGACGCTCCGGTCTCTCAGAAATTTCTTAGGAATCCCCGCGCCAGGACGGCCGTTATCTCCGGCAAAAGAGGGAGGTGCGCGTGCATCAACCGGCACGGTGGGGTTTGGGCGCGGCAGGCGCGGGCGTGGTGGTCATCCTGGGGCTGGACCTGACCAGCCTCGACGAGATGAACCCGTTCATGCGGACCATCAGCGAGCACGGGCTCGGTCCCGACGGGTGGATCTTCGGGCTCGGAGTGGGCCTGCTGGCGGCGGGGTCGGCGGCCATCGGTGTGTCACTGGCGCGTAAGAGGCTGGCCGGGGTGTTCGGCACGATCGCGCTCATGAGCTGGAGTGTCGGGCTGTTCATGACGGCCTGGTTCGAGAAGCACGACTGGTCGGTGGGGCCGAGCACGAGCGGCAGCATCCACCGGGTGGGCAGCTTGATCGCCTTCCTCAGCCTGCCGCTGGCGGCGGTGGTGATCGCGAGACCGTGGCGGCACCGCGAACGGTCGAAGGCCACGCTGGTGGCCTTCGGGCTCGGGATCTGCTCGGTGCTCTGGGTGGTGGGCATCGGCGCGGTGACGTTCATCGGGGCGGGGAACGGGCTGCCGTGGTACCGCGTCATGCCGCTGGGGCTGGTGGAACGCGGGCTGGCGGTGACCGAGGTGGCGGCGCTGCTGGCGCTCGGGGTGTGGGCGGCGGCCAGACGGCGTCCGGTGCTGGCGGAGGGGCTCCGGCAGCCGCTAACCTGACCCAGCCTCACGTTCTGATCTCCCCCCAATCAGGAGGCCGCCGTGCCGTCCTCACGTGATCGCCGGGCCCGCATGGCCACGTACGTCGTCTACGGCGTCCAGGGCCTGTCCTTCGCCTCGCTCCTCATCCAGGTCGCCAACCTCCAAGCCAAGCACGGGCTCGACGAGGGCACCCTGACATTGCTGCTGCTGATCGTGCCCGTGTTCGCGGGCGTCGGCAGCGTGGCGGCGGGCGCGTTCGCGGCACGCATGGGCAGCAAGGTGCTCCTGCGCGTCGCGCAGCCCGTGGTGGCCGCCGCCGTGGTGCTGGCCGGGCTCGCGCCGAGCGTGCCGCTGCTGGTGCCGGTGCTGCTGCTGTTCGGGCTGGCCGTGGGCGCGGTCGACGCGGGCATGAACATGCAGGGCGTGGCGGTCGAACGTAGGTACGGCGTCCAGGTGCTGAACGGCTTCCACTGCGTGTGGAGCGTGCTCAGCATGACCGGCGCGCTGTGGGCGTCGGCGGCGGCCGACCTGCCGCTGCCGCTCATCATGGCGCTCCCCATGGTCGTCGCGGTCGCCGGCTCCCTGTACGCCGGGCGGCTCCTCTGCACGCCCGAGGAGGAGAAGGCCGACACCGGCGCCCCGGTCACCGGCGGCGGGTTCCCGTGGCGGCCGATCATCCCGCTCTGCCTGGCCATGGGCTTCCTGTACGTCGGCGACGCCGCCGTGTCGAACTTCAACACCGTCTTCATGAAGGACGTGCTCGAAGCGGGGCCGCGGGTGATCCCGCTGGCCTACGTGGCGTACCAGGCGACCACGCTGGCCGTCAGGCTCGGCGGCGACCTCGCCGTGCGCCGGTACGGCCCGGCCGCCATCGTCAGGATCGGCGGCGTGATCGCCACGATCGGGTTCCTGGGCATCGTGCTGGCCCCGAACCAGCCGCTCGGCATCGTGGCGTTCGGGCTGACCGGGGTGGGCCTGTCGGTGGTGGCGCCGCAGTCGTTCTCGGCGGCGGGCAGGCTGGACCCGGCGGGCACCGGCGTGGCCATCGCCCGGGTCAACCTCTTCAACTACGTCGGCTTCATCGTGGGCGCGGCCCTGGTGGGCGGCCTCGCGGACGCCGCGGACATGCGGGTGGCGTTCGCGGCGCCGCTGGTGCTGGCCGCCGCCATCATCGTCCTGGCCAGGGGCTTCGAGCCGAGGAGCGCCGAGGCCGCCGCCTGACCGGCTGCGGCTCGCCGCCGCACCTCCGCGACCCCACTCGCTCACTTCACCGCCGCACCTCCGCGACCTCCACAGGACGTCCCTCGCGCAGTGACAGGTCGGCGGCCTCGGCCACGTAGAGGGCTTCGAGCGCGTCCTCGATCGGGCACAGGCTCCGGTCCGCGCGCAGGAAGGCGTCGATCTCGGCGCGGTAGGCGGACTCGAAGCGGGCGACGAAGTCGGGCCAGGGGTCGTCCGGCCTCGGCAACAGGTCCTCGGGCGAGTGGTGCTCCGCCGAGTGCAGCGGGGCGCGCGAGCTGAGGCCGACGACCTGGGTGCGCCTGGTGCCGGCCAGTTCCATGCGCACGTCGTACCCGCCGCCGTTGTAGCGCGAGCCCTGGAGGGTGGCCAGCGTGCCGTCGTGGAGGGTGAGCAGCGCGGCGCTGGTGTCCACGTCGCCGGCCTCGGCGAAGAACGCGGCGCCGCGGTTGACGCCCTTGGCGTAGACCGACCCGACCTCGCGCCCGGTCACCCAGCGCAGGATGTCGAAGTCGTGGATGTGGCAGTCGCGGAAGATGCCCCCTGAGCGGGCGATGTATTCGGCGGGCGGCGGCGCGGGATCGGCCGTGACCAGGTGCACGCGGTGCAACTCGCCCAGCTCCCCCGCACGCAGCGCCGTCGCCGCCGCCACGTAGCCGGGGTCGAACCTGCGCTGGAACCCGATCTGCACCCGGTTGCCGGCGCTCGCCTCCAGCACCTTGACGGTCTCTGCCACCGTCGCGGCGACCGGTTTCTCGCAGAAGACGGGAAGGCCCCGCTCGCACGCCCTGACGATGAGTTCGGCGTGGGTGCCGGTCGGGCTGGCGATGACGACGGCGTCGGCCTCGAAGGGGTCGCCCGGCCTGCCGTACGGCGACGTACGCACGGGATCGGCCACGATCAGCTCGTCCACCAGCGGATGAGCGGCCAGGGTCGCGGCGTGCACGGCCCCGATCCGGCCCAGGCCCAGCAGTCCAACGCGCATGGCGGCCTCCAATTCGCGATCAGATCTTCTTTCTAGATGAGCATTTCTCCGTCAGTCAACACTTTGTCCTGACATGCGGACTTTCAGCCCTCGTACGGCCTCGGCCGCCTTGTGCGCGGGCAACCGCGCGAACCCCACCACCACGGCCGCCGGGCCCCGCGTCGTCCGCATCGGCGCCACCGGCTCGGCCGACATGCCCAGCTCCAGGGCGACCCGCACCGTACGCGGCTCGTCCCACCCACCCGGCAGCTCCAGGTAAACGTGCAGCCCCGCCTCGATCCCCTTGACCCGGACCTCGGGCAGCTCCTCGGCCAGCGCCGTGACCAGGGCGTCCCGGCGGCGGCGGTACTCCCTGCGCATCCGCCGCAGGTGCTTGTCGTAGCCGCCGGTCCGCAGGAAGTGGGCCAGCGCGTACTGCTCGATGACCGGCGAGCCCAGGTCCAGCTCGCCCCGCGCGCGGCGGACCGCCTCGGCCAGGTCGGGCGGGGCCGCCAGCCAGCCCAGCCGCAGTCCGGGCGCGAGCGCCTTGCTCACGCTGCCCGAGAGGATCACCCGGTCGGGCGCCAGGCCCTGCAGGCAGCCGACGGGCTCGCGGTCGAAGCGGAACTCGGCGTCGTAGTCGTCCTCCAGGATCACCCGGTCGCCCGCGAAGGCCCACTCCATCAGCGCCGCCCGGCGCGGCGGCGAGAGCACCACCCCGGTCGGGAACTGGTGGGCGGGCGTCACGAGCACGGCGTCGCCGCTGAGCCTGCGCACGTCGAGCCCCTGCCCGTCCACCGGCACCGGCACCAGGTGGGCCCCCGCCCGCCGCAGCAGCGGCACCTGGCGGTGGCTGGTCGGGTCCTCCACGGCCAGCCGCAGCGTACGCCGCTGGGCCAGCACGTGCAGGACCAGGCTGAGCCCCTGCGCCACGCCGCCCACGATGACGAGGTGCTCGGGGCGCACGTCGGCCGCCCTGACCCTCCTCAGGTAGCCGGCCAGCTCTTCTCGCAGCTCAGGCACGCCGCCGGGGTCCCCGTAATCGAGGGCGTCCGAGGGTACGGTGGTCAGGACGTGCCTGACGGCCGCGAGCCAGCGTTCACGGGGGAAGTGGCCGAGGTCGGGGGAGGTGGGGCGATGACCGTAGTACGGGGCGCGCACGGAGGTGTCGCGCCACGCCGTCCTGGACCGGGACTGCGCGGACTCCAGGAAACGGGGTGGCAGGGAGGCGCGGACGCCGCCCCGCCCGGCGTTCGTCGGGGTGACCAGGGTGCCGACGCCCACCCTGGAGACCAGGAAACCCTCGGCCACCAGTTGCTCGTACGCCTCCACCACGACGCCCCTGGACACCTGGAGGTCGGTGGCCAGGTCGCGGGTGGCGGGCAGGCGGGTGCCCGGCGCGAGCCGCCCGCCCCTGATCGAGTCGCGCAACTCCGACGCGATCTGCCCGGCGATCCCTCCCTTGCCGCGGTCTATCCGGATGTGGAGGTCGGCCATATTGGTCCTGTCTCCCAGCGGCACATTGGACTGTTTACGCGAACCATTGTCTCCCTAGCATCCCTCGCATGAGAAACGGAATCGTGGGGGCGGCCGCGGCCATGTTCCTGGTCGGAACGCTGGCCGGGGTGTCAGGTCTCATCGGCGACTACCCCTTGTACGGCGGACAGGCCGTCCGGTATCTCGTGGCCGCGGTCATCCTGCTCGTCATCACCCGGCTGCTCGGCCTGCGGTTCGTCAGGATGACCCGTCGAGAGGCGCTCTGCCTGGGCGGCCTGACCCTGCTCGGCCTGGCGTTCTTCAACATCTGCGTGATCGAGTCCACCCGCGCCTCCGGCCCCGCGCTGGTCGGCACCGTGCTCGGCACCGTGCCGCTGGCGCTCGCGCTGGTCGGCGGCAGGCCCGCGCCCCGGCTGCTGCTCGGCGCGGGCATCGTGGTCACCGGGGCGACGCTGGCCACGGGCCTCGGCAGCGGCAACACCACCGGCCTGCTGTGGGCGCTCGGCGCGCTCGTGGGCGAGGTGAGCTTCTCCATGCTGGCCATCCCGCTGCTGCCCAGGCTGGGGCCGATCCGGGTGTCGGCGTACTCGACGGCGCTGGCCGTGCCCATGCTGGCCGTGGTCGGGCTGGTCCACGAGGGGACGGGCATGCTGCGGGTGCCGACGGTGCCCGAGGCGCTCGGGTTCGCCTACCTGGCGGTCGTGGTCACCGTGGTCGCGTTCTTCCTCTGGTACCACTCCCTGCCCAAGCTGGGGCCCGGTCGGGCCGGGCTGTTCGCGGGGCTCATCCCGGTGGCGGCCATCGTCACGGGGGTGGTGCTGGGGGTGGCCGTGCCGTCGGCGTACGACCTGCTCGGCGCGGGGCTCGTCGTCGTCGGCATCCTGGTGGGGCTCACGGCCGAGCGTTCCGGCACGAAGGCGGCGGTACGCCCGTCCGAGGCGTGAGGCCGGCCCGGGACCCCGAGCCGTCCATGGCCTGAGCCGGTCCTCCGGCCGCTCCGAGGGCGCGTAATCTCTTGGAGGACCGAAAGGATGGACATGGGCGAGTTCGACTACACCGACCTGCTTCCGCTTGGAGCCGACGAGACCGAGTATCGGCTGATCACCTCGGAGGGGGTGCGGAAGGTCGAAGCGGCCGGGCGTACGTTCCTCGAGGTCGATCCGGAGGCGCTGCGGCTGCTGACCGAGACGGCCGTCCACGACATCTCCCACTTCCTGCGCGCCTCGCACCTCGCCCAGCTCAGGAAGATCGTCGACGACCCCGAGTCCAGCGGCAACGACCGCTTCGTCGCGCTCGACCTGCTGAAGAACGCCTCCATCTCGGCCGGCGGCGTGCTGCCGATGTGCCAGGACACCGGCACGGCCATCGTCATGGGCAAGCGCGGCCGCCACGTGCTGACCGACGGGCGCGACGCCGAGCACGTCTCCCGCGGCGTGTACGACGCCTACACCAAGCTCAACCTGCGCTACTCCCAGATGGCCCCGCTGACCATGTGGGAGGAGAAGAACACCGGCGACAACCTCCCCGCCCAGGTCGAGCTGTACGCCGAGGACCCCCACGGGCACCCCGACGAGTACAAGCTGCTGTTCATGGCCAAGGGCGGCGGCTCGGCCAACAAGTCGTTCCTGTACCAGGAGACCAAGGCCGTGCTCAACGAGAAGCGCATGATGGCCTTCCTGGAGGAGAAGATCCGCTCGCTGGGCACCGCGGCGTGCCCGCCGTACCATCTGGCCGTCGTCGTGGGCGGCACCTCCGCCGAGTACGCGCTCAAGACCGCCAAATACGCCAGCGCCCGCTACCTCGACTCGATCCCCACCGAGGGGTCGCCCGCCGGCCACGGCTTCCGCGACCTGGAGATGGAGGCCAAGGTCTTCGAGCTGACCCAGAAGCTGGGCATCGGGGCGCAGTTCGGCGGCAAATACTTCTGCCACGACGTCCGCGTCATCCGCCTGCCCCGCCACGGCGCGTCCTGCCCGGTGGCCATCGCCGTCTCGTGCTCGGCCGACCGCCAGGCGCTGGCCAAGATCACGCCGGAGGGCGTGTTCCTGGAGAAGCTGGAGACCGACCCGGCCCGCTTCCTGCCGGAGACCACCGACGACCACCTCTCCGACGACGTCGTCCAGATCGACCTCAACCGGCCGATGCCCGAGATCCTGGCCGAGCTGACCAGATATCCCGTCAAGACGCGGCTCTCCCTCACCGGCCCGCTGGTGGTGGCCCGCGACATCGCGCACGCCAAGATCGCCGAGCTGCTGGACAACGGGGGTGAGATGCCCCAATACCTCAAGGACCACGCCGTCTACTACGCCGGACCGGCCAAGACGCCGCAGGGGTACGCCTCGGGGTCGTTCGGGCCGACGACGGCGGGGCGGATGGACTCGTACGTGGAGAGGTTCCAGGCGGCGGGCGGCTCGATGGTGATGCTGGCCAAGGGCAACCGGTCGAAGCAGGTGACGGAGGCTTGCCGGCAGTACGGCGGCTTCTACCTGGGCTCCATCGGCGGCCCGGCGGCGCGGCTGGCTCAGGACTGCATCAGGAAGGTGGAGGTGCTGGAGTATCCGGAGCTGGGGATGGAGGCGGTGTGGAAGATCGAGGTCGAGGACTTCCCCGCGTTCATCGTGGTCGACGACAAGGGTGACGACTTCTTCACCGACAGGACCGGCCCGGTGCTGAGCATCGGCCGCCGCTGACGGGCCGTGGTCCGCTGACCCGCCGTGGGCCCCTGACGGGCCGTGGTTCGCTGACGGCTGGGTCGGCGTGCGGCGAGGCGGGTGCCGCCGCGAGCGTCTCGCGGCTCACCCGCCCCCTCGCTCCCACGCCGACCTGGTGACACGCGACAGTCACCCTGGTGACGGGCGAAGGCGGTCACGCGGCGACCGACGGCCGGTGCGGCGCCACGACGGAGCCGTCGGGCAGCAGCAGGCCGGTGTCCTCGAACAGCACGACGCCGTTGCAGAGCAGGCTCCACCCCTGGTCGGGGTGGGACGCGATCACGTGAGACCGCTCACGGTCGGGGGAGTCGGCACTCGGGCAAGCGGGGTAGTGACTGCACATCGCGCACCTCTCAGATTGCGCTCCGGATTGCTGGGTCTCAAAAGGGCAGTGGGCGCCCCGACGGCGTGCGAAGGTCCAGCTCGGCTCGGGTCGACTTCTTCGGCCGGCGGCGAACCTGGGTCTGGCGCATCTTCATCACGTCCTTCAACGGTGTGTCTCAGCGGTGAACCGGTGATGGAACCTCGGCGATGCCCTCAGTCTGACGTCGAGGGCCGACAGTTTTCCTGCCGTCCGGCGGGGGGATCTCGCCTTCTCTCATGGCCATGACCATGCCCCCGTCCCCTTACGGCGTCCTTACAACTCACTGACGGGGGCCTCGTGGTTCCTGTCAGTCAGCCTGCCGCAGACCTGGTAGCCCCCTACCAGGCATCATGCACAAATTTCCGGCAGGTCGTTGTGCCGACCGACACACCCGCAGGGCGAGCTGGGAAAACGGCCAGGAAAAGGCGGGCGAGAACGCGTGCGCGGACGGCGGTAAGCCGCCCGCGCGGCGGGACCAATCCGACCTCGGCAGACCGCCAAGGGAAGACCTAGGTCGCAAGTCCGATGTAGGTGCAATGCACTTGCAATAGTGTCGGCCCAGAGATCGCCAAGGAGGTCACATGGGTGACTACACCCTTCCCGACATGCCGTACGACTACGCCGCGCTCGAGCCCGCCATCACCGGCGAGATCCTGGAGCTGCACCACGCCAAGCACCACGCGGCCTACGTCAAGGGCGCCAACGACACGCTCGAACGCCTGGCGGAGGCCCGCGACAAGGCCGAGTTCGCCAACCTGGTGGGGCTGGAGAAGACCTTCGCCTTCAACCTGTCAGGCCACGTGCTGCACTCGATCTTCTGGGAGAACCTCTCGCCGGACGGCGGCGACCGCCCCGACAGAGCCCTCGGGGACGCCATCGACGAGCACTTCGGCACGTTCGAGGCGTTCCAGAAGCAGCTCACCACCGCCACCGCCGGCGTGCAGGGCTCCGGCTGGGGCGTGCTGGCCTGGGAGCCGCTGGGCCGCAGGCTCGTCGTCGAGCAGATCTACGACCATCACGGTAACGTCGGGATGAACACCACACCGTTGCTCGTCTTCGACGCTTGGGAGCATGCGTACTATCTTCAGTACCGTAACGTGCGTCCCGACTACGTCGAGAAACTGTGGGGCCTCATCAACTGGGATGATGTGGCTCGGAGGTTTGCTGACGTGACGAGTCACGCGGGTTGACTTAAGTTCGCAACAAATTATCGGCCCCGCCTCTACTGGTCGGTTTACACAAATAGGTAAGCTGCCTGGCATGCGTGCGCCCTCCGGTTACCTACTCGCCGCGCGCTATCGGCTTCTGGAGCCGGTTGGTCGCGGCGGCATGGGCACCGTTTGGCGGGCACATGACGAACTGCTCGACCGTGACGTGGCGGTCAAGGAAGTGCGGCTGCCGACGGTCCTCGACGAGGAGCTACGCGCCGAGCTGTGCGCGCGCACGGAGCGTGAGGGCCGGGCGACCGCGATGGTCGCGCATCCCTCGGTGATCACCGTCTTCGACGTGGTCACCGAGGACGACCGGCCGTGGATCGTGATGGAGCTGCTCCATTCCAGGTCACTGGAGCAGCTCATCCAGGAGGAGGGCCCGCTCCACCCCCGCAGGGCCGCCGAGATCGGCCGCCAGATCCTGGGCGCGCTGCGTGCCGTGCACGCCAAGGGCATCCTCCACCGCGACGTCAAGCCCAGCAACGTGCTGGTGACCGAGGACCGCGCGGTGCTCACCGACTTCGGCCTGGCCGCGCTCGAAGGTGACGTTTCCATCACCCAGGCGGGCATCGTCCTGGGCTCCGCGGGCTACATCGCCCCGGAGCGGGTGCTCGGCTCGAAGGCCAGCCCGGCGGGCGATCTGTGGTCGCTCGGCGCGACCCTCTACACCGCCGTCGAGGGCCGCGGCCTGCACGGCAGGCGCACTGCCGCCGCCGCGCTCGCCGCCCTGACCAGCGGCGAGCCGATCCCGATGACCAAGGCGGGGCCGCTGGCGCCCGTGCTCGACGCGCTGCTCAGGATCGACCCGGCCACCAGGCTCGACTCCGTACGCGCCTCGCTCATGCTGGCCAGGGTGGCCGCGGGCGGCTCGGCCGAGGAACCCCTGCCGCCGCGCAAGGCCACGCGCCTCCAGGCATCGATTCCCCAGCCCCCTTTCGTACGCAGGCCCGCGCACCGCGGGCTGCACCGGGCCGATCCCCCGGCCGGATCCGTCAACGTGCCCTCGCCGCGGCAGGAGCGCAAATCCGGTGAAGGCGTGCACAGGAAGCGGGTCGAACCACGGCCGGCGCCGTCGGCCTACGCCCGTTTCAAAGCGACGGTGATAAAGTTGTGCCTTCCTCGGCGGTTCTGGCCAAGAGAACTTCGCAAGCGAGGGTAAAGCACTTCCCAAGCGAGAATCGATATCTTCTTCTCATGCCGGAACAGCAGACCCGCCTTCTCGCAGAGCGCTACGAGCTCGTCGCCCCCCTGGGCCGGGGCACGATGGGCACCGTATGGCGCGCTCGCGACCGCGCGCTGGGGCGCGAGGTGGCGGTCAAGGAAATCCGTCAGGACCCGGGGCTCACCGAGGAACAACGCGCCGAGCTACGCGAGCGCATGGTGCGTGAGGGCCGCATCGCCTCGCGGATCAACCACCCGTCCGTCGCCGCCATCCACGACGTGCTCATCCAGGACGACAGTCCATGGATCATCATGGAGCTGGTCGAGGCCCGATCGCTGGAGCAGGTGATCGAGGAGGAGGGGCCGCTGCCGCCGCGCCTCGTGGCGGAGATCGGCGTCGACCTGCTCGGTGCGTTGCGCGCGGCGCACGCCCAGGGCATCACCCACCGCGACGTCAAGCCGGGCAACGTGCTCATCACCGAGAGCGGGCGCGTGGTGCTGACCGACTTCGGCATCGCCAAGGCGGAGGGCGACTCCCGGCTGACCAGGACGGGCATGGTGATCGGCTCGCCCGGCTACACCGCTCCAGAGCGGGCCAGGGGCGAATACACCGGCCCTGAGTCGGACGTCTGGTCGCTCGGGGCCACCCTCTACTTCGCCGTCGAGGGCCGTCCGGCCTACGAACGCTCCACGATCGCCGAGACGCTGGCGGCGCTGCTCACCGAGAACGCCGATCCGCCCACGCAGGCGGGTCAGTTGCGGCCGGTGCTGAACGGGCTGCTCAACAAGGACTACCGGCAGCGGCTCGGCGCTGCCAAGGCGGAGACCCTGCTGCGCATGGTCGCCGACACCCCGACGAGCGAGATGCCGGTGCTCACGGCCGAGGCTCTTATGGCGCAGGAGGCCCCTTTGCCCGACCCGTTCGCCGGCCAGCGGCCCCCCGCCCAGGGAGGGCGTCCGCCGGTCGGCCACGCACCGCAAGGCCCCGCCGGACAACCGCCCGCAGGCCACGGCCCGGTTCCCCAAGGGCACCCCGGAGTGGGCGGGCCGCAGGCGGCGAGCCCCATGGGGCCCGGCGGGCCCGCGGGCCCGGGAGCGCAACGGCCCCGTGGCCCAGTCGGCGGCCCAGTCGGACAGGGCCCCGCGTCGGGGCCGGGTGCCAGGCCAGGGCCACAGGGGCCCGGCGCGCCGACCATGCCGCAGCAGACCGCGCCACCCGCCTATCCCCCGCCGGGACAGCATCACTTCGCCCCGGACGCCCCGGCCCCGGGCCAGGCGCACGCCGGTACGCCCGGCGCTCCCGGCGCTCCCGAAGGCGGCTACGACCCCGAGCGGACGGTCAGCATCGCGCGTCCCAAGGGGCCGTTCCCCGCGCCGCCCGGCCAGGGCGCGGGCCTGCCGCCCGAGGACGAGGGCTCCGTCACCACCACCCGCATCCCCACGCCGAAGAGCGGCTCCCCCGGCCAGCAGGTCTACCCGCTGCCCACGCCCCCGGCCGGTCAGCCCCACCCGCACAACCAGCCGCACAACCAGCCGCAGAACCCGTTCCCCAACCAACCCCAGAACCAACCCCAGAATCAGCCACCGAATCAGCCACAGCCAGGGCCGCAGCAGCAGATGCCGCCGCAGGGGCCCCCGCACCGGCCGGGGCAGTTCCACCAGGGGCAGGGGCTGGGCACCGACCTGTTCGCGATCGCCGGGCCACCGGAGAAGCGCCCCACGGGCAACCGCAACGGCATGCTGGTGCTCATGGCGGTGGCCGCCGCGGCGGCCGTGGTGATCGCCGTGCTCATCGTGGCCCTGTTCTCGAGCTGACCTGGGTTCCCGAGCAGGCCCGCGTCCCGCCGCGGGCCTGTGGACCTGGGGGCCTTCCTGGGGATCACGCGTCCGTGGGACAGACTGGAAGTCATGAGCGAGTTCAGGATCGAACATGACTCGATGGGCGAGGTACGCGTCCCCGCAGGTGCCCGGTGGCGTGCCCAGACCCAGCGGGCAGTGGAGAACTTCCCGGTGTCGGGCCGCCCCTTGGAGCCCTCGCACATAGCGGCGCTGGGTCTGATCAAGGCCGTGGCGGCGGAGGTCAACGGCGAGCTGGGCGTGATCGACAAGGACCTGGCCGAGGCGATCGCGCAGGCCGCCGCGGACGTGGCCGAGAACGAGCACGACGCCCACTTCCCGATCGACGTCTTCCAGACCGGTTCGGGCACCTCGTCCAACATGAACGCCAACGAGGTGATCGCGACGCTGGCCGAAGAGCGGCTGGGCCGTCCCGTGCACCCCAACGACCACGTGAACGCCTCCCAGTCGTCCAACGACGTCTTCCCCACCTCGATCCACGTGGCGGCGGCCACCGAGGTGACCTACCACCTGCTGCCCTCGCTGCGGCACCTGGCCGAGGCGCTGCGGGAGAAGGCGGTGGAGTTCGACGGGGTGGTGAAGTCGGGGCGCACCCACCTCATGGACGCGACGCCCGTGACGCTGGGCCAGGAGTTCGGCGGGTACGCCACGCAGATCGAGCACGGCGTCGTCCGGGTCACGGCGGCGCTGGAGCACGTGCTCGAACTGCCCCTGGGCGGCACCGCCGTGGGCACCGGCATCAACACGCCGCAGGGCTTCGCCCAGGAGGCCGTCGGCAAGCTGCGCGAGGCCACCGGCATCCCGTTCCTGGAGGCCCGCGACCACTTCGAGGCCCAGAGCGCGCAGGACTCCATCGTGGAGCTGTCGGGGCAGCTCAAGGTGGTGGCGGTGTCGCTCACCAAGATCGCGAACGACCTGCGCTGGATGGGCTCGGGGCCGCGGGCCGGGCTGGGCGAGATCAACCTGCCCGACCTGCAGCCGGGCTCGTCCATCATGCCGGGCAAGGTCAACCCGGTGATTCCCGAGGCCACGGCCATGGTCGCGGCCCAGGTCATCGGCAACGACGCGGCGATCACGTTCGCCGGGGCGTCCGGGGCCTTCGAGCTGAACGTGCAGCTCCCCGTGATCGCGCGCAACATCCTGGAGTCGATCCGGCTGCTGGCCAACGTCTCGCGCCTGCTCGCCGACCGCTGCGTCTCCGGCATCACCGCGAACGTGGAGCGCCTGCGCGAGTACGCCGAGTCGTCCCCGTCGATCGTCACCCCGCTCAACCGGTACGTCGGCTACGAGGAGGCCGCGAAGATCGCCAAGCAGGCGCTGGCGGAGCGCAAGACGATCAGGGAGGTCGTCATCGAGCGCGGCCACGTGGCGAACGGCACGCTGACCGAGGAGCAACTCGACGCCGCGCTCGACGTCCTCTCCATGACCCGGCCCTGATCGGCACTGATCGGCCCCGACCGGACCGGCGCCGGATCAGCTCCTGACCGGCTCGGTGCGCTCCGCGGCGGCGCGGGTGGCCTGCGTCCAGCGGGCGAGCAGGGTCCGGGCGGCGCCCGAGTCCACCGCGTCCGCGGCCCGTTTGCGGGCGGCGGCGAGCGCGGGCGTCAGGTCGGCCGCCGGCGGCGTGCCGTCGGCGGCCACCACCGCGGCGGCCGCGTTCAGCAGCACGATGTCGCGCACCGGGCCCCGCTCGCCGCCGAGCACGGCGCGGGCCACGTCCGCGTTGTGCCGCGCGTCGCCGCCCCGCAGGTCGTCGGGCCTGGCCCGGGGGATCGACAGGTCGAGCGGGTCGAAGGAGGTGCGGGTCACCGCGCCCCGGCGTACGACCCAGACCGTGGAGGGCCCGCAGGTCGTCAGCTCGTCGAGCCCGTCGTCGCCACGGAAGACGAGCGCGGAGCAGCCGCGCTCGGCCAGCACCCCGGCGATGACCGGCGCCATCGTCGGATGGTAGACCCCCACCGCCTGCGCGGGCGGCAGCGCCGGGTTGGTCAGCGGCCCCAGGAAGTTGAACACCGTGGGCACGCCCAGCTCGCGGCGCGGCCCCGAGGTGCGTTTCAGCGCCGGGTTGAACACCGGCGCGAAGCAGAACGTGATGCCGACCTCGTCCACCACCTCGACCACGGAGGCGGGCGGCAGGTCGATGACCACGCCGAGCGCTTCGAGCACGTCCGCGGAGCCCGCGGCGGAGGAGGCGGCCCGGCCGCCGTGCTTGACCACCTTCGCCCCCGCGGCGGCGGCCACGACGGCGGCCATGGTGGAGATGTTCACGGTGTTGGCCCGGTCGCCGCCGGTGCCGACGAGGTCGACCGGGTCTCCCGCGACCCGGATCGCGGACGACCTGGCCAGCAGCCCGTCGGCCAGCCCCGACACCTCGGCCACGCTCTCGCCCTTGGCCCGCAGCGCGACCGCGAACGCGGCGATCTGGGCGTCGGTGGCCCACCCCGACATGATCTGCTCCATGGCCCAGGCGGCCTGGCGCGAGGTGAGTGACCCGCCGTCGAGCAGCGTGGTGAGGAGCCGCGGCCAGGTGGTGATCATGAGTGTCCCCTTCTCGTCAGTGCTCGACGGGGGACACCCACCGGAAACGGTGACGGCCGCCTCGCCGAGGCGGCCGTGTGCGCATGCGCCGGGTGGTCCGCCTAGGAGGCGGGCCACCACTGGGACGAATACGCGATCATGCCCTCAACATAGCAGATGCCCTAGATCCACATATCACGCCAGGCATCTATGTCGCCCGCACCCATGCGGCGCGGCGCGCCGACCGCCTAGGGTGCGGGGTATGGGGAACGAGCTGACGGGGCGGACCGCGTTGGTGACGGGGGCCGGGAGCGGCATCGGAGCGGCCTGTGCCCGGCGGCTGGCCGCGGCGGGCGCCAAAGTGCTGGTCGTCGACATGCGGGCCGAGTCCGCCGGGAAGGTGGCCGCCGAGGTCGGCGGCACGGCCGTGGTGGCCGATCTGAGCGATCCCGGCTTCACCGCGGCACTGCCCGACGAGCCCGTGGACATCGTGGTCAACAACGCGGGCTTCCAGCACGTGGCGCCCATCGAGGAGTTCCCGCCCGAGGTCTTCGCCACGATGATGCGGGTGATGGTCGAGGCGCCGTTCCTGATCGCGCGCCGGCTGCTGCCCGGCATGTACGCCAGGGGCTGGGGACGGTTCGTGCACATCTCGTCGGTGCACGGGCTGCGGGCCTCGCCGTACAAGTCGGCCTATGTCACGGCCAAGCACGCGCTGGAGGGCTTCTCCAAGGTGGTGGCGCTGGAGGGCGCGGCCCACGGGGTGACCTCGACCTGCGTCTGCCCCGCGTACGTACGGACCGGGCTGGTCGAGGCGCAGATCGCCGACCAGGCACGGGTGCACGGCATCGCCCTCGAGGAGGTCGTGGCGGACATCATGCTGGAGCCCGCCGCGATCAAGCGGCTGATCGAGCCCGAGGAGGTGGCCGAGCTGGTCGCCTACCTGTGCGGGCCCGCCGGATCGTTCGTCACCGGGGTGTCGCTGCCCGTGGACGGCGGCTGGACGGCCCGCTAGTGGTCAGGCGCTTTCTGGAGCTGCTGGCCAGGGAGGCTTCGGCGGTCGAGTTCGAGGGCCCGATCATCCAGGCCAGGGCCGCCGGCGCGGACCCGGCCGCCATCGAGGAGCTGGAGCAGGCCAAGGTCGAGGCGCTCAGGGTGCGCGCGCTGCTCAAGCGGCGCGCGCGGCGGGAGGCGGAGCTGTCGGCCCTGTACGACACGGCGGGCGACCTGGCCGCGCTGCGCGACCTCGACGCCGTGCTGGAGGCGATCGTGCACCGGGCCAGGCAGCTCCTGGCGACCGACGTGGCCTACATGACGCTGCACGACCCCGAGCGGGGCGACACGTACATGCGGGTCACGGACGGGTCGATCTCGGCGAAGTTCCGGGCGCTGCGGCTGGCCATGGGGGCCGGCCTCGGCGGGCTGGTGGCGCAGACGGCCACCCCCTACTCGACGGCCGACTACTTCGCCGACGCCAGGTTCCGGCACAAGGAGCACATCGACGAGGCCGTCAAGGAGGAGGGCCTGGTCGCCATCCTGGGCGTGCCGCTGCGGCTGGGCCAGCGGGTGATCGGCGTGCTGATGGCGGCCAACCGCAGCGCGCGGCCGTTCCACCAGGAGGAGGTGTCGCTGCTGGCCAGCCTGGCCGCGCACGCCGCCGTCGCGATCGACAACGCCCGGCTGCTGCAGGAGACCAGGAACGCGCTGGAGGAGCTGTCCCAGGCCCACAGGACGGCCAGGGAGCACGGCGAGGCCGTCGAGCGGGCCGCCATGGCGCACGACAGGATGACCTCGCTGGTGCTGCGGGGCGGCGGGATCGAGGACGTGGCGGCCGTGGTCACCGACGTGCTGGGCGGGTCGCTGGCCGTGCTCGACGACCTGGGCCGGGCGATCAGCGGCGACGTGGGCGAGCTGGACGCCGGGGTGTTCGAGGCGGCGCAGGCGTCGCGGGCGCTGGGGCGTACGGTGCGCAGGGGCGACCTGCTGATCGCGTCCGTGGACGTCGGCGGTGAGCCGCTGTGCACGCTGATCCTGCGCAGCGACGACGCCGACGAGCGCATCCTGGAGCGGGCGGCGCTGGTGTGCGCGTTGCTGCTGCTGTTCCGCAGGAGCGTGGCCGAGGCCGAGGGGCGGGTCAGGGGCGAACTGCTGGACGACCTGATCTCGCGGCCAGGCTCGCCCGGCCTGGCCGACCGGGCCAGGCGGCTGGGCATGGACCTGGGCGCGCCGCACGTCGTGGTGGTGGTCAAGCACTCCGGCCAGCGCGAGCGGGCGGCGTTCTGGGCCTCCTCGCAGGCCACCGTACGGCACGGGCTGGCGGCGGGGCGGGGCGAGGAGGAGGTGGTGCTCCTGCTGCCCGGCCAGGACGCCGGCGGCCTGGCGCAGCGGGCGGCGGCCGAGCTGACGACGTCGCTGCACAGCCCGGCGACGGCGGGCGCCTCACCCGTGGGCGCTGCCCAGGTGCGCGACGTCGCCGCCGCCTACCAGGAGGCGCGCAGGTGCGCCGAGGCGCTGATCGCGCTCGGCCGGGCCGGTGACGGGGCGAGCGCGGCCGAGCTGGGGTTCGTCGGGCTGCTCGTCGGTGACGGCCGCGACGTGCGCGGCTTCGTCGACCGCGTGCTCGGCGCCGTGATCGACTACGACGCCCGCCGGGGCACCGCGCTGGCCGACACGCTGAGCGCCTACTTCGGCACGGGCGGCTCCCCCTCGCGTACGGCCGAGGTCATGCACATCCACGTCAACACGGTCACCCAGCGGCTGGACCGCGTCGGCAGGCTGCTGGGCGAGGGCTGGCTGGAGCCCGAGCGGGCCCTGGAGATCCAGCTCGCGCTCCGCCTGCACCGGCTGGGCCACACATCGGCCGGGAAGACTGTAGGTCCGCACACCATATGAGTGACCCCGGTCACAACCTACGGTGACCGGCATGGCCACTTCCATCAAGAAGATCGTCGCCGCGAGCCTGATCGGCACCACCATCGAGTGGTACGACTTCTTCCTGTACGGCTCGGCAGCCGCCCTCGTGTTCAACCAGCTCTTCTTCCCCGACTCCGACCCGCTGACCGGCACGCTGCTGTCGTTCCTGACCTACGCCGTCGGATTCGTCGCCCGTCCGCTGGGCGGCCTGGTCTTCGGCCACTTCGGCGACCGCGTCGGCCGCAAGACGCTGCTGGTCGTCAGCCTGCTCATGATGGGCACGGCCACGTTCCTGATCGGCTGCCTGCCGACGTACGAGACGCTGGGGCCGTCCGCGGCGCTGGTGCTGACGGCGCTGCGGCTGGTGCAGGGCTTCGCGCTCGGCGGCGAGTGGGGCGGCGCGGTGCTGATCGTCTCCGAGCACGGCGACACGGCGCGGCGCGGCTTCTGGGCCTCGTGGCCGCAGGCCGGCGCCCCCGGCGGGAACCTGCTGGCCACCGGCGTGCTGGCGGCGCTGGCGGCCTGGCAGCCGGAGGAGGCGTTCCTGTCGTGGGGGTGGCGGGTGCCGTTCCTGCTGTCGGGCGTGCTGGTGCTGATCGGGCTCTGGATCCGGTTGACGATCAGCGAGTCGCCGGTGTTCGAGCAGGCGCCGCCCGCCGTCCGGGCCCCGATCGTGGGGGTGCTGCGGTATCACTCGAAGGACGTGGTCGTCGCGATCGGCGCGCGCCTGGCCGAGAACATCTCCTTCTACCTGCTGACCGTCTTCGTCATCACGTACGCCAAGCAGCAGGGCATCGAGAACTCCACCGTGCTGAACGCCGTGCTGATCTCCTCGGCCGTCCACTTCGTGACGATCCCGATGTGGGGGGCGCTGTCGGACCGGCTCGGCCGCCGCCCGATCTACCTGGCGGGCGCCGCCGGGATCGGTCTGTGGATCTTCGCGTTCTTCCCGCTCGTGGACACGGGCAACTTCCTGGCGATCACTCTCGCCGTCACAGTCGGCCTGCTCTTCCACGGCATGATGTACGGCCCCCAGGCGGCCTTCTTCTCCGAGCTGTTCGCCACCAGGACCCGCTACACCGGCGTGTCCATCGGGGCGCAGCTCTCGGCCATCGTGGCCGGGGCGCTGGCCCCGATCATCGCGGTGGCGCTCCTGCGGGAGTATTCGAGCAGCGTGCCCATTTCCGCCTACCTTGGCGTGGCGGCGGTGCTCACCCTCATCGCCGTCTACGCCGCCCGCGAGACCCGGGGCAGCGACCTCACAGAAGGGATCCACACGCGATGAAGGTCACCACGCCGAGGCTCACCCAGCACGTCCTGACCGTCGAGGGCAGGACCGCCGGCGAGCCCGTGCTGTTCGTGCACGGGAACGTCTCCTCCGGCGCCTTCTGGCGCGACACCCTGGCGGCGCTGCCCGAGGGCTACCGGCCGCTCGCGGTGGACCTGCGCGGGTTCGGCGACAGCGACCCCGCGCCCGTGGACGCCACCCGGGGCCTGCGCGACTACTCCGACGACGTGATCGAGCTGGTCGAGGCGCTGGGCCTGGACGGGGTGCACCTGGTCGGCTGGAGCCTGGGCGGCGGCGTCGTGCTCCAGGCGCTGCGCGACCGCCCGGCCCTCGTCAGGAGCCTCACGCTGGTCAACCCCGTCTCCCCGTACGGCTGGGGCGGCACGGAGGGCCCCGACGGGCGGCTCACCCACCCGGACGGCACGGGCGCGGGTGCGGGCGCGGCCAACCCCGACTTCGTCAGCCGGCTCCAGGCGGGCGACCTGTCGGAGGAGGCCCCCGCGTCGCCGCGCAGCGTCTTCCGCTCCACGTACGTCAAGAACCCCGTGCCCGACGAGGACTTCTACGTCGCCGCGATGCTGACCACCCGCGTCGGCGAGACCCACTACCCGGGTGACACCGCCGCCTCCGACGCCTGGCCGGGCGTGGCGCCGGGCAAGACCGGCGTGCTCAACTCCATCGCCCCCACCCACTTCCGGCTCGACGACCTCCACGAGATCGACCCCAAGCCGCCCGTCCTGTGGGTCAGGGGCGCCGACGACGTGATCGTCTCCGACACGTCCCTCTTCGACCTGGCCCACCTGGGGGCCATCGGCGTGGTGCCCGGCTCTCCCGGCACCCCGGCCCAGCCCATGGTGGCCCAGACCCGGGCGGTGCTGGCGCGGTACGGCGCGTACCGGGAGGTCGTGCTGGACGACTGCGGCCACAGCCCGCACCTGGAGCACCCCGCCGAGTTCGGCCGGCTCCTGGCCGAGCACCTGAAGGGGGCGTAGATGCTGGTCGCGCTCACGCTGGTCGCGAGCTTACTCACGCCCGCGCCGCACCAGGCCCGGCCGAGCCTCACCGTGCCGGGCGCGGAGCGCGCCGAGGTCGCCGTCCTCGCCGACCTGACCACGGCCGGCACCGCTCGCACCGGCCACACCGACCCGGCAGACTGGGCCGGGCTGCACTCGGCCGCCACGGTCAACCCCACCGGCGTGCCCGGCACGCAGATCGACGGCTACTTCCCCGACACCTCCACCGGCAACGCCACGCACGGCTGGAACCACGACTCCCAGTTCGTGATCAGGCTGCCGGACGAGTGGAACGGCGGCCTGGTCGTCGGCGGCACCCCGGGCAACAGGGAGCAGTACGCCAACGACTTCACGATCTCCGACTGGGTGCTGTCGAAGGGCTACGCGTTCGCCGCCACGGACAAGGGCAACGTCGGCGTGGACTTCCACCTCGACGGCCGCGAGCCGGGCGACGCCATCGCCGAGTGGAACCGGCGCGTCACCCAGCTCACGGTGGCCGCCAAGGCCGTCGTACGCCAGCGGTACGGCAGGAAGCCCGAGCGCACGTTCGCCGCCGGCATCTCCAACGGCGGCTACCTGGTCAGGTGGCAGTTGGAGAACCGCGGGTGGCTCTACGACGGCGGCGTCGACTGGGAGGGCACGCTCTGGCGGGTCAAGGGCGACAACCTGCTGAACGTCCTGCCTCCCGCGCTCAAGGCGTACCCGGACGAGGCGGGGGTGCGGGCGGCCGGGTTCGCGGCGGGCTCGGAGTTCCTGTGGCCCTTCCACCGGCAGTACTACTGGGAGCTGACCCAGCAGCTCTACCAGAAGGAGCTGGACCCGTCGTACCAGGGTGCGGCGGCCGACTACGACTACGACCGGCGCAGGCCGTACGCGGCCGTGGCGAAGATCGCGCTGACCGGCCGCATCACCAAGCCGCTCATCACCCTCCACGGCACGCTGGACACGCTGCTGCCGATCTCGCGCGACTCCGACGTCTACGCCGAGATGGTCGGCCCGCACCGGCCCTTCCGCTATTACCGGGTCGAGGGCGGCAACCATCTCGACAGCCTCGTGGACGTCCACCCCGACCGCCTCAAGCCGATGCTGCCGGTCTTCAGGAGCGCCTTCGAGGAGTTGGAGGGCTGGGTCAGTCCTTGAGGTAGCGATGGCCGCCCGCGCGCGCCAGGCGCACGATGTGCCGCGCGCCGGGCAGCCTCCTGCCGAGCCGGTGCAGCGCGGTGTCGCGGCCCAGGGGCGAGCGCCGTCCAGGGTCGACCGCGGCGGCCGGGTGCACCACGATCTTGCCCCGGCGCATCTCCAGCGCGAACCGCAGCCCGATCTCCTCCTCCGAGGAGCGCAGCGAGCACGTCCAGTGCCCCGGGCCCAGGTGCTCCACGTCCGGCATCAGCCGCTTGACGGGCACCTTGGCCACGAGCTGCCCGGCGAGCCTGCCCGGCACGCCCGCCTCGACCAGGGCCGGCGCGCTCACCTCGCGGGCGCGCCGGCCGGTGCCGCGCATCACCAGCTCCAGGGGCGGGCCGCCGCTCGGCGGCACGTACGGCACCGGCAGCACGACGAACAGGTGCTTGCCGACGTGCCTGACCGTCACGCCCGGCGACACGAGCGAGATCGACTCGGAGAACGAGCGGGGCTCGACGGCCAGGCCCAGCTCGCCCCGGTCGCTCCAGCACGGCACCACCAGCCGCATCCTGGGCCGCTGGGCCAGCACGCCGAGGCAGTTCAGCGGGCCCTCGGGGCGGCTGACGCGGCTCCTGGCCTGGTTGGCGCCGCTGAACATGCGTACGTGCACCTCCCACTGGCCCGGCCGCAGCGGCTCGCCCACGGCGGCGGTGCTGATGTCGAGCCTGCTCTCCCCCCTGATCCGGATCCGGACCCGGCGGCGGCCGTCCTGGACGCGCTCGACGTGCTGGGTCAGCGGCAGGAAGTGCACGAGCCCGGTCTCGGTGTGTCGGACGTAGACCTCGATGCGGGCACGTTCGACGGCGTCGGTGACGTCGGTGACGTCCGGCGAGAGCTGCTTGGTGTCCAGCGGGCGCGGCGGTGACCAGTGCAGGCGGTCGCCGTCCACCGCGTACCTGTCCGGTGTGCCGTCGCCGGCCAGCACCTCCACGCTCAGCCCCAGCACCAGGACGTGGGCGTCCCAGCTCACCTCGGTGAGGTCGGCGCGCAGGCCGGCGCGCTTGGTGGAGTTGCCCAGCAGCACGATCTGGTCCAGGCGGCCCATCCGCACGTACGCGGCGACCAGGCGGAGCTGGACCGGCAGGTGGCGGTCGAGGGTCTCGGGGAAGCGCCGCTGCATCAGCTCCTGCACGACGCGGAAGTACACGCCCCGGTCCACGGAGGAGTCGGCGAACTTGGCGGTCACCAGCGGGCGCAGGACGGCGTAGCGGAACCAGTAGGCGTACAGGCGGTCGCGCTGGCGGCCCTCGCCCTCGTAGGTGTCGATGTCGTCGAGCAGCGCGTGCAGTTCCTTGACGATCGCGCGCGGGTCCTCCTCGGCGTCCGGGCGCGGCCCGAGGTGGCAGCAGACGTGCTCGGCCAGCACGACGAGGACCTTGGCGTGCAGGTAGGCCCGCAGCACGAACGCCTGCTCGCCCATGCGCCCGCCCGGCACGGCGAAGCCCAGCTCGTGCTCCTCCAGGAAGGCGCGGCGGTAGAGCTGCTGCGGGAAGAGCACGCTGAGCAGCCGGTCGCGCAGGATGTCGGCGTGGGCGGTGCTGCGCCCGAACGCGGTCAGCGGCGGGCCGTAGTCGCGGACCAGGCGGCCGACCAGCACGTCCGCGTCGGTCTCGACGGCGCGCTCGTGCATGCGCTCGACGGCGTCGCGTTCCAGGCGGTCGCGCTGGTCGAGGAAGAACACGTACTCGCCGGCCGCCGCGGCCAGGCCCACGTTGCGCGCGCGCATCGGCGTCCCGGTGTGCGGCAGGTGCAGCGTGCGGACGTTCGGGCGGACGGTGGCGATGGTGTCCAGCCGCTCGGCGATGCCGTCCGTGGACCCGTCGTCCACGAAGATCACTTCGTATTCGTCCGGGGGCATCGTCTGCTCCAGCGCGGAGCGGATGCACGCGTCGGCGGTGTCACCCGGATTGTGGACATTGACGATCACACTGACCTTCACACCCATGCGGCCAGCGTGCGCCCGTATACAGGATCGGGCGCGGCGGCTTGCCGATTGGAGGCGGAAAGTTGACCTGTTGGCACCAGTCCACGGACTGTGTCAGTACCAGCCCACGGACTGTGAGTGGCCCCAGGCGGCACAGGGCGTGCCGTAGCGGCCCTTGATGTAGCCGAGACCCCACTTGATCTGGGTGGCGGCATTGGTCTGCCAGTCGGAGCCCGCGCTGGCCATCTTGGTGCCGGGCAGCGACTGCGGGATGCCGTACGCGCCGGAGTAGCGGTTCATCGCCCGCTCGTTCCAGCCGCTCTCCTTGTGCCAGAGCCGCTCCAGGCAGCCCCACTGGTCGCCGCCGAACCCGAACGAGGACAGCATGGCCTTCGCGGTGGCCTTGTTGCTGCCCGGCGAGGGGTCGCTGCCGGGCGGGAAGTTGATGGCGGGGAAGCCGCTGCCGCCGGGGGCCTGCTTGGGCACGACCCAGTCGAGGTCGGCGTTCTTGCCGGCCGCCCCCGCGCGGTCCTTCTTGAGCTTGTCGGCCCTGGCCGCCTGCTCGGCCTCGGCCTTGAGCACGTCGGACTCGGGGTCGGGCGCGTAGAGGTCGCCGCTGGCCAGCTTGCCCAGGTCCTGGAGGCTGAAGGGGTCTTGGGGCGGCTGCTTGGCGTTCTCGATGGCGCGGTAGGTGACGAACCCTCCGCCGCCGAAGACGATCACCACCGTGAGGACGGTGATGACGACGCGCTTGGGAGTGACGCGCGAGGGCCTGCGCGCCGCACGACGTCGTTCCTTCGCGGGGCGCTCGCTCAACTGCGGACCGGGGCTCACGATGGATGAGCTTGCCCTGTCCTGGGGGGTGCTCCGCAACCGAAACGCGAGAATCGCTTGGCGTAAATTTCACCAACTGGCAGGTTAGCGTCTCGTTTCCGAAAAATTGTGACTTTGGTCACAGCGAGACCCGGCCTCCCTTCAGGCGCCCGTCACCGAAGGGAAGCCGCTTTCAGGGTGGCGTGCGCACTTCGGGATCTCATCCGCACCGTGTCACAGTTTGATGACACATACCGGATAATCGGGACATGGAATAATAATGTGCGCGTGGCTGGCATCCTTCTCGTTGAAGACGATCCCTCGGTCCGTACGGCTCTGGAGCTGGCGCTGACCCGGCAGGGACACTCCGTCACCTCGTACGCGACGGGCGAGGAGGCCCTCGACCACATCAGGGCCCGCCGCCCCGAGATCGCGATCCTCGACGTCATGCTCCCCGGCATCGACGGCGTCGAGGTGTGCCGCCGGGTGCGCAAGCTCGACCAGCTCCCCGTCATCCTGCTCACGGCGCGCGGCGACGACCTCGACGTGGTCGTCGGGCTGGAGGCCGGCGCCGACGACTACGTGGTCAAACCGGTCGAGCCCCGCGTCCTGGACGCCCGGATCCGCGCCGTGCTGCGCCGGGCAGAGTCCGCCGCCTCCGACCGCATCACCTTCGGCGACCTCGTGATCGACCGGGGCGCGCTGAAGGTCATGCTGGCCGGCAAGGAGATCCACCTGACCCCCACGGAGCTGCGACTGCTGCTGGAACTCGTACGGCACCCCGGCCAGGTGCTCAACCGCCGCTACCTGCTGCGCGTGGTGTGGGACCACACGCATATCGCCGACTCCCGCCTGGTGGACGCCTGCGTGCAGCGGATCCGGGCGAAGATCGAGCCCAAACCCGCCGAGCCCGTGTTCATCCACACCGTCCGCGGCTTCGGATACCGGTTCAACCCCCCGTGATCCCCCGCCCCACGGGACTGCGCGCCCGCCTGGTCATCACGTTCACGCTCGTCGCCGTCACCGCCTCGCTGCTGGTGGCCACCATCGGCTTCGAGCTGGCCAAGACCGCGCTCGTCACCCGCGCCGAGACCACCGCGCTCGACCTGGTGACCAGGGAGCTGGGCAGCATCGCCTTCCCGATCGGCAAGCTCAGGCCCGGCGAGGCCGCGCCCACCTCCAGGGAGCTCGACCGGGTGGCCCACGCGCTCAGCGGGCCCGGCCGCAGCGTGCTGGTCGAGTACGGCAACCAGGTCTCCTCCGAGGGCCCCCTGTCGATGAACGACGTGCCCAACGAGCTGCACGGCCGGGCCAAGCAGAGCGTCGTCACCCAGCGCAAGATCATCGACAACGAGCTGTACCTCATCGTCGGCGCCGAGGTCTACCGCGACAACGCGGGCGTGGCCGAGGCCACCGGGCTGCGCGCGTTCGTCTTCTTCCCCATGCGCGACGACGAGGCCCAGCTCGCCACGCTCAGGAACACGCTCACCCAGACGGGCGTGGTCATCGTGCTGATCGCCCTGGTCGTGGCGCTGCTGTCGGCCCGGCAGGTGCTGCTGCCGGTCCGGCGGCTGAGCGCGGCGGCCCAGGCGCTCGGCCGGGGCCACCTGGACACCCGCCTGCCCGTGCACGGCCAGGACGAGCTGGCCGTGCTGACCGCCAGGTTCAACGACGCCGCCGCCGCGCTGGAGCTGAGCGTGTCGGAGCTGCGCTCCCTGGAGGCCATGTCGCGCCGGTTCGTGGCCGACGTCTCGCACGAGCTGCGTACGCCGCTGACCGCCATGACGGCCGTGGCCGACATGCTCTCGGACGAGGCCGAGCACCTCCCGGAGGCGCCCGCGGAGGCCGTACGGCTGGTGCTGCGGGAGATCGAGCGCCTGCGCGAGCTGGTCGAGCACCTCATCGAGATCAGCCGCTTCGACGCCGGCACGGCCACGCTCAACCTCGAACCCGTGAACGTGGCCGACGCCATCGAGGACTGCCTGAAGGTCCGCGGCTGGAGCGACCAGGTGACGGTGAAGGCGTCCCAGGGCCTGACCGCCAACCTGGACACGGGCAGGTTCGACGTCATCGTGGCCAACCTCGTGGGCAACGCGCTCAAGCACGGCCTGCCCCCGGTGGTGGTCGCCGCCAGGGCCACGGAGAACGGCCTGGAGGTGAAGGTGCGCGACCACGGCCAGGGCATCCCGCCCGAGGCGCTGCCGCACGTCTTCGACCGCTTCTTCAAGGCCGGCGCGGGCCGCGCGCGCAGCCACGGCAGCGGGCTGGGCCTGGCCATCGCCAGGGCCAACGTCCAACTGCACGGGGGCACGATCTCCGTACGCCCCCAGAACCCCGGCACCCTCTTCACGGTCTGGCTCCCCCACGCATGAAGCCCATCCGCACCCTTCTGGCGCTCACCGTCCTGCTGGCCGTCGCGGCCTGCGGCATCTCCCCCACCGACGTGCAGGACCGGGGCAACGCGCCCACCATCGCGATCCCGCCGCCGTCCAAGACGATCTTCCTCATCAGGGGCGGGAAGCTCGCCCTGGAACCGGCCGACGTCGACGACGACACCGTCGCGAGCCTGCTCACGGCGCTCTTCGCCGCCTCCATGCAGCCCCTGGGGGACCGGGACACGGCGCTGCGCGGCTTCACCTACCTGCGGATCAAGGACTCGATCAACCCGCCGCAGCGCGACGAGATCCAGCTCCCGCGCACCTCGACGCTGACCGTCTACATCAGCGGCGAGGGCACGCTGACCAACCTGGGCAAGGCGCAGATCGTCTGCACGGCCCAGCAGGACGCGGCGTTCGAGCAGGTCAAGATCGTACGGGTGAACGAGAACCGCCCCGCCAAGACGGAGGGGCAGTTCACGTGCGGCGAACTCGAGGACATCACATCGTGATGTCCTCCAGCATCTCCGTCACCAGGGCGGCGATCGGAGAGCGCTCGGACCTGGTCAGCGTGACGTGGGCGAACAGCGGGTGGCCCTTGAGCTTCTCCACCACCGCCACGACGCCGTCGTGCCGCCCGACCCGCAGGTTGTCGCGCTGGGCCACGTCGTGGGTGAGCACCACCCGCGAGTTGGCGCCGATCCTGCTCAGGACGGTGAGCAGCACCCCGCGCTCCAGCGACTGGGCCTCGTCCACGATCACGAACGCGTCGTGCAGCGACCGGCCGCGGATGTGCGTCAGCGGGAGCACCTCCAGCATGCCCCTGTCGAGCACCTCCTCGATCACCTCGGGCGAGGTGATCGCGCCCAGCGTGTCGTAGACCGCCTGGGCCCAGGGGCCCATCTTCTCGCCCTCGCTGCCGGGCAGGTAGCCGAGCTCCTGGCCGCCGACGGCGTAGATGGGGCGGAAGACGATGACCTTGCGGTGCTGGCGGCGCTCCAGCACGGCCTCCAGGCCCGCGCAGAGCGCCAGCGCCGACTTGCCGGTGCCGGCCCGGCCGCCGAGCGAGACGATGCCGATCTCCGGGTCCATCAGCAGGTCGAGCGCGATGCGCTGCTCGGCGGAGCGGCCGTGCAGCCCGAAGATCTCGCGATCGCCCCGTACGAGGCGTACGGACTTGTCGGGCTGCACCCGGCCCAGCGCCGAGCCCTTGGCCGACAGCAGCCGCAGGCCGGTGTGCGCGGGCAGGTCTCTGGCCTCGTCCAGGTCGGCGGTGCCCACGTCGAAGAGCGTCTCGACGTCTTCGGCGGTCACCTGGATCTCGGTCATCCCCGTCCAGCCGGATTCGTCCACCAGCTCGGCGCGGTACTCCTCGGCCGACAGGCCGATCGAGGCCGCCTTGACCCGCATCGGCAGGTCTTTCGACACCAGGACGACGTCACGGCCCTCGGCGGCCAGCGAGCGGGCCACGGTGAGTATCCGCGTGTCGTTGTCGCCCAGGCGGAAGCCGACAGGCAAGATGGACGGGTCACTGTGGTTGAGCTCCACCCTGATCGTGCCATCCCCAGTCGGCATCGGCTCGTCCAGCCTGCCGTACTGGACCCGTAGCTCGTCGAGGTAGCGCAGGGCCTTCCTCGCGAAGTAGCCGAGCTCGGGATGATGCCGCTTGCCTTCCAGCTCCGTGATGACCACGATCGGAAGGACGACATCGTGCTCGGCGAACCGGGTCATTGCCGCCGGGTCGGCCAGCAGGACCGAAGTGTCCAGCACGTACGTGCGCTTGGCCGACTGGTGAGTAGGGTTGCTCGAGGACACTGCCACACGTTCTCCCCCGGGTACCCCTTGGTGCGGGCACCCTGCAGACGAGGTGGGAATCGGACCGAACCCGCGTCCCCGACCGTGTACTGCCGTCGGCGCCGGATCCGGCCCCCTCGGCAGATGTTGGTGCAAAGGCGGGCCTCTCCGAAATGTCCGGCCTGTGACCGGACACTTCCAACGTTACGTCCTGGATACCCGAATGTCGTGTCAGGAACCGTAACGTCGGTGTCTCGCAGCGTAATCACGCAGCGCTCGCAGGAAGTCGACCCTGCGGAAGTCCGGCCAGTACGCCTCGTGGAAGTAGAACTCAGAATGAGCGCTCTGCCAGAGCATGAAGCCGGACAGACGCTGCTCGCCCGAGGTCCGGATGAGGAGGTCCGGGTCGGGCTGGCCGCGAGTGTAGAGATGCTCCGCGATGTGCTCGACATCGAGAACCTCGACGAGGTCCTCGATGCTCGCTCCCTTGCTCGCTTGCTCTTGGAGCAGTGAGCGCACCGCATCGGCAATCTCACGCCTTCCTCCATACCCAACTGCAACGTTCACAATCAGGCCCGGACGGTGTGATGACGCTTCTTTTGCATTTTTCAGGACATTAGCCGTGCGGTCCGGGAGCAGATCGAGCGCGCCGACCGGGCTGATGCGCCAGCCCTCCGCCACCAGCTCCTGTGTCACGTCCTCGATGATGCGCAGAAGCGGCTCCAGCTCCTCCCTCGGACGGTTGAGGTTGTCGTTGGACAACATCCACACCGTGACGACCTCGACGCCGGTCTCCCGGCACCAGCCGAGCAGCTCGGAGATCTTGTCCGCGCCCTTGCGGTGGCCCGAGGCCACGTCGCGCATCCCCATCGCCCGCGCCCAGCGGCGGTTGCCGTCGATGATGACCCCGACGTGCCGGGGGACGCCGTCCTTCGACAGCTTGGCCTCCAGCCGGTGTTCGTACAGCCGGTAGACCAGATCGCGCACGCCCACGGAGTGCCTCCCCAGCGGTGCTCGTGCCTTCGGTCACATGCCTCAACAGGCAATTATCACCGCGAATCAACCGTGCCTGCTCCGAGTACCGCATTCTGCGCCATATCTCTACCTTCTAGACACCCCTCCGCCTCATTCACGAGCTGGCGCACGAACACCGACAGCTCCGAGGACGTCAGCACCGCACGGGCGCCCTCGCCCGTGGCGGCCCACGCCTCCACGTAGGCCCTCCTGGTCAGCCGCCACTCGCCCGGCCCCGGCTGCCACACCGGGATGGTCCTGAGCTGGCAGCGCAGCTCGCCGCCGCCCGCCAGGCCCTCGCGGGTGCGGTAGCGGAAGGAGAACAGCTCGCCGTCGGGCTCCTCGCCGGGGAAACGGTCGTCGGGGTCGGTCCACCGCACGGCCTCTCCCCGGCCCTGGCGGGCCTCGTCCACGCCGTGCGCCAGCCGGGCCAGCAGCCAGCCGCACCGCTCACCGACGCTCCCGTACGAGGTGCCGTCGCGATGCAGCTCCAGGGTGACCTCGTACGGCATGCCGACGCTGTCCGTGCACGCGACGGGCGTGACGGTAAGGTACGAGCCATCGACGCAGCGTAGTCCCCCCATTCCCTCCCCGTTTCCGCCCCCTTGCCGGTTAAACCGCCGCCGCGATCAGCGGAGGCCGGGCAGGCGCGCCCACCATCGGCGCCGGGCCTGCGGCTCGGCCTCCGTCATCCGGCCGCGCTCGCGCAGCCAGGCCGCGAAGTCGGCGGCGTCGGTACGGTAGTCGGGCGGCGGCGTGGCACGGGCCCGCGCGTACGCGGCGAACTCGGCGGCCAGGTCGGGCCCCGCCGCGACGGCCGTGTCGGGGCGGATCCTGGCCACGATGGCGCGGCGCTTGGCCACCAGGCCGGCGGCCTGGGCGGCCATCCGCTCCGGGTCGAACCCCTCAGGCGTCTCGGCCCCCGTGACCAGCGCCGCCACCACCCTGGCCTGCGCCTCGGCGAGCCGCGCCCGTTCCGCCTCGTCGTCCGCCACCCGCGCCTGCGACTGTGCCTCGGCGAGTCCGGCCCGTGCGGTCTCGCCCGTCACCGGGGGTCTCCGGTCAGGGCCATGGCGGCCCTGATCCGCGCCAGCTCGTCCGCCAGCACGGCGTCGCTCGGATACTCGTCGTCCCACTCCAGCAGCACGCCGGGCGGGCTGGTCCTGGCGCACAGCTCGGTCAGCAGGTCGAGCACGGCCTGCGGCGCGGCCGTGGTGTGGGTGTCGTACCAGAGGCCATGGTGCTCGTAGCCGCCCGCGACGTGGACGTAGGCCAGGCGCTCCAGCGGGAGCGCGTCCAACGCCGCCACGGCGGGCAGGCCCAGGTTGACCTGGTTGGTGTGCAGGTTGGCCACGTCGACGAGCAGCCCGACCCCGGTGCGCTCGACCAGCTCCGCCAGGAACTGGGCCTCGGTCAGCTCGTCGTCCGGCCAGCCGAAGAGGGCCGCGACGTTCTCCAGTGCCAGGGGGACGGGCAGCGCGTCCTGGGCGCGGCGGACGTTCTCGGCGACGACCCGCAGCGACGCCCGCGTACGCGGGACCGGCAGCAGGTGCCCGGCCTCCACACCCCCGCCCCTGACGAACGCCAGGTGCTCGCTGACCAGCGGCGCGTCCAGCGCCCGCGCGCAGGCGGCCAGGTGGGCCAGGCGGGCCGGGGAGGGCGGCTCGGCGCCGCCGATCCCGAGCGACACGCCGTGCGGGATCACCGGCAGGCCCCTGGCCCGTAACACCCGCAGGGACTCGGGCAGGCGGGCGGGCCTGAGGTTCTCGGCGACCACTTCGAGGAAGTCGACGCCGGCCATCCGCTCGATCGTCAGGTCCAGCTCCGGCCGCCAGCCGATGCCCACTCCGAGTGCGGCCATCTCAGCTTCCCCCGCCGCCGCAACCGCCGCCGCCGCAGCCGCTGCTCCCGCCGCAGCCGGACGACCCGCTCCCGCAGGACGACCCGCTGTGCGCGCTCCCACCGTTCCCGCACCCGCCCGAGCCGTTCCCCGCGTACGAGGACCCGCGCCGCCTGCGGGCGTCCCGGCGCAGCTCGGCACGCACTCTCGCGTCCCGCACCTCGCCGAGGCCGTACAGCGCCAGCGGGACGGGCCCGTGCGCGACGCCCCGGACGTTCGAGCGCCTGGCCGACTCCAGCGCCTCCCGGCCCGACGCGGTCAGTGCCGCCCCCGGCGAACGTCGCAGGCGGGCGAGCGCGACCTCCGAGCCGATCCACGTGCCGGCGAAGACGACCGAGGCGAACACGGCGACGAGACTCGGGCTCGTCAGGACGGTCAGCACCTCGATCACGGCACCGACGAACGCGACCATCGCCGCCGCCCGCAGCCGCAGGTTCTGCCTGCGCACCGTGGCGAACGGGTCGACCACCGCGAGCAGCCCCTCCGCCGTGAGGTGCTGCTTGAGCGACTCCATCGCCGGGCTCCTGACGACCTCGGCCCTGAGCGCGGTGACGGACAGGCTCACGTAGGCGGCCACCACACCCAGCGCGGTCTCCTCGACGGGCTCTCTCATGACGGTTCCCGACCTCACCTGGTGCACCCGGCCGCCGCGCGACACGCGGATGGCGCCGGTGTCGGCCAGCAGCGCGATGGCGGTGTCGGCCACCTGCCCCGGCCCGCCCATCAGGTACGCCAGGTCGTAGTGGCCGAGGTGGTGCGGGCGGGCCCCCGTCGCGGCGGCCCCGCCCGCCGCGTGCCCCCGTGTGGCGGTCAGGATGGCGTAGACCGCGACTGCCACAGCAACGGTCAGCAGGAACAGATCCATGGACGGCCTCCCCTCGTACGGCCGATCAGGGCTGGCGTACTGAAAGGACGCCTAAGGGCACGGTAAGGGTTCCGTCGCGAGGGATACAGTTTTGCGCGTTTAGCTCCCGTTCAACCGCTCCTCAACCGACGTGACAGACGAAAGCGCCGGACGTCGCGAGGACGTCCGGCGCCAGGCCCGGGAGCGCTGCTCAGCCGAGGCGGTCGAGCAGGTCGTTGTACTCGTTCCACAGCTCCTTGGGCAGGTGGCTGCCGAACTTGTCGAAGTGGGCCGGGATCAGCGCGGCCTCCTCGCGCCAGACCTCCCGGTCGACGGTCAGCAGCGTACGCAGGTCCTCCTCCGACAGGTCGAGGCCCTCGGTGTCCAGAGTGGCCGGGAGCAGGCCGATCGGCGTGGGCACGGCCTTCGCCTCGCCGTTGAGCCGCTCCACGATCCACTTGAGCACGCGGCTGTTCTCGCCGAAACCGGGCCAGATGAACCTGCCGTCGGCGTTCTTGCGGAACCAGTTGACGTAGTAGATCCGGGGCAGCTCGGCGCCCTTGCGGCGGCCGATCTCCAGCCAGTGGCCGAAGTAGTCGCCCATGTTGTAGCCGCAGAACGGCAGCATGGCGAACGGGTCGTGCCGCAGCTCGCCGACCTTGCCCTCGGCGGCGGCGGTCTTCTCGGAGGCGACGTTGGCTCCGAGAAAGACGCCGTGCTCCCAGCTCAGCGACTCTGTCACCAGAGGAACGGCGGTGGCACGCCGGCCGCCGAACAAGATCGCTGAAATGGGCACGCCCTTCGGGTCCTGCCATTCGGGTGCGATGGTCGGGCACTGGGCGGCAGGAGTGGTGAAGCGGGCATTGGGGTGGGCGGCCGGCTCGGCGCTGTCAGGCGTCCATGAGCGGCCCTTCCAGTCGGTCAGGTGCGCGGGCGGCTCCTCGGTGAGGCCCTCCCACCACACGTCGCCGTCGTCGGTGAGCGCGACGTTGGTGAAGATGCTGTTGCCCCAGAGGGTCCTGACCGCGTTGGCGTTGGTCACCTGGCCGGTGCCGGGGGCCACGCCGAAGAACCCGGCCTCCGGGTTGATCGCGTGGAGGCGGCCGTCGTCGCCGAAGCGCATCCAGGCGATGTCGTCGCCGATCGTCTCGACCTTCCAGCCCGGGATCGTGGGCTGGAGCATGGCGAGGTTCGTCTTCCCGCAGGCGCTCGGGAAGGCGGCGGCGATGTAGCGGGTCTCGCCGGTGGGCGGCGTGAGCTTCAGGATGAGCATGTGCTCGGCCAGCCAGCCCTCGTCGCGGGCCATGACGCTGGCGATGCGCAGCGCGTAGCACTTCTTGCCGAGCAGGGCGTTGCCGCCGTAGCCGGAGCCGTAGGACCAGATCTCGCGGGTCTCGGGGAAGTGGCTGATGTACTTGGTCGTGCTGCACGGCCAGGGCACGTCGGCCTGGCCGGGCCGCAGCGGCGCCCCGACGGAGTGCACGGCCCTGACGAACTCGCCCCGCTCCTCGATCAGGCGCAGCGCCCTGTCGCCCATGCGGGTCATGACGCGCATGGAGACGGCGACGTACGCGGAGTCGGTGATCTCGACGCCGAGCTGGGAGATCTCACCGCCCAGCGGGCCCATGCAGAACGGCACGACGTACATGGTCCTGCCGCGCATGCAGCCCTTGAAGAGCCCGCCGAACGTGCGGCGCATCTCGTCAGGCGCGATCCAGTTGTTCGTCGGGCCCGCGTCCTGCTCGCGCTCGGAGCAGATGAAGGTACGGTCCTCCACCCGCGCCACGTCGGTGGGGTCGGACTTGGCGTAGAAGCTGTTGGGCCTGGCGGCCAGGCGCGTGAGCGTGCCCTGCTCGACGAGGAGGTTGGTCAGGCGTGTCCACTCCTCCTCCGACCCGTCGCACCACTCGACGCGGTCCGGCTGGGTGAGGGCCGCGATCTCGTTCACCCACGCGGCCAATTCGCTATTGCTGGTGGGTGCTGCTGCTACCACGGAAACGGACACGGCGGTGACTCCTCCACTCTCTCAGGGCCCAGTCATCATTAACGACGAAGCGGCCGGAAAGCCAATTGGCATAGACCTGTCGGCCAGGCCGTCGCCGCAGGCAGAGGCCCTGACGATTTGGTGGAGCCTACCCAGGGGGAGCCGATTTAAAAGAGGAAATCGAGCCGAAACTCAGCGCAGTGGTACAGTCCAATCCGGCTGGTCTAAACCAATTTCCCCAGTGGTTTAGTCCATTGCCCGAGCCGTTTCCGCTGGGCAGTCTCATGAATTGACGTCGGGCCCCGCGGAGCGAACCCGGTCGACGTGCTGGAGCGCGTCGCGCAGCTCGGCGAGCCACGTGTCGGTGTTCTTGCCGACCAGGCGCACGCACCAGGCGAGCGCGTCGCTGCGGCTCCTGGCCACGCCGGCGGCCACGAGCGTGTCGAGGACCTGGCGTTCGGCCTGGCGCAGCCGGGTCATCACGGGCACGGAGAGTGTGGTGAACATCACAGTCTCGCCGCCGCAGACGACGCCCCAGGACACCTTCTGGCGGAACTTGTGCTCGGCCTCGCCGGCGATCTCGATGCGCCGCTCGCGCGTCTCCTCCCTGAACCTGCGGGCCAGACCCTCGATGAGCGCGGCCCGTTCTGCGCCGGACACGTCGCCGGGCGGGTCGGGAAGGGTGCCGAGCACCGCGATCTCCTCGCGGTCCCTGACGATCTCGGGGGCGCCGGTGAACCAGCCCTCGGGGAGGCGGCCCGTGAACCAACCGCGTACCTGTGCGGTCTCGTCGTCGTGTGTTGCCATGTAATTAAGATTACATAGTTGCTGGCGAATTGCACCTGTCCGGCCCACGCCGGATTTCGGGCGGGGTTCGAGTCTTCTGCGGGCGCGGGAGCCGGGGGCTAGCGGACCTTGGCGGCGACGGCGGGGCTGATGCGGACAACTCCGGCCAGGTTGCGGGTGCTCACCGGGGAGATCTTCACCACGTCCCCCGTTCTGGGCGCCTGCAGCATCTTTCCGTCGCCCAAATAGATCGCCACGTGCGAGATGTAGCCGGGGTTGGTGGGGTCGTGCCGCCAGAAGATCAGGTCGCCGGGCTGCGCCTGCGCCAACGGCACCTGCGGCCCCGTCACCCACTGCTGGTGCGTCACCCGGGGCATCCGCACCCCCGCCTGCGCGTACGCCCACTGGACCAGGCCGGAGCAGTCGAAGCTGTCGGGACCCTCGGCGCCCCACACGTACGGGCGGCCCAGCTTGGACGCGGCCGCCTTGAGCGCCACCGTGAGCTGTTCGCCGGTCATGAGCGAGCCCGCCGGCCAGGTGTTGTTCTGCGTCACCTTCTGCTGCGGCTGCGGCAGCGGCAGCACCGGGTTGACCAGGGCCATCTGCGTGCCCTTGGGCAGCACGCGCTGGAGCTTCTTGCGCAGTTCGCCGGAGTCGGCCTTGGGGGCGCTGACGATGAGCGCGTTGTCGCGGGGCATGCCCAGGGTGCGGCCGACCTCCTTGGACACGACGGCGTCCACCGCGCCGAACCCGGTGGTGGCGTACGCGCCGATCCGCAACTGCCCCACCGAGCCCACCGACACGCGACTGTGCAACGGGAGCCCGCCGTCGTTGCCCAGCACGAACGAGACCGCCACGTCACCGGCCGCCACGTTCTGCCACAGCGCGTCGGACGAAGCGGTCACCTTGGGCGTGTACGAGCGGAACGTGGACGGGTTGACCGCCAGCGTCTGCACCCGCTTGCCGTCGAGCGTGACGGAGGCCGCGTCGGCGAGTTCCAGCGCCTGCACGCCGGACACCTTCGCGACCTTCCGCAGCAGTTCGTCGGTGAAGGGCTTGCTGGTGAGCACGAAGAGGTGGGGCTTGTACAGCTTGTCCAGGGGCGCCACGGGCTGCGCGGTCTGGGCCGGCGGCTGCGGCTCGGGACGCTGCTCGGCCAGCAGCGACTGCTTGGGGGTGGCGCGTAAGGACTCGGCCTCGAAGGAGAGGTCGGGCTGCGTCAGCAGCAGCACGTCGGTGGTCAGCACCGCCACCAATGCCACCACGATGAACGGCACAAGTTTGTACGTGTTGTACCTGTTACGCGGCTCACGGCTTTTGACTAAGAAACTCAGGTCCTGCCGAATTCCCGACGAACGTGAAAACGCCGCCGGGCCGACGTTGGCCCGGCGGTCGTCGTCGAGGGGGGTCAGTTGCCGATGTACGGCACAGCCTCGAGGATCTCGACGGTGTTCTGCCGTCCGTTGGGCAGGGAATAGGTCGCCTTCTCGCCGATCTTCTTGCCGTTGATCGCCGCCCCGAGGGGGGACTTGGGCGAGTAGACGTCGATCGGGGCGCCGCTCTCCTCGCGGGAGGCGAGCAGGAAGGTGACCTCGTCGTCGTCGCCGACGAACCGGATCGTCACGGTCATACCGGGGCCCACCACGCCCTCGGCCTTGGGGGCCTCGCCCACCTGGGCGTTGTCGAGGATCTGCCGGAGGTGGAAGATGCGGGCCTCCATCTTGCCCTGCTCGTCCTTGGCGGCGTGGTAACCGCCGTTCTCGCGCAGGTCGCCCTCCTCGCGGGCGGCTTCGATCTTCTTGGCGATGTCGACGCGCCCGGGGCCAGAGAGATACTCGTACTCCGCCTTCAGGCGGTCGTACGCCTCCTGCGTCAGCCAGGTGACGTTCTCATCGCGAGAGTCGGCCACGGGTTCTCCTTGCTTGCCTAGGGGGCCCTGAGATCGCTTGAGGTTGCGAACGGTTGAATTTCGAAAGGCTAACAACTTAACCGCTCGAACGCTTCCCCAAATGTCTCACTATACGAGATTGCAGTACTGGACGTGGACGGTAGTCGCCTGACCGCTGGTGTCGAGGCTTTCCTTGAGCTGCTTACTACCCCCACCAGCCGGGATTCTTACTTCCTTGCTGCCCACTTCCGCGTGATCGACGTCGAGCGCCCTGATCCGGCAGACGGCCACCCTATCGTCTGGCTTGTACACCTGAAAGGTGATCTCCGCGCGGCTCGGGCCGTTGACCTTGAACATCACGACCTGCGCCGGCGCCTCCGACCCACCCGCCGTCATCGACCACATCACGTAGCCCCACCCACCTGCGATGATGGCCACCAGCACGCCGATCACCACGTGGACGACGAGCCGGCCCCCTCGTCTGGGCCGGTCGGGGAAGTCGTCTGGCGTGCCGAGAACGGGCCCGTTCTCGGCATCTCTGGTGACCATGGCGGAATCTCCCTGCACTCCCTCGGCGTTATCCGAGACAATTGTCGCCCGCGAGGGGTGTGCCCTCGCGACCGCCCAGCAGAAACTAACCTCTCTGGGCGACTGACCGGTCCTACTGAGGAGCATCGAGCCCGTGAGTGCACCGTTGAGGCTGATGGCCGTACACGCCCACCCCGACGACGAGTCGAGCAAGGGTGCCGCCACGATGGCGCGTTACGTGCGCGAAGGCGTGGAAGTGCTGGTCTGCACCCTCACGGGCGGTGAGCGCGGGTCCGTGCTCAACCCGAAGATGGACCGGCCCGAGATCGTGGCCAACATCGCGGAGGTGCGCAGGGCCGAGATGGCGCGGGCCCGCGAGATCCTCGGCGTCGAGCAGCGTTTCCTGGGCTTCGTGGACTCCGGGCTGCCGGAGAACGAGGACGAGGCGCTGCCCGAGGGCTGCTTCGCGGTGCAGAAGCTGGAGGACGCCTCGGCGCCGCTGGTGGCCGCCGTACGCGAGTTCAGGCCGCATGTGATCATCACCTACGACGACGACGGCGGCTACCCGCACCCCGACCACATCATGACCAACAGGGTCTCCGTCGAGGCGTTCGACGCGGCCGGCGACCCCGACCGCTACCCCGGCGCCGGCGACCCCTGGCAGCCGCTCAAGCTCTACTACCAGATGGGCTTCACCAAGGAGCGCTTCGAGGCGCTGCACGAGGCCATGACCGAGCGGGGCCTCGGCTCCCCCTACTCCGACTGGATCTCCCGCTGGGAAGACCGGCCCGCCAAGTGGCCCGTGACCACGCGGGTGCCGTGCGGCGACTACTTCGAGATCCGCGACGAGGCCCTCATGGCGCACGCCACCCAGGTCGATCCCGACGACGGCTGGTGGTTCGTCTGCCCGCGCGAGCTGCAGCAGGAGATCTGGCCGACCGAGGACTACCACCTGGCCCGCTCGCTGGTCGACACCGAGCTGCCGGAGGACGACCTGTTCGCGGGCATCCACGCCGACGAGGTCGAGCCCGCCTGCCACTGAGTGCGCCGAACCGCAGGGTGAGCATCGCGAACTGCCGGGCCGACCGCTGGCGGGACCACGGCCCTCCGGTGGCAGACTGGAAGTGTGACCGTTCTAGCAGCAGCAGGTGAAGTCAGCCCGGGCCTGCTCGGGTTCCTCGTCGTGGCGTTTCTCGGTCTTGCCCTGTATATCCTGATCAAGTCGATGAACAAGCAGATGTCGAAGATCCAGGTGCCGCGCGAGGGCGAAGAGGCGGACGAGGCGAAGACCGACGAGAAAGCCAAGAAGTAGATGCCGATCGAAATAGTCGACAACACGACGGAGAGCCGGTTCGAGATCCTCGTGGACGGCAAGGTCGCCGGGTTCGCCGACTACCGGCTGCTGCCCACCAAGATCGTGTTCACGCACACCGAGGTGCTGCCCGCCTACGAGGGGCAGGGGCTGGCCGGTCGGCTGGTCGGGCACGCCCTGCAGGCGAGCGCCGACACGGGCCTGCGCGTGCAGCCGCTCTGCCCCTACGTGGCGAAGTACATCGAGCGTCACCCCGAGTTCAAGGACCTGGTGGACCGGCCCGCCAAGTGAGCGGGCGCCGCCGTCCCGAGCCGTGGACGGCGGGTCGCGCTCCGGGGGCGGTCATTCAGCCGGGCGGTCATTCAGCGGGCGACCAGGCGCGCTCGAGGGCCTTGGGCAGCCCCCACCAGCCCAGCGGGGTGAGCACCTCGTCCCGGTCCACGATGCCGAGGTGGGTCCACAGGTCCACCACCGACGCGAACAACCCCTCCGTGGCGTCGAGGTCGTCGATCTCCTGCTCGTCGACGTCGATGTCCTCCGACTCGGCGATGAGCCGCGCCATCCGCTCGGGCGAGGCCAGCACCCCGGGCCCGAGCCTGACCAGCGCCGCCACCCCCGCCAGCCAGTCGGCGTGCTGGATCGCGCAGAGGTTGGCCAGCGTGGTGTCCTCCTCGCTCAGCTCCCCGTCGAGGTCGGCGAACTCCTCCAGCACGTCCTCCCCGTCCGACAGGTCGGAGACCGGCCCCGCCACACCCGCCGCCACCGACAACCACAGCTCCGCGTCACCGTCGGGCACCGGCCGGTCGTCGAACCCCGCGCAGGCCCGCAGCACGTTGGCGGGGTAGCCGGGCAGGGTCAGCAGCGCGCGCAGGCGGGCCCCGGCGGCCCGCAGCTCCTCGGCGGGCAGGTCCGGCTGCTTGGGCAGCTCCCCCATGATGCGCTGCAACTCCGACAGCGCGAACTCCTCCTCCTCGTCCCAGGCCGCGAACAGCTCCTCGTCCTGCTCGTCGCTGACCGCGTTGCCCGGCACCCGCCCGTCGGGCAGCGGCGTGCTCAGCCACCGCTCCTGGAGCTCCTCGTAGGCCGCGCGCGCCTCCGGATCACCCGTGGCCAGCGCGTCGGGGTCGGTCTCTCCCGACACGACCCGTTCCTCCAGGTACGCCACGAGCCGCGCGAACATCTCGGCCGCCACGGGCCCGCGTTCGTCCTCCTCCGGCCAGACGAAGTAGCTCGGCGTCATGAGGATCGGCTCGGTGCCGGTGGACTCCAGCCACCGTTGCACGTCACCCACCGTGGCCACGCCCGCCTCGATCGAGCCGAGCGTCGCCTTGGCGGAGTCCCAGAACGCCGGGGTGAGGGGCTTGCCCGCCGACATCATGGCCCGCCGCAGGTCGGGCAGCGCCACGAGGGCCACGCCCGACGGCACGGACAGCAGGGCGCGGGCCAGGTCCCTGCGCGTGATGGCGGACGCCGGACGACCGGCGTGGGCGCAGACGAAGTCCATATCCACGCCCCGTAACCTACGCCGTGACAGGCTCCTCAGTCAGCCACGGGGGCCCTAACATGCTCAGAACACCGCTCATCAGCCCCGACCACGACCGCAGGAAGGGCTCGGCGTCGCCGGTGCCGGATCGCCGGAAGGCGGCGGCACGTCGTTCTCACCCGCGTCGTGCCGATCTGATCCGTGTGAGAGCCTGATCTCATGAACAGGCTCGGTAGTGAGACTTCTCCCTACCTCCTCCAGCACGCCACCAACCCGGTCGACTGGTGGCCATGGGGAGAGGAGGCGATGCAAGAAGCGAGACGGCGGGACGTGCCCCTACTGATCAGTGTGGGGTACTCATCCTGCCATTGGTTACCCGCTTCTTGACATCCACTGGTGCCACGTCATGGCCCACGAGAGCTTCGAGGACGCCGACACCGCGCGCCTCATGAACGAGCACTTCGTCAACATCAAGGTCGACCGCGAGGAGCGGCCCGACGTCGATGCCGTCTACATGGGCGCCACCCAGGCCATGACCCGTCAGGGCGGCTGGCCGATGACGGTGTTCGCGACCCCCGAGGGGCACCCGTTCTACTGCGGCACCTACTTCCCGCGCGCCCACTTCCGGCGGCTGCTCACCGAGGTGCACAACGTGTGGACGGGCGACAGGCAGTCCGTGCTCACGCAGGGGGCGACGGTGGTGCGCGCGCTCAACGCGAACACCACGCTGCCCAGCGGGCCGCTGCCGGGCGAGGAGACGCTGCGGCAGGCCATGGACAGTCTGCGCGACTCGTACGACGCCGTGAACGGCGGGTTCGGCGGGGCGCCCAAGTTCCCGCCGTCGATGGTGCTGGAGTTCCTGCTGCGCTCCGGCGAGCGCGAGATGAGCGGGAAGACGCTGGCGGCGATGGCCAGGGGCGGCATGTACGACCAGCTCGGCGGCGGCTTCGCCCGCTACAGCGTGGACGCAGGGTGGGTCGTGCCCCACTTCGAGAAGATGCTCTACGACAACGCCCTGCTGCTGCGCGTCTACACGCACTGGTGGAAGGCGGGCGGCGGCGATCTCGCACGGCGGGTGGCGCTGGAGACGGCCGACTGGCTGCTGCGCGAGCTGCGTACGCCCGAGGGCGGCTTCGCCTCGGCGCTCGACGCCGACAGCGAGGGCGTGGAGGGCAAATTCTACGTCTGGACGCCCGGTGAGCTGGTCGAGGTGCTCGGCGAGGACGACGGCCGGTGGGCCGCCGAGCTGTTCGAGGTGACCGAGGCGGGCACGTTCGAGCACGGCGCCTCGGTCCTGCAGCTCCTGCGCGACCCCGACGACCCGGCGCGCCACGCGGACGTGCGGGCGCGGCTGCTGGCCGCCAGGGAGCGCAGGGTGCGCCCCGGCCGCGACGACAAGGTCGTGGCCTCCTGGACCGGCCTGGCCATCGCGGCGCTGGCCGAGACCGGGGTCGTCTTCGAACGGCCCGACCTGGTGGCGGCGGCCACGGCGGCGGCGGAGCTGCTGGCGGGCACCCACGTCCAGGACGGCAGGCTGCTGCGCACCTCCAAGGACGGCAGGGCGGGCACGAACGCCGGGGTGCTGGAAGACTACGCCGACCTGTCCGAGGGCCTGATCACGCTGTACGGCGTGACCGGCGAGGCCAGGTGGCTGCGGCTGGCGGAGTCGCTGCTGGACACCGTGCTCCAGCGGTTCCCCGACGGGGCGGGCGGCTTCTACGACACCGCCGACGACGCCGAGCGGCTCTTCCAGCGTCCGCAAGACCCCACCGACAACGCCACCCCCTCCGGCCAGTACGCCGCCGCGGGAGCCCTGCTCTCCTTCGCCGCGCTGACCGGCTCTACACGCCACCGTGAGGCCGCCCACGCCGCGCTCGGCACCGTGTCGGTGCTGGCCGGGGCGCACGCCCGGTTCGCGGGCTGGGGGCTGTCCGTGGCGCGGGCGGCGCTGTCGGGGCCCGTGGAGGTGGCCGTGGTGGGCCCGGCCGACGATCCGCGTACGGCGGCGCTGCACAGGGAGGCGCTGCTCGCGGACGCTCCAGGACTGGTGGTGGCGCTCGGCCGGGCCGACGCCGCCGACCTGGGCGCAGGCGACCCATCGGTCCCGCGCCCCTCCAGCGGCACGGCCGCCTTCCCCGCGCTGCTTGAGGGGCGCGGCCTGGTCGGCGGTGTCCCCGCGGCCTACGTGTGCAGGGGCTTCACCTGCCGGTTGCCCGTGACGACGGTTGAGGACCTGCGCGCGGAGCTGGCGACCTGACCTGACGGCTCACGGGCGGCCCGTGCGGTGTCGATGGGGCCGGTCGGGGGCGGTCAAGGGCCGGACGGGCGCGGGTCACGGGCCGGACGGGCGCGACGGGCGCGACGAGCGCGGGTCACGGGCCGGTCGGGGGCGACGGGCGCGGGTCAGCCGCTGGGCTGGCCGCTGCGGCTGTCGTCCTGGCGGCCGTTGCTCTGACGGCCGTTGCTCTGGCCGTTGTCCTGGCCGGACGGCTGGTCGGGCACCAACGTGGTCGGCGAGTCGCTCTGGCCGGTCTGCTCGTCCGGCTGACCGTCGTTCGGCGACGACTGGGTCGCCGGCGGCTCGGTGGCGAACGGCGGCGAGCTGGAGTCGGGCTCGGGCGAGCCCCACTCCGGGTTCGCCGGCGACGTCGGGTAGTCGCCCCTGGGCGCGTCGGTGGCGCGGTCGGGCACGGAGTAGTCGGACGACCAGCCGTACTCCGAGGGCTCGGGGAACTCCTCGACCGGCTTGCCCGCCATCGCCTCGGCCATGAACTCCCGCCAGATCTGCGCCGGTAGCTGGCCGCCGAACTGCGTGCCGTACCCGGGGATCGTGACCGTGTCGTTGTCGTCGCGGAACATGTCCACCGCCACCGCGAGCTGCGGGGTGAAGCCGTTGAACCAGACCGACTTCGACTCGTCGGTGGTGCCCGTCTTGCCGGCCACCGGCCGGTCGTAGAGCCGCGCGGCGGTGCCGGTGCCGTACTTGACGACCTGCTCCATCGCGTACGTGGTGTCGGCCGCGGCCTGCTCGCTGATCGCCTTGGTCGCGGCCGGCCGGACGACCTGCTTGCCCCCCTCGGCGTCGGTGACCGAGATCACCACGTGGGCCTCCATGTGCACGCCCTTGTTGGCGAAGGTGGAGAAGCCGGAGGCGTTCTGGACGGCGCTCACGGAGGCCACGCCGAGCGGGAAGGCCGCGGCGCTCTTGTGCTGGTCGAGCTGGGCCGCGGGGATCCCGGCCGCCTCCGCGGTCTCGGCGACCTTGTCCAGGCCGACCTTCTGGCCGAGGTCGACGAACGCGGTGTTGACGGAGTTCTGGGTGGCGCTGATCAGGTTGATCTGCCCGTAGGAGCGGTCGCCGTCGTTGGGGATCGACTGCGGGGCCGAGGCCACCTGCAGCGGCGAGTTGCCGTCGACCCTGGTGGACAGGTCGAAGCCGTTGTTCAGCGCGGCGGCCAGCGTGTACGGCTTGAACGTGGACCCGGCCATCACCTTGGCCGAGAACGCGCTGTCGTAGTACTTCGACTGCGAGGGCCGTCCCCCGTAGAAGGCCACGACCTCGCCGGTCGCGGGGTCGACGGCGGCCAGGCCGGTGCGCACCTTCTCCGGCGTGGAGTCGGGCAGCACCTCCTCGACCGCCCGCTGGGCCGCCTGCATGAGCTTCTTGTCGAACGTCGTGACGACCTTGAGGCCGCCGCCGTTGATGTCCTCGTCGGTGTAGCCGCGCCGGTTGAGCTCGGCGGTGACCTGCTCCAGCATGTACTGGGCCTGGCCCTTCAGCTCGAACGGCTTCTTCGGCGCCTTCAGCTCGGGGAACTTCTCGGCGGACGCCTGCTGGCGGGTCAGCGCCTTGGTCTGGACCATGGCGTCGATCACCGACTGCCAGCGCTGCCGCACCGCCGCCAGATCGGAGCCCTTGGGGTCGGCGAAGCGGCTGGGCTGCTGGATCACCGACGCCAGGTACGCGCCCTCGGCCACGCTCAGGTCCTGGACGTCCTTGCCGAAGTAGGCGCGGGCGGCCGACTGCACGCCGTTGGCGCCCCGGCCGAAGTAGATCGTGTTGAGGTACTGCTCCAGCACCCAGTCCTTCGACTTGGACTGGTCGACCTTCATCGCGATGAGGATCTCTTTGAACTTGCGGGCCACGGAACGTTCCTGGCTGAGCCCGCTGTAGTAGTTGCGCACGAGTTGCTGGGTGATGGTGGAGCCGCCCTGGAGCTGCTGCCCGGTGAGCGTGGACCACACGGCCCGCGCGGTGCCCTTGAGGGAGACGCCGCCGTCCTCGTAGAACGAGCGGTTCTCGGCGGCGATGACCGCGTCGCGCACGTGCTTGGGCACCTGGGCGAGATCGACGTTCTTGCGGTCGACCCCCTGCCGGGCGAGCACGCTCTTCCCGTCGCGGTAATAGATCACCGAGCCCTGCGCCGTGGCCTGCTTCTGCGTCGAATCGGGAATGGGAGTCAACGCCCAGGCAACGGCGAAAAGCCCGGCAAATGCCACGATTCCGGTGCCGACAGAAATCAATAGAACTCGGAGAATCCGTCGCTTCCGCATTCCTTCAACACCACCGCTCCGCACCCTCGGCTCCCCCCTCGTCAAGCGTCGCCCAACCCCCGCAAGCTGGGCGAATGCCAAGGGTAAACGATCGACAACGGTGCATCGTCCCCTAGCGATAGTACGACTAGCGGCCCGGACGGCGCGGAACATCGGCGACCAACGGCAACACTCGGTAGGGAACCGGAGTGTCAAGGGCAATGATCGAATTAGTCCGGAGTACGCCCTGAACCTCGACAATTCTGTCGATGACGCGCTGCAGATCGGCATTCGTACGGGCCACCACGCGGCACAGCAGATCGCTGCCGCCGGTGATCGTGTGCACCTCCAGCACCTCGGGGATCCCGGCGAGCCGGTCGGCCACCGGGTCGTGCCCCGCGACCTGCCTGATCTCCATGCTGACGAACGCCGTGACGTCGTAGCCGAGCGCCGCGGGAGACACGTCGGGGCCGAAGCCCGTGATCACTCCCCTGTCGGCGAGGCGGTCGAGTCTGGCCTGGACCGTGCCACGGGCCACGCCGAGCCGCCGCGAGCACTCCAGCACACCCAGCCGGGGCTCGGCGTGCAGCAGGGCGATCAGCCGGGCGTCGAGATCGTCGATTGTCATGCTGTACACATTTACCGGAGTCCGCGCCGAATCGCTAGGCAGATTGTGCACTCATACAAGTAGCTGTTGCGCAACTCGTCCAGGCGACTCGAAGGTTGGGGGTATGAGAGATGTCTTTCCAGTCAACGGCATGGACGCCGTGGTGTTCGCCGTGGGCAACGCCAAGCAGGCGGCCCACTACTACTCGACCGCGTTCGGCATGCGGCTGGTGGCCTACCGTGGCCCGGAGAACGGCAGCCCGGACGTCGCCGCGTACGTGCTGACCTCGGGCAGCGCCACGTTCGAGTTCCGCGCCCCGGTCCGGCCCGGCACGGACCTGGCGCGGCACGTGGCCGAGCACGGCGACGGGGTCGTCGATCTGGCCATCCAGGTGCCCGACGTGGAGGCGGGCTACGCCTACGCGGTCGCGCACGGGGCCAAGGGGCTGGAGGAGCCGCACACGGTGGAGGACGAGCACGGCAAGGTGGTGCTCGCGGCCATCGCCACGTACGGCGAGACCCGGCACACCCTGGTCGACAGGTCCAACTACGGCGGCCCCCACCTGCCCGGCTACGTCCCCGCCCAGCCGCTGGTCGCGCCGCCCGCCACCAAGAACGGCCGGCTGTTCCAGGCGATCGACCACTGCGTCGGCAACGTCGAGCTGGGCAAGATGGACGAGTGGGTGGAGTTCTACCGCAACGTCATGGGCTTCACCAACATGGCCGAGTTCATCGGCGACGACATCGCCACCGAGTACTCGGCGCTCATGTCGAAGGTCGTGGCCGACGGCAGCCGCAAGGTCAAGTTCCCGCTCAACGAGCCGGCCGTCAGCCGCAAGAAGTCGCAGATCGACGAGTACCTCGAGTTCTACGGCGGGCCCGGCGTGCAGCACATCGCGCTGGCCACCAACGACATCCTCACCACGGTGGATCACATGCGGGCCGCGGGGGTGCGCTTCCTGGACACGCCCGACTCGTACTACGACGATCCCGAGCTGCGCGAGCGCATCGGGCAGGTGCGCGTCCCGATCGAGGAGCTGAAGGAGCGCAAGATCCTCGTGGACCGCGACGAGGACGGCTACCTGCTGCAGATCTTCACCCAGCCCGTGCAGGACCGGCCCACGGTCTTCTTCGAGCTGATCGAGCGGCACGGCTCGCTGGGGTTCGGCAAGGGCAACTTCAAGGCCCTGTTCGAGGCGATCGAGCGCGAGCAGGAACGCAGGGGCAACCTTTAGTTTGTCCCGACTTAGTGGTGGTCATCCAGAATTCATGGGATTGTCGCCACCGGGGTTGGCGGGACGCTGGCGGCGACTGTTCGCCGGCGTCCTCGACCTGCTCATCGTCAACGTCATCGCCGCCCCGTTCACCTGGACGAGCTGGAACTACGCCTGGGACGGGAGCCGCGGCGTCTGGGACCGCTATCCAATAGAGCACACCTTCGTGGCCAGCCTCGTGGCCTTCCTCTACTTCTGGCTGCTGCACGCCTTCTGGAACGGGCAGACTTTGGGCAAAAAGTTGTTCGGCATGCGTGTCGTCCAGGAGAACGGCGCGAGGATAGGCGTGGGGCAGGCGGCAGTGAGGCAGGCCGTGGCGACCTTGTTCGAATGGCTCTGCTGCGTCGGCCCTCTGCTGGACCTCGGCTGGATCCTCTTCGATCCCCGTAAACAGGCCCTGCACGACAAGGCCGCCAGGACGGTCGTGGTCAATGCCTGACCCAGCGTAAGATTCTGGTCACGATTCGAAGGGGGCATGTTCGGCAATGCGTTTCGACAGGCGCGGGATGGCCTTGCTGACGGCGCTCGTCAGCGTGCTCGCCTGCTCACCCGCCGACGCGCCGCCCCCCGCGGGCGGCTCCATGCTCGCCGACCGGAACGCGGGCGCGCCCGGCATCGGCGACCCCGACTTCCCCCGCGACGGCAACGGCGGCTACGACGTCGCCCACTACGACCTGGCGGTCGACTACACGCCCAGCAGCAGGCGGCTCGACGGCGTGGCCACCATCCGCGCCGCCGCCACCCAGGAGCTGTCCAGCTTCAACCTCGACCTGAGCGGGCTCGACGTGCGCGAGGTCACCGTCGACGACTCCCCCGCGCGCTTCGCCCGGCAGGGCGACGAGCTGACCGTGCGGCCCGCCCGCACGATCGGCGACGACACCTCCTTCACCGTCAAGGTCACCTACTCCGGCCTGCCCCAGCCGGCCAAGCACAACGCCAACCTGGGCACCTACGGCTTCATCCCGACCTCCGACGGCGCGTTCGTGGCCTCGGAGCCCAACGGCTCCAAGACCTGGTTCCCCAGCAACGACCACCCCGCCGACAAGGCCACGTTCGACTTCACGATCACCGTGCCCGCCGGGGTGACGGTCCTGGCCAACGGCGAGCAGGCCGGGCAGCCCACCACCGCGGAGGGCAAGACCACCTACCGGTGGCGCGAACGCCATCCGATGGCGACCTACCTGGCCACCGCCACGCTTGGCGCGTTCCAGCTCCGCCAGGGCAGCACGGCGGGCGGCATCCCCAACCTCGCCGCCGCCGACCCCAAGTTCAAGGACTCGCTCGACGCCCTCTACACCAGCTCGGGCGAGATCACCGACTACTGGTCCACGGTCTTCGGCCCCTACCCGTTCTCCTCGACCGGCGGCGTCATCGACGACTACCCCGCCGGCTACGCGCTGGAAAACCAGACCAAGCCGCTCTACGGGGGGTTCAACCCCGACGAGTCGATCATCGCGCACGAGCTGGCGCACCAGTGGTTCGGCAACAGCCTGACCATCAAGCGGTGGAAGGACCTCTGGCTCAACGAGGGCTTCGCCACGTACGCCGAGTGGCTGTGGGCCGAGCACAAGGGTGGGAAGAGCGCCGACGCCACGTTCAACGACCTGCTCAAGCGCCCGGAGACCGACCCGATCTGGCAATACCCCCCGGGGCGGGCCAAGCCCGACGACCTGTTCAACCAGTCGGTCTACACGCGCGGCGGCATGACCCTGCACGCGCTGCGCAAGGCCGTCGGCGACGCCACGTTCTTCGGAGTGCTCAAGACGTGGACGGCCGAGCACCGCTACGGCTACGTCACCACCGAGCAGTTCGTCGACCTCGCCGAGCGGATGTCCGGCAAAGACCTCAACGCGCTCTTCGACGCCTGGCTGTTCCAGCCCAAGCGGCCCGCCTGACGCCAGGAAACGCTTGCCGTCGTTCGGTCCAAGAAGTGATGTAACGGGCGAACGACGAAGGGAGCGAGGCCGGTGCGCCTCAACGAAGACCCTGTGGCCTTTGAGGTCTTTTATCGCCGCCATGTCGATGCCGTCATGAGGTTCACGGTCCGGCGGGTGAGCGATCCGCACCTCGCCGCGGACCTGACGGCGGACGTCTTCCTGGCGGTGCTCGACTCCGCGGACACCTACCGCCCCGGCCGGGGCAGCGAGGTCGCCTGGCTGTACGGCATCGCGCGCAACGTCGTGTCGGCCCAGCACCGCAGGGCCGCGCGGGAGGCGCGGGCCACCGGCCGGGTCGCCGGACGCCGTCTGATGGACGACGACGACCTCGCCAGGATGGAGGAGCGGATCGACGCCGAGCGCCAGATGCGCGGCGCCCTGGAGGCCATGGAGGGCCTGCCGGAGGGCGAGCGCGCGGTGCTGGAGCTCGTCGCGATCGACCAGCTCACCGTCTCCGAGGCCGCCGGAGCCCTGGGGATCAGGCAGGTGACCGCGCGGGTCAGATTGCACAGGGCCAGGCGTGCCCTCGAGAACGTCGCTTCGCCCTCGGCCGTGACCCTGGAAGGACAGGCATGAGCAACTTCGAGGATCGCCTGCTCGGCGCACTCAAGGAAGAGATCACGACGAGGACGGCGGAGAACGGGATGACGACGGTGACACCGGTTCGGCGCGGCTCGCGGCGGCGCCTCGTGGGGCTGTCCGCGGCGGTGGCGGGGGTCGCGGCGGCCGCCACCGCGACGGCGGTGGTGGTGACCGGGCTCACGGGCGACCCGGCGTACGCGGTGACCAGGGGCGCCGACGGCGTGGTCACCGTACGGATCCACTCGTTCACCGACCCCGACGGGCTGGCGGCCGAGCTGGGCAGGGCCGGGGTCAGGGCGGTGGTCGACTATCTGCCCGAGGGCCAGACCTGCGCGCAGCCGCGCGGCGAGCACGGGGACGCCCAGGGGCGCTTCGGGGCCGCTGTCGGCCGCGACGCCGACGGGATCGCGTTCACGATCGAGAAGGGGCAGGTGCCGGAGGGGTCGACGCTGGTCCTGGCCGTCTCGAAGAGCGCGGCCGGCGACTCCGCGCCGCCGTTCGCGACCACGCTGGAGATCGTACGAGGCCAGGTCGCGCCGTGCGAGCCCACTTCGATGCCGGTTCCCGCGCCGTCCCAGGGCGGCGCCTCGGAGGGGCAGGACGACGGGCCCCGCCTCGACTCCGGCACCGGAGGCGAAGGGCCAAGCCTGAGCAACCGCCCAGGCTGACGCGTGACACCCGGCCCGGCGTCCTCTTCAGCGTGCGCCGGGCCATGGGCTCACGGCCCTCCCGAGGAGCCGGAGAAGACCAGCACGGAGGCCGTGAACCCGTGCACGTGGTTGTGCCCCGCGACGGGACCGACCTCGCCGGCGGCGAAGAAGCCCGCCACGCCGATGGGCCCCAGCGTGTCGCGCAGCGCGACCGGGTCGTGGTCGGCGGTGCCGAACATGGCCGAGCCCCGCCCGTTGCAGGAGAACAGCAGCGCCCCGTCCACCTTGCCGATCTCCTCGCGGTGGGCGTCGAGCAGGTCGTACAGGTCCTCGTCGGCGGTGGCCGCGTCGCGTACCTGGAAGCGGACCGTCCTGCCGATCTCCACGATGTCGCCGATGGCCACGGCCTCGCGCTCGGGGTCGATGCCGATGACCCCCCTGATGAGGAAGTCGCCGCGTTCGTGGCGCTCGGCGTACTCGTCCATGGCCAGGCCGATCTGCAGGCCCGAGGCGACCAGCTCGCGATCGTCCTCGTCGAGTTCGCTGACGATGTCCTCCAGCCGGGCCAGCGCCGGTTGCCCGGCCAGCTCCAGCAGCAGGTTGTCCTCGGCCGCCGTGACGACCATGCTCGGCCCGATCGGGCGGCAGCCCTGGCTGACCACGGTGCTGACCTTGACCGGGCCGCTGAGCAGCACGCCGATGGCGCCCTCGGTGTAGATCTCCCCGTCGGCGAAGAGCCGTACGGAACCCCGTCCCTGCAACCCGTTGGCCAGGCCGCCGATCAGCGGCAGGTCGCCCAGCACGTCGACCGAGCGCTCCACGAACGCGTCGGTCGGAAAGCTGTACGGATCGGCCAGCAGGATCGCCACGTGGTCGTCGCCGCCGCGCTCGGGCAGCCCGACCACCACGAACCTGTCCTCGGCCGTCAGCGTCTCCAAGGCGAACGTGGTCAGCCGCGCCCCCTCCAGGGTCGCCGCCCACGCGCTCACGGCGGGCGCCAGCTCCACGCCCTGACCGTCGCCGATCACCCCCGTGGCGCTGCATCCGATCACGTGCGCCTCGGGGGCGAGCTTCATCGCGGCCTCTCCGGCCCGTGCGACGTCGTCGGGATCGTCGCCGCAGATGAAGAAGCAGACCAGGTCGGCTTGGCCGCTGAGCCTCGACAGTGCCTGGCCGACGGCGTTCTCCGCGGCCTCCACCAGGTCGGAACTCACGGCGAGGCCGTCGGCGAAGCGGCTTGTCATCAAGGCCACGGATCTCGCCTCCCTCGACATGTCGAAGTTCCCTAGGCCCGATTCTCCCCACTAAAGGGACAAGCACGCGCACGAACCGTCACGCAATAGTCAAGATCCGAAATCTCCGCCAGGTGCGAAAGTCTCTGCCACATTCCGCGCGGGGGACGTAGTCTCGTTCCCGTGCATCAGCCACGTATTCTCCGCGAGTTGCGAGAGAGCGGCCACGTCCACCGCACCGTCAAAGCCGAGGTCAGGCAAAATCTGCTGACCAAGCTGCGGGCGGGCGAGCCCCGCTTCCCCGGCATCGTGGGCTTCGACGAAACCGTCCTGCCCCATCTGGAGCGGGCCCTGCTCGCCGGGCACGACCTGGTCCTGCTCGGGGAGCGCGGCCAGGGCAAGACCCGGCTCATCCGCACCGTCACCGGGCTGCTCGACGAGTGGACGCCGGTGGTCGAGGGCTGCGAGATCAACGACCACCCGTACGCGCCGGTCTGCACGCGCTGCCAGACCCTGGCTCGGGAGCTGGGTGACGAGCTGCCGGTGGCGTGGAGGCACCGCGACGAGCGCTACGGCGAGAAGCTCGCCACGCCCGACACCTCCGTGGGCGACCTGATCGGCGACGTCGACCCCATCAAGATCGCCGAAGGGCGGCGGCTCGGCGACCCCGAGACGGTCCACTACGGCCTGGTGCCGCGCACCAACCGGGGCGTGTTCTCCGTCAACGAGCTGCCCGACCTGGCCGAGCGGATCCAGGTGTCGCTGCTCAACGTGCTGGAGGAGCGCGACGTCCAGGTACGCGGCTACAACCTGCGGCTGCCCCTCGACCTCCTGCTCATCGCCAGCGCCAACCCCGAGGACTACACCAACCGGGGCCGGATCATCACGCCGCTGAAAGACCGCTTCGGCGCCGAGATCCGCACCCACTACCCGCTCACCGTCGAGGACGAGCTGACCCTCATCCGCCAGGAGTCCGTGCCGGACATCGGGGCCGACGTCCCCGAGCACCTGGTCGAGGTGATCGCCCGCTTCACCCGGCTCGTACGCGAATCGACCGCGGTCGACGCCCGTTCCGGCGTGTCGGCCCGCTTCTCGATCGCCGCGGCCGAGACCGCGGCCGCCTCGGCCGTGCGCCGGGCGGCGATCACGGGCGAGGAACAGCCGGTCACCCGCGTGGTCGACCTCGCCAGCGTGGTCCACAGCCTGCGCGGCAAGGTGGAGTTCGAGGTCAGCGAGGAGGGCCGGGAGACCGAGATCCTGGCCCACCTGCTGCGGCGGGCGACGGCCGAGACGTTCAGGAACCGGCTGGGCGGCATGGACCTGTCGCCGGTCACCGACAAGTTCGCCGAGGGCAACCAGGTGGAGTCGGGCGAGCTGGTGGCGGCCGGCGAGCTGCTGCACCGCATCGGCCCGGTGTCCGGCCTGGCCAAGGTCATGTCGCGGCTGGGCATGGGCGCGGGCGAGGAGTCGCCGGGCCACGCGGCCGCCGCCCTGGAGTTCGCGCTGGAGGGGCTTTACCTGATGCGGCGGCTGTCCAAGGAAGACATTGACGGGGTGGCCGTTTACCGGACGTGAACATCTGGGCGGTCTCCGGCGTCATAGTGGATAGCTGATCACGCCGTCGGGGGAGACCGCCCATGCGTACGCCTGCCTGTGCCACCGTCGCCGCTCTCGCGCTGAGCGCGCTCGCCGTGCCCTTGGCGGGGCCGTTCACCGGCCCTGCCGAAGCCGCCACCGCCGTCCTCGGGTACGCCTGGGCCAACGGCGAAGGACGCCTGCGGATCGTGCCGAGGTCGGCCGCCCGCGTCACGCGCCAGGGCCACGTGTTCCACCGGCTCACGACCACCTCGGGGGCCAAGGAGCTGCGCCTCGACTACACGAGGGCGGCGTACGGGCGCGTCACGGTCGCCTGCGACCTGAAAGAGACCGAGGGCCAGGTCGCCGTCGACAGCCAGGGGCTGGGCCGCACCCGCTGCGCGCCCAACGACCTGACCACCGGGCTGGGGCGCGGCCCCGTGCCGGTGCGCGTCGAGTACCAGGGCGGCAAGGCCGTACGCGTCAACGAGATCCTCGTCACCGACTGGCCGGAATCCCGCTCGGCACGGGGCACGATCACGCGGATCGACGACACGACCGTGGTGTTCGCGACGGGCGGAAAGAAGCTCACGCTCGGCTACACGTACATGACGGGCTTCTACCGCACCACCGCGCGCTGTGGCGACGGCTGGCTGGCGGGCAAGCCCGTCAACGCGGACAAGAACGGACTGGGCAAGAAGCCCTGCACGTGGAACTACCTGACCAAGGCGCTCAAGGCGAACCGCCACCCCGTCCTGGTGCAGGTCGACTACACACCCGGCGTGGACTCCCTCGACGGGGTGTGGGAGATCTACGGCGACGCCTGAGCACCCGGCGCTCACGAACCCGCCGTCAGCCTGAGCGCCCAGCACCCCCGCGAACCCGCCGTCACACATGGGGGCGTTTCTCGGGTTAGCGTGGTTTCGTGATGGCCTTCCGCTATGGCGAATACCACGACGGCCCCGACCCCCTGGCCCCTCCCTACGACGTACGCGCGGCCCTCGACGAGATGGGCGACGCCATCCTGTCGGGCTCGACGCCCGTCCACGCCCTGCGCGACCTGCTCAAGCGCGGCCTGCCCGGCGCGCAGGAGCGGCGTGGGCTCGACGACATGCTCAGGGAGGTCCGCAGGCGCCGCCGTGACCTGCGCGAGCGCGGGCGCCTCGACGGCACGCTGGAGCGGGCCAGGGCGCTGCTCGACAAGGCGATCGGCCAGGAGCGGGCGGAGCTGTTCCCCGACCCGTCCGACGACGCGCGACTGCGGGAGGCGGGCCTCGACGGGCTGCCGGAGGACACGGCCAGCGCCATCCAGGAGCTGAGCACGTACGACTGGCGCTCGGCGGCGGCCCGCCAGACCTTCGAGGAGCTGCGCGACCTGCTGCGCAGGGAGGTGCTCGACAGCCAGTTCAGGGGCCTGCGCGACGCGCTGGCCAACCCCGACCCCGAGGCGATGGAACGGGTCCGGCAGATGATGGCGGACCTGAACGGCATGCTCGACAAGGACTCCAGGGGCGAGCACACCCAAGCCGACTTCGAGTCTTTCATGTCGAAATATGGCGACCTGTTCCCCGAGAAGCCTCGTAACCTGGACGAGCTGGTCGACATCCTGGCCCGCCGCGCCGCCGCCACACAGCGCATGCTCGCCTCGATGACCCCACGCCAGCGCGAGGAGCTGGGCAACCTCATCAACCAGACCCTGGAGCAGGCGGGCCTGTCCGACCAGATGCGCCGCCTCGGCGAGGCCCTCTACGCCCGCCGCCCCGACCTGGCCTGGAACGCCCCCGAACGCCTCACCGGCGACGAGCCCCTGGCCATGGGCGACGCCGTGACGGCGCTGGAGGAGCTGGCCGACCTCACCCAGTTGGAGACCGCCCTGCGCCAGGACTACCCTGGCGCGCGCCTCGACGACGTCGACGAGGCCGCCGTACGCCGCGCGCTCGGCCGCTCCGCGGTGGACGACCTGGAGGCGCTCAAGCGGATCGAACGCGAGCTGGAGGAGCAGGGCTACCTCCTGCGCCGCCGCGGCAAGCTGGAGCTGACCCCCAAGGCCGTACGCCGCCTGGGCGAGACCGCGCTGCGCCGGGTCTTCTCCTCCCTCGACGCGGGCCGCCGGGGCGACCACGACCAGCGCGACGCGGGCTCGGCCGGCGAGCTGACGGGCTCCTCGCGGCCCTGGCGGTTCGGCGACGAGCAGCCGATCGACGTCGTACGCACGCTGGTCAACGGCGTCCGCAGCGGCGGCGTCACCCTGGGTGACCGGGTCGGGGTGCGGCTGTCGGTCGACGACTTCGAGGTGGCCGAGACCGAACGCCGCAGCGCCGCCGCCGTCTGCCTGCTGGTGGACCTGTCGTACTCGATGGCGCTGCGCGGCACCTGGGCCGCCGCCAAGCAGACGGCGCTGGCCCTGCAGGCGCTGGTGGCCTCGAAGTTCCCGCAGGACGCCGTACAGATCATCGGCTTCTCCAACTACGCCAGGGTGCTGCAGCCCGACGAGTTGGCCGGCCTCGACTGGGACATGGTCCAGGGCACCAACCTGCACCACTCCCTCCTCATCGCCGGTCGCCACCTCGACCGCCACCCCGACTTCGAGCCGGTGGTGCTGGTGGTCACCGACGGCGAGCCCACGGCCCACCTCATGCGCGACGGACGGTCGGCGTTCGAGTGGCCGCCGTCGCACGAGACGCTGGAGCTCACGCTGGCCGAGGTCGACAAGATGACCCGGCGGCGGGCCACGATCAACATCTTCATGCTGGCGGCCGACGACCGGCTGAAGGAGTTCGTGGACGAGGTGGCCCGCAGGAACGGCGGGCGCGTCTTCTCCCCCAGCGCCGAACGCCTCGGCGAATACGTCGTCAGCGACTTCCTGCGCCTGCGGCGCGCCCGCTGACGCCATAGATCCGGCGGGTCCGCCGCGTCTTAGGGTGCGAGACACGAGGAGAGCCCCTTGCACCCTGAGCATCAACGCGACTTCACCGAGTTCGTCGTCACCCGCTCCGACAGCTTGATCAGGCTCGCCTACGTCCTGACCGACGACCAGCACGCCGCCGAGGACCTCCTGCAGACGGCGCTGGCCAAGACCGCGGGGCATTGGCGGCGCATCAGGCACGACCCGGAGGCGTACGTACGGCGGGTCATGTACCACGAACAGGTCGGGCGGTGGCGAAGCCCGCGCTGGGGCCGCGAACGCGTGCTCGAAACGCCTCCCGATCACGGCGTGGCCGACCGTACGTCCGAGGTCGAGACCCGCGTCACGCTGGCCGAGGCGTTACGGGTCCTGCCCGCGCGCAAGCGGGCGGTGCTGGTGCTGCGTTACTACGAGGACCTCCCCGAGTCCGAGGTCGCCAAGATCATGGGCTGCTCGGTGGGCACCGTACGCAGCCAGACCCATCAAGCCGTCGCCCGGCTGCGCGAGCTGGTCGGCGAGACCGTCATCCTGGAGGGCCTGCAGTGACCATCGACGAACGACGGATCGCCGAAGAGCTTCGCCACCTGGCCGACGACGCCACCCCCGTGGATCCGCTCGCGCTCGCCGCGCGGACCCTCGCGCGGCGACGGCGCCGGGCCAGGTCCGTGACCGGGGTCGCGGTGCTGGCCGTGGCCGCCACGGCGGTCGCGGTGCTGGTCGTGCCCTCCTCGAACGGCCTCGGCCCCGACAGCGCGGCCCGGGTGGCGACCCTGCCGGACAACACGCCCGAGCAGGCGCGGCTGGTGCGCGAGTGCATGCCCCAGGGCGGTCCCGCGCACAGCATGGACGGCAACCTGCGGATCGCCGGGCAGGGGTCGGTCGACGACTTCCGGGTCCTGGTGGACTATCGGGACGAGGGCGGGAGCACTGCTCTGGTGGGCAGCGACGCCGGTTTCGTCCTGTGCACGCCGACCGCCCAGAAGGACATGGCGGATCGGCCGGTCCTCACCTACTGGGGGTTCAAGGCGCCGGGTGACCTGGACGGGTTCTCCGGTGATCTCCAGGTGGACGCGTACACCGCCGTGAGGCACCCGTACACCGTCGGTGAGCGGCAGACCCAGAAGGAGGACATCTACCAGGTCGTCGCCGGGCGGGTCAGCGACGCGGTGGAACGGGTGGAGATCGACTGGGCGGACGGGCGGCGCACGCCGGCGCGGATCGCCGATGGGTTCTTCATCGTGCGGATCGCCGCGGAGGTGCGGCGCGCGCCCGACGAGACGACGAGCGGGGAGGTCCTGCTCGTGTCCGTGCCCTCGGCCACGGTGACGGCCTACGGGGCCGACGGGCGGGTCCTGGAGGAGGAGAAGAACGTCGTGTTCGGTCCGGTGAACCGCGGCAACGGCTGATCCGTGCGCGGGCACCTCGGGACGCGGGCCCTGCCACCCCGGCCGGGCGGAACTGTCGGTGCCGGATGGCAGGCTCTCCGGTCATGGACGACGTCGTGCGGCTCAGAGACGTGGTGGAGGCCGACCTGGAGGCGTTCCTCGAGCAGGAGCACGATCCGGAGACCGTGCGACGCTCGAGGTTCGCGCCCCGCGAGCGGGCGAGGTTCATCCGCCACTGGGAGACCCAGATCCTCGACGACCCGACCGTGTTCGTCCAAGCCGTCCTGGTCGACGACGTGCTCGCCGGCCACCTGGTCGCCTGGTGGGAGGAGGAGCGGCGGTTCATCGGCTACGTGTTCGGCCGGGCGTTCTGGGGCCGGGGCATCGGGACCCGCGCGATGGGGCTCTTCCTCGACCAGGAGCAGACCCGCCCGCTCCACGCCGACCCCCACCACGCCAACACCGCGTCGGTGCGGCTGCTGGAGAGGCACGGGTTCGAACGCTCGGGCACGGTGAGACCCGGCGAGGACGAGCACCTCCTGCTGGTGCTCCACCAGCCGCCGGGGGCCGCCCGCTCGCGGGCCCTGGTCAGGCGTCGATGAGCGGGGGTGTTCAGCTCAGGCGTCGATGAGCCGGGAGTAGAAGTCGAGGGCGACGTCGAAGCCGTCGCGGCAGTTGCGGTGCGAGCGGTAGCAGGGCCGCCAGGCCGAGCTGGCGCCCACCCCGGCGCGGGCGTCCTGGAGTGCCGGCGGCACGCGTTCCGGCTTGGGCAACAGGCCGTGACCCAGATAGCGCACACCCGACAGCTCCGTGTGCCGGCCCTGGCCGCCCGAGACGAAGTGGCCCAGCCGCCAGCCGCTCTCCTCGTCCCACACCAGCGCCGTGCCGTCCGGCAGCATGAGCGTGGCGTCACGGGGGTCGCACGGCCCCTCCCACCAATCCGTGACCTCGGCTCCAAGCAGCCCGACGACCTGCTGCACGTAACTGGTCGGCTGTTGCAGCCACTCGTCGGTGTACGGCTCGACGTGCCTGATGGCCACGTACGGCACCCCCTTGTGCCCAAACGGTAAGGAAAAAGCGGCGATTAGCAACCTTACCCGTGCCGAACTTATTCCGTTGCACAGCCGTCTAGTCATTACGGACGATATTTACGTCCCACACGGGGAAGGAGGGGTATCCATGATCGCCGCGATTCTCCTCGTCGTGCTGATGATCGTCGCGGTGGCGGCCAACGAGCTGTGCATGCGCTGCTCCACGGAGAGCAAAGAGAGTGTCGAGTCCCCCAGCGAGATCACCGGGGACTAGTCTCTCCCGCATGTCGTCCCTGCTTCTTTGGCTGCACATCGGATTCGCGATCTTCACGATCGGCCCGGTCACCGCCGCGACGATGGCCGCGCCGCGCGCCATCCGCACCAAGAACGTGCCCACGCTGCAGTTCATCCAGCGCCTGACGAGGATCTACAGCCTCGGCAGCCTGGGTGTGTTCGTGTTCGGGGTGATCCTCGGCGTGGTGCTGGGCGGCGGGCTGCTCGGCAAGTGGTACATGACGGCGTCGATGACGCTGTTCATCGTGGCCGCCGTGCTGCTCGTCATCATCGACCGCGACCTGCGCACCGCCGTACAGGCGCTCTCGAGCGAGAGCGCGGAAGACGATGCGAAGGTGCAGCACGGCCGGATCGCCGCCATCAGCGGGCTGCTGTCGGTGATCTGGCTGGTGATCCTCTTCCTGATGGTCGTCCCCGGCTAGGCGACCGGCCGGGCGCCCGCACCCGGCCGGGCCGCGGGAAGCCCTGACACGCTCAGCCGAGCGCCTGGGTGAGGTCGGCGAGCAGGTCGTCGACGGTCTCGATGCCGACCGAGAGCCGTACGAGGTCCCCCGGCACCTCCAGCGCCGACCCCGCCACCGAGGCGTGCGTCATCCTGCCCGGGTGCTCGATCAGCGACTCGACGCCCCCGAGCGACTCCCCCAGCGTGAACAGCTTCGCCCGGTCGCACACCGCCACGGCCTCGCTCTCGCCCCCGGCGACCCGGAACGACACCATGCCCCCGAACCGGCGCATCTGCTTGGCCGCCACCTCGTGCCCGGGGTGCTCGGCCAGGCCCGGATAGAGCACCGAGGTCACGCGCGGGTGGGCCAGCAGCAGGTCGACGACGCGCTCGGCGTTGTCGCAGTGGCGGTCCATCCGGATGCCGAGGGTCTTGAGCCCGCGCAGCGTCAGCCACGCGTCGAACGGCCCCGCCACCGCCCCCATCGCGTTCTGGTGGTAGGCGAGTTCCTCGCCGAGCGCGGCGTCGCCGGACACCAGGGCGCCGCCGACCACGTCGGAGTGCCCGCCCACGTACTTGGTGGTCGAGTGCACGACCACGTCCGCCCCCAGGGCGAGCGGCTGCTGCAGGTACGGCGAGGCGAACGTGTTGTCCACCACCAGCAGCGCCCCGTTCTCGTGGGCCAGTTGGGCCAGCCCGGCGATGTCGGCGATGCCGAGGAGCGGGTTGGTGGGCGTCTCGACCCAGACCACCTTGGTCTTCTGCGTCATCGCCGCGGCCACGGCGTCGAGGTCGTGCAGCGAGACCGGGTCGTAGTGCAGGTCCCAGCGCTTGTGCACCTTGGCGAACAGCCGGTAGGTGCCGCCGTACGCGTCGTTCGGGATGATCACGTGATCCTGCGGCTTGCACACCGCACGCAGCAGGGTGTCCTCGGCGGCCAGCCCCGAGGCGAACGCCAGCCCCCTGGCCCCGCCCTCCACCGCGGCCAGCGCGGTCTCGAGCGCGGTCCTGGTGGGGTTGGCCGATCGGCTGTACTCGTATCCGGAACGCAGGCCCCCCACGCCGTCCTGCTTGTAGGTGGACGTGGCGTAGATCGGGGGCACGACCGCGCCTGTCACCGGATCGGGCTCCTGACCTGCGTGGATGGCCAGCGTCTCAAAACCGTTGCTCATACAGGCCACGTTAACGGAAGACGGCCGGACCGAAGACGGCCCGCGATCCGGTCCCCACCGGATCGCGGGCCGCTCACGGGAACCGTCCCCACGGCCCCGTGTGAGGGCTCGCGTACCATGCCCGCGCGAGCCCGGGTCGTCAGGCCGCCCTGGGCTGGTGGCGGTCCTCGCCCGGCCGGGGCGTGAGCCGTACGACGTCCGCCTCGATGAACCGGCCGCTGCCGCCCTCCGCCCGCTCCCCGTTGATCCGCGAGAGCAGCACGGGGTCGGCCAGCGCGAGCAGCGCGGCGACGACCAGTCCTGCGCCCAGCAGTGCGAACCCGATGGCAACCATTTCTCGTCCCCTTCCGACATCTCCCATGGTCCGTGACGGACCCCGTCGGGCGCCTCCGCTGAAGGGCTGGTCTCCGGCCGGCGCCCTCGGCCGAACGGTCGATACGGCATGTCCGACTTCCGGCTTAGGCTCGGGACCGTGGGGGAACGAAAACGCGTCGTTTACTGGATCCGCAGGCTCAGCGAGATCGCCATGCTCGGCTGGCTGGCCCTGCTGATGCCGCTCGACCTCGTTCTCGCCGCCACCGTCGGCGGTCTGCAGTGGCTCGTGCCGATCTGCGGCGCGTGCGGCTTCACGGCCGTGCTGCTGCGGCGCAGATACCGGCTGGAGGGGTTCAGCGTCATGCTGGCCCTGTCGTTCGGCGTGTCGGCGCTGTTCACGAGCACCGGGGTCGACGGCGCGCCCGGTCTGGTGGAGACGGGCGCGCTGCTCGTGCTGCTCATCGGGGTGCTGCGGCACGTCGAGCCGGTACGCCGGGCCGCGGTGCTGGCCTGCGTGACGCTGGCCGTCTTCATGTTCGAGGCCGGCGCGCGCGAGTTCCAGAACGCGGGCCTGGGCTACGCGTTCGTGCTGTTCGCGGGGTGGTCGATGGCCGCCGGCATCGGCGGCTACCTGCGCTTCCAGCAGGAGCGCCGCACCGAGGCGGTCCATTCCGTACGCCGGGCAGAACGCCTCGAACTCGCCAGAGAGCTCCACGACCTGGTCGCCCACTACATCACGGGCATCGTGGTCCAGGCCCAGGCGGCGCGTACGGTCGCCGAGACCAAACCGGAGGCGGTGGCTCCGGCCCTGGACGCGATCGCGACGGCGGGCTCGGAGGCCCTGACGTCGATGCGGCGCATGGTCACCGTGCTGCGCACCGAGGACGGCGCCGACCGCAGGCCCGGCGTCACGCTGGCCGACCTGCGGATGCTGGCCGACCGGTTCTCGGCCGAGGGGCCGAAGGTGGCGTTCGAGATCGGTCAGGGGCTCGACGACCGTACGCTGCCGCCGGAGGTCATGACCACCCTGCACCGGGTGCTCCAGGAGGCGCTGACGAACATTCGCAAGCACGCGGCCCGCTCGGCCTGGGTGGAGGCGGACCTGCGGCGCCACGAGCAGGTCGCGGCGTTGCGGGTCCGCAACTTCGGCTCCGGCTCCGACCCGCGGGTGTCCCGGCTGGGCGGCGGGTTCGGGCTGGTCGGGATGGCCGAGCGGGTGGAGGCGCTGGGCGGCAGGCTCTACGCGGGCCCGGCACCCGACGGGGCCTGGGAGGTGGTCGCCGAGTTCCCCCTCCGCTGAGGCGGCTCCTCCCGGCGAGGCGAGGAGGAGGACCCGGTCGTGGCCCTCCTCGGCGCTCCGGCGGAAGCCAGTCCGGACGGGCGGAGTGGGCCGCTCAGTGGTTGGCCAGGAAGGCGAGCAGGTCCTGCCGGGTGATCAGCCCCGAGGGCTTGCCGTCCTCCAGCACCACCGCCGCGTCCGCCTTCTCCAGCGCCTCCACCGCCCGCGCCACGGGCTCACCGCTGCCGATCATGGGCAGCGGCGCCGACATGTGCTCGGAGATCGGGTCGTCGGAGGAGAGTTTGCCGTGGTAGAGGGCTTCGAGGAGATCGCGCTCGACGATGGAGCCGACGACCTCGGCCGCCATGACCGGCGGCTCCTCCTTCATCACGGGGAGCTGCGACACCGAGTATTCGCGCATGGTCGCGATGGCCGTGCCGACCGACTCGTGCGGGTGCGCGTGGACGAACTCCGGCAGCCCCGGCCCCTTGCGCGCCAGCACGTCGCCGACCAGCCCCTCGTCGGAGGACGTGGTCAGGAAGCCGTAGTCGGCCATCCAGTCGTCGTTGAAGATCTTCGACAGGTAGCCGCGGCCCCCGTCGGGCAGCAGGACGACCACCACGTCGTCGGGCCCCGCCGTGGCCGCCACGCGCAGCGACGCCACCACGGCCATGCCGCACGAACCGCCGACGAGCAGCCCCTCCTCACGGGCGAGCCTACGGGTCATGGTGAAGGAGTCCTTGTCGGACACCGCGATGATCTCGTCGCAGATCGACGTGTCGTACGTGGCCGGCCAGATGTCCTCGCCGACCCCCTCCACCAGGTACGGCCGCCCGGACCCGCCGGAGTAGACCGACCCCTCCGGGTCAGCCCCGATGATCTTCACCCGGCCGCCGGAGACCTCCTTCAGGTAGCGCCCGGTGCCGCTGATCGTGCCGCCGGTGCCGATGCCCGCCACGAAGTGCGTGACCCTGCCCTCGGTCTGCTCCCACACCTCGGGGCCGGTCGAGTGGTAGTGGGAGTCGGGGTTGTTGACGTTGGAGTACTGGTCGGGCTTCCAGGCGTTGGGCACCTCGCGGGCCAGCCGGTCGGAGACCGAGTAGTAGGAGTCGGGATGCTCGGGCGAGACGGCGGTCGGGCAGACCACGACCTCGGCCCCGTAGGCCCGCAGCACCGAGATCTTGTCCTGGGCCACCTTGTCCGGCACCACGAACAGGCACCGGTAGCCCCGCTGCTGGGCCACGATGGCCAGCCCGACGCCGGTGTTGCCGGAGGTCGGCTCGACGATCACGCCGCCCGGGCGCAGTTCGCCGGACTTCTCCGCCGCGTCGATCATGCGTACCGCGATGCGGTCCTTGACCGAGCCCCCCGGGTTGAAGTACTCGACTTTGGCGAGCACCTGCGCGGGCACGCCCGCGGTGACCTTGTGCAGCCGGACCAGCGGGGTGTTCCCCATCAGGTCGACCAGGGAATCGTAAACGCGCACCGAGGTGTTCACCTTCTTTGTCGAAGCTTGATGAGCTTGTCGATGGCCGAGGTCCGAAGGGGGTGGCCGGCCCCGGCTACTTTTCAAGCAAACGCTACCGCCGAGTTCGACTGGGGAGGGCACGTACGTGGTCTGGGCACCTGGCATGGCGCGTGCGGCACGCAGGATCGCCACGGCGGCGGCGCTGGGAGGGGGCGGGCTGACCGCGCTCGGAGCCACGGCCTACGGCCTGCTGATCGCCGAGGGCCTGCTCGCGCGCAGGGCCATCGGCACCCCGCACGGCCTGGACGGACCGCACGCCGACGGCCTGTACGGCGACTCCGGGGGCGAGCCGCTCAACCTGGCCATGCTCGGCGACTCGACCTCGGTCGGCCTGGGCATGGCCGACCCCGCGAAGACTCCCGCCGTGCTGCTCGCCAACGGCCTGGCCGCGGCCGCGGAGCGCCCGGTGCGCCTGCTGGTGGCGGGCAAGTCGGGCGCACCGTCGGCCGACCTGGCCGAGCAGGTGGACGCGGCCCTCGCCATCCGGCCCGACGTGGCGGTGATCTTCGTGGGGGCCAACGACATCATCACGCAGACGCCGCCCGCGACCGCCGTACGCCATCTGGCCAAGGCCGTGCGGCGGCTTCGGGACGCGGGGGCCGAGGTAGTCGTCGGAACCTGTCCCGACCTCGGCACGGTGCGTCCCATCGCGCAGCCGCTGCGCTGGGTGACGCAGCGCTGGAGCCGCCAGCTCGCCGCGGCGCAGACGGTGGCGGTGGTGGACGCGGGCGGGCGTACGGTGGCGTTCGCCGACGTCCTGGGCCCGATGTTCGCGACAAATCCGACAGAAATGTTCGGACCGGATCGTTTCCATCCATCTGACCGAGGTTACGCACAGGCCGCTTACGCGGTGCTACCGTCAGTGTGCGCTGCGTTGGGGTTGTGGCCTGAGCCGCGCCCCGCGCGTGGCGAAGCACTGCAACCGATCTACCTCGCGGCGGCTACGGCCGCGGAGGAGCCCGGCACCGAGGTCACCGCGACCCGGGTCAACGGGCGGGCGACGGGCCTGTACGGCAAGTGGGCCTCGTTGTTCCGCCGGCGGCTCGGCGAGCCGGTCGAAGACACCTGACCTCCTGCGCACCCTCGGCCGGTCACCCTCCGGGTTGGAGCCGTCACTCTACGTCCCCTTTGGAGTGGTTTGCCCGTGCTCCGGCCCCTCTGGAAACCGTCCCTCGCCCTCGCCGGAACCCTCGCCGCCACCGCCTGCTCCGGCAGCGACGCGGCGACCACCACAGACTTCCCGACCTGGCACAACACCCAGGTCAACGCCGTCAGCCGGATGGCCGTCGGCAGCGGGGTGGCCGCCCTGACCTCCATGAAGCCCGACGGGTCGCTGGAGACCGCGGCCCTCGGCCTGCGCGACGGCAAACGGCTGTGGGCCTACCCGGCCACGATGGCCGGCCGCCTGCCGGGAATGGGCGTCTCCACCCCCGCGGTCGTGGAGACGTCCGACGGGAAGGGCGTGGTCGTCGCGCTCGACCCGGGCAAGAAGGGCCGCTGGAACGCCACGCTCGTCGCCCGCGACGCCCGCTCCGGGGTGCGGAAGTGGACCAGGCCCGTGCACTCGACGTTCGGCCCGCAGCGCTGCGGCCCGTACGTGTGCCTGTCCGAGCACACCGCCCTGACCAAGGCGCGCATGGTGGTGCTCGACCCGGCGACCGGCAGGCAACTGTGGAAGCTGCCAGGCATCGCCGAGGTGGAGTGGTCCGACCGGAGCAGGGTGCTGCTGCTCAGGCTGGCCGCCAACCCCATGGTGGAGTCGTACGAGCTGAAGTCCGGCAAGCTCCAGTGGCAGCAGCCGATCGAGCAGGCCCTCGGCCCCGGGATCGACATGTCGGGCGGCTGGGCGTTCGGCGCCTCGGGCGACGACCTGGTCGGCTACGTCGCCCCCTACACGAATCCGCAGACCAAGAAGCTCTCGACGTTCGGGCTGTTCTCGGTCGGGATCGCCGACGGGACGATCAACTGGATGCGCCCCTCGGTCGTACGCGTCTATCCGAGCGGCAACCCCGGCTACGCCCCCGTCGTACGCCCTGTCGACCGCCAGGGCGCCTACGGCGGCTTCGCCCGGCTCGACTCCACCAGCGGCCGGGTGGTCGGCCAGATCGCCGCCGCCGACGTGCCGGGCTCCGGGTGGTGGCTGGCCTTCCCCGGCCGCATGGACAAACTGGGCTTCCTCCAGCACAACGGCAAGGGGTCGGCCTTCGACCTGGTCTCCGGCAAGGTCGCACCGGCGGAGGGAGAGCGCGGCTGGTCGTTCTGCGTGACCGACCCCAAGCCGCTGCCGCTGCGCGGGCAGGCGCCTGGCTTCTACTCCACGGCCGCCGTCTGCGAGTACGACCTCGGCACCGGCAAGCGCGTCTCCCCCGCCACACCCCCGCCGCCGTGGTTCACCGGCAGCCAGGAGGGCTGGCGGCTGTGGCGCGACGAGAAGGGCGCCGTCCACGCGGTGAACGACCACACGACGACCGTGCCGGGCATGTACGGATAAGGGAGGGGTCGGCGGGCCCCGTGCCGAAGACTGGAATATAGTTCTATTACCAGCGCTGACCAAGGAGGGGCCATGCCCGAGGCAGTCATCGTCGCAACCGCGCGTTCCCCGATCGGACGAGCCTTCAAGGGTTCGCTCAAGGAGATCCGGCCCGACGACCTGACCGTCCAGATGATCCGGGCGGCGCTGGCCAAGGTGCCCCAGCTCGACCCCACCTCCATCGAGGACATCATGCTCGGCTGCGGCCTGCCCGGGGGCGAGCAGGGCTTCAACATGGCCCGCGTGGTGGCGGTGATGCTGGGGCTCGACAACGTGCCCGGCACCACCGTGACCCGCTACTGCTCCTCCTCGCTGCAGACCACCCGGATGGCCTTCCACGCGATCAGGGCGGGAGAGGGCGACGTCTTCGTCTCGGCCGGCGTCGAGACCGTCTCCCGCTTCGCCAAGGGCAGCTCCGACTCGCTGCCCGACACGCACAACCCGCTCTTCCTCGGTGCCGGGGACCGGACGAAGGAGTTCGCCGAGGGCGGGCACGTCTGGCACGACCCGCGCGAAGACGGCGAGGTCCCCGACGTCTACATCGCCATGGGCCAGACGGCCGAGAACCTGGCCCAGCTCAAGGGCGTCTCCCGCCAGGAGCAGGACGAGTTCGGCGTGCGGTCGCAGAACCTGGCCGAGAAGGCGCTGGCCGACGGGTTCTGGCAGAAGGACATCACGCCGGCCACCCTTCCCGACGGGAGCGTGGTCTCCAAGGACGACGGGCCCAGGGCCGGCACGACGTACGAGAAGGTCGCCACGCTGGCCCCCGTCTTCCGCCCCGACGGCACCGTCACGGCGGGCAACTGCTGCCCGCTGAACGACGGGGCGGCGGCGGTCGTGGTGATGAGCGACGTCAAGGCCGCCGAGCTGGGCATCACGCCGCTGGCCAGGATCGTGTCCACCGGAGTCACCGGCCTGTCCCCCGAGATCATGGGCCTGGGGCCGGTGGAGGCGTCCAGGCAGGCGCTGGCCAGGGCCGGGATGGCGATCGACGACATCGACCTGGTGGAGATCAACGAGGCGTTCGCGGCCCAGGTGATCCCGTCGTACCGGGAGCTGGGCGTCGACCTCGACCGGCTCAACGTCAACGGCGGGGCCATCGCGGTCGGGCACCCGTTCGGGATGACGGGCGCCCGGATCACCTCGACCCTGATCAACAGCCTCCAGCACCACGACAAGAGCATCGGGCTGGAGACCATGTGCGTCGGCGGCGGCCAGGGCATGGCCATGGTCCTCGAGCGCCTGAGCTGACCCCTGAGGCCGGTTCCGCCCTTGCCCCCGCACTGGGGTGGGGGCGGCTCAGCCGTGGCGGTCAGGGCCCGCGTGGGCGGGCGTGATGCGCATGATGACGCGCCGGTCGCGGATCATGGCGGCGCGGTAGTCGTCCCAGTCGGGGTGCTCGCCTGAGATGTCCCGGTAGTAGGTGACCAGCGCCTCCATGGCGTCGGGCAGGGGGACCAGCTCCGCGGTGCCGTCCACCTGGATCCACTCGCCGAAGAACCGGTCGGTGAAGACGCACAGGGACACCTGCGGATCGCGGCGGACGTTGCGCACCTTGACCGCCGTCTCCCTGGTGCTGATCACCACGTGCCCGTCCTGCACCCCTGCCGTGACCGGTGACATCTGCGGACGCCCGTCGCCGTGGCGGGTCAGCAGGACGGCGTGGTGGTTTTCGCGGAGAAAGCCGAGAGCCTTGTCGAGATCCATGCCCTCATGATGACGCGCCCGTGCTGGGGGCACGGGCGCGGGGGACGGGTTTGGGCCTAGATGAAGCCCATGCGGTTACGGCGGTGCCGCTCGTGCTCGTGGACGATGGCGGCGGCGTAGCCGTGGGTCAGCCCGTGCTCGTCGGCGAGCCAGTTGGCCCGCTCGGCGCACCTCAGGAAGGCCGGGCCGTTGTCGATGGCTTGAAACCACTCTGGGAGTTCGCGTCCCGTGATCGTCGGGACTCTTGCGATGAGCTTCGTCTGCGTCTCCGGTGAGTGGTTCAAGGACATGGGCACCTCCGCGAATTGGGGTCCTTTGCTTGACACTGCAACACGGACGTGCGAATGGCAACCCCTGGGCCCGGCATCATTTCGTGACGGCGGGTAGATTTTCGGTCGCACAGCGAGAGGGCCCCGCCTGAACGGCGAGGCCCTCCGGGGTTACGCGACGCTGAACGGTCAGTCGCTACTGCTGAAATAGCTGACGAACCGCAGCACCTCGAGGTAGATCCACACCAGGCTCAGCGTCAGCCCGAAGGCGCACTGCCAGGCGAACTTCTCCGGCGCGCCCTGCTTGACGCCCTGCTCGATCGAGTCGAAGTCGAGCAGCAGGAAGAAGCAGCCGAGCAGGATCATGGCGATGCTGAAGATCCACCCGAGCGGGCTGTCGGTGCGCAGGCCGAGGCCGCCGTCGTTGAACAGGCCGACGAGCAGGTTGACCAGCATCAGGCCGAGCGCCGCGATCGCGGCGGCCACGGTGAACTTCACCAGCTTGGGTGTGACGCGGACGATGCGCAGGGAGTAGACGGTCAGCACCGCGCCGAACGCGAACGCCGTGCCCAGCACCGCCTGGAGCACGATGCCGCTGATCATCCCCTCGAAGACCGAGCTGATCTTGCCCAGGAAGACACCCTCGAACACCGCGTACGCCAGGATGAGCGCCGGGTTGGTGCTCATCGTGAACGAGGCGATCAGGCCCAGGATCAGCGCGACCACGGCCGCTCCGATGGCGACCATCGGCGGCACGTCGAGGATCCAGGCCGCGGCAGCAGCCACGACAAGCGCCCCGAGGGTCAGGAACCCTCGCACCACGACGTCGTCGAGCGTCATGGTCCGGAACGCCGGCCGGGACGGGGGTGCGTACGACGGGGCGTCGTACATGTTCTGCAACTGGTCCGGGGACGGGTTGGGACCGGCCCAGCCCGTCGCGGCCTGCTGCCGCGACCTGCTGAATACGGGGTTCTTGCTCTCCATCGCTGCCTCCTGTGACGCCGAGCCTACGGGGCGCGGCGTCACCATGGTCATCTGACGCTCAGACCGATGCTCATTCGGGACCTCGGCTCCGTTCCCAACGAACATGCCCACCGGCGAGTTCCCTTGGTCATCCGCGAAGGGAAGAATCTTGCTCCCCCGCCGCCCGGCCGGCCCCGCGCACCCGCCCGTCGCCCCGGCCCGCTCCCCGACGTGCACCTTCGGGCACGAAGGCGACTATCGCCATTACCCGCCGCGAAAAGACCGGTTGTAAAGCGTAGTCATCCATTCACAGAAAGAAACTCCCGCAAAGCGCGGAGAAGGCAGAGAACCATCGGCTTGTCAATATCGACAGGAGCACGAAATGTTTTCGAGCGGGCGAACACCAGGTTGTGTCCCGGAGCCGCCCGGTAGAGCTTACTCGGGTGCCCCGCGACGCCCTCAGCCGGTCCGCCACCGGCCCTCCACCAGGCGTGATCGCACGGTGACAGAACAAATCCGTAACAACTCGATATCGGCTGGACGGCCCTGTCGCGAGCTTGCGGTAAACCTCCAGGTCAGCGACCTAAAGACAATGAAGATGGCAAGTGCCCCCGGCGGGATTCGAACCCGCACGTCAACCCTTTTAAGGGGTTTGCCTCTGCCATTGGGCTACGGGGGCGCCGCAATCATACGAAACAGACCATGCTTCCGAGGAGCACAACTTCGCATCAGGCGCCACAAGTGTGAAGTCTGCGGTGAAGTGATAGCGCTCCGGGGACTCTGCCCAAGAAGAGTAGACCGTCCAGATGGTCCAGTTGGTGCTGAATGCAGCGTGCTTCGAAGGCATCCGCTTCGATCGTGACCGCCTCGCCGGTGCCTGGCAAATGCCCATGTACGGTGATACGGCCCGCACGGCGTACGTCGGCCGTGAGCCCCGGCACGGACGCGCACCCCTCGCGCCCGTCCTCCCAGTCGGCCGCGCCGGCGAGCCGTGGATTGGCCACCACGAGCTCTCCGGCCCACGACCGGCTCCTACGGTGGCTCCCGGCGTCAAAGGCGATCAGACGCCAGCTCAGGCCGATCTGGGGGGCCGCCAGGCCGCTTGTGGCGGGCGTGCGGCGCAACGTGGCCAGCAGGTCCGCCGCCGCGGCCACGACTTCGGGGGCGGTCGGCTCCACCGGCTCGGCCACCGCGGACAGGAGGGGGTGCGGGGCCCCGAGCACCGCCCGCGCCACCCCACCGGCAGGTGATCCGGCGGGCGCACCGGTGGGACGGGTCACAGCAGATCCGGTTCGACGGGCCGGAAGGTGATGTCCGAGGCCAGGCTCGCGCCGACGGCCGCCAGCCGGCGCATGAGCGCCGCCACGTCCACGTCCTTCGGCAGCTCGACGTCGGCGATCAGCACGTAGAGGCGTCCGCTGAGCCTGGTGCTCATGCCGGTGATGTTCCCGCCGTCCTCCGCCAGGACCGCGCTGATGCCCGAGATGATGCCCGGCCGGTCGGGGCCGTGCACGGTCAGGACGTAGCCCAGCCCACCGCCGTCGTCGCAGAAGTGGCGGCGGGCCTCGATGGCCGAGGCGCTGACCACCAGGTCGGGCGCGCCGAGGCGCTTCATCAGCTCGCCGGAGTCCAGCTCGCCGGAGACGAGCAACATCATCGCGACGTGGCCGCCGAGCAACGTCATGGTCGAGTCCTGGATGTTCGCCCCGCAGTCGGCGAGCGAACCGGTTACTGCGGCGATGACGCCAGGCCGGTCGACGCCGAGCACGGTCACCGCTGTGAGACCCACCCGTGGTACCCCTTCCGCTTGCGACCAGGGGCGCCGAAAGAGCCCCGGCGGAGGACCGCCGGGGCGCTGCCGTACCTGGGCTAGCGGCGAGTCGTCGCCACCGCGGCCCTGAAGCCCTCGCGCGGGTGCTCCATCTCACCCAGTGAGATCGTCTCCCTCTTGAAGAACAGGGCCAGCGTCCAATCGACGACGACACGGACCTTGCGGTTCAGCGTCGGCACCCGCGACAGATGGTAGGTCCGGTGCATGAACCACGCAGGGAATCCGCGAAGCTTGAGGCCATAGACATTGGCGACGCCTTGGTGCAGGCCGAGACCGGCCACCGATCCGACATACTTGTGGCGGTATTCAGCCAGTTCCTGTCCGCGCAGGTACCGGACGATGTTGTCGGCCAGCACCTTCGCCTGACGGACCGCGTGCTGGGCGTTGGGCGCGCAGTACTGTCCGGGGTTCGTCACGTCCGGCACTCCGGCGGCGTCGCCCGCCGCGAAGGCCCCCGGGGTGCCGACCACGGACAGCTTGGCGGTGGTCTTGATCCGGCCGCGCTCGTCGAGCGGCAGGTCGCCGTCGTTGACCACGGGGCTGGGCTTGACCCCCGCGGTCCACACGAGCGTCTCCGCGTCGAACTCCGAGCCGTCCGACAGCACCACGTGCCCGCCCTCGCAGGAGTTCAGGCGCGTCTCCAGCTTGACCTCGATGCCGCGCTCGCGCAGTTGCTCCAGCGTCCACCTGCCCATCTCGGGGCCGACCTCGGGCAGCACCCGGTTCGTGGCCTCCACGAGCACCCAGCGGATGTCCGACGGCGTGAGGTTGCGGTAGTAGCGGGTGGAGTGCTTGGCCATGTCCTCCAGCTCGGCGAGCGCCTCCACGCCCGCGAACCCGGCCCCCACCACCACGAACGTCAGCGCCCTGCGCCGCACCTCCGGGTCGTCGGTCGACTCGGCCACGTCGAGCAGGTGCAGTACGCGGTTGCGCAGCGCGATCGCCTCCCCGACGGTCTTGAAGCCGATGCCGATGTCGGTGAGCCCGGGAATGGGCAGCGTACGGGAGATCGACCCGGCGGCCATCACGATCACGTCGTAGGCCACCTGGCGGGCGTCGCCCTCGGCGGGCTGGAACGTGACGGTGCGCGCCGAGTGGTCGATCTTGGTGACCGTTCCGTTGAGTATGCGCACCTTGGAGAGGATCCGCCGGAGCGGAGCCACCACGTGGCGGGGCGAGAGGTTACCCGCCGCCGCCTCAGGCAAGAACGGCTGGTAGGTCATGTAGGACTGGGGGTCGATGATCGTGATGCGGACTTCGCCGGCGCGCAGCTCCCGGTGGAGCTTGCGCTGCAGCCGGAGCGCTGTGTACAGGCCGACGTATCCGCCGCCGACGATCAAGATGTGCTTGTTCATCCTGAGGCCCCATCCCTCGTGGTGCTTGTGAAAGCATTCACAAGCTTACGGCAAGCGCTCTTGATGAGGCCAATCCCGGGGTGGTGCAACGCGTCACACAGCCAGTGCTCCGGCCCTGGTGAAGATCTCGTCCAGCATCTGGGCGGTGACGCGGCCGGTGAAGGTGTTCTGCTGGCTGGGGTGGTAGCAGCCGATGAGCGTGACGGGCGACCCGCCGTGGCGGACCTCCACCTCGACCCCGTGGCCGAAGGCCGGGCGGCTGCGCGGCAGCGTGTAACCGGCGTCCTTGAGCGCGGGCCACATGGCCTGCCAGGCGTACCCGCCGAGCGCCACCACCACCCGTACGGTCGGCGCGACCAGGGCCATCTCCCGCGCCATCCACGGGAAGCAGGCGGCCTTCTCCTCCGGCGTGGGCTTGTTGGCGGGCGGGGCGCAGCGTACCGAGGCCAGCACGCGGGTGCCGAGCAGCTTCTGGCCGTCGCCCGCGTGGGTGCTGGTCTCCTGCGTGGCCAGGCCGCTGCGGTGGAGCGAGGCGAACAGCCAGTCGCCGCTGCGGTCGCCGGTGAAGATGCGCCCGGTCCTGTTGCCGCCGTGGGCGGCCGGGGCCAGGCCGACCAGCAGGATCGACGGCCGCTCGGCGCCCCAGCCGGGGACGGGGCGGCCCCAGTACGTCTCGTCCGCGAACGCCCGCCGCTTGACCTGGGCGACCTCCTCGCGCCACGTCACCAGGCGCGGGCACGCGCGGCAGACGGACTGCTCGGCCGTCAGCTCCGCGAGCGTCCCACAGGCGGCGGCGAGGCGGCGCACGTCGGCGGGGTCGAGCGCGACCGGGGTCTCGGCGGTCGCGGGGTCGCCGGGCCAGCCGGTGCCAGGAGGTACGAAGCTCATGACACCGATGGTGCCCGATCGGCCCCACCGCCTCGGCCCGATCCCGCACCTCCACGGCCCCGGCACCCCTGGCCCTCGCCCCCACGCCTCCTCGGCCTGACACCCCTGGGCCTTGCCCCCGCGCCTCTTCGGGCCCGCCTGGGCCCCCAACCCCGCACCGCCCTCGGCCCCGGCGCTCCTGGCGCCGAGGGGGGGCGGCGGCTGCCGTCCGCGTGGTTCGGGCGCCGGTGGAAGGTGGCGTCGTGGCACGAAAAACCGGGTGGCGCCCGAAGGTGCCACCCGGTTCATCCGATCTACGTCTTCGACCGATCACCCGCGTCCGGTCGATCGACGTCCAAGCCGACCGGTGTCTTCAACCGACCAGGTCGTGCCGCTCAGGGAGTCGGCGCGGCGGTCGGGGAAGCGGTCTTCGTCGGCGTGGGGGTCGGGGTCGGGGTCGGGTCCTGGCAAGCGGCGTAGGACCTGGTGGCCGTGTCGCCGTTGTCGGGGCCGGTGATCGCCAGCGAGACGGTACCGCCGCTGGTGTCCGCGCCGGACACCGGGACCGAGATCCCGGAGATGCCCTGCGTGCCCTTGCCGTCGAAGTAGACCTCACCGCTTCTGACCGACTTGCCGTTCACGGACCAGGTGTAACGCACCTTGCCCTTGCCGGTCGCGTGGATGAAACCGTCAGCGGCGACCCGGCAGTTGGTGCTGCTCGGCGTCGTGATGCTGGCGGTCACCTTGGTGGTGGGGTACTCCGGGCCGCTGTCCTTGCACCAGACCTTGTAGTAGGCCCGGTTGGAGGAGGTGCCGTCGGGGCTGATGATCTGGAGCTGCGCCCAGCCGCGCTGGCTGTACCGCGGCGAGATGCCGAAGTCCACCTTGCGCGTGTCGTAGACCTTGACCTTGCCGTAGTCGACGACGTCACCGTTGAGAACCCAGCGGTAACGCACCCACGTCGGGCGGTTGGCCTGGATCACGCCGACGAAGTCGATCTTGTCGCCGGGGGTGCAGGGGCCGACGTACGAGCTGGGGCTGGCCCACGCGCGGGCCTTCACCGAGACGTCGAGGTGCGTACGCGCCTCCTTGAGCGGCTCCTGGCAGGAGACGGAGAAGTAGCCCTTCTTCGAGGTGACCTTCTTCGGACCGAGGACCTGGAGGGCCTCCCAGCCCTTGACGTCCTCGTCGAAGGTGATCGACTGCCTGACCGTCACCGTCTTGGTGCCCTTGCCCGAGAGCTTGACCACCTTGACCTTGCTCTTGGACCCGTCACCGTGGAGCCAGCGGTAGGCCAGCTCCGTCTTGCCCTTGAGCGCCACCTTGACCTTGGCCGAGAAGTTGACCTTGACCGGGCAGCCGCCCTCGTAATTACGGGTGGAGGCCGTCGGCGTGGACACCGAGACCTTGGACGCCGACTTCGACGTCGACTTCGCCTTGGCGGCCGTCGCCGTCGAGGCCGTCGCCGAGGTGGCCGCCTGGGCGGGGCCCGCGACCAGAGCGGCGGCCATTGTCGCCAGCACCGCGGCCGAAGCGCCGAACGCGGCGGCCTTACGTGCTAACCCAACAGACATCATGTGAGAGTGCTCCATTCCGTGAGGGAAGAGGCGCGCTCGGGAACGGTCGCCACGCCAGCGCCTTCCGCGCACAGCGATATGGCAAAGCCCCCGTAATGCCCCTTTACCTAAGCACAATAGCGTTTGCACGCTCAAGACGATCAGTAGATCGGAAATGTCCGGATTTCTTCAGTTACCGGCGAGTGACCAGGCCATTCCATCGAGGATGTCATGTTCGCTCACGATGACCTGGGGAAACGCGAAACGGCGGACGATACGGTCAAGAATTAGCGCGCCGGCGCCAATCACGTCAACCCGCCCCGGATGCATCACGGGGACCTGGGCACGCTCACTGTGGGTCATCCCGAGCAGCCGCCGCGTCACGTCGTGGATCTCCGCTGCCGAGATGCGCGAGTGGTGGATGCGCGTCGAGTCGTACGCGGGCAGGCCGAGCGCGATGCCCGCGACCGTCGTCACCGAGCCCGCCAGGCCCACCAGCGTGCGCGCCCGCCGGACGGGGACCTCCGCCTCGACCCGGTCGAGCGCCGCCTCGACGTCGGCCACCACGGCCTCCAGGGCCGGCGCCGACGGCGGGTCTCCGGCGTCGCGCAGGTGGCGCTCGGTCAGGCGGACACAGCCGATGTCGACCGACAGCGCCGCCTGGGCGTGCTCGGTGCCGACCACGAACTCGGTGGAGCCGCCGCCGATGTCCACCACCAGGTAGGGCGGAACCGGGCCAGGCGCCTTCGCGGTCTCCGGCGACAGGCGCGCCAGCCCCCTGGTGGCGCCCACGAACGACAGCTCGGCCTCCTCGGCCCCCGACACCACCTCGGGCTCCACCCCGAAGATCTTCCGGACGCCGTCGACGAACTCCTGCCGGTTGGCCGCGTCTCTCGTCGCGCTCGTGGCCACCACGCGCGTGGCGGTGGCGCCGTGCCGCTCGATCAGCTCCTGGTAGCCGCGCATGGCCAGGAACGTGCGCTCCAGCGCCTCCGGCGCGAGCCTGCCGGTACGGTCGACGCCCTGACCGAGGCGGACGATCTCCATCCGCCGCTCGACGTCAGCCAGCTCGCCCCCACCAGGCTCGCCCCCGCCGGGCTCGTCGCCGAGATCGGCGACGAGCAGGCGTACGGAGTTGGTGCCGCAGTCGACGGCGGCTACACGCATGGTCCGTCACCCCACCAATCGGGGAGGGCGTCGAGCGCCTCCCGGCCGAACGGATTGGCCCCCGGCGCCGCCAGCTCGTGCGCCACGAGCGCGTGCAGGCACTTGACCCGCTGCGGCATGCCGCCCGTGCTCTGCATGTCGCGCGGCAGCGGGGCCAGGCCCTCTTCCTGGGCGACCCGGTCGCGCCTGGCCACGTAGTCGTCGTGGGCGGCCCGGTAGGCGGCCGCCAGGTCGGGCTCGGTGGCCAGCCTGGCCTGCATCTCGCGCATCAGGCCCGAGCCCTCCAGCGTGCCGATGGCCGAGGCCGCCTTGGGGCAGGTCAGGTAGTAGAGGGTCGGGAACGGCGAGCCGTCGGGCAGGCGCGGCGCGGTCTCCACCACGTCGGGGTTGCCGCACGGGCAGCGGTGCGCCACCCCGCGCAACCCTCGGGGCGGCCGGCCGAGCTGCTTCTCGACGACCTCGGCGTCCTTACTGTCCAACGCTTTCCTTCCCCGTCACGGCCCTGCGGCCGGTGCCCTTGTCGGCGGCCTCCACCGACTCCCAGAGCGTCTCGTACCACGGCGGCACCTGGGCCTGCTGCTTCACGGCCGCCTGTGCCTTGCCCTGCTGGGGCTCCATCACCACGTAGCACTTCTCGCCCGGCCCGCAGTAGTGCAGGCGTTCCTTGGCGGTCTTCTTGATCCAGTTGGGGTCGTTGCTCTGCCGGTCGCGGACCAGCAGGGACTGCTTCTCCGCCTCGACCCTGGCCTTCTCCGCGCGCAGCTCGGAGAGGCTGCGGCGCAGGCTGATGTACTCGCGCACAGGGTAGGCCAGGCTCATCGCGATCGCGCACACCACGATGGCCAGAATGGCGGCCCGCCCGGTGAGCTGCGGCCTTTTCGCCAATTGCTGCACACCCCCTCAAGTGCGGCTCGCGGCAGGATTCGGGGCGCCGCGAGCCGTACTCGAAACTAGCGCCGAAAACGCGGGAAAGCGCCGCGACCCGCGTAGCGGGCGGCGTCATCGAGGAGTTCCTCGATGCGCAGGAGCTGGTTGTACTTGGCCACCCGCTCGGAGCGGGCCGGGGCGCCGGTCTTGATCTGCCCGCAGTTGACCGCCACGGCCAGGTCGGCGATCGTCGTGTCCTCGGTCTCGCCCGAGCGGTGGCTCATCATGCAGCGGTAGCCGCTGCGGTGGGCCAGGTCGACGGCGTCGAGCGTCTCCGACAGCGTGCCGATCTGGTTGACCTTGACCAGCAGGGCGTTGGCCGCGCCCTCGTCGATGCCGCGCTGGAGCCGCTCGGGGTTGGTCACGAACAGGTCGTCGCCGACGAGCTGCACCTTGTCGCCGAGCGAGGCGGTGATGGCCTTCCAGCCCTCCCAGTCGTCCTCGTCGAGCGGGTCTTCGATGGAGACGAGCGGGTAGTTGGCGACCAGGTCCTCGTAGAACGCGATCAGCTCCGGCGCCTGCAGGCCCTTGCCGTCGATGGTGTAGACGCCGTCCTTGTGGAACTCGGAGGCGGCCACGTCGAGCGCCACCGCGATGTCGTCGCCCGGCACGTAGCCGGCCCGCTCGACGGCGACCAGGATCAGGTCGAGCGCGTCGCGGTTGGAGGGCAGGTTGGGCGCGAAGCCGCCCTCGTCGCCCAGGCCGGTGGCGTAGCCCTTCTCCTTCAGCACGCTCTTGAGCGCGTGGTAGACCTCGGTGCCGGTGCGTACGGCCTCACGGAACGTCTCCGCCCCGATCGGCGCGATCATGAACTCCTGGATGTCCACGTTGGTGTCGGCGTGGGCGCCGCCGTTGAGGATGTTCATCATCGGCACGGGCAGCAGGTGGGCGTTGGGGCCGCCGAGGTAGCGGAAGAGCGGCAGGTCGGCGCTGTCGGCGGCGGCCTTGGCCACGGCCAGCGAGACGCCCAGGATGGCGTTGGCGCCGAGCTTGGCCTTGTTGGGCGTGCGGTCCAGGTCGATCATGATCTGGTCAATGATGCGCTGGTCCTCGGCCTCGATCCCGTTGATCTCCTCGAAGATCTCGTCGGTCACGGCGAGGACGGCCTTCTCCACACCCTTGCCGCCGTAACGCTTGCCGCCGTCACGCAGCTCGACCGCCTCGAACTGACCGGTGGACGCCCCGCTCGGTACGGCCGCGCGGCCGGTGCTGCCGTCGTCGAGCACCACCTCGACCTCGACCGTCGGGTTGCCCCGGGAGTCGAGGATCTCACGAGCGAATACGACCTCGATGGTAGCCACGGGATGCGCTCCTCAATCGAAAGGCAATATGCCATCAGAGCCTATCGGTACGCCCGCCCCCGGATACTGCACCCACCACCTGGGCCGCCGTCCCGGTCGTCGGAGGGCCCGCCCGCGCCCGGCTCAGCCGCCGGACTGGGAGCCGTCCGACGACTCCCACGTGCGCACCCGGTCCCGGTACGCCCGCGCCGCCCCCCGCAGCTCCGCCTCGGCGTCGAGCCCGCCCTGCGCGGCCCTGCGCACCAGGTCGAACAGCTCCCTGGCCACGCCCTGCCCGACCGCGGCCGACAGCGACTCGGGGGCGCCCGCCCGCTCGGCCCTGCGCAGGAGCTGCGCGGCCAGCGACAGCGCCGGCTGCCCCATGGGGACCCCGTCGAGCGCCGACTCGGCGCCCTTGGCCGCCCGCTCCGCCGCCTTGATCGCGTCCCAGTTGTCGCTGACCTCGTCGGCGCTCTCGGCCCGTACGGAGCCGAACACATGGGGGTGGCGGCGTACGAGCTTGTCGACGATGCCGGCCGCCACGTCGTCCATGTCGAAGCCCTCGGCCACCCGCGCGTGGAAGACCACCTGCAGCAGCAGGTCGCCGAGCTCCTCCCGGAGCGCCGGGTAGTCGCCCTGCTCGATGGTCTCGAGCACCTCGTACGCCTCTTCCAGCAGGTACGGCACCAGCGACTCGTGCGTCTGCTTCCGGTCCCACGGGCACTCGGTGCGCAGCCGGTCCATCACCGCGACCAGGTCGAGCACCCGCGCCCCCGGCAGGTCGTACGAGCCGGGCACGACCTCGATCGGCGGCGGCTCGGCGAGCGCGACCGCCGCGTGCCCGACCGCGCGCATGAAGTCCTCGCCGTCCTGGTCGGACAGCCACACCACGGTCTCACCGGCCGCGCGGGCGACCAGCGCCCGCGGGTCGGGCTCGACGACCTCGACCTCGACACCGGCCTCGGCCAGGTAGGGGAGCTGCGGGTGAGCGGCGGAGCCGGTCAGCACGGGACCCGAGCGCAGCGCCTGCCAGGCCGGGTGGCTCAGCAGGCCCGGCGCGACCCTGGGCGAGGTGGTGACGACGATCAGCGGCACTGATCAGCCCTGCTGCGGCTGCGGCTGCGGCTGCTGGGTGAGCCGGCCGAACCTGCCGGTGTCGACGAACAGCGCCGGGTTCTCCTGCGAGCGCTGCGGGTTGAGCACGCCGTAACGCGGGTTGAAGATCGGCCTGATCGAGCTGAACTCCTGGGCCAGCCGCTCCTGCCCCGCCTGGCCGCCGAACTGCTGCTGCAGCTTCGTCAGGCCCACCATGGCCCGGCCGTAGTCGCGGGCGTCGCCTGGCGGCACGGCGTTGGCCAGCAGGTTGATCGTGGGCGACTCGAACTGGCCGGGGTCCTTGAGCACCACGTCGACCTCGGTCTCGGTCGCCTGCACCTTGTAGCGGGTCATGAGCTGCTTGGCGATGCTCACGTTGACCAGGCGCTGGAGCACGGCCTGGCTGGCCGGCACGCCGAGCGCCGACTCGTCCAGGTTGTTCTGCTTCAACGCGGCCAGGTACGCCTGCGTGTCAGTGTTGACCTTGTTCATGGAGATGCGCTCGTTCCCGACCACGGCCGCGGCCCCGGCCTGCACGGGAGAGGAGCAGGCGGACAGCGCCACGGCCGCCGCCGCGACGGCCACAGCCACTCGTATCGACTTCACGTACGTCCCTTTCCGACCAGAAAACCGCCGTCAGCTTACCCGGGCGGGCTCGAGGAACATCGCCTCGACCAGGTCGCCGCACCATTTGAGCAGGTCGAGGTCGCGCAACGGCTGCCCGCCGAGCGGCTTGGTCTTGGGCACCGGCACCAGCAGCGTCTCCGCCGCCTGCTTGTATATCGCCTTCTTGTACAGCCGGTCGAGCCGGACCTGCTGCGACTCCCTCAACCGGGCCGGGCCGAACTTGATGTTCTGCCCCTGCAGCGTGACGTCGGTGAGCCCGGCCGCGCGGGCCCTGATGCGGAACCTGGCCACCTCCAGCAGGTTCTCCACCTCGGCCGGCGGCCTGCCGTAGCGGTCTGTCAGCTCCGCGCGCACCTCGTCGATGTCGGCGGGGGCGGCGATGGCCGCGATCCGCCTGTACGCCTCCAGCCGCAGCCGCTCGGAGGTCACGTAGTCGTGCGGGATGTGGGCGTTGATCGGCAGCTCGACCTTGACGTCGGCCTGCTCCTGCTGCACCTCGCCGCCTGTCAGCTTGGCCTTCTGCTCCTGCACCGCCTCGGACATGAGCCGGACGTACAGGTCGAAGCCGACGCCCGCGATGAACCCGGACTGCTCGGCGCCCAGCACGTTGCCCGCGCCGCGGATCTCCAGGTCCTTCATCGCGACGTACATGCCCGCGCCCATCTCGGTGTGCTGCGAGATCGTGGCCAGCCGCTCGTGGGCGGTCTCGGTGAGCGGCTTCTCCGGCGGGTAGAGGAAGTAGGCGTAGCCGCGCTCCCTGCCCCGCCCGACGCGGCCACGGAGCTGGTGGAGCTGGGACAGGCCGTAGTTGTCCGCCCGGTCCACGATCAGCGTGTTGGCGTTGGGCACGTCGAGCCCCGACTCGACGATCGTGGTGGAGACGAGCAGGTCGTACTCGCGTTCCCAGAAGCCCACCATGATCTTCTCTAGCTGGTGCTCGTTCATCTGGCCGTGCGCGACCGCGATGCGTGCCTCGGGCACCAGCTCGCGCAGCCGCGCGGCGACCCGGTTGATCGAGGCCACCCGGTTGTGCACGAAGAAGATCTGGCCGTCGCGCATCAGCTCGCGCCGGATCGCCGCGCCGATCTGCTTCTCCTCGTAGGGGCCCACGAACGTGAGGATCGGGTGCCGCTCCTCCGGCGGCGTGAGGATCGTGGACATCTCGCGGATGCCCGTCAGCCCCATCTCCAGCGTGCGCGGGATCGGGGTGGCGGACATGGCCAGCACGTCGACCTGCGTGCGCAGGTGCTTCATGGCCTCCTTGTGCTCGACACCGAACCGCTGCTCCTCGTCGATGATGATCAGCCCCAGGTCCTTGAACCTGACCTCGGGGCTCAGCAGCCGGTGCGTGCCGATCACCACGTCGACCGCGCCCGACCTGATCCCTTCGAGCGTGCCCTTGACCTCGCCGTCGGTCTGGAAACGCGAGACCGGCTTCAGCGTGACGGGGAAGCTGGAGAAGCGCTCGGTGAAGGTGGACATGTGCTGCTGCACCAGCAGCGTCGTGGGCACCAGCACCGCGACCTGCTTGCCGTCCTGCACCGCCTTGAACGCCGCCCGCACCGCGATCTCGGTCTTGCCGTAGCCGACGTCGCCGCAGATCAGCCGGTCCATCGGGACGCCGCGCTCCATGTCGCGCTTGACCTCGTCGATGGCCTCGAGCTGGTCGCCGGTCTCCGCGTAGGGGAAGGCGTCCTCCATCTCCCGCTGCCACGGCGTGTCGTCCCCGAACGCGTGTCCCGGCGAGGCCATGCGCGCGGAGTAGAGCCTGATCAGCTCGCCGGCGATCTCCTTGACCGCCTTCTTCGCCCGCGACTTGGCCTTGGACCAGTCGGCGCCGCCCATGCGGTTGAGCGTGGGGGCCTCGCCGCCGACGTAGCGGGTGACCTCGTCGAGCTGGTCGGTGGGCACGTAGAGGCGGTCGCCCTTGGCGTACTCGATGACGAGGTATTCGCGGGTCGCGCCCTGCACCGTGCGCTGGACCATCTCGATGTAGCGGCCCACGCCGTGCTGCTCGTGCACCACGTGGTCGCCGACCTTGAGCTGGAGCGGGTCGACCATGTTGCGGCGGCGCGAGGGCAGGCGCCGCATGTCTTTCGTGGACGCCTTCTGGCCGACCAGGTCGAGGTGGGTGAGCACGGCCAGGGTGGGCGTGATGAAGCCGTGCTCGATCAGTCCGGTCGTGACGTGGACGACCTTGGGCTCGGGGGCCTTGTCCAGGTACTGCTGGAGCCTGGCGGGCACGTCGACGCCCTTGAGCAGCTCGACCATGCGCTCGGCCGGGCCATGGCCCTCGCTGAGCAGCACGACGGCCTTGTCGTCGGCCAGCCAGCCCTTGATGTCGGCCAGCGCCTTGGCGGTGTCGCCGCGGTACGCCTCGGAGTCCTGCGCGTCCAGCTCGGCCCCCGCGCCGAAGGGCGCCATCGTCCACCACGGCTGGCCCAGCGCGTCGGCGTGGTCGCGGATCTCCTCCAGCGTGCGGAACGCGGCCGCGCCCAGGTCGATCGGGGCCTCGCCGCCGGCCGCGGCGTTGATCCAGGAGGCTTCGAGGAACTCCTGCGAGGTGCGTACGAGCTCCTCGGCCCGCCCCCTGATCCGCTCGGGGTCGCACACGAACACCGCGGACCTGATGGGCAGGTGGTCGAGCAGCAGGTCCATCTCCCCGGCCAGCACGGGCGCGAACGCCTCCATGCCCTCGACCGGCGTGCCCTCGGCGAGCTGGTCGAGCACCTCGGCCAGCGCGGGATGCTGCTCGGCCAGCTCGCGCGCCTGGGCACGGACTTCGCCGGTCAGCAGCAGCTCCCGGCACGGCGGCGCGAACAGCCCGTCTTCCGCCGCCTCCAGCGAGCGCTGGTCGGCCACCTTGAACCAGCGGATCTCCTCGACCGTGTCGCCCCAGAACTCCAGCCGCAGCGGGTGCTCCTCGGTGGGCGGGAACACGTCGAGCAGCCCGCCCCGCACGGCCACCTCGCCGCGCTTCTCCACCATGTCGACTCGGTGGTAGCCGTTGTCGACCAGGTTGCGGACGACGTCGTCGAGGTCGGCGTCGTCACCGGCGCGCAGCCTGATGGGCTCGAGGTCGCCCAGGCCCTTCACGATGGGCTGCAGCAGGGCCCTGACCGGCGTCACGATCACGCTGAGCGGCCCGGCGGCGGTGTCGCCCTTGACCGGGTGGGCCAGCCGGCGCAGCACCGCCAGCCGCTGCCCGACGGTGTCGCTGCGCGGCGAGAGCCGCTCGTGCGGAAGCGTCTCCCAGGCCGGGAAGACCGCCACGGAACCGGGCTCGACCAGGCTCGTCAGCGCGGCGGCCAGGTCTTCGGCCTCGCGCCCCGTCGCCGTGACGGCCAGCACGGTGCGCTGGTCGTGCCCGGCCAGCGCGGCCACGCCGAACGGACGCAGCGCGGACGGCGCGATCAGCGAGACGTCGCCGCCCTCTTCGAGAGCGGCGGTCAGTTTCGGGTCGGCGCGAACAAGGTCAAGTAGTCCGGAAAGACTCATCAGATACGCCCACAGCCCCACGACGGCAACACGACCACCCCCGGGCCAGATGAGGTCACGGGGGTCCCCACAAGCCTACTCGCCACCGGACCTCAGCCGACGCGGCGGCCAGACCCTGAGCAACCGGGCCCGGAGCGTCCAGCCCCAGGGCAGATCAGGCGACAGGGTGACCAGGCGCACGGTGATCAGGCCCAAGGTGATCAGACACAGGGTGACCAGGATCGGGCACGGAGTAACCGGGCACCGAGGGCCAGCGCACGGTGAGCACGGTCGACGCCTCCTCCGCCCGCCACGAATGGTCGACGCCCCTGCCCCACACCACGTAGTCGCCCGGCTCCGACAGCAGCACGCTGCGCCCCGGCAGCTCCACCCGGAACCGGCCGCCGATCAGCACGAGCAGCGCGGTGCGGTGCTCGTGCCTCACCCACTCCGCCCGCTCGTCGCCCGGCGGGTGCACACCCCACTTGATCTCGACGTCGTCGCTGTGCCTCGGGTCGCCGGGGGGTTTGAAGTGACCGAGCAGCCAGCCGCGGTCACCCGCCGCGTCCGCACCGGCGTTGCCCACGTAGACCCGATCGCTCACAGGCCAGGACGCTAGCAGGGAAATGCATTACTGATCCCGATCGGTTGATTACTGTAGGTCACATGGCTGAGGTGCGATCAGTCGCCCAGAGTGGCGACCTCTTCGGTGAACGGCTCCGCGAGCACTGTGCCGGGCAGCCGATCAGGCGGCTCGACGTGCTGGTCGCCGGGTGCGCGCACGGCGAGGCGCTGGTGCTCGATCACATCGAGATCAGGGCCACCGGGGCCGACGAGGACCACCCCGAGATCAGGAGGGCGCTGAGCGAGCGGGCCGACCTGGTCGCCTGGTCGCTGGGCGACCTGCGCTCGGTGCCGCTGCCGCCGCGCGGCTTCGACGTCATCCAGCTCTCGTTCCTGCTGGAGCGCGTGCGGCACGCGGAGCTGGTCTTCGACCGGCTGCTGCAGTCGTTGCGTCCGGGCGGGCTGGTGCTGCTGCGCGTACGCGACCGGCGCTCGGCCTACGGGCTGCTCGACCGCGTCACGCCCTGGTGGCTGCGCCGCCCGCTGTGGCGGGTGCTGGTCAGGCCGGGCACCCCTGGCCCGCTGCCCGCCGTGTACGAGCCCCTGGCGTCGAGCGACGGCCTGCACGAGTTCTGCCTGAGCCGGGGCCTCATGATCACCGACGACGAGCGCAACACCAGCGGCCCGGCCCGCGGCCGGGCGATCGGCGCGGCCGCCGTCGCGGTGGCGTCCAAGCTGACCAGCGGCCGCTTCCCCGCCTCCCACGACGAGATCACCATGGTCATCAGAAAGCCCCAGCACCACTTCGCCCGCCTGATCTGACGCCCTGCCACGGGCGCATGAGGCACGGAAGGGGGCAGGGGAGGCAGGGGGGACGGTCGTGGGGGTCGCGCTCTGGCGGCACACTGGTTCTCAGTCGGTAGGGTCGTTTCGTACCAATTCAATCGGAATAGTTGGGATGCAAAAGACGTGGAGTGGACCCCCGACCCGCGCGAGCTGGCCGACCTCGAACTGCTGCTCTCCGGGGCGTTCGAGCCGCTGACCGGGTTCCTCGGCCACGACGACCTGCACGCCGTGCACGAGCGCGGCGCGCTCGCCGACGGCACCCCATGGCCCGCGCCCGTCACCCTCCGCGTCCCCGCCGACCTCTCCCCCGGCGACGAGGTCACCCTGCTCGACCCCGAGGGTCTGCCGCTGGCCGTGCTCACCGTGACCGCCCACGAGCCCGACGGCCTGACCGCCGGGACGGTCAAGGGCCTGGGCGCGCCCGAGCACGGGCCGTTCGCGCGGCTGCGGCGCACCCCGGCCCAGGTCGCCGGTGAGCTGGGCGGCCGTCCCGCGCTCGCAGTGACCATGCGCGGCCCGCTCGACGACCTCTCCGAGATCGTCGCCACCGCCAAAGAGCTGGACGCGGTGATCCTGCTGCTCCCCCTCTCCTACGGCGAGGGCGGTCCGGCCGTCGTACGCGCCGCGCTGCGCGCCAAGGAGCAGCTCCCCGCGGGGACGATCGTGGTCTCGGTCCCCCTGGCGCCCCGCGAGGAGCCGGAGCTGGACCTGGAGCTGCGCGAGCACGTCGCCACCGCCTACGGCGCGACCGAGCACCTGGCCGGCCCCGAGCCGGTGCGCATCCCCGGCCCGCCGCACCGCCGCGGCCTGGTGGTCTTCTTCACCGGCCTGTCCGGCTCCGGCAAGTCCACGATCGCCCGCGGCCTGCGCGACGCGCTGCTGGAGCTGGGCACCCGCTCGGTGACCTACCTCGACGGCGACGTGGTGCGCCACCTGCTCTCCAAGGGCCTGACCTTCTCCAAGGCCGACCGCGACCTGAACATCCGGCGCATCGGCTTCGTGGCCGCCGAGGCCGCGCGGCACGGCGGGCTGGCCGTCTGCGCCCCGATCGCGCCCTACGCGGCCACCCGCGAGGAGGTGCGCGAGATGGTCGAGTCGGTGGGGGCCGACTTCCTGCTCGTGCACGTCGCCACGCCGCTGGAGGAGTGCGAGCGCCGCGACCGCAAGGGCCTGTACGCCAAGGCCCGCGCCGGGCTCATCCCCGAGTTCACCGGCGTCTCCGACCCGTACGAGGAGCCGGAAGACGCCGACCTGGTCATCGACACCACGCACCTCTCGATCGAGGCGGCCGTGTCGCGGGTGCTGGACACGTTGCGGGGCGGAGGCTGGATTCGTTGATCGACTGGGCGCTGATCGGCGGCTCCTTCCTGGTCGCCGTCGTGGTCGGGCTGACCGGCATGGGCGGCGGGGCGCTGATGACCCCGATGATGATGTTGTTCTTCAACGTCCCGCCGCTGGCCGCGGTCTCCAGCGACCTGGTCGCCTCGGCCGTGATGAAGCCGGTCGGCAGCGTCGTCCACCTGCGCCGCGGCACCGTCAACCTGCGCCTGGTCGGCTGGCTGTGCGTGGGGTCGGTGCCGGCGGCGTTCTGCGGGGTGTTCCTGGCCAGGGCGTTCGCGGTCACCGACGCGGTCAAGTACGCCCTGGGCGTCGCCCTGCTGCTGGCCGTGGCGGGCATGGCGCTGAAGGGCCTGCTCGGCGCGAGGGGCGGCGCGTCGAGCGCGCGCGACATCGTCGTACGCCCAATTCCGACCCTACTGGTCGGTACGGTGGGCGGCCTGGTGGTGGGGGTCTCGTCCGTGGGCTCGGGATCGCTGATCATCGTGGCCCTGCTCGTGCTCTATCCGGCGCTCAAGGCCAACCAGCTCGTCGGCACCGACCTGGTGCAGGCCGTGCCGCTGGTCGCCGCCGCCGCGCTCGGCCACCTGCTGTTCGGCGACTTCCGGATGGATCTGACGCTCTCGCTGCTCGTCGGCTCGATCCCGGGCGTCTACCTCGGCGCGCGGATCTCCTCGCGCGCCCCCGGTGGCCTGATCAGGGCGATGCTGGCGATCGTGCTGCTCGCCTCCGCGCTCAAGCTGCTCGACGTGAGCACCACGCTCACCGTCTGGGCGCTGGCCGCCGCCACGGCGGTCACGGTCGTGGGCTGGCGCCTTCGGGTCAGGGCCGCGGCACGGGCGTCGAGCGGAAGTACGGATCTCGAGCCAGTTCGCTGAACGCCCGGTCGGCCCCCGGGTCGGAGTCGAAGCTGGTGTCGCCGCGCGGCGCCTGCGGCGAGTCGAAGTACAGGACCGCCTTGATCTGCGGATAGCGCTTGATCTGCCGCAGCACCGACTCGAAGAACCGGCGCTTGAACGAGCGGTCGCGCTCCCTCTCGAAGACGCCCCACTCGGCCACCATGACCGGCTTGCCGGGAAAGCGGGCCTGCATCCACCGGTAGAAGCCCGGCCACTCCGGGTATTCCTTGCGCGTCTTGTTCACGAGCCCGTCGAAGTCCTGCACCCGGTCGTCGGCGTACGGGTCCATCGCCACCCAGTCGACCACGTCGTCACCCGGGTAGAGGTCTTCGAACCAGGGCTCGGCCGCCCAGTTGGGCGCCCCCATGTACGTCATCACCACCACGGCGTTCCGCACGCCCCCGGCCCGCAGCCGCAGCACGACGTGCCGGAACATGGCCGCGTAGTCGGTGGCCCGCATGCCGGAGCCGGAGGAGTCGTCGACGTCGTTCTCCGGCTCGTGGTGCAGGGTGAGGAAGAACCGCTCGGGGAAGGTGCGCCTGAGGTAGGCGGCCAGCCGGTCGATCCGGGCGTCGAGGGCGCCGTCGGCGATCTCCGCCCAGGTGTGGTCGAACGACGGCTTCCAGTTGATCATGAGCAGCCGCGGCCTGGCCGGGTCGCGGGCCAGCCTGACCTCGGCCTCGGTGGGGAACAGCTCGCTGCCCCGGTGGTAGACGTGCAGCACGTCGGCCGCGGCGCCCATGCGTGACTCCGCGCCGTGCAGCGCCTGCTCCACCGGGGCGCCGGTGAAGACCTCAGGGGCCAGGCCCCACCAGGCGCCGCAGGACGGGATGAGCCTGGAGGTGGCCGTACAGGCGGGCGAGCCGGCGGCGGCCTGGCCGGCCGCGGGAGCCTGGGCCAGGGGGCGCAGGTGGGAGCCCTCGGCGGTGGAGCAGGCGGCCGGCGTCATGGCGAGCAACGTCGCCAGGGCGGAGCCGACGAATGCGGCTTTCGTTGTGGAATGAGAAATGCCCCGTAGCTGCAAAGCCTTCCAACCCCCTCGTCGAACGACCCCCGCCTCACACCTGAACCTTGCCATGTCATTCCTGGAACTTCAGCCAGTGTGCGAGTCTCCCCAGTTCGTGATGGGTAAGCGCCGCTCCCAATTTCCGGACATTTCCATTTATCAAGGGGCTTCTTTCCGGCCTTACCGGAAGAAAATCATGAGTATTGAACCCTGGGCCATATCCGTCCGCCCTATAGTGGGCGAACACTCGGCAGGTGACGCAGCGAAGCCACACAGCGACAATCCGTACACAATCAGGAGAGCCTCCCCTCATGAGCTCCGGCACCGACCTGGACGAGCACCTCTCGCTGCTACGCAGGCGTTGGCTGCTCCTCGTGGGCTGCGTCGTCGTCGGCGGCACCGCCGGGCTGGCGCTGATGCGGCTCACCCCGGCCGCCTACACCGCCACCACGCAGGTGCTGGTCGTACCGGTGGGCCCGCAGGAGCCGGCCAACCAGGTGACCGGTCGCCAGCGCGAGGCGCTCAACCTCGACACCGAGGCCCAGATCGCGCAGTCGTCCGTGGTCGCGGCGCGGGCGGCCGGGGAGCTGGGCGGCGCCGCGCCCGAGCCGGTCGAGGTGTCCGTGCCGCCCAACTCGGCGGTGTTGTGGATCTCCGTGACCGCCGGCGACCCGGCCGCCGCCGCCACGCAGTCGCGCGCCTACGCCGAGGCGTACCTGGCCAACCGCCGCGAGAGCGCGCTGGTGTCGCTGACCGAGCAGCAGCAGGCCGTGCTGAGCAAGATCAAGCAGGTCAACGCCGGCCTCGACCAGGTGGTCAAACATCTCGGCGGGCTGCCCAAGGGCAGTCCTGAGCACACGATCGCCGCCCAGCGCCAGAGCGTGCTCAACCGGCAGGCAGCCAACCTGGCGCTCAGGTACGACGCCCTGCGCACGGTCGCGGTGACCCCCGGCTCCGTCATCGGCCCTGCCGCCCCGCCCACCGCCCCCAGCTCCCCCAGCCTGTCGCTCTACCTCGGCACCGGGCTCATGGCCGGGCTGCTGGCCGGGTCGGCCGCCGCCTACGCCCGCGACCGGCTCGACACCCGGCTGCGCACGCCCGCCGACGTCGAGCGGCTCACCGGCCTGCCCGTGCTCAGCGACCTGTCCAGCCCGCGCGAGCACGGCGTCCTGCACGAACTGGCCTGCGCCGTGGTCTCCGCCTGCCCCGGCAAGCGGCTGCTGGTCAAGGCGCTGCCCGCCGACCTGTACGCGTCGTCGCTGGCCGAGCCGCTCGCCGTCAGCGCGCCGCTGGTCGTGCTCGACGGCTCCGACGTACGCGACCTGGCCAGGGCCGACGCCGCCGTGCTGCTCGTGGGGCTGGGCCGGGTGAGCGCCGAGGAGGTCACCGCCGTCGTACGCGGGCTCGCCCGGCACGACGTGCCGACCGTCGGCGTGGTGACGGCCACCGACGCGGTGCCGTCGTTCATCCCCCTGCTGGAGCCGCGCACGCACCCCACGCTCGGCAAGCTCGTGGCGACCGGCGAGTTCGACGCCAACGTGTCGGCCGAGACCACGCCCATGCAGGCGTTCCCCCACCCGCGGCGGCCGGGCAAGCCGACGTGACCCGGCCCGCGTGGCCCATCGCCGCGCTGCTGGTGGGCTATCCGGTCTGGTGGGCGCTCGGGTTCGGCGGGCTGTCGGTGATCGTGCTGGCGGTGCCCATGGCGGTGGTGCTGTGGCGGCGGCGGCCGATCCGGGTGCCGCGCGGGTTCGGGCTGTGGGTGCTGCTGCTGGCCGGCTATCTGGTGAGCGCGCTGATGCTGGCGGAGACGCCGCCCGGCACGTACGGCGAGTTCGGGCCCGGCCGGCTGCTCGGCTACGCCATGCGGCTGGCGCTCTACTGCTCGGTGCTGGTCATGGTGCTCTACCTGGGCAACCTCACCGAGCACGAGCTGCCGCAGCTCCGGCTGGTACGCATGCTCGGAGTGCTGTTCGTGACCACGGTCGCGGGCGGGCTGCTCGGCGTGTTCGCGCCCGGGTTCGAGTACACCTCGCCGGTGGAGTTGCTGCTGCCCGAGTGGCTCGGGGAGAACTCGTTCGTCCGCAACCTCATCCACCCGACCGCCGCCCAGACGCAGAAGGTGCTGGGCTTCTCCTCGCCCCGGCCGGAGGCGCCGTACGAGTGGGCCAACGCCTGGGGCAGCAACGCCTCGGTGCTGCTGGTGTGGTTCGTGGTCGGCTGGTGGGCGTACGGCCGGGTGCGCCACCGGGTCTTCGTGGCCGTGGTCGTCGCCCTGGCCGCCATCCCCGTCGTGTACTCGCTCAACCGCGGCCTGTGGATCGGGCTCGGGCTGGCCGTGGTCTACCTGGTCGTGCGGGTGGGCGGGCGTACGCGGGCGGCGCTGTGCGGCGCGGCCGTGGCGGCGGCGCTGGCCTTCACGCTCAGCCCGCTGGCCGCCCTGTTCGCGCAGCGCCTGGACAGGCCGCACTCCAACGACATCCGCGCCTTCACCGTGAGCGCCACCCTCGCCGCCGCCGGCCACTCGCCGGTGATCGGCTACGGCAACACCCGCAACGCCAGGGGCAACCACCGCTCGATCACCACGGGCCGGACCGAGTGGTGCCAGTCGTGCGGGCATCCGCCGCTGGGCAGCGACGGCCAGCTCTGGCTGCTGATCATCACACAGGGGTTCACGGGCGCGGCGCTCTACGTGGCGTTCTTCCTGGGCGCGATCCGCCGCCACTGGGGCGACCGCAGCCCCATCGGGCTGGCCGGGGTGCTGGTGATGGGGTTCGTGCTGCTCTACATGTTCGTCTACGACGGCCTGGTCACGCCGCTCAGCCTCTATCTCGTCTCGTTCGCCCTCCTGTGGCGCAACGCGTCCCTCCAGGAGAGTCAGCCATGAACGACGCCGCCGTCCGCCTCGGCTACCTCGCCGACACCGTGCGGCTGCTGTATCCCGGCACCGGCTCGCAGCGCGCGTACACGCTGCTGCCGCACGCCGCCGTGCCCCGCAGGCTGGCGCCGCGCCGCTGGTGGCACGTGGGGTCCCAGATGCTGGTGCCGGTCGAGGGGTCGATCACGGCGTACCTGAGCGAGGTCTTCGAGCGGCAGGTCGAGACCGTCCTGCACGTGCGGCCGGCGCTGCGGGCCAACCGCAAGCCGGTCCTGGAGGTCCGGGCGGGCGGGCGGCGGCTGGCGTTCGTGAAGATCGGAGACAGCGAGCGGGCGCGCGAGCTGATCAACCGCGAGGCGGCGGCCCTGTGCCGGCTGGCCGGGCTCTCCCTGGAGACGGTCGTGGCCCCGTCCGTGCTGCACCACGGCGACTGGCGCGGGCTGCCGGTGCTCGCGCTGTCGCCCCTGCCCGTACGGCGACGGAGCGGCCCGCCCGGGACGCTGCTGCTGGACGCGGTCACCGAGATCGCGGGCACCGGCGGCGACCGCCCGGCCTGGCACGGCGACCTGGCCCCGTGGAACGTGTGCCGCGCCCGCGACGGACGCCTGCTCGTCTGGGACTGGGAACGCTACGAGATCGGCGTTCCCTACGGCTTCGACCTCGTGCACCACTTCTTCCACCGGGCGCTGCGCCGGATGAGCCCTCCGCTCGCGGCGCGGGCGTGCGTGGCCCGCTCCGTACGGCTCCTCGCGCCCCTGGGGTTGTCGCCCGCGACGGCCAAGCGGACGGCGCTGCGCTACCTCATCGCCCTGGCCGACCGGCACGCCGCCGACGGCCACGCGCCGCTGGGCCCGCCGGAGTCCTGGCTCAACCCGGCCGTCGACCACGAGGAGCTGCTCACATGAGGGCCATGAAGCGATCGGTGCTGTCGCTGTCGCGGGCCACCGGACGGTTCACGTCGGCGGCACGCGTGCTGCCGACGTTCCTGATCGCCGGCGCGCAGCGGTGCGGCACCACGTCGCTCTACCGCGCGCTGGCCCAGCACCCGCTGCTGCTCAAACCCGTCCTGCACAAGGGCGTGCACTACTTCGACATCGACTACCGGCGCGGCCTGTCCTGGTACCAGGCGCACTTCCCGCTGCGGGTGAGCGTGGCGCTGCTGGCCCACCGGTACGGCACGCGCGCCCAGGCGTACGAATCCTCCCCCTACTACCTGTTCCACCCGCTGGCCGGTGAGCGCATCGCCGCCGACCTGCCGGGCGTCAAGCTGATCGTGCTGGTTCGCGACCCGGTCGAGCGGGCCTCCTCCGCGCACGCCCACGAGCTGGCCAGGGGCTTCGAGACCGAGTCGCACTTCGAGTACGCCCTGGAGCTGGAGTCCCGGCGGCTGGCCGGGGCCGAGGAGCAGATCAGGCAGTCGCCCCACGCGCTGCACCACTCGCACCGCCACCACGGCTACCTGGCCAGGGGCCGCTACGCCGACCAGCTCGACCGGCTGGAGCCGCTGATCGGCCGCGACCGCCTCCTCGTGCTCGACAGCCACCGCTTCTTCGCCGAGCCCGAGACGACCTACGACCGGGTGCTGGACTTCCTGGGGGTGCCGCACCTGGGCTATCCCCTCTTCGAGCGGCACAACCGCCGCCCGCTGCCGCGCCCGGTGCCCCAGGTGCTGGCGCAGGCGTTGCGTGACCACTTCGAGCCGTACGACGCGCGGCTGACGCGCTGGCTGGACGGTGAGCCCTCGTGGCGGCGGTGATCGTCAGGAGGGGGCTGGCGGGGCTGTCGGGGGCGGTCTTCGGGGCGCTGGCGCAGTTTTCCCTGGTGGTGGTGGTGACCAGGGCGTACCCGGCCGCCGAGGCGGGCGCGTTCTTCACCGCGACCGCGCTGGCGCTGATGGCGGCGGGCATCGCCAAACTGGACGCGGGCAACGGGCTGATCTACTTCATCGCCCGCGCCAAGACCTACCACTACCGGGGCATCTCCGGATATGTCAGGGCGGCCCTCGTGCCGTGCGTGGCGGTGGCCGGGGGCGCGGCGGCCGTGCTGTACCCGCGGCTCGGGCCCCTGGCGGGGCTGCTGCCGGTCATGGTGGCCGCCGACGTGCTGCTGGCCGCCACCCGGGGGTTCGGCGCCCTGCGGCCCACGGTGCTGCTGGACGGGGTGCTGCTGCCGGCCGGGCAGCTCCTGCTGGTGGGCGGGGTGGCGCTGGCGGGGTGCGCGGCCTGGTGGCTGCCGCCCGCGTGGGGGGCGGCGTACGTGCCCGTGCTGCTCCTGGCCGCCGCCGGGCTCAGGGGACGGGTGCCGCGCACGCCCTACCTGCCGGGGACCGGGCGCGACCTGTGGCGCCACACCGGGCCGCGCTCGCTCGCGGGGGCGATCCAGGCGGTGTTCCAGCGGGTGGACATCGTGATCGTGGCCGCGCTGGCCGGGCCCGCGCAGGCCGCCGTCTACACCGCCGCCACCCGGTTCAGGGTCGTCGGCCAGCTCGCCAACCAGGGGCTGGCGCAGGCCGTGCAGGCGGGGCTGGTCAGGGCGCTGGCCGACGGGCAGCGGGAGCGGGCCGGGGAGCTGTACCAGGCGGCCACGGTCTGGCTGGTGCTGCTGACCTGGCCGGTGTGGCTGGCGTACGCGTGCCTCGCGCCGTGGGTGCTGCGGGTGTTCGGGCCCTCGTACGGCTCGGCCGCGCCCGTCGCCCTCGTGCTGGCGGGCACGATGATGGTGGCGACCGCCTGCGGCATGGTGGACGTGGTGCTGACGGCCGCCGGGCACACCGGCGCCAGTCTGGCCAACCTGCTGGCCGCCATCGGCTGCACGGTGCTGCTGGACCTGGCGCTCATCCCGTCCCACGGGGCGCTGGGGGCGGTGGCGGGGTGGTCGGGCGGCGTGATCGTCAAGAACCTGCTCCCCCTGTGGCAGCTCCACCGCCGCTACGGCCTGCACCCCTTCGGCCGCCACACGCTCGCCGCGCTGCGCGTACGCGGCCGGGTGGCGGGGTGGTGAGCGAATGACGGTGCTGGTCACGGGGTTGCCCCGGAGCGGGACGAGCTGGACGGGCAAGATGCTGGCCGCCGGGCGCGAGCTGGTCTACGTCAACGAGCCGCTCAACCCGCAGCACCCGCCCGGCCGCTGCCCTGGGGTGCTCGCCGCCCGGGTGACGCACCGGTTCCAGTACATCTGCGAGGACAACTCCCCCACCTGGCTGCCCGCCTTCCGCGACACGGTCGCGCTGCGCTACCGGTGGCTGGCCGAGCTGCGGGCGAACCGCGCCCCGTACGACCTGGCCCGGCTGCTCCGCTATGGCACCGCCTTCACGCTCGGGCGGCTGGCGGGGCGGCGGGCGCTGCTGGACGACCCGTTCGCGGTGCTGAGCGCGGGCTGGTTCGCCGGGCGGCTGGGCTGCCGGGTGATCGCGCTGGTGCGTGACCCGGTGTCGTTCGTGGCGAGCTGGCAGCGGCTGGGGTGGACGGTGTACTTCCACGAGCTGCTGGAGCAGCCGCTGCTGGTCCGCGACCATCCGGAGGTGCTGGAGCTGCGGGCGCTCGTCGGGTCGCAGGACCGGGTGGCCAAGGCGGCGGCGCTGTGGCGGGTGACGCGCTCGATCCTGGGCCGCATGCCGGGCGTCCTGCTCACGCCGTACGAGTCGCTGGCCGCCGACCCCGTCGCCGGGTTCCGTCACCTGTACGCCTACGCGGGCCTGCGCTGGTCGCCGGCCGCCGAGCGCCGCATCGTACGGGCCTGCGGCGGCGGGGCCACCACCGGGGCGGGGTTCGCGTGGTCGGGCCTGTCGCGCACGGCGTACCGGCGGATGGACTCGCGCCGGGCACTGGCGCAGGGCCCCCGCGGGCTCAGCGAGGAGGACGCGGCCCGCGTCCGCGCCCTGACCGGCGCCTGAGCCGCGTCACGAGGCACCCGCCGAGCAGCCGCACGGCGAACGGCAGGTCGTCCACCAGGTAGCGGCGGGCGAGCCGGCCCGGCTCGCAGGCCAGCCTGAACGCCCATTCGAGCCCGGCCCGCCGCATCCAGCCCGGGGCCCTGGCCGTGGTGCCGGCGGCGAAGGCGATGGCCGCCCCGCAGCCCACGAACCACGCCTGCGGCAGCTCCTCGCGCAGGGCCAGGATGAGACGGTCCTGCCGGGGGAAGCCGAGCCCGACGAAGACCAGGCGGGGCCGGGCGGCGACCACCTTCCCGCGTACGCGCGCGGCGCCCTCGGGGGTGTCGTCGAAGCGGTAGGGAGGCGCGTGGACGCCGCAGACGTCCAGGCCCGGGTGGCGGGCGGTCAGCTCGCGGGCGGCCCCCCGCACCACGTCAGGGGGGCCGCCGCCGAGCAGGTAGACGGGCCAGCCCCGCTCGGCGGCCAGCGCGCAGAGCGACCAGATGAGGTCGGCGCCGGTGACCCGCGCGGGCACGGGGGTGCCGAGCAGCCTGGCCGCCCACACCAGCGGCATGCCGTCGGCGACCACGAGGTCGGCCGAGCGGACGAGCGTCCGGAGCGCGGGGTCGGCGTCGGCGGCGCGGCAGATGTCCACGTTCGGCGTGACGACGCGCCCGCCCCTGCCCAGCTCCAGCGCCACCGCCACCCGCCGCACGACGTCGGCCTCGGTGACGGCGTCGACCTCGATCCCGCCCACCGCGACCCGCCCGGCACCGGCCCCCACCGCGAGGCGCTGCCCGGGGAGGCCCTGGCCCTGGCGCTGCTCGGGGAGGCCCCGGCCCTGGTCGGGAAGGCGCTCGCCCTGGTCGGCGGGGTGCTGCTCGGGGAGGCGCTGTGCCGGGATCGGCGCGATCCGGGACGGCGGCGGGACGGCTCCGGGGGTCAAATGCCGTGTCCTCGGCTGTGCAGGGCCGCCTGCACGGTGGGCGCGGAGACGAGCCCCGCCGCCACCGCGAGCGCGATCGCCGCCCTGGGCTCCCCCAGCCGGGCCGACAGCGTCCGCAGGGCCCATCTCGCGGCGGCCCAGCGCTGCCCCAGCGCCGCGTGGCCGAACGCAAGCTGGCCGTAGACCCGCGCCGCGCCGCACGGGTCCACGGCCAGTTCAGGATGCCGGGCGAGCATCCACTCGAGCCCGGCAATGCGGTCGGCCCATCGGGCCGCGTAGTGGGACCCCGCCCAGCGCACCAGCACGAGCGGCCGGTCCACGTGGACGATGGGCCGCCGCTTGGCGGCGCGCAGGGCCAGGTCCCAGTCTTCGTTCTGGCCGCCTGGCGCGCTCTCGTCGGGCCGGAGCACGCCGCGCAGGAACAGGAAGGTCGACGAGTGCACCATCACCATCCGCGAACGCACCAGGTCGGCGGCGGTGACGACGGAAGCCCCCGCCAGACGGGCGACCCTGCTCCGCCCGTGCTCCACCTCGATGGCGCAACTGGCGAACTCCCCGCCGTCGTCCAGCAGGGCGCGTACCTGGGCGGTGAGCTTGCCGGGCAGCCACACGTCGTCGTCGTCGCAGAAGGCGATCAGGTCGGTGTCGAGGGCGGCGATGCCGGTGTTGCGCGCCCCCGGGAGCCCGGGGGTGAGGGTGTTGGGCAGCACGCGTACGCGCCGGTCGGGCACCTCGGGAGCGGCCCCGCCGTCGGAGACCACGACTGCCGCGAGCCTGCCCGCGTAGTCCTGCCCGAGCACGGCCGCCATGGCCTCGCGCAACGGCCCAGGCCGGTCTCCGCGCGTCGGGACGACGACCCCGACCGAAGGCCACCGGCTCACGCCGCGGCCCCTGCGTAGCCGTAGCGCGCCCGGAGAGGCCACGTGAGCGCGTCGACCACCCGCCGGTCGCCGTCGGCCAGGCCCGACCGCCACGAGTCGTCCCGGCGCAGCTCCACCTTTCCCACGTGGAAGCGCATCGGGTTGCCCGAGGCCGTGTGCGAGGGCCCCAGCCGGGCGGTGCGCCCCTCCAGGAAGCCCAGCTCAGGCTCCGGCAGCCCCAGGCGGACCGCCAACGCCTTCAGCGTGGCCCCGGGGTCGGCGAGCAGGTCTTCGTAGCGGACCCGGGTCACGCGCGCTCCCCTGCCCTGCAGGAGCTCCAGGGCGGCGTTCTGCGCCGACCAGTGGACGGCGGTGCGGGCCGGGCTCCAGCGGGTCATCGGCCGCCCGTCCTCGGGCCGGTGCACGGTCCTGGCCCAGGAGTGGGCGACCGCGCGCGGGTCGCGTACGACGTGCACGACGTGCGCGTCGAGCCCGCTCGCCACCAGGCAGCAGGCCAGCGAGGCGTGCTTGCTGGAGTCGATCACCACGGGCGCGTCGGCGGCGTGGTAGAGCCGCCGGTAGGCCCGGGTGTATTCGGCCAGGTCGGGATGGTCGATGCGGGCGATCCTGCGGGTGCGGTCGACCCGGTGCCGCAGGGTCAGCATCCGCTCGGCGAGCCGGCGCGTCCAGCCGCCGAACGCCGTCTTCCCGACCCGCCCCCAGAACGGACAGGCCGGGAAGACGACTCCGCAACCGCAAAGTTCCGCTGCGAGCACCCCTCGCTCCCACAGATGCACCACCTCTCCCAGCGCCACCACACCGGGCAGCTCGCCAAGGAGCCTTTCCAGCAACGTGGTGCCGCTGCGGCCGAGGCCGCCCAGGTAGATCACCTGGGGGACGGTGGTTTCAGTCAAGGGAACAAAGGGCTTTCGCGGGTGTGACGAACACGGAACGCGATGACCCTAGCGCGGAGAGTAATGCCTTGGTAAGGCAAACACTAAAAGATCTACCTCAGCTCGCGTCGATGATCATTCCCGCGCCCACCGTGCCGTTGGTGGCCTCGTCCACCAGGATGAAGCCGCCGGTCAGCCGGTTGCGCGCGTAGTCGTCGACGAACAGCGGCTGGGTGACCCGCAGCGACACCCGGCCGATCTCGTTGAGGCCGAGCCCGGTCGCCTCCTCGTCGCGGTGCAGGGTGTTGACGTCGAGCCGGTAGTGCAGCTCGCGCACCATCGCGCGGGCGGTGCGGGTGGTGTGCTTGATCGTCAGCTTGGTGCGCGGCGTCAGCTTGAGTCCGTCGCCCATCCAGCAGACCATCGCCTCCAGCTCCTGCGCCGCGTTCGGCTGGTTGTTGGGCCGGGCGATCATGTCGCCGCGCGAGATGTCGAGGTCGTCCTCGAAGCGCAGCGTCACCGACATGGGCGGGAACGCCTCCTCCACCGGCCCGTCGAAGGTGTCGATCGAGGCGATCCGCGTGGTCAGGCCCGAGGGCAGGTGCACGACCTCGTCGCCGGGCTTGAGCACGCCGCCCGCCACCTGGCCGGCGTAGCCGCGGTAGTCGTGGAAGGCGGGGTCGGTGGCCCGCTGGGGGCGGATGACGTACTGGACGGGGAAGCGCACGTCGGTCAGGTTGCGGTCGGAGGCGATGTGCACGTTCTCCAGGTGGTGCAGGAGGGACGTGCCGAGGTACCAGGGCATGTTCTCGGAGCGCGAGACCACGTTGTCGCCGTTGAGCGCGGAGATCGGGATGAAGGTGAGGTCGGAGACGTTCAGCTTGGACGCGAACGCCGTGAACTCGTCTCTGATCTCCTCGAAGCGCGCCTGGGAGTAGTCGACCAGGTCCATCTTGTTGACGGCCAACACCAGGTGCGGCACGCGCAGCAGCGACGTCAGGAACGCGTGCCGCCGCGACTGCTCCAGCACGCCCTTGCGGGCGTCGATGAGGATGATCGCCAGATCGGCCGTGGAGGCGCCGGTCACCATGTTTCTGGTGTATTGGATGTGCCCGGGCGTGTCGGCGATGATGAACTTCCGGCGCGGCGTCGCGAAATAGCGGTACGCCACGTCGATCGTGATGCCCTGCTCGCGCTCGGCCCGCAGCCCGTCGGTCAGCAGCGACAGGTCGGTGTATTCGGTGCCGCGGTCGCGCGAGGTGCGCTCGACGGCCTCCAACTGGTCCTCGAAGATCGCTTTGGAGTCGTAGAGCAACCGTCCGATGAGGGTGGACTTGCCGTCGTCGACGCTTCCCGCGGTGGCAAAGCGAAGAATGTCCATCAGATGTGGCCCTTGTCGTCAAACACAGCCGGTCCTCCAGGACGAACCGCGACTGCTACGGACGGGTGCATTTAGAAGTAGCCCTCTCTCTTCCGGTCTTCCATGGCCGCCTCGGACGAGCGGTCGTCGGCCCTGGTGGCCCCGCGCTCGGTGATCCGGGTGGCGGCGATCTCCTCGATGATCTCCTCGACCGTGGCGGCCGTGGACTGGACGGCGCCCGTACAGGTCATGTCGCCCACGGTGCGGTAGCGCACCACCGCCTCGAACAGCGGCTCCTCCTCGCCGCGCGACACCACCTCGGAGTCGGGCAGCAGCATGCCGTCGCGCTCGAACACCTTGCGGGTGTGGGCGAAGTAGATGGAGGGGATCTCGATGCCCTCGCGCCTGATGTAGTCCCAGACGTCGAGCTCGGTCCAGTTGGACAGCGGGAAGACGCGGATGTGCTCGCCCTTGCGGATGCGGGAGTTGTAGAGGTTCCACAGCTCGGGGCGCTGGTTCTTCGGGTCCCACTGCCCGAAGTCGTCGCGGAAGGAGAACACCCGCTCCTTGGCGCGGGCCTTCTCCTCGTCGCGCCTGGCGCCGCCGAACACGGCGTCGAACTGGTGCTCCTCGATCCCGTCGAGCAGGGTGGTGGTCTGCAGGCGGTTGCGCGAGGCGCGCCGCCCGGTCTCCTCGACGACCCGGCCCTGGTCGATGGAGTCCTGCACGCTGGCCACGATCAGCCGGGCGCCCAGCTCGGCCGAGCGCCGGTCGCGGAACTCGATGACCTCGTCGAAGTTGTGCCCCGTGTCGACGTGCATGAGCGGGAACGGGATCGGCGCCGGCCAGAACGCCTTCTCCGCGATGCGGAGCATGACGATCGAGTCTTTGCCCCCGGAGAAGAGCAGACAGGGACGCTCGAACTCGGCCGCCACTTCGCGCATGATGTGGACGGCCTCTGCCTCGAGCACGTCGAGCTGCGACGTCGTATAGTCGCGCTGGAGCATGTGAACTTCCTCCGGCGGGTTCAGCGATGAAGGTCCCGGATGCCGGCGAGCAGTGATGTCGCCAGCTCTGGTAGGGAAACCAGGATATCCGGTAGTGACGGGTCGGCTTGGTTGTAGGTCAGCTCGGAGCCGTCGATCCGGCTCGCGTGCGCCCCGGCGGCCAGCGCCACGGCGACCGGCGCGGCGGAGTCCCATTCGTACTGCCCACCGGCGTGTACGTACGCCTCCACCTCGCCGGTGAGCACCGCCGAGATCTTGGCCCCCGCCGAGCCGATCGGCACGAGGTCGGCCCCCAGCAGGTAGGCCAGCTTCCTGACGAACTCGGGCGGCCTGGTGCGGCTGACGGCGATGCGGAAGCGCCCCTTGTCGTACGCGGGCGGCTTCGGCGGGTCGGCGGTCGTCAGCGTACGGCCCTGGGCGGGCAGCGCCACGGCGCCCGCGCTGAGCCTCCCGCGCTCCCACAGGGCCACGTGCACGGCCCAGTCGGCCCTGCCCTCGTCCGCCGCGCCCGCCTCGGCGCCCTCACGCCGCTCAGAGAACTCCCTGGTGCCGTCGAGCGGGTCGACGATCCACACCCGCTCGGCGCCCAGCCTGCGCGGGTCGAGCCGCTCCTCGCGGGTGGCCTCCTCCGACAGCACGCTGTCGCTCGGCCGCAGCCGCGCCAGCGACTCCATGAGGTAGAGGTGAGAGGACCGGTCTCCCTCGGCCCGCAGCGCCCCCGGGTCGTCGAACCCCAGGCGCTCGCGAACCCGCAGCAGCCTCTCACCGGCCTCGGTCGCCAGATCGGCGGCCAGGGCGTGGTCGTCGCGAATCGTCATCAATATGCTCCTTGCCCGCGGGCGACGGCCGACCAAGTCTTCCACAGGATCTGGAGATCCAGGGTGAGGGACCAATTCTCCACGTAACGCAGGTCGAGGCGCACGGATTCCTCCCACGATAGGTCAGATCTCCCGCTGACCTGCCACAGCCCGGTCAGCCCTGGGCGTACGAGGAGCCTCCGGCGCACGTCGTCGCCGTAGCGGGCGACCTCCTCCGGCAGCGGCGGCCGGGGGCCCACGAGCGACATGTGGCCCAGGATGACGTTGATGAGCTGCGGCAGCTCGTCGAGCGAGTGGCGGCGCATCAGCGTGCCGAGCGGCGTGACCCGTGGATCGTTCCGAATCTTGAACAGCACGCCGTCGCGGTCGCTGACGAGGGTGATCTTCTGCTGCTCGGAACCGCGCCGCATCGTGCGGAACTTCACGATCGTGAACACCTCGCCGTCCCTGCCCACCCGGGTCTGACGGAACAGCGCCGGCCCCGGGCTCGTCGCGCGTACGGCCACCGCCAGCCCTGCCAGCAGGGGCGCCAGCAGCACCAGCAGCGTGGCGGCCACCAGGCGGTCGAAGACGTTCTTCACGAACTGCCGGATCCCGGCCAGCTCGGGATGCTCGACGTGCAGCAGCGGCATCCCGGCGACCGGCCTGATCGTGGTGCGCGGCCCGGCCACGTCCATCAGCGCGGGTGCGACGACCAGCTCGGTGTGGCTGCGCTCCAGCCGCCAGGCCAGCCGGCGCAGCGCCTGCCCGTCCATCTCGGGGCAGGCCAGCACGGCCACCGTGTCGGCGTCGTGCTGCTCCACCGCGATGGGCACGTCGCTGAGGTCGCCCGCGACCGGGACGTCGGCCACCCGCTGCCCGGGGTGCCCGCCGGGCAGGCAGGCGGCCACGACGTCCATGCCGTGGTGGCGTTCGCGGTGGAAGAGGCGGACCAGCTCGGAGATCGAGGCCGCGTGCCCGACCGCCACGACCCTGCGCATGCAGGCGCCCGCGGCCCTGCGGCGGTGCAGGGAGCGGCGCAGGGCGTATCTGAGGACGAGGGAGAAGAACGTGACGAGCGGCAGCGCCAGCACGACGTAGCCCCTGGCGACGTCGGTCTTGGTCACGTAGGAGCCGATGGCGGTGCCCGCGGTCAGCGCCACACCGGCCTGCACGACCCGGCGGAACTCCTCGGAGCCGACGCCGAGCATGCGCGGCTCGTACGCGCGGGCGACCGCCACCGCGCAGCACCACACCACCGGCAGCACCAGGCTGACCAGCAGGTACGGCAGCACGTAGGGGGTGAGCCCGCCGAACCTGACCGAGAACGCGGTGGCCGCCCCGATGCCCGCCCCGCACAGATCGCCCAGCACCGCGCATATCCGATAGGAGCGCACCCAGGAGGGCGTGCGCGGTTTGGCCCCCCAGCCGACCCCATGACCGGTCCTCGCGAAAGCCATGAGGCCTTCACCGCGCACGCATGCCTCCAGGTGTGACCACTCCTGAACGGACAGTCACAGATGCTAGCGGCGCGTACGCCCGGCAACCGGCGAACGACCCAATGTGGTGATCAGCGTGGAGGGCCGGAAATGTGCAGATCAGCCCGGTGGAAGTCGTTCTGGGTGGCCTCCAGGCCGCGGGCCATCAGCGACTCGACGACGTCGGCGGCCCGGTCGACGAGGAAGGGCAGGTCTTTGCGCTCGACGGTGGCGAAGTCGCGCAGCACGAAGGAGGCCGGGTCCATGCGGCCGGGCGGTCGCCCGATGCCGAACCGTACGCGCAGGTAGTCGCGGGTGCCGAGGACCTTGGTGATCGACTTGAGCCCGTTGTGGCCGTTGTCGCCGCCCCCGAGCTTGGCGCGCAGCGCGCCGTAGGGCACGTCGAGCTCGTCGTGGACGACGATCAGCCGCTCCGGCCCGATCTTGTAGAAGTCGGCGAGCGCCTTCACGGGCCCGCCGGAGAGGTTCATGAACGTCAGGGGCTTGGCCAGGACGGCGGCACGCGTCTCGCACACCTCGGCCCTGCTCTTGTGGGCCTTGAACCGCCCGCCCGCCCTGGCGGCCAGCTCGTCGAGCACCATGAAGCCCGCGTTGTGCCGGTTGCCCGCGTAGTCGGGCCCCGGGTTGCCCAGTCCGGCGATCAGCCAGCGATCCATGCGACCCCCTTACGCGGAACGGGACGGCTCGATGCCGGCCGCCCCGTTCACGAGTGAACCCGTCGCCTACTCGGCGGCCGGAGCCTCCGCGCCCTCGGCCGCGGGCGCCTCGGCGGCCTCGGCGGCCTCAGGAGCCTCCTCGACGACCTCGACCGGCTTGCCGATGACCTGCAGGATCACGGCCTCGGGGTCGGCGGCCAGCGTGGCGCCCTTCGGCAGCAGGAGCTGCGCGGCGGTGACCGAGGTGCCGACCTCCAGGCCGTCGACGTCGACCTCGACGCCGCTCGGGATGTGGGTGGCCTCGGCCTCCACGGCGACCGTGACGAGCTGCAGGTCGAGCAGGCCGTCGGAGTGGACGTCGCCGACCGTGGTGACCGGGATCTCGACCGTGACCTTCTCGCCGCGCTTGACCAGGAGCAGGTCGACGTGCTCGACGAAGCCCTTGATCGGGTCACGCTGAACGCCCTTGGGCAGCGCCAGCTCGTCGACGCCCTCGCCCTTGAGGCGGATCAGCACGTTGGGGGTGCGCAGCGCGAGCAGCACCTCGTGGCCGGGCAGCGTCAGGTGCTTGGGGTCGATGCCGTGCCCGTAGAGGACGGCGGGCACCTTGTCGTCGCGGCGGATCTTGCGAGCGGCGCCCTTGCCGAACGTGGTGCGCGGCTCGGCGGCGATACGTACTTCGGACACGACATCTCCTAGGGATGCTCGGGACGGATTGTCGAACGCTCACCCTCACCCGCCCTAGCGGAAGGCGTTACGAGCGCAACCCCACTATCCTACTGGGCTCAGGTGTCACCCTCGAACAGGCTCGTGACCGAGCCGTCCTGGAAGATCTCGGTGATCGCGCGGGCGATGAGCGGCGCGATGGACAGCACGGTGAGCTTGTCGAACCTGTTGGCCGTCGACAGCGGCAGCGTGTTGGTGACGATGACCTCGGAGATCCGGGAGTTCTTCAGCCGGTCGACCGCGGGGTCGGAGAAGACCGCGTGGGTGGCGGCGGTGATCACGTTGGTGGCGCCCTGCTCGTAGAGCGCGTCGGCGGCCTTGCAGATCGTGCCCGCGGTGTCGATCATGTCGTCGATCACCACGCAGGTGCGCCCGCGTACGCGTCCGACGACCTCGTTGACCTTCACCTGGTTGGCCACGTCGAGGTCGCGGCGCTTGTGGATGAACGCCATCGGCGTGCCCAGCGTGTCGGCCCAGCGCTCCGACAGGCGCACCCGGCCGGTGTCGGGCGAGACGACCGTGGTGTGCTCCAGGTCGAGCTTGTTCTTGAGGTAGCTCTCCAGCACCGGCATGGCGAACAGGTGGTCGACCGGGCCGTCGAAGAAGCCCTGGATCTGGGAGGTGTGCAGGTCGATCGACATGAGCCGGTCGGCGCCCGCGGTCTTGAACATGTCGGCCATCAGCCGGGCCGTGATGGGCTCGCGCCCGCGGCCCTTCTTGTCCTGGCGCGCGTAGCCGAAGAACGGCATGACCACGGTGATGCGCTTGGCGGAGGCCCGCTTGAGCGCGTCGACCATGATGAGCTGTTCCATGATCCACTTGTTGATGGGCCCGGTGTGGCTCTGGATGACGAAGGCGTCACAGCCGCGTACGGACTCCAGGTAGCGGGCGTAGATCTCGCCGTTGGCGAAGTCGATGAGCCTGGTGGGGGTGAGGGAGACGCCGACGTGCTGGGCGACCTCCTCGGCCAGCTCCGGATAGGCCCGCCCGGAGAAGAGCATGAGGTTCTTCTCGCCGGGCTGCTTGATGCTGGTCACTGCTTCTTCTCCTGCTGCTCTTGCCCGGCCAGCGCCCGCTCGGCGGCCGCGGCCGACTTCGTGCCCGCGCGCCTGCGCAAGACCCATTTCTCGATGTTGCGCTGCCGCGCGCGCGCCACACCCATGGCGCCGGGGGGTACGTCGTCGACGATCACCGAACCGGCCGCCGTGTAGGCGCCGTCGTTGACGGTCACCGGGGCGACGAGCATGGTGTCGCAACCGACGAACACGCCGTCGCCCAGGGTGGTGCGGTGCTTGTCGACCCCGTCGTAGTTCACGAAGACGGTGGAGGCGCCGATGTTGACGTCGGCGCCGATGGTGGCGTCGCCCGCGTAGGACAGGTGCGGCACCTTGGAGCGCTCGCCGACCGTGGTGTTCTTCATCTCGACGAACGTGCCCGCCTTCGACCTGCGGCCCAGCACGGTGCCCGGGCGCAGGTAGGCGTAGGGGCCCACGTTGGCCTCCGGGCCGACCTCGGCCTGGTCGCACACGGCGTTGCGCACCACGGCGCCCTCGCCGACGAAGGTGTCGGTCAGGGTGGTGGCGGGGCCGACCTCGGCCCCCGCCTCGATCACGGTGGCGCCGCGGAGCTGGGTGCCCGGGTGGACGACCGCGTCGGGCCCGATGCGGACGCCGGCGTCGATCCAGGTGCTGGCCGGGTCGATGATCGTGACGCCGGCGCGCATGTGCTCCTCCAGCAGGCGCTGGTTGAGCACCTTGCGGACGTAGGCGAGCTGCACGCGGTCGTTGACGCCCTCGACCTCGGCGTAGTCGGCGGCCACGAAGGCGCCGACCCGGTGGCCGTCGCGGCGCAGGATGGCCAGGACGTCGGTGAGGTATTCCTCGCCCTGGGCGTTGTCGGTGGACACGCGCTTGACGGCGTCGGCCAGCAGCAGGCCGTCGAAGGCGTAGATGCCGGAGTTCATCTCCTTGATGGCGCGCTGACCGGGGTCGGCGTCCTTGTGCTCGACGATCTCCAGCACGGCGCCGGCCTCGTCGCGGACGATCCGGCCGTAGCCGGTCGGGTCGGGCACCTCGGCGGTCAGCACGGTGACCGCGTTGCCCTCCGCGGCGTGCCGGTCGAGCAGCTCGGCCATGGTCTTGGCGCGCAGCAGCGGCACGTCGCCGTAGGTGACCAGGACCGTGCCGGAGATCGTGCCGACCTCTTCGAGCACCGTACGCACGGCGTGGCCGGTGCCGCGCTGCTCGCGCTGGACGACGGCGCGCGCGTCGGGGCTGGTGGCGGCGAGGTGGCCGCCGACCCGTTCGAGCGCGTGACCGATGACGACGATGAGCTGCTCGGGACCGAGGTCGCGGGCGGCGGCGAGCATGTGGTCGACCAGCGCGCGGCCGCACACCTCATGGAGGACTTTCGGGGTCTGGCTCTTCATCCTGGTGCCCTCGCCCGCGGCGAGGACGATGACGGCTGCCGGGCGCGGCACACTCACGGACTGAGGCTCCCTGTGTCTGGACGGATCAGGGCTATCGGCACGTCAACCGCGCCGCTCTGCGGTGGGTCGCGTTCAGCGAACCGCCACAGCCTGCATATCGCAGCCATGGTGGTCCGCGTTCAGCGGGCCGCCACAGCTTGCACGAAGTGCAGCTACCCTCCCGACACCGTGAGGATACCTGGCCCCGCCCCGGACGTTCTCCAGGGGAGGCACATCAAAGCTCCCGGAAGAGGACTCGAACCCCTACAAAGTGGACCAAAACCACTTGTCCTGCCGATTAGACGATCCGGGACAGATCGGACACGTGCGTCCGACGCCCCTCTACGATACCGACCCCGCACCCGGACGCGCGCCCGTATTAGCCGTCACCGTGTCCCGCCGCGCCCCCTCGCGTCGCCCACGTAACAGACCCGCCGAAAGGGCGCAAGACACAAATCCCACCCACCTCGCGCCGCGCACCCTCACGTTTTGCACATTCACGGCTTAGGTCTTCCTTACTTACGCTAGCGTAGGTTACGGTTGCGTAGACCGGACATTCATCCTCATACATGTCGTTGGAGGTCGCCAATGACCGTTGTCGCCGAGCGTTCCGCATCCGCCCCGAAGCCCGAGTTCGAGCCTGAGCCGAAGACCAAGTCCGAGCTGATCACCTTCGGCCTGGTGGTCGGGCTGCCGCTCGTCGCGATCGCGGCGGCCGTGCCGCTCGCGTGGGGATGGGGGCTCGGCTGGACGGACATCGCCATCGCCCTCGTCTTCTACGTGGTCTCCGGGCTGGGCGTCACCGTCGGCCTGCACCGCTACTTCACGCACGGCTCCTTCAAGGCCAAGCGGCCACTCAAGATCGCCATGGGCATCGCGGGCACCCTGTCGCTGGAGATGTCCGTACTGGACTGGGTGGCCACGCACCGCAAGCACCACAAGTTCTCCGACAAGGAGGGCGACCCGCACTCGCCGTGGCGCTTCGGCCCCGGCTTCAAGAACATGGCCAAGGGCCTGCTCTACGCCCACATGGGCTGGCTGTTCGAGAGCGAGCGCACCAACAGGGAGAAGTACGCCCCCGACCTGTGCAAGGACCCCGACGTGCTGAAGCTGCACAAGTGGTTCGGCCCCATCGCGCTCACCTCGATCCTGCTGCCCGGCGTGCTGGGCCTGCTGCTCACCTGGTCCTGGCAGGGCGGGCTGACCGCGCTGTTCTGGGGCTCACTCGTCCGCATCGGGCTGCTGCACCACGTGACCTGGTCGATCAACTCGATCTGCCACGTCTTCGGCGAGGAGGACTTCCAGGTCCGCGACAAGTCGCGCAACGTGTGGTGGCTGGCCATCCCCTCCTTCGGCGAGTCGTGGCACAACCTGCACCACTCCGACCCGACCTGCGCCAGGCACGGCGCGCTGAAGGGCCAGATCGACCTCAGCGCCGGCCTCATCCGGATCTTCGAGAAGCTGGGCTGGGTGTACGACGTCCGATGGCCGACACCCGAGCGCCTGGCGGCGAAGCGCATTGCCTGATGCCGATCAGCCGGTGAGCGGCGGCGCAGCCGTGGCCGTCATTATGGAGACCGTGACCGAACCCCAATCCCGCAGACGCATGTCCGGTGCAGAGCGAAGAGAGCAGTTGGTCCGCATCAGCCGCGCTCTCTTCGCGGAGAAGGGCTTCGACGGCACCTCCATCGAGGAGATCGCAGCTACCGCACAGGTGTCGAAACCCGTGGTGTACGAGCACTTCGGCGGCAAGGAAGGCGTCTACGCGGTCGTCGTCGACCGGGAGATGCAGAAGCTGCTCGGCATGATCACCGACGGCCTCGCCGCCGCCCACTCCCTGGTCAAGCTGGAGCGGGCCGCGCTGGGCCTGCTGCGCTACATCGAGGAGAGCAGCGAGGGCTTCCGCATCCTGATCCGCGACTCGCACGCCGCCTCGGGCACCGGCACCTTCGCGAGCCTGATCAGCGAGATCGCCAGCCAGGTCGAGGACGTCCTGGCCGACGAGTTCGCGGCCCGCGGCTACGACCCCAAGTTCGCGCCGATGTACGCCCAGATGCTGGTCGGTATGGTCGCGCTGACCGGCCAGTGGTGGCTCGACGTCCGCAAGCCGGGCCGCGAGGAGGTCGCGGCCCACCTGGTCAACCTGGCCTGGAACGGGTTGACCGGGCTCGATCCGAACCCGGCGCTCACCACCAGGACCCGCGGCGCCGCCGCGGCCAAGCCGCGCGCCACCAGCGAGAAAGAACTGCGCGAGTTCGAGAAGGCCCGCGAGAGGGAGCTGAAGGAGGCCGAGAAGTTCCGCCAGCGGGAGCTGAAAGAGGCCGAGAAGGCCCGGGTACGCGAGCTGAAGGAGCGCGAGCGCCTGCTGAAGGAGGCGGAGAAGGCCCACGAGCGCGAGGAGAAGATCCGCCAGCGGGAGGCCAAGCTGGCCGAGCGGGCCGCCCGTCTCGAACAGGTAGATCACCCTGAGTGAACCCTTGAACCCGCCGGGTCTCCGGGGCGACGATTGTGTTGCGCAGGACTGACCTTTAGGGGTGAGTCATTGCTGCGACGTTAACGTTCTGTTCAACCAAACGGGGCAATATACGCCATATGTCCGCGGAACCGTTCGAGCCTGCCAACGACCTGCCCCTCCCACAGGAGCGGTTTCTCAATCGCGAAGAAAGCTGGCTCCAGTTCAACGAACGCGTGCTCGAACTGGCCGAGGATCCCTCGCTCCCGCTGCTCGAACGGGTGCGCTTCCTGGCCATCTTCGCCAGCAACCTGGACGAGTTCTTCCGGGTCCGGGTGGCCGGGCTCAAGCGGCGGATGGCGACGGGCCTGCTGCTGCGTACCAAGAGCGGGCTGAAGCCGCGCGAAGAGCTGATCAGGATCACCACGATCGCCGAGGAGCTGGCCAGGCGGCACGCGGCGGCCTTCCACCAGCAGATCTCCCCGCAGCTCGCCGCCGAGGGCATCGAGATCGTCCGGTGGGACGACCTGGGCCGCGAGGAGCGTACGGAGCTGCGCAAGCTGTTCAGGGAGCGGATCAGGCCGGTGCTCACGCCGCTGGCCGTGGACCCCGCCCACCCGTTTCCGTACATCTCCGGGCTCAGCCTGAACCTGGCCGTCCTGGTGCGTAATCCGGCGACCGATCACACGGTGTTCGCCCGGGTCAAGGTTCCCTCGCAGTTGCCCAGGTTCGTCCAGGCGTCCAAGGACCGGTTCGTACCGCTCGAGGACGTCATCGCCGCTCATCTCGGGCAGCTCTTCAAGGGCATGGAGATCCTCCAGCACCACGCCTTCCGCGTCACCAGGAACGAGGACCTCGACGTCGACGAGGACGTCACAGAGAACCTCATGCAGGCCCTGGAGAAAGAACTGCTCAAGCGGCGGTTCGGCCCTCCCGTGCGGCTGGAGGTCGAGGACACGATCACGCCCGAGGTGCTGGCCCCGCTCGTGGAGGAGCTGGAGCTGGACCCGCACGAGATCTACCGCCTGACGGGGCCGCTCGACCTGACCGGCCTGCACGCCATCGCCGACCTCGACAGGGGCGAGCTGAGCTACCGGCCGTTCGTGCCCGCCGAGGTGATCAACGCCGACGACGACCTCTTCTCGACCCTGCGCGAGCGCGACGTGCTGCTGCACCACCCGTACGACTCGTTCGCCACGAGCGTGCAGCACTTCATCGAGGTGGCCGCGGCCGACCCCCGGGTGCTGGCGATCAAACAGACCCTCTACCGCACCAGCGGCGAGTCCCCCATCGTGAACGCGCTGATCGACGCGGCCGAGGCGGGCAAGCAGGTCGTCGTGGTCGTGGAGATCAAGGCCCGCTTCGACGAGCACGCGAACATCTCCTGGGCCCGCAAGCTGGAGCGCGCCGGCTGCCACGTCGTCTACGGCGTGGTGGGCCTGAAGACCCACTGCAAGCTGGCCCTCGTCGTACGCCAGGAGCCCTCGGGCGAGCTGCGCCGCTACTGCCACATCGGCACCGGCAACTACAACCCGAAGACCGCCCGCCAGTACGAGGACTTCGGCCTGCTCACGGCCGACCCCCTGGTCGGCGAGGACGTGACCGACCTGTTCATCCACCTGACCGGCTACTCGCACCACTCGGCCTACCGGCGGCTGCTGGTCGCGCCCCACTCCATGCGCAGCGGCCTGGTCGCCAGGATCGAACGGGAGATCGCCCACCAGCAGGCCGGCCGCCCGGCGCGGATCAGGATCAAGACGAACTCGCTGGTCGACGAGCCGATCATCGACGCGCTCTACCGGGCGTCCAGGGCGGGCGTCCCGGTGGACCTGTGGGTGCGCGGCATCTGCATACTGCGTCCGGGGATTCCCGACCTGTCGGAGAACATCCGCGTCCGTTCGATCCTGGGGCGGTTCCTCGAACACTCCCGCGTGTACGAGTTCGGCCTCGGCAGGCGTCCCGAGGTGTGGATCGGCAGCGCCGACCTCATGCGCCGCAACCTCGACCGCCGGGTCGAAGCCCTGGTCAAGGTGACTTCGCAGCAGCACAAGGCGTACCTCATCGAGCTGATGGACCTGGCCATGGCCGAGACCACCAACGCGTGGTGGCTCAACTCCGACGGCACCTGGGCCCGTCACCCCGGCGAGGACCTGCAGAGCCGTCTCATCGGGATGCGCCGCTGGAGGACCGTTGATGACTGACCTGCTCCGGGCCGCCGGAGCCGTGCTCTGGAGGGGCGAGGAGAGCAGCCCCGAGGTTGCCGTCATCCACCGCCCCGACTACGACGACTGGACGTTCCCCAAGGGCAAGCTGAAGTCCGGTGAGCACGTGATCGCCGCCGGACTGCGCGAGGTGCGCGAGGAGACCGGCCTGACCGTGGTGCTCGGCCGCGCGCTGCCGCCCGTCCACTACATGAGCGCCGGGCGGCTCAAGCGGGTGGACTACTGGACGGGGCGGGCGCTCTCCGACGACGGGTTCGAGCCGGGCGAGGAGGTCGACGAGCTGCGCTGGGTGCCGGTGGAGCAGGCCAGGCGGCTGCTGACGTACGAGTGGGACGCGGGGCTGCTGCGGGCCCTGCACGCCGCGCCGCTCGTGACCGTGCCGCTCGTCCTCGTCAGGCACGGCTCGGCCGGCTCCAGGAACGCGTGGTCGGACGACGACGCGGCCCGCCCGCTCGACACCGACGGGGCCTCCCAGGCGGCGAACCTGGCCACCGCGCTGCCCGCCTACCGGCCCGAGTCGCTGGTCAGCTCGCCCAGCGCCCGGTGCGTGCAGACGCTGGAGCCGTACGCGGAGCGGGTCGGGGCCGACATCAGGATCGAGCCGCTGCTCAGCGAGGAGAGCCAGGACCCGCAGAAGACTCCGGCGCTGGTCAGGGGCATCACGCAGCCGGCGGTCGTGTGCAGCCACGGCAAGGTGCTGCCGGCCCTGATCCAGACGCTCAGCGGCACGAACGTGCACCTGCGCAAAGGGGCCTTCTCCGTGCTGCACCGGGTCGGGGACCAGGTCGTCAGCGTCGAGCGCTACCCGGCCTGACGCCGCGGTGCCGGGCGGGGACGTTCACAGCACCTTCGTCACCGCTTTGAGGGTCTTCGTCCAGAGCTTGGGGAACTCGGCGTGGGCGCGGTCGGCGGCGTTGCGTTCGATGCCGATGAGCAGCCCGTAGGTGAAGGTGTCCTCACCGGCCTCGCGGGCGCTCTCCGCCTCCTTGGCCAGCAACTCCTGGGCGACCACGCCGTCCTGGTAGGTGCCCAGCACCTCCTGGATGCCCTCGGCCAGCTTGGCGAGCTTGCCCATGTCGTCTCCGAGGGTGGGCTGGAGCGCCTCCGCGGTGTATCGAGCGCGTTTGGCCGCCTTGCGAACGTCGTGCATGGCCAGCTCGCGGCGGTCGAGGTCGTCGATGGCCTGGGCGAGGTCGTACCTCTTGGTCACCCGGTCCCAGTTGGCCGCGGCGATGGCGCGCAGCCGCTCCTGCGCCGGCTTGGCCGCCGCCCTGCCCAGCGCCGGCGCGGAGGCCAGCCCGTCGAGCGCGTCGAGCAGCGCGTAGTAGCGGTCGCCGCTGAGCGCCTCCTTGATGCGCCCGTACGCCTCTTGTTCGCGTTCGAGCAGGTCTGAGCCGAGCCGGGTCTGAATGGGGCCCGTGACCAGCTCCGGCGCCAAGGTGGCCAGCTCCTTGCCGAACCTGGCCCTGATCACCTCCAGGTCTCGGGCCTCGCCGAGCACGTTGCCGAGCCAGCGCAGCTCGTCCTGGATCTGGTCGGTGTCGAGCACGACGCTCTTGAACGCCTTGAGCGCGCTGCGCAGCCGGCGGGCGGCCACGCGCATCTGGTGCACGGCGTCCTCTTCTGCCCGGCGGACGCGGGGGTCCTGCGACAGGAGGGCCTTGACCTGGCCCGCGACGTAGTCGACGACGATCTCGCCGGTCGTGCCGGGTTGCGTGGGGGCGGTGGGGAGCGGGGCTGGTTCGAGCAGCTTCGCGAGCTTGCTGGCGGCCTCGGAAGGGGTGGCCCCGGCCTTCCTGAGCCGCTTGCCGACCTTGGCCAGCAGCGCCTCGGAGCCGCCTTCGAGCAGCTCGGCCTCGACCTCGCGCCACCGTACGACCTTGGGCTCCTCGCCGTACACGGTGCCCTTGACGCGGTCGTCGGCGATCTCGACCAGCCTGGTCTCACCGTCCTGGAGCAGCGTGACGGTCCTGCGCGTGTCGAGTTCGGCGACCGGGTGCAGCTCGGCGCCGCGGGTGTAGGCACGGACGAGTTCCGCCAGCTCGGCAGGCACGACCTTGGTGCTGTGGGTGAGCGGGTGGGTGATCTCCTGGCGTACGCCCTTGGCCTTGGGGAGCTTCAGGTGCCAGCCGGGATCGGCGCCGCCCCGTCTTCGCCTGAGGGTGACACCTCGGGCGGCCAGCCTCAGGTCGGGCGTGTCGTAGTAGAGGGCCACGAGCTGGTAGCCCTTCGGGCCCACGACATCGGCCAGGCCGCTGAGGTCTGGAATCGCGTATTCCGGAGAGACGTCGAACTTGTCCTCGATCTCGATGCCCACTGCACCTCGCAAGAGTTCGATTTCGGACAATCATGCCACTTAACGATGAATATCACATGGGTTGGCGGGTTGCAGAACCTCGATTCTGTTGCCCACCGGATCCGCGACGTGGATGCGCCGGTATCCAGGGAAAAGATCGTCTTCCGTTGCGTCTGGAAATTTCGCTATATAGGAGTCTAGATCATCGACGAGAAAGGCGAGATGGGCCTTGCGCGCGGGCCGGAAATCGTCCTCGATGCCGAGATGAACCTCCAGGTCATCGCCCCTGAACCAGACCCCGCCGCGCACGGCAAGCGCCGGCGGCTTGGGCACCTCACGCAAGCCGAGCACTCCCGTGTAGAACTCCCGCAACAGCGGCTCACTGCCACGCGGCGCGGCCAGTTGAACGTGATGCAGCGCTTCTATCCTCATTTCTGAGCCACCACGAAGATCCTCCGGAATGGGAACGGCGTGCCGTAACTCCTGGCCGGATACGCCTCGGCCAGCGACCCGGAGAGATCGCGCAGGAAACGCCGCTGCCCGGCCGGATCGAGCCGATCCAGGATCGGGCGCAGGGCGGTGCCGGAGACCCAGTCGAGCACCGGGTTCTCGCCCTGCAGAACGTGCACGTACGTCGTCTCCCAGGCATCCACCCGGACACCGCCCTGGTGGAGCAGATCGAGGTAGTCCAGCGGCTCGGCGACCGGGGCGTCCCTGCTGAAGTCGCCGAGCCTGTCGGACCAGGCGGGCGAGGAGCACAGCTCGCGGATGGCGACATGGCTGGGCGCGTCGAAGTTGCCCGGCACCTGGAAGGCCAGCCAGCCGCCCGGGGCCAGCGCCTCCACCCAGTGCTCCAACACGGCGCGGTGCTCGGGCACCCACTGCAGGACGGCGTTGGAGACGATCACGTCCACGGGCCGGTCGGGACGCCACGTGGCGACGTCGGCCACCGCGAACCTGACCTTCGACTCCAGCTCCCTGGCCTTGCCGATCATGGCCGGGGACGAGTCGAAGCCCTCCACGGTCGCGTTCGGCCAGCGAGTGCTCAGCTTCGTGGTGAGTTCGCCGCTGCCGCAGCCCGCGTCCACGACATAATCGGGCTCGACCGCGCCCACCCTGGAGACCAGCTCGACGAACGGCCGCGACCGCTCGTCGGCGTAGGCGGCGTAGGTCGCGGGATCCCAAATATCTCTCGACATGAAGATAATTGATATCGAGAGAGATATCTCGATGTCAAGACAGTACACTCTTGTGTCATGACGGAGGATGCTAGGGACGAGGTGGACCGCCTCGTCGCGGCTTGGCGAACGGAGCGCCCCGACCTCGACGTCGAGCCGCTCCAGGTGCTCTCCAGGGTGTCACGACTGGCCAAGCACCTCGACCGTGCGCGGCGGGCGGCGTTCGCCGAGCACGATCTGGAGCCGTGGGAGTTCGACGTGCTCACGGCGTTGCGGCGCGCGGGGAAGCCGTACGAGCTGAGCCCCGGGGCGCTGCTCCGGGCCACCCTGGTGACCTCTGGCACGATGACCAACCGCATCGACCGGCTCGCGCAGGCGCGGCTGGTCCGCCGCCGTCCCGATCCCGAGGACCGGCGGGGGGTGCTGGTGTCGTTGACGGACACGGGGCTGGCGCGGGTCGACGCGGCGTTCGACGACCTGCTGCGGAGGGAGCGGGAGCTGTTGTCGGGGTTGGAGGGTACGGACCGGCGAGCGCTGGCCTCCCTCCTCCGCACCCTCCTCGCCCCCTTCGACTCCCCCCACTGACCACCCTCTTCTCCCTCGGAAACCGCCCGCCTCCAGGCCACCGACCGCACAGGCTCCGACTGCCCGCCCCATGAACGACGACCTCCCGGGGGCGGGCTCTCTCAGGCAGCCAACCACCTGAACGCGGCCACCCTTCGGGCCGCCGATCATCCCCGAACGGCAGGCTCCGGGCAGCCAGCGCTCCCGTGGGCCGTCAGCTTCCCAGACGGCCGATCTTTGGCAGCGGCCGACTCCGGGCAGGTGACTCCGGGACGGCGTTTCGTGGAATGTCCGGCAGATCCCCGAAACCCGGTAGCGCTCCCCGGCCTTCCAAGGCGGTTTGGGCCCTGCCGGGCAGCATGAAGACCGCCAGGGACGCACGCTCGGGCGCAGGGACACCGCACGCTCGGGCGCAGGGACACCGCACGCTCGGGCGCAGGGACACCGCCGCTTACCGAGGTGCCGTGGGCGATGGCGAGGGGTTCGTCAGTCGCCCAGGCGGTCGGCCACCTCCAGCCACTCGGCTTCGATCGTGTCTTTCTGAACCGTGATCTCGCGGAGTTGGGCGTCGAGGGAGCCGAGCTTGGCGTAGTCGCTGGCCGCCTCAGCCATGGCGGCATGGAGGCGGGACTCCTGCTCGCCAAGCTTGTCGAGTTGGCGTTCGAGGCGGTTGAGCTCCTTACGTAGCTCGCGTTCCTCCTTGGCGGACAGCCCGGCCTGCTTGCCGGACAGCCCGGCCTGCGACGCCTGCCCGGCCGCCGTCGCTCCCCCTGCGGTGACTCCCCCCACGGTCGCGCCGGTCGCCGTGCCACCGACGGCCGTCGCAGTGCCCGCAGCCGTACCAGCGGCCGTGCTGGAGGCCGTCGGGGTGCCGAGGCCGAATCGGGCGGTGACAGCCGTGCCCGCGGCACGCCGTTCGAGGTACTCGTCCACCCCACCCGGCAGCAGCGACAACCTGCCGTCACCCAGCAGCGCCACGCACCGGTCGGTCACCCGCTCCAGGAAGTAGCGGTCGTGGCTGACCAGGACGAGCGTGCCGGGCCAGCCGTCCAGCAGGTCTTCGAGCTCGTTGAGGGTCTCGATGTCGAGGTCGTTGGTGGGCTCGTCGAGCAGCAGGACGTTGGGGTCGTCCATGAGCAGCCGCAGCAACTGCAGCCGCCGCCGCTCGCCGCCCGACAGGTCGCCGATCACCTTCCACTGCGCGTCGCCGCGGAAGCCCAGGCGTTCGAGAAGCTGGGAGGCGGTCCACTCGCGCTTACCGAGCTGGAGGTACTTGCGGATCTCCTCGACCGACTCCAGCACGCGCCGCGTCGGGTCCAGTTCGGCCAGCTCCTGGGACAGGTGCGCGAGGCGTACCGTCCTGCCCCTGACCACCCGGCCGGAGTCGGGGCTGACCGTGTCGGCGAGCAACCGCAGCACGGAGGACTTGCCCGACCCGTTGACGCCGATCAGCCCGATCCGGTCGCCCGGCCCGAACTGCCACGTCAGACGATCGAGCACCAGCGGCCCCGCGCCGGGGCCGCCCGCGTGCAGGGTGACGTCTTCGAGGTCGTAGACGGTCTTGCCGAGCCGGGCGGCGGCGAAGCGCATCAGCTCGACGGCCTCGCGCGCCGGCGGCTCGTTCGCGATCAGCGCCTGGGCGGCCTCGATGCGGAACTTCGGCTTGGACGTACGGGCGGGCGGGCCGCGCCGCAGCCAGGCGATCTCCTTGCGCATGAGGTTCTGGCGTCGTTCCTCGGCGGCCTGGGCGATGCGCGCGCGTTCGGCCTTGGCCAGCACGTACGCGGCGTATCCGCCCTCGTAACGCTCCACTCGCCCGTCGACGACCTCCCACGTGCGGGTGGACACGGCATCGAGGAACCACCGGTCGTGCGTCACCGCCACCAGCGCGCTCTTTCTGCCCGCCAGATGCCCGGCCAGCCACGCGATGGCCTCGATGTCGAGGTGGTTGGTGGGCTCGTCCAGCATGATCAGGTCGTGGTCGTCGATGAGCAGCTTGGCCAGCGCCGTACGCCTGCGTTCGCCGCCGGACAGTTCGCCCGCCTTGGCGTCGAGGTCGAGGTCGCCGATCAGGTTGGCGAGGATCTCGCGTACGCGCTGGTCGCCCGCCCACTCGTGCTCGGCCAGATCGCCCAGGACGATCTCGCGTACGGGGGTGGAGGGGTCGAGCGTGTCCTGCTGTGACAGGAAGCCGACGCGCAGGCTGCGGTTGTGGGTCACCCGACCGCTGTCGGGGCGTACGGTGCCGGCGAGAACGGACAGCAAGGTCGTCTTGCCGCCCCCGTTACGCCCGACCACGCCGATACGCTCACCGGCCTCCACGCCGAGCGAGACGTCGGCGAGGAGCGGCTTGGGCCCGTATGCATGGGAAACCGACTCAAGATTGACCAGATTCATGGCCTTCCCAGGGTATCGGCTCGTAACGGGCGCCACTCCAACCTGCGTCGAGTGGAGGAGCGGGAAAGTGCGGGCATGGGCGAAAGGGACCTGAAGTCAAGCGGGCGGACGCGTTCAAGGAGTCGAATCTCCGGGCTGCGCTGTCAACACTTTCACGATCTCCGACGCACCGCCAAACCCGATGATGCCCGTCTGTCGGCCCCATGCGGCCCCTCGGCAGGCCAGTCAGGCCGCGAGCCTGGCCGACGATCTCAAGATGCGCAGGGACGGGCGGCGGCCGCAGGTGAGAGCGGCACCAGGGACACGCGGAACGTACGGTCCCTGGCAGGGCCGGCTGCGAGACCGAACACATGGCCGCTGGCAGGCGCAGTTGCAAGACCAAGCGCACGGCCCTGGCACGAACGGTTGCCGGACCAAACGCACGGCTCTGGAACGGACAGTTGCGAGACCGCGCGTACGGCTCTGGCACGAACGGCGGTGAGGCCAAGGCGCACAGCCCCGGCACAAACGGTTGTGAGACCAAGGCGCACAGCCCCGGCACGAATGGCTGTGAGACCGAGCGTGTGACCGTTGGCAGGGGCGGTTGCGAGGCCGAGGGTGAGGCCCCGGGCAGGGGACGGGTGCGGGCTGGTGTTAGACGAGGGTGGCGCCGTGGACGGGGCCGTGGGCGGCCACTGCGGTGTGGGCGGCGCCGGTGGTGGTCAGGCTCTGGGCCAGGTCGCGGGCGTGGGTGGCGTCGATGGCCAGGAAGGCGCAGGTGGGTCCGGAGCCGGAGACGATCGCGCCCAGCGCGCCATGCTGGCGGCCCGAGTCGAGGGTGGGCGCGAGTTCGGGGCGGAGGTTGAGGGCGGCGGCCTGGAGGTCGTTGGTCAGGTGAGAGCCGAGGGCGTAGGCGTCGCCGGTGCCCAGAGCCTCCATCAGCGAATCGTCGAGCATGGGCCAGGGCACCTCGGCTCCCGAGGCCGCCCTGAGACGGTCGCACTCGGCGTACACGCTGGCCGTGGAGAGGCCGCCGTCCGCCAGCGCGAACACCCAGTGGAACATGCCTCCCGTGGGCAGCTCGCTCAACTGCTCGCCGCGGCCGGTGCCGACGGCGGTGCCGCCGATCAAGGAGAACGGTACGTCGCTGCCGAGGTCACCGGCGATCTCCATGAGATCTTCCATGGGCAGCCCAAGCCCCCACAGCTCGTTGCAGGCCACCAGGGCACCGGCGGCATCGGCACTGCCGCCCGCCATCCCCCCGGCCACGGGAATCTCCTTTTGGATGATCAGGTCGGCGCCGTAGGTGCGACCCGCGTGCTTGGCGAGCGCGCGGGCAGCGCGGATCGCCAGGTTGCAGTCATCGGTCGGCACCTGATCTGACCACTTCCCGTTCACCTGAACGGTGATCGACTCGGACTCCTTCGCCACGACCTCATCGAAGATCGACACTGCATGGAAGACGTTGACCAGGTCGTGGTAGCCATCTTCCCGGAGCGGGCCGACAGAAAGCTGCACGTTGACCTTCGCGGGCACACGTACGGTCACCGAACTCATCGATCTTCTGCCACTCTCATCACTTGCCGGGGTCAAGGACACTCGATGTTATCGGGGCCCGCTGCCCTGACATGCGGTTCTCGAAAATATGACCCGGAGGACTACCAGATATTCAACACGGAGAGTCAAGTTGGTGGGCATTTGCCCGATGCCGAGGACTAACGAAGAGTGGCCGGTCATCCGGTGAGCCAGCGTCGGCGAAGGCTGCTGTGTCCCGGCGACACCGGCGGCGAAGGCTACCGTGTCCCGGCGACGCACCCGCGGCGAAGGCTGCTGTGTCCTGGCGACGCACCGGCGGCGAAGGCTGCCGAGTCCTGGCGACACCGGCGGCCGGACTGCCTGCGCGGCAGGTGGGCCATGACACCGCCCGGGGTCGTGAGTCCTGCCGTTCGACTCGGGCATGTGAGGGCGGGACGGGACACGGGCTCGGGTCATGTCGGACGTCGGCGCGTGGAGCGATGACGGAACTTGGGTGATGACGGGATTTGGGCAGTGACGGGATTTGGCCGGTGGCCGAGCCAGGGCGGTGACCGAGCCCGGAGGTGGCCGAGCCTGGGCGGTGGCCGAGCCTGGGCGGTGGCCAAAACTAAGGCAGTGGCCGAGCTTGGGGCGTGGCCGCGTCGGAACTCGGTCGTGGGGTTGCCTGCGTGTGTCGGGCCTGCGAAACGCGTCTCGGACTGAGGGCAAGCGGCGTGATGGTGCTCACCCGGGACGTACGACGCCTCTGAAGGTGGTGCGGTAGTAGGACGAGGTGAGGAAGTTGGACTTTCTGACTATGTCGCCCGTCCTCGTGGCGTGGACCATGAGGCCACCCGTCAGGAACAGGGCCACGTGGGTCGGGTCGCCCGCGCCACCCCCGAAAAAGAGAAGATCCCCGGTACGGCGTGCGGCGAGAGGGATCCGGCGGCCCTGCCGGAACTGGGCCCCGGTGTAGTGACTCAGCCGTACGCCTGCTCTGGACCAGGCGTAGAGGGTCAGCCCGCTGCAGTCGAAGCCTCTGGTGCCGGATCCCCTGCCTATTCCCAAGGTGGGCCCCTTCGGGGAGCCTCCGCCCCAGGAGAAGGAGACGCCTATCTGGGTGATGGCGGCTGCGGCGGCGATCTGCCCCTTGGTCAGGACCTTGTTGGCAAGGAGCGGGCCGTTCGCTCGCGGTGGTGCGGTGGGGGCGGCATGAGCGGGGGCGGGCGTGAGAAGGGCGGCGAAGACTGCCGAGATGAGGACCAGGCACAGGGTGATGGCGTGGTGGAGCATTGCTGACCTCCCGGATGGATCGAGGTGGGAGGCCCAGCATCGGATGGGGGAAGGGTGGGCGGATCGGCCGAACGAGATTCTGTGGAGAGCGGTCGCTTATCCACAGCCGAAGGGGGACCTGCGGCTGTGCAGCCACGACGGCCCATCCTGGTCCGACAAGCCCGTGTGGTGGCAGCGGGGCGTGTCGAAGCGCGCCGACTCGGCCCATCGACCGTACGAGCGGACACCGGCACAGGGGCTCGACCCGCCGCGTCCCAGGCAGCTCGCCGCGTTCCAGGCAGCTCGACCCGCCGCGTTCCAGGTAGGAAGAAGCCCGGGCTGTTCTTGTGGTGATCCCGTCTCGTTCTCAACCGAGGCGGCCGGAGAGACCCAAGCGACCGAAGCGACCGAAGCGACCGAAGCGACGAGGAGCGTGCGGCGTTCGGTGTGGGTTCTGGCCGTGGTGAGGTGGGGGCAGGCCGTGGTGAGGGTGGGTCAGGGGCGTTGTTCGGCTATGCGGGCGAAGGCGTGGACGTCGAGTTGTTCGCCTCTCGTCGATGGGTCGACGCCCGCCGCGCGGAGGGCGCGTTCGGCGTCGGCGGCGGTGCCGGCCCAGGTGGAGAGGGCTGCGCGGAGGGTCTTGCGGCGCTGGGCGAAGGCCGCGTCCACGACCTCGAACACCTCCTCCCGCGTGGCTGAGGTCGGCGGGGGGTCGTGGCGGGTCAGGGAGACGAGGCCGGAGTCGACGTTGGGGACGGGCCAGAAGACAGTACGGCCGACGGGACCGGCACGGCGTACGTCCGCGTACCAGGCGGCCTTGACCGACGGCACTCCGTACACCTTCGAGCCCGGACCGGCGGCGAGCCGGTCGGCGACCTCCAACTGAACCATGACCAGGCCCTTGCGCAGCGACGGAAGGGCCTCCAGGAGGTGCAGCACCACCGGTACGGCCACGTTGTACGGCAGATTGGCCACCAGAGCGGTGGGCACGTGGCCGGACAGGTCGTCGAGCGTGACCTTCATGGCGTCGGCGTTGACGACCGTCAGGTCGCCGCCGGCGTCACGGTCGGCGGCCGTGATGGGGAGCTGGGCCGCGAGAACCGGGTCGATCTCGACGGCGACCACGTGAGCCGCCGACGGCAGGAGCGCGAGCGTGAGCGAGCCGAGCCCCGGCCCCACCTCGATGACGACGTCATCAGAGGACAGCTCGGCGACGCGGACGATGCGCCGGACCGTCCCCGCGTCGATCACGAAGTTCTGGCCAAGTCTTTTTGTCGGACGAAGATCTAGCTTGTTCGCCAAATTACGTATTTCCGCCGGGCCCAACAGGCTCATCATCCAACCAGTCTCTCGCATCGAAGAACGTGCGATGGCGGACGGGGAGACCAAGGGAGAGGATGGCGTGGAACAGGAAGGGACGTCCCTCATGGAGCCAACGGGCGCCGCGCCCCTCCGGCCTGCCGACCGGCGGGAGATCGGGCCGTACCGGCTGCTCGGGCGGCTCGGCGAGGGCGGGATGGGGACCGTGTTCCTCGCCCGCGCCCCGACGGGGCGTTTCGTCGCGCTCAAGGTGGTCAAGGCGGAGTTCGCCAATCAGCAGGGCTTCGCGGCCAGGTTCCACGCGGAGGTCGAGAACGCTCGGCGGGTGGCGTCGTTCTGCACAGCCCAGGTGCTGGACAACGGCGACACCGGGGACGGGCGGCCGTACATGGTCACCGAGTACATCGCCGGGACCCCTCTGTCCGACCAGATCACGACCTACGGAGCCCTGGACCCGGGGGCGTTGCACGGCGTCGCGCTGGGGGTCGCGGCGGCGCTCGCGGCCATCCACGTGGCAGGGCTGGTGCACAGGGACCTGAAGCCGGCGAACGTCATCCTCTCGCTCTCCGGCCCACGCGTGATCGACTTCGGCATCGCCAGAGCGCTCGACCGGGACACGGGGTTCACGCTGTCCGGTGAGCTGCTGGGGAGTCCTGGATGGTGGGCGCCCGAGCAGGTACGCGGTGAGGTCGTCAGCCCGGCGGCCGACATCTTCGCCTGGGGCTGCCTGGTGTCCTACGCCGGGAACGGGCGGCATCCGTTCGGGCGGGGCGACGCCGTCACGATGGCCACGCGGGTGCTCAACTCGCCGCCCGACCTGGGTGCGCTCCCGGTGCCGCTGAACGAGTTGGCGCGGCGGGCCACGTCGATGGACCCCGCCCTGCGCCCGACCGCGCAGGATCTGCTGATCGCCCTGGTGGGCGGCAGCGCCCCGGCACCGGCCGCCACCATCGCCGCCACGCCCGCGGGTGATCCGCCGACGCTCGTCGCGACCGAGTTGCTCGGCGGCTGGCAGCCGCCGCGGAACGTGGTGGACGGGCCGGACATCACGGCCGAGTTCACGACACCGCCGCCAGGCGATGCGACGGGCAGGGCGGTTCCGGGCCCAGCGGCTTCGGGGACAGGGCTGAGGTCTGGGTCTGGGTCTGGGCCGGGGTCTGGGCCGGGGTCGGAGCCGGGGTCGGGGTCGGGTCCCGGTGCTGGTCCCGGTGCTGGTCCCAGTGCTGGTCCCGGTGCTGGTGAACGTTCGGGGCAAAGTGCTGGTGAAAGTGCGGGTCCCGGCGCTGGTGAAGGTGTCGGTGCTGGTGAAGGTGCAGGCCCCGGCGCTGGTGAAGGTGCTGGTGAAGGTTCGGGGCGAGGAGTGGGTGCCGCGCCGGGTCAGGGATCACGGCCTGGCAGGGGTGGGCCGCCGTCGGCGTTCGGCGCCGCGGCCACGGCCGCGGCCGGGGCCGGGCCGGGTCTCGCCACGCCCGGCGGCCACGACCGGGGCGCGGCGGGCGTCCCGCCTCAGGCTCCGGTGTCCGTCGAGGAGCGGGCTCGCCGAGAGGAGCAGGCTGCCAGGGAGGAACTGGCCCGCTGGCAGGTCCCCGGCCGGGAAGAGGAACGACGACCGTCGCGGGTACGCGGGTTGTTACGCTCGACCGGACAACCCCGGCAACCACCGGCCCCTGCGCGACAGGAAACCGGAGCAGGCGCTGAGACCCGGCCCGGTGACGCCGTACCGACCGACCCGGGCGAGGACGACGGGGCCCGCGGCTCGCGTACGGCCGGGACCCGCTGGCTGATCGCCGCCGCCGCGGCCGTGCTGGCCATCGTCGTGACGGCGGGCGTGCTGATCGCCACCTCCGCTCGCGACACGACCACCACCACCGCCGCCCAGGGCACTCCACAGGCCGCCGGCAGCGCACGCCCGAACGACGTGGGACGCAGGTTCGCGCTGGGCGCCGACTTCGACGACCCCGTCGCCATCGTCGCGGCGGCACCGGAGTGCGGGCTGAAGGAGTACGAGGGCCAGATCGCCGCCCGAGGCCAGCTCTGCGTGGTGCGCTGGACGATGATCAACCCGGGCGGCGAGCGCCAGGTGCTGATCCAACCGGTGGTCACCATGGTCGACGACCGGGGCGGGGAGCACGACGCCGCCCCTGTGACCCTGCCGCCCGCCATCCTGCCCGGCGGGAGGGTGGACAGCGCGTTCGTGTTCGACCTGGCCGCCTACCGCAGGCCCGTACGGATGACCGCGACCATGCTCGAGAACGGCCGGCAGATCGAGGTGGCACTGTGACGATCTGGTCCGCGCTCGTCGCGCTCGTCGTCGCGGCGACGGGAGTTCCGGCCGTCGACACCCCCGCTGTGGCCTGCGCCGGAGCCGGGGCCGGGGCCGCCGACTTCGACGGTGACGGCATGGACGACGTCGCCGTGGGCGATCCGTTCGGCGGCGATCGGAAGGGGGCGGTGCACGTACTGTCCGGGGGCAAGGTGGTGCCCGTCGCCGTTCCCGGGCTGGTCGAGGGCGACGGTTTCGGCTGGTCCGTACGCCTCGCGCAGGTCAACGGCGACGCCTGCGCCGACCTGGTGATCGGCGCCCCGTACGCGGACGTGGACGGCGCCGAGGACGCCGGAGCCGCGTACGTGGTCTTCGGCGCGGGCGCCGCTCCCCCGCAGCGTCTGGTCGCGCCCCGGCCCCAGCGGTTCGCGCATTTCGGCTGGTCGCTGGCCGCCCGCGGCGACCTGGTCGCGATCGGCGCGCCGTACGAGGACGAGGCCCCGCTCGTCGACGTGGGCGCCGTCTACGTGCGCAAGGGCGCGGGCGAGCTGCGCCGGATCGGCCAGGAGACCGTGGACGTGCGGGGCAACAGCGAGGTGGGCGACCAGTTCGGCTGGTCGCTGGCGTTCGGGCCGAGGAACGGGCTGGTCGTGGGCGTCCCGTACGAGAACGCCGACGGCGCGGGCCGCCAGGTCGAGGCCGGGCGGATCGACTCGGGCTCGGTCGTCTTCATCGACGACGTGCTGGCCCAGCAGCTCACCTCGGACAAGCTCGACTCGCCGACCGACGCCTCAGGCGACCGGTACGGCTACGCGGTCGCCTACTCCGAGGGCTTCGGCTATGCCGTCGGCGCGCCGGGCCCCGGTTATGTGCAGCTCCTGGATCCGGCCAGGAAACCCGTGCGGACGGTGACGCGGGCGGGCGGGCAGGCGTTCGGGTTCTCGATGGCCACCTCGGCGGACGGGCGGCTGGCGATCGGCGCCCCCTACGGCGGCGGGGTGCGGGTGGTCTCGTGGCTGAACGCCTCGGAGGAGCGCGGGCTGGCCGGCAGTGACGGGCTGTTCGGCTGGTCGGTGGCCTTCAGCGGGAACAAGGTGTACGTGGGGCAGCCGGACGCGGGGCCGTACGGGAGGGTCGCGGTGGCCGGGCGCAACGCCGACACGGTCGAGCCGGTCCAACCCCAGAAAGGGGCCGACTTCGGCGTGTCGGTGTCAGGCTGAACGTCCCGGGACCCTCGGCCAGCCCCAATGTCAGGCGGTGCCGAAGAGGTGGGCGCCGCAGCTCGGCCACTGGCCGTGCCACCTGCCGCCCACCTGCTGGTACAGAAGCTGCGCCCGGTACGTCTGCTCCTCCTCCGGCCAGGCGCTCGGCAGCCCCATCCCGCCCACGGACTGCCACATGGGCAGGCTGAACTGGTACATGCCGTAGTAGGGCCCCTCCGGGTTGAACGCCGTCGGGTCGCCGTGCGACTCGCACTCGGCCAGGGCCTGCCAGTCGAGCCGGGCGGTCGCGGGCGCGATCTGCGCGGTGCGGGCGGGGGTGACGGTGATGACCGTCCCGTCCTTGGGGAAGCTGCCCAGCGGCGGGGTCACCCGGTAGCCTCGGCGCAGCTCGATGCGCTTCTGCCTCAGCACTTCGCGCACGGTCCTGGCGGTCGTACGCGAGGTCAGCCGCATGGTGCCCGCCACCACGTAGACCACGCGCCGGGTGTAGACGGTCAGCTCCATGCCCTCCAGCGGCACCGCGTCGCCGGGCGGGGCCGACAGCTTGCTCGCGGCGGGGGTGATGTCCAGCTCGGCCAGGGCGTCGCCGACGTTCGTGGCGGTGACGAGGTGCCTGCTGGTGTGGCCGTCGAGGGTCAGGGTGATGGGGCGGGCGCGGCGTACCTCGATGGTGGCGCCGTCGGCGACCTCCTCGTGGCCGGAGGGGTTCACGATGTCGCCGTACCCCATCGACACGCCGGCGTCGGCGAGCAGTTCGTGGACGGTCGCGGCGAAGGCGCGGACCGGCCTGCGCTCGCCGTCGACGACCACGATCACCTCTTTGACCAGGACCGACACCGCCACGAGCACGCCGACGGCCACCGCGCCGGCCAGGCACACGACGGGTGTCCACGGCGAACGCCACGGGATCGGCGGACGGGGCGCACGCCTCTTGCCTCGCACGAACCACCTCCGGTAGGGGGTAGGACCGCCCGAACGTTAGCGTCGCGCCCGTGCCCGCCTCCACCGGTTCACCAAAAGATGGTCACCACTCGCCGAAGACCGTGACTCCGTTGGCGCTGATCGCCTCGCACAACTCATCCGGATGGACCTTTTTGACCTCGGCCAGGCAGCGCAGGGTGAGCGGGATGAGGTAGGGGGCGTTGGGCTTGCCCCGGTGCGGGACGGGCGGCAGGTAGGGGGCGTCGGTCTCGACCAGCAGCAGCTCGGTGGGTGCGACCTCGGCCGCCGCACGGAGGTAGGCGGCGTTCTTGTACGTCACGGGCCCGGAAAACGACATGAAATATCCGGCGTCAACGCACTTTTTCGCCATTTCGGCGTCACCCGAATAGCTGTGGAAGACCACCTTGTCCGGCGCGCCCTCCTCCGCCAGCACCCTCAGCACGTCGTCGTGCGCCTCGCGGTCGTGGATGACCAGCGCCTTGCCGGTGCGCTTGGCGATCTCGACGTGGGCGCGAAAGCTCGCGTGCTGGTCGGCCTTGCTCGCCCAGTCGCGGTAGTAGTCGAGGCCGGTCTCACCGACCGCGCGCACCTGGGGCTGCCCGGCCAGTGCCTCGATCTCCGCCAGGACCTCGGGAGTGGCCCCGTGGGCCTCGTTGGGGTGGATGGCGACTCCGGCGTAGACCCCCTCCTGGTCGGCCGCCACCTGCGCGTTCCAGCGCGAGGAGGGCAGGTCGTAGCCGATCGTGACCAGCCTCGTCACCCCGACGGCGCGGGCGTCGTCGAGGATGCCGCGCACGCTCGCCCGTGCCGCCTGCGCGGCCAGCGCCACCGGGTCACCCGACGACGCCTGCCGGTCGCCCACCATGATGTCGAGGTGGCAGTGGCTGTCGAAGACGGGGGCGGAGAGCGGCTCGGGAGCGGCGGGAAGCTTGGTCACGGCATCCAACGTAGCCTCCCCGCGACCCGGCCGCGGCCACGCCACCTGTGCGGGGAACGTGGCCGGGCCGATCGCCCGCGGGTCACTCGCCCAGCCGGGCCAGCTCCTCGTCGACGACCTTGGGGTCCAGCTTCTTGAACAGCGGCACGGGCGGCGCGAGCGGCGTGCCCGGCTTGATCGGCCGGTGCTCCCAGCGGGCGGCCCCGTTGTATTCGCCGGTGATCACCGGGTAGGGGGTGCCGCCGTCTTCGTCGACCTCCTGGATCTCCGGCATGCCCGACCACACGCCCTCGCCGCCGAGCATGGCGAAGACCTTGTTGGACGAGCCGGGCAGGAACGGCGTGAGCATCGTCTTGGCGTCGTCGACCACCTGGAGCGCGACGTGCAGGATGGACCTCTGTCGCGCCGGGTCGTCCTTCAGCTTCCACGGCTCCTGCTCGGCCAGGTATTTGTTGGCCTCGCGGACCACGTCGAACGCCTCGGTGATCGCGTTCTTGAACCGCGACCGGCCCAGCTCCGCACCCACAGGACCGAACGCCTTGCGCGAACGCTCCAGCAGCGCCCGGTCGGCGTCGGTGAGGTCGCCGGGCTCGGGCACGGCCCCGAAGTTCTTGGCCGCCATCGAGATCGACCGGTTGACCAGGTTTCCCCAGGCCGCGACCAGCTCGCCGTTGTTGCGGTTGACGAACTCCTGCCAGGTGAAGTCGGTGTCCTGGTTTTCCGGGCCGGCCACGGCGATGTAGTAGCGCAGCGCGTCGGCGTCGTAGCGCGCCAGGAAGTCGCGTACGTAGATGACGACCTGCCGCGAGGAGGAGAACTTCTTGCCCTCCATCGTCAGGAACTCGCTGGAGACCACCTCGGACGGCACGTCGAGCGCCCCCAGCGAGCCGGGCGAGCCGTCGCGCCCGCCGATGCCGCTGTAGCCGTACAGCATCGCCGGCCAGATCTCGGCGTGGAAGACGATGTTGTCCTTGCCCATGAAGTAGTAGCCCCGGGCGTCGGGGTTCTGCCACCACTGGCGCCAGGCGTCGGGGTCGCCCGAGCGCCTGGCCCACTCGATGGAGGCCGACAGGTAGCCGATGACCGCGTCGAACCACACGTAGAGGCGCTTGTTGGGCTGGTCGCGCCAGCCGTCGAGCGGGATCGGCACGCCCCAGTCGAGGTCGCGGCTGATCGCGCGCGGCTGCAGGTCGCCCAGCAGGTTGAGGGCGAACTTGAGCACGTTGGGCCGCCACTCGCCCTGCTTGGCGCGCAGGTAGGTGCCGAGCACCTCGGCGAAGGCGGGCAGGTCGAGCATGAAGTGCTCGGTCTCGACGAACGTCGGCTTCTCGCCGTTGATGCGGCTGCGGGGATTGATGAGCTGGATCGGGTCGAGCTGGTTGCCGCAGTTGTCGCACTGGTCGCCGCGCGCCCCGTCGTAGCCGCAGATGGGGCAGGTGCCCTCGATGTAGCGGTCGGGCAGGGTGCGGCCGGTGGAGGGGGAGATCGCCCCCATTGTGGTCTTGGGGAAGATGTAGCCGTTGGCGTGGAGGCCCTTGAAGATCTCTTGCGTGACGGCGTAGTGGTTTCGCGTGGTGGTCCTGGTGAACAGGTCGTAGGACAGGCCGAGCCCGGTCAGGTCTTCGGCGATGACGCGGTTGTAGCGGTCGGCCAGCTCTCTGGCGCTCACGCCCTCCTTGTCGGCCTGCACCTGGATGGGCGTGCCGTGCTCGTCGGTGCCGGAGACCATCAGCACCTTGTTGCCCGCCATCCGCTGGTAGCGGCTGAAGACGTCGGACGGCACGCCGAACCCTGAGACGTGCCCGATGTGGCGGGGGCCGTTAGCGTACGGCCACGCGACGGCGGTCAAGATGTGCTGGGACATGTTCCTAAGCCTACGGGGATCGCGAAGAAGCCTCGAACCGATTACCCGCGAGCCCCCTCAGCGCGCCGCGGGCCCGCCCCTGCCTACCGCTTCGACTTCTCCAGCGAGACCGCCTCCGCCGCCTCCTCGGCCGCCTTGGCAGCCACGTCGACCGAACTCTCGCGGGTGCGGCGGATGCCCAGGATGCTGATGAACAGCGCCGCGAAGATCGTCTGGAAGCTCATGATGAGCGCCGTGGCGGACGGCACGACGATACGCAGCGACTCGCGCGGATTCAGCTCGCCGAAGCTGCGGATCTGCCAGTGCACCAGCGACATCACCAGGCCGACCAGACCGGCCAGCGCCAGCATCCCGCCGACCACGAGCCCCTTCTCCAGGCTCACGATGCCGATCAGTCTGCGGATGCGCGGCGACTCCGGCAGGAACCCCTCCTCGGCCGCGTAGACCTTGGTGAACACGGCGAACAGGGCCGCCTGGAAGCCGATCACCACCAGCGCGGACGACCCGACCAGGGTGTCGACGTCGAAGGCCAGCTCACCGATCTCGACCGGGCCGAAGGTCAGCGCCGTGCCGGCGACCAGGCCGATGATCATCATCAGCACGCCGGGGTAGAAGAACAGCCACTTCGGGCTGTAGAGGAGCAGGAAGCGCAGGTGGCGCCAGCCGTCGCGCCAGGAGCGCAGGTGCGGCGGGCGGGAGCGGCCATCGGGCGAGAGCGTGGTCGGCACCTCGCGTACGTCGAGCCCGGACAGCGTGGAGCGGACCACCATCTCCGAGGCGAACTCCATGCCGCCGGTCTGGAGCTGCAGCCGCAGGATCGAGTCGCGCCTGAACCCGCGCAGCCCGCAGTGGAAGTCACCGATCGCCGACGGGAAGAACAGCCGCCCGACGAACGACAGCACCGGGTTTCCCAGGTAGCGGTGGAGCGGCGGCATGGCACCGGGGGCGATGCCGCCCTTGAATCGGTTGCCCATCACGAGATCGGCGCCGTCGCGCAACTGCTCGACGAACGGCATCAACGCGGTGAAGTCGTAGGAGTCGTCGGCGTCGCCCATGATCACGAACTTGCCGCGCGCCGCCCTGATGCCGCCGATGAGGGCGTTTCCGTAGCCCTTCTCGTCGACATGGACCACGCGGGCGCCGGCATCGCGGGCGAGCTGCTGCGAGCCGTCCGTGCTGCCGTTGTCGGCGATCAGCACTTCGCCCTCGATGCCGTGCTCCTCCATGCACGCCAACGCCTTGCGTACACAGACTTCCACGGTCTCCGCCTCATTGAGGCAGGGCATGACCACCGTCAGTTCCACGTGTCTACCCTTCGGTTAAGGCTCTTCAGTGGACCATCATGCCCTGAACGCGACGGTGGTCGGGCACAGACGTGAAAACGACTGGCATTCTTTACAGCATGGTGAGCGTCGCGGAGATTACCCCTGTGAACCACTCCGCTCCAGGCCGGGCAGCTCGTGCGCTGTCCATGCTGCGCAGGCATCGGGTGTTCGCCGCGGCCTTCGGCGGCGGCGCCGTGCTGCGGCTCATCACCATGCTCGGCTACGGCCCGGCCATGTGGTTCAACGACTCCTACGAGTACGTCTCGGTGGCGTTGCACCCGCGGCCGCACCCGATCAGGCCCGACGGCTACAGCTTCTGGCTGATGCTGCTCAAGCCGTTCCACAGCTTCGCCCTGGTCACCTTCACCCAGCACCTGATGGGCCTGGCCACGGCGTGCCTGATCTACGCGCTGCTGCGGATCAAGTTCCGGCTGCCGAAGTGGGGGGCCACGCTGGCGGCGGTGCCCGTGCTGTTCGACGCCTACCAGATCCAGCTCGAGCAGTTGGTGATGTCCGACACGCAGTTCATGCTGCTCGTCGTCGGCGTGATCACGATGGTGCTGTGGAAGCGGCGGCTGACCTGGCAGGCCGGGGCGGTCGTCGGCCTGCTGCTCGCGATGACTTGGCTGACCCGCTCGATCGGCCTGCCGATCCTGGCGCTCGTGGTGCTCTATCTGCTGGTCAAGCGCACCGGGTGGCGGCCGATCGCGGCGGTGGTCACGGCCTGCGCGATCCCGGTGATGGCGTACATGGGGTGGTTCGCCTCCGCGTACGGCAAGTTCGCGATGACCAACAGCGACGGGCTCATCCTGTACATGCGCACGGCCATCTTCGCCGACTGCAACAAGATGGACATCGACAAGTACAAAGAGGTCCAGCTCCTGTTGCTGTGCATCAACGACCCGGTGAGCCAGCGCAAGGACTACGCGCAGTGGTACCTGTGGGGTCAGGGCAACGGCGACGGCACCGGCACCGGCGAGGTGCTGCACCGGTGGGGCATCAACAAGAAGTGGAGCGAGATCACCAACGACGCCGCCAGCAAGTTCGCGACGCGGGCGATCCTGTCGCAGCCGGGCGACTATCTCAAGGTGGTCGCGCGTGACTTCTTCCGCTCGTTCCACTGGTCGCGCCCGCGCTTCCCCGACGAGTCGACGTACAACATGTACCGGTTCAAGCCGTACGTCGAGGTCGACGACACCGGGCAGCCCAAACGGCTGCCGAAGTGGGCGTCCTACGCGGGGGGCCGCACCGACACCGACGCGTTCAGCTACGAGCAGGGCCCGCCGGAGACGCGGGTCGTGCACCCGTGGGCCGACGTCATGAGCGCCTACCAGAAGGTGTTCTACCTGCCCGGCATCGCGCTCGGCGGCATCCTGCTGATCGGCCTGTACGGCGTCGCGGTGCGCTGGCGCAGGTTCGGCGGGCCGGTGGTGCTGCCGTGGCTGGGCGCGATGGGGCTGCTGCTCGCCCCGGCGGCGTCGGCGGAGTTCGACTACCGCTACGTGCTCCCCGCGGTGCCGCTGGCCTGCGTGGCCGCGGCGATCACGCTGCGCCACGGGGTCACTTGGGGGCGACGCCGACCCAGGAGTTCAGCAGCATCCGGGCCCACCACTGGGCGTGCGTGACGGTCTCGCCGGTGAGCACCGGTGACAGCCACCAGAAGTTGACCAGCACGACGAGCGCGAGCGCGCCCGCGCCCGCCGCGCCGACGGCCCGCCTGGTGGGGCCGGCGTCCCGCCTGCCCAGCACCAGCCCGGCGCACAGCGTGAGTGCCAGCACCATGAACGGCACGACGGGGATCATGTAGAACAGGTACATCGTGCGGTTGTCGGCGATGGCGTAGTAGAACCACGGCAGCCAGCCGACGGCGAAGGCCAGCAGGGTCGCGCCCGCCCGCCAGTCGCGGGAGGAGACGTACCACACGATGAGCGCGATCAGCGCGAGCGCGGCGGCGTACCAGAGGGCGGGGGTGCCGACGCCGTACACGGCCTGTGCGCAGTCCTGGCCGCCGCAGGCGTTCTTGGTGCCCTGGTAGTGGAAGGGGACGGGGCGCACCAGCAGCGGCCACTGCCAGGGCTCCGACATGTACTCGTGGTAGTCCTCCAGGTCGCTGTGGAAGCCGAGCACCTGGACCTGGTACTGCAGCCACGACCGCACCGAGTCGAACACGAAGAAGAAGGGCCCCTGGGAGGTGGCCTGGTCCCAGTTGCGGCCCCAGCCGCCGGCGGTGGCGAACCAGCCGGTCCACGACGCGACGAAGGCCGCGGCGGGCACGAGCGCCATGGCCCCGAACGCGCCCGGCCCGTCGTGGGCCAGCGCCCCCCGGTACGGCTCCCGCAGCCCCAGCGCCCGCCGCGCCCCCGCGTCCCACATGAGCGACAGGACCGCGAAGGCCAGCAGGAAGAAGATCCCCGACCATTTGACCGCGCACGCGGCCCCCAGGCAGAACCCGGCCGCCAGCCGCCACGGCCGTAACCCGAGCCGCGGGCCCAGCGCGGTCACCGGCGAGGCGTCGCGCAGGTCGGCCAGCCGCCGCCGCGCCCAGTCGCGGTCGGTCACCAGGCAGGCGAACCCGGCCAGCACCCAGAACATCAGGAAGATGTCGAGCAGCGCCGTACGCGACAGCACCAGGTGCAGGCCGTCGAGCGCCAGCAGCAGCCCGGCCAGGCAGCCGAGCAGCGTCGAACGGGTCATCCTGCGCGCCACCCTGGCCATGACCAGGATCGACAGCGTGCCGACGAGTGCCGCCGCGAAGCGCCAGCCGAACGGGGTCACGCCGAACAGCCACTCGCCCGCCGCGATCATCCACTTGCCCAGCGGCGGGTGGGCCACGAAGGAGGCGCAGTCGGCGGGCTGCGCGCACTGCTTGAAGACGTCGAGGTTCCCGGCGAGCAGGCGCCGGTCGGCGATGGGGTTCTTGGCGTCGCCCAGCATGGTGCGCTCGACGCCGTGGACGATCAGGGAGTAGGCGTCCTTGGCGTAGTACGTCTCGTCGAAGACCAGGGCCCTGGGCTCGCCGAGCCGGAGAAACCGGAGCAGACCGCCAAAGATCGCCACGGCGAGGGGCCCGGCCCAGCCCAGGAGGGCCGTGCCCTGGATCGGCGGGACGAGCCGCTGCGCCGAAGGCCCCCGATTGTTCACGATGCGCACCCTATGGCGTGGCGGATCTCCTGTGAACCAGGTCATACAGCTCCCGTTTGGGGATGCCCGCGCCCTTGGCCACGCCGGTGACGGCCGTGTTGCGCCGCTCTCCCTCGGCGACCCTGCGCTCGACCTCCGCGACCAGCGCGTCGAGGTCGTGCTCGGTCTCGCCAGGCACGTGCCCGGCGACGACCACCGTGATCTCGCCCTTGACGCCGGGGGCCGCCCACTCGGCCAGCTCGCCGAGGCCGCCCCTGCGCACCTCCTCGTAGGTCTTGGTCAGCTCCCTGCACACCGCGGCCTGCCGGTCGGGGCCGAACGCCTGCGCCATCGCCTCCAGGGAGCCGGCCAGCCGGTGCGGCGACTCGAAGAAGACCATCGTGCGCTGCTCGGTCGCCAGCTCGGCCAGGCGGCGGGCCCGCTCGCCCGGCTTGCGCGGCGGGAACCCCTCGAAGCAGAACCGGTCGCTGGCCAGCCCGGACACGGCCAGCGCGGTGGTGACCGCGCTCGGCCCCGGCAGCGCGGTGACGGTGACGCCCGCCTCGACGGCCAGGCGGGTCAGGCGGTAGCCGGGATCGGAGACGCCCGGCATGCCCGCGTCGGTGATGACCACGACCGTGCGGCCCTGCCTGAGCGTCTCGACCAGCTCCTGGGCCCGGACCACCTCGTTCTGGTCGTAGTAGGACACCACCCGGCCGGTCAGCTCGACGCCGAGGTCGGACGCGAGCCTGCGCAGCCGCCTGGTGTCCTCGGCGGCCACGACGTCGGCGCTCGCCAACGCCTCGCGCAGCCGGGGCGAGACGTCTCCGACCTGGCCTATGGGGGCTCCTGCCAGCACCAACCTGCCGTTCCCTGTCACCCGACCATTGTGGCAGGGCATCCCAATTGGACCGTGTTTCTTGGGTAACCACCGCTCTGGGGCCCGTACGATGTCCGAATGGCGGTGACCGATTCCCCGTACCAGACCTACGAGAGCCCGGAGGTCGGCATGAGCCAGCCCCGGGCGCAGTCCGTACGCGATCGGGTGGTCCCTCCCCTGCGCGGAAGCGTGCTGTGGGGGTGGATCGGACCGCTGCTGGTGACGTTGTTCGGCGGCGTGCTGCGGTTCATCCAGCTCGGCCATCCCAACTCCGTGGTGTTCGACGAGACGTACTACATGAAGGACGGCTTCTCGCTCATCACCCACGGTGTCGAACGCGTCACGATCAAAGACGCCGACAAGGCGATCATGGCCGGCAACACCGACATCTGGCAGGCGTGCTCGCCCGCGGAGCTGGAGAAGTGCGCCTCCTACGTGGTGCACCCGCCGCTGGGCAAGTGGATGATCGGCGTGGGCGAGTGGCTGTTCGGGCTCAACCCGTTCGGATGGCGCTTCGCGGCGGCCGTGGTCGGCACGCTGTCGATCCTCATCCTGGCCAGGGTGGCGCGCAGGATGACCCGCTCGACGCTGCTCGGCTGCTTCGCGGGCCTGCTGCTGGCGCTCGACGGCCTGCACTTCGTGCTCTCGCGCACGGCGCTGCTGGACATCTTCCTGATGTTCTGGGTGCTGGCCGCGTTCGCGTGCCTGGTGGTCGACCGCGATCAGGCCAGGGCGAAGCTGGTCACCTGGTACGAGGACTCGCCGATCTCGCCGCAGGGCCCGTCGCTGGGCATCAGGTGGTGGCGGATCGGGGCCGGGGTGTGCCTGGCCTTCGCGATGTCGGTCAAGTGGTCGGGGCTGGCGTTCCTGGTCGCGTTCGCCGCCATGTCGCTGTTGTGGGACTTCGGCGCCCGCCGCGCCGTGGGGCTGCGCCAGCCCTACCGGGGGGCGTTCGGCAAGGACGTGCCGCAGGGGCTCGTGGCGTTCGGCGCGGTGCCGTTCGTGGCGTACATGGCGACCTGGGCGGGCTGGTTCGCCACTTCCAGCGGCTACGGGCGCAACTGGGACCAGGCCACCTCCGCCGGCAACCCGCTCTTCTTCCTCTTCGACTCGATGCGGTCGTGGGTGCACTACCAGTGGCAGGTCTTCACCTTCCACAGCGGGCTGGACACCACGCACTCCTACATGTCCGAGCCCTGGTCGTGGCCGCTGCTGCTGCGCCCGGTCGCCTTCTACTACGAGGGCAAGCAGAACGTGTGCGGCGCCAAGGACTGCTCGGAGGCCGTGCTCGGCGTGGGCACGCCGGTCATCTGGTTCGGCGCGGTGGCCGCGCTGGTGGCCCTGATCGCCTGGTACTTCTCCGCGCGCGACTGGCGGGCCGGGGCCGTGCTGCTGAGCTACGCCATGGGCTGGCTGCCGTGGTTCTACTTCGCCATCGCCGACAACCGTACGATGTTCCTGTTCTACGCCATTCCGATGGTGCCGTTCATGGTGCTGGCCATCACGTTGTGCGCGGGGCTGCTGATCGGGCCGTCCACCCCGACGGCCACGGGCGCGATGCCGCTGCGGCGTACCCTCGGGGCCGCCGTGGTCGGCGCGTTCGCCCTGCTCGCGCTGATCAACTTCTGGTGGCTGCACCCGATCCTGTCCGGCGAGTTGATCCCGTACGCAGAGTGGAAGGCCCGCATGCTCTTCGAGAAACGGTGGATATGATCGCTTTACCGTTGGCTCAATAGGGGTTTCTTAGGGTAGTCGCAGTGCAAGACCCAATACGCACCGGATTCGGTCATCGTCAGGTCCGGGGTCGATACGGCAAACTTCGAGGCATGAGCGCACCGGATGTCACCGCCCTTCTCGCCGAGTTGGAGCGATCTCAGCCGGATCTGGCCGAGGAGGCCAGGACCGCCGTCGAATGGTTGACGGGTGGGGAGCCGCTGGAAACGGTGACCCAGCTCGACGTCTGCGAGTTCCTCTGGTACACGCTGCCGCTGAAGGTCGGGCCACAGAAGGCCGGCGGCGACCACGAGCGCCTGGCGCGTTCGCTGGGACGACTGCTCCAGCTCGGTGGCATGGACCGCTACGCCGCGTTGTGCGTGTCGCCGACGACCGTCCAGATCCTGCGCACCTACGCCCGCGAGGGCGAGGACGCGGGCACCAACGCCTATCAGCAGGCACTGGAGGCCACGGGCGTGCTCCCGCCCGACGTGCCCGAACTCCAGTGGAGCATGATCATGGGGCCGGAGGAGCTGGGCGCGCACATCGCCTGCTCCGCCGCACTCGAGCTGGCCATCGTGGCCGGCGAGAACGTCGACCGTGCCGAGCTGACCCGCCGCTGGCTCACCCAGCCGCGGGCCGACCTGGGCGGCGACACCTGGCTCAACCGGGTGCACGGCGAACGGCTCAACCGCTGGGTGCTGGGCCGCGGCCCGGCCCGGCGGGAGCTGGCCCAGCCGTTCGAGGTGCGCCTGCACGCTCCCGTGTCCCCGCAGCCGCTGCCCGCCCTGCACCGGCTGCTGTCCGTGGCCGCCTCGGGCGAGTCCCTGCCGCTGCGGCTGGCGCCCTCCCCCGAGGCGGCGCGGCTGCGCGACCTGGCCGAGCGTGAGCTGGGCGCGATCCGCCGCGACGGGGCCAGACTGACCATCACCGACTACGGGCTGCGGCTGCTGAAGTCGAAGTCGGCCATGTGGTCGGCGGTCACCAGGCTGCTGCTGGCCAGGGGCGAGCACGAGTTCGAGGTGTCGGCCAGGGAGGCCGCGCTGATGCTGCTCGCCGACGGCACCCTCATGTCACCCGCCAAGCTGCTCGAACGGGTGACCGAGGTGGTGGGCGGCGAGGGCTGGCACCCGGCCACGAGCCTCGAGGACGTCACCGGGCCGGTGACCGACCTGGTGGCCCAGCTCACGGCGCTGGGGCTGGCGTTCAGCGACGAGCTGGCGGTGCGAATGGACCGCTCCGGGCAGTTCGCGGCCCTGGCGGCGCTGCGGGCCCACGCGCTGCGGCCCAGGAAATACGTCAGCTCCGGCTGACACCCGTGGCGGGGCGCCTCAGCCCTGGGGCACCCGCCGTACGGCCTGTTTGAACTCCGGACATTCGACCAGCGGGTCGTGCTCGCACACCGCCGCGTGGCGCAGGCTGTCACGCAACCGGGTGAGCTGCGCGACCCGCTCCGACACCTCGCGCTCCTTGGCGGCGAGGTGCTCGCGCAGCCGGGTGTCGGACGGGCCGGCGAGCAGGAAGTCGGCGATCTCGGAGAGCCTGAACCCGGCGTCGCGGGCGCAGGAGATCAGCGCCAGGCGCTCCAGCGTCTCCGGCCGGTACGCCCGGCGCAGCCCGTTGCGCCCCTCGGCCTGGATGAGCCCCTTGCGCTCGTAGAATCGCAGGGCCGACGCGGCCAGCCCGCTCCGCCTGGCCACCTCTCCGATGTCGAGCAACGTGCCGTCCACGACCAGACTCCTTGACTTGAACCGCGCTTCAAGTCGCAGTGTAGTCGCATGCGAATTCACCACCTCAACCTCGCCGGGATGCGCGAGATCGACTCACTTGACGGCCGCCCCTCCAAGCGGGCGGTGTGCCACGCGCTGCTCGTCGAGACCCCCGGCTCCGGGCTCGTCCTGGTGGAGTCCGGGCTGGGCCTGGCCGACGTGACCGAGCCGGGCGAACACCTCGACCGCGAGTGGACCGAGTTCGTGGAGCCGGTCCTCTCCCCCGCCGAGACGGCCGTGCGGCAGGTGGCGGCGCTCGGGCACGACCCCGCCGACGTACGCCACGTCGTGCTCACCCACCTCGACGTCGACCACAGCGGCGGCCTGCCCGACTTCCCGCAGGCCCGGGTGCACGTGATGGCCGCGGAGCTGGAGGCCGCGCTGGCGCAGGCGCCGAGCCGCCGCTACCGGCCCACCCACTGGGCGCACTCGCCCGACTGGGTGACGTACCCGGGCACGGGCACCCGCTGGCTCGGCGTGGACGGCGTGCGACCGCTGACCGGACTGCCGGAGGACGACTTCCTGCTCGTGCCGCTCGCCGGGCACAGCGCGGGGCACACAGGGGTGGCGGTCAGGGACGGCGACCGCCGGCTGCTGCACGCCGGGGACGCGTACTTCTACCACGGCGAGCTGGCGCGCGAGCCGGTCTCCCACCCGCTGATGGACGTCGTGCAGCTCGACGCCCAGCTCGATCCCGCGCGCCGAGTGTCGAGCCAGGAGACCCTGCGCTCGCTCGCGCACGACCACGGAGTGGCGGTCTTCTCGGCCCATGACCCCTGGGAGCTGGTCGAATACTCAGAGTAGTTACGATTGTCGGGAAAACGCGCTACGTCGGAGGGGGACCGTCATGGAGCTGTTCCCGGCCATGCCGCTGGCCGAGTGGACGGAGGCGAAGGAGACCTTTCACAGATTCGCGCAGATCGTCGGCAAGATCCGGCTGGCTGCGAGCAACCGGCGCAACCACTGGTGGCAGGTGCCGTTCCACCCGACCGGGCGCGGGCTCACCACCCGGCCGATGGGCGGGCTGGGCGAGCAGCCGCTGTTCAGCATCGACTTCGACCTCGTACGCCACCGCCTGGTCGTGGACGTCTTCGACGGCCGCAGCGCGGAGTTCAGCCTGATCGGCAGGTCGGTGGCCGCGTTCTACGACCGGCTCTTCGAGACCCTGGCCGGGCTGGGGATCCGGCCGGAGATCTGGGCCGTGCCGTTCGACCTGAGCGACGACACGCCGTTCGCCGAGGACACGCTGCACGCGCGCTACGACCCGATACTGATCAACCGCTACTGGCGGATCCTGTCGCAGGTGGTGCAGCTCCTGGACCGCTTCGCGGCCGACTTCGCCGGCAAGACCAGCCCGGTGCACCACTTCTGGCACACCTTCGACATCGCGGTCACCCGGTTCACCGGACGGGTGGTCAAGGTCTCGCCCGACGCCGACCCGGTCACCAGGGAGGCGTATAGCTGGGAGGTCATCAGCTCGGGCTTCTGGTTCGGGGACAAGGAGCGGCCCTGGCCGGCGTTCTACTCCTACACCGCGCCGGAGCCGCACGGGATGGAACGCGAGCCGCTGCGCCCCGCGCAGGCCGAGTGGATCGCGGCCAGGGGCAGCCACCTGGCCATCCTGCGCTACGACGACGTACGCGTCATGGACGACCCGGTGGGGGCCGTGCTGGAGTTCCTGGACAGCGCTTACCAGGCGGGGGCCCGGCTGACCGAGGTCGACGCGGCGACGCTGGCCTCGCCAGGGGGCGTCACGGACCCCTACTGGGCCAAGACCTGAACACACGTGAGCGCCCGCCCTCCGGGGAGGGCGGGCGCCCGACGAGTGCGTACCGGTGTGCAGGTCGCCTCTCGGCGAAAGGCACAACGCGGCTCCAGCCGAACGGTAGTCCGCGAAGGCAATAGGTGAGGCCCGGGGACACTGGACACACCGGCCACGGTCTATGTAACCACACCGGCCCGGCGTGCATTCCCCTCCCGCACCGGTTATTTTCCCGAACCCTCAGGCGGGCGCCGGACGCCAGGCCGGAGGATTTTCGCCGCCTTCCGCCATACGGCACCATCGGAGGCGTGCCATACGCAACCAGCCCCGACGGCGTGAAGCTGTCCTACCAGGTCCGCGGCGAAGGGCTCCCCCTCGTGCTGCTCCAGGGCCAGGCCAACGACCACCACTGGTGGGACACCGTACGCGGCGACTTCGACGGCTCCCACCTGACCATCACCTTCGACTGGCGCGGCACGGGCGACAGCGACAAGCCCGACGTGCCGTACACGACCCGCGGGTTCGCCGCCGACGTGCTGGCCGTGCTCGACGACGCCGGCGTGGCGCGGGCGCACGTGTACGGCACCTCGATGGGCGGGCGGGTGGCCCAGTGGCTGGCGGCCGACCATCCGTCGCGGGTGGGGGCGCTGGTGCTCGGCTGCACCTCGCCGGGCGGGGCCCACGGGGTCGAGCGGGACAACGACGTACGCAGATCGCTGGTCCAGCCCGACCGGGCCGCCGCGCGGCGGGCGCTGCTGGAGCTGATGTACACGCCCGCCTGGCTGGCCGAGCATCCGGGGCCGTACCACACGATCGGGTCCAGGGGCATGCCGGCCCACGCCCGCCGCCGCCATCTGGCCGCCAGCGCGGGGCACGACGCCTGGGACGCGCTGCCCGCCATCGAGGCGCCCACGCTGGTCGTGCACGGCACCGACGACGTGTTCAACCCGGCGGCCAACGCGCCGCTGCTGGCCGGGCGCGTCCCCGGGGCCTCGCTGCGGTGGATCGAGGGGGCGCGGCACGCGTACTTCAAGGAGTTCAGGCAGGTCGCGAGCCCGCTGGTGCTGGACTTCCTGGACGGGGCCGCGTCGCTGCTCCCGTGACCCCGTGGCAGGTCACGCCCACAGGGCCGCCAGGGCCCGCAGGTCGGGGGCCGAGACGTGCGGCGCGCTCATCACGCTCGGGTACGCCCCGCCGTCCCGGTCCAGGTACGCCCCCGTCAGCCCGGCCCGCTGGGCGCCGTCGACGTCCCACGGGTGCACGGCGACCAGGGCCGCCGCGCCGGGGCTCACTCCCGCCTGGCCGACGGCGTACTCGTAGGCCGCCCTGGCGGGCTTCCACGCGCGGGGGCCGCTGACGTCGAGGGTGGCCTCCACCAGGTCGAGCAGGCCCTCGCGGTCCAGGATGCCCCGGGTCATGGCGGCGGCGCCGTTCGTCATGGTGAACAGCCTGATCCCGGCGGCGCGCAACGCCCGCATCCCCTCCGGCACGTCGGAATGCACCCCGAGCCCCGCGAACCCGCTCAGCACGTACGCGACCGCCGCGTCGTCCAGCCGCAGCCCTCTGAGGACGTCGGCGGCGATCAGCGCGAACTCCGCGAAACCGCCGGACACCGTGAGCGCGAAGCCGTCGCGCAGCACGCTCGCGAACCAGGTCGTCATCTGCTCGCCGGACAGCCCCACCTCCTCGAACCTGGCCCGCAGCGGCTCCATGTCGGTCAGCGTCTCGTTCACGTCGAAGATCACGACTTGCGGGCGGGCGTCCATCTGCCTCTCCTCACCTTCCCGGCCCCTCAGCGCGTAGAGGGCCGCTGCCAGGCCCCTGCCCAGGCCGGCCGCCGCCGCACCGGCGCGCCCGGCGCCGGTCGCGGAAATCGATTGGACGCGACGCGGGCGGGGTTGCTACGTTGCCGGGTATGTCCAGCCCCGAGGCGTCAAGACTCTAGCCACCGGTCGTCCGGTGGCTGTCCCGTGCCGCCCGCTCCGCCCCACGAGGTGAGAGCGCGCCGCCGCGACCCCGGGGCGTGGCTCATCACCGCCACGAGCTGCCCGGAAGCCATGACTTCCGCGCCCGCGCGAACGCCTCCCGCGCCTTGAGCGCCTCGGCTTCGCGCGCCTTCGCGCCCTCCGGACCACCGCGCACGCCAGCCGGTGACACCGGCCGTCGTCTCGGCCGCGTCACAGACCGTGTCACCAGCCGTGTCACCAGCCGTGTCCGTGCCTGGACCGGGCCGTCCTCCGTCGTCCGCCGTCGTCCGGCGTGCGCCGACGTCGCCGCGCCCGCCAGGCCGTCCGCCGTGGCAGGACCGCGTCCCGGTCCTGCCACGCCTTACTGAGCCGATCCACCACGTGGTCGCGGAGCTTCTCATGCCTTTCGCTGTTTACCTGCTCGGACTGGCGGTCTTCGCCCAAGGGACGTCCGAGTTCATGCTGGCCGGGCTCGTGTCCGGCATCGCCGGGGACCTCGGCGTGTCCATTCCCGCCGCAGGGCTGCTGACCTCGGCGTTCGCCGTCGGGATGGTGGTGGGGGCACCGCTGATGGCGGTGCTGAGCCTGCGCCTGTCCAGACGGTTCGCCCTGCTGGCGTTCCTGTGCGTCTTCCTGGTCGTCCACGTGGTCGGCGCGGTCACGACCAGCTACGAGGTGCTGCTCGTGACGCGGGTCGTGGCGGCGCTGGCCAACGCCGGGTTCCTGGCCGTGGCCCTGACCACGGCGATCGCCCTGGCCCCGCGCGACGCCAAGGCGCGCGCCACCTCCGTCCTGCTCGGCGGGGTCACCGTCGCGTGCGTCGCGGGCGTGCCCGGAGGGGCGCTGCTCGGTGAGCTGTGGGGGTGGCGCTCGGCGTTCTGGGCGGTGGCCCTGGCGCTGGTGCCGGCCATCGTCGCGGTGCTGAAGTCCGTGCCAGGCCCGTCCCATGCCGAGAACGCGGCACCTGCCGGGGACACTTCTGGGGGCACAGCGCCTGCCGGGGGAACGGCGCGCGGCGAGCTGCGGGCGTTGCGCCGTCTGCGGCTGCTGGTGCTCCTGCTGCTGGGGGCGCTGGTGAACGGGGCCACGTTCTGCACCTTCACCTACCTCGCGCCGCTGCTCACCGAGGTCACCGGCATCGGGTCCGGGTGGATGCCCGCCCTGCTGGCGCTGTTCGGGCTGGGCTCGTTCGCCGGGGTGACGATCAGCGGGCGGATCGCGGACGCGCGTCCCGTACCGCTCCTGGTGATCGGCGGGCTGGCGCTGGCGGGCGGCTGGGCGGTGCTCGCCACGGCGGCCGGGGCTCCGGCGGCGGCCGTCGTCCTGGTCTTCGTCCAGGGGACGCTGTCGTTCGCCGTCGGGTCCACGCTGATCTCACAGGTCCTGTACGCGGCCACCGGCGCCCCCACGCTGGCCGGCGGCTTCGCCACGGCGGCGTTCAACGTGGGCGCGGCCCTCGGGCCCTGGCTGGGCGGGGTGGCCATCGGGGCCGGGCTCGGGTTCCGCTCGCCGGTGTGGGTGAGCGCGGCGCTGGTGGGGGTGGCACTGGCCGTGGCGGGTGTCGCGTACCTGGTCGTCGTGCGCCGCGCGGGAAATCGGGTGGAGGCCGGCCTGCGGGCCGGGGCACAGTGAGGACCATGGAACCTGCCGCACGTTTCCAGCGGGAAGCACACGCCTTCCACGCCGCCGCCCGGCGGGCGGCCGAGGCGGGCGACGCGCCCGCCGTGCCGTCCTGTCCGGGCTGGTCGATGTCCGACCTCGTGCTCCACCTGGGCGGGGTGCACCGGGGCGTGAACTCCATCATCAGAGACCGCCTCGACGGGCCGCCCGAGATCGGCGGTCTCGCCCGTGCCGAGTTGCCCGCCGACACCTCGGGCTGGCCCGCACCGGACTCGGCGCCGACCATGGGGCCGATCCCGTCCACGCTGCTCGACTGGTTCGCCGCAGGGGCAGAGCAGCTCGCGGCCCGGTTCCGTGCGCACGCGCCCGACGAACCCGCGTGGACCTGGTCGGGCGAGCAGACGGTCGGGTTCTGGCTGCGGGTGCAGACGATCGAGGCGGCCGTGCACCGCTGGGACGCCGAGAACGCCCTCGGCGCTCCCCGGCCGATCTCCGAGGAGGTGGCGGCGGACGCGATCACGCACACCTTCGAGGTCATGGCGCCCGCGCGGCGCACCTGGACGGACGCGCCGGAGGGGGCGGGCGAGCGGTTCCGCTTCGTCCGTACCGACGGGCCGGGCGACTGGGTGGTGTGCTTCGAGGGCGGGCGGGTGCGGCTCGGCGACTCCGGCGGGGGTCCGGAGGTGGAGGCGGCCGGGACGGCGTCGGACCTGGCGTTGTTCCTCTGGCACCGGATCCCGGCCGACGCCCTCGGCGTACGCGGCGACCCGGCCCTGCTCGACCGCTACTTCGCCCTCGTTCCGCCGGTCTGAACGGCGGCCCGTAGGGTGGTGCGGTGAGCACGGCGTGGCAGAACACCACCCATGACTGGGCGGCCGGCGTCGACCTCGGTCACCTCTCCCTCATCCGGGAGAGCCCGGCCGTGTTCGCGCCCGGCGGCGTCCGGCACCTGGTCCTCGAAGTCCTCGCCTATCCTGCCGACGAGGCGGCGAGCACCGGCGCCGGACGCTGCACCCTCACCCTCCACCCCGACGGCTCGCTGTCCGTGGCCGACGCAGGGCGCGGCACCGACACCCGTTTCGACGATCGGCGTCGCCCTTGATCGTCGGAGGCGGTCCGCGGGACGGGGAGGTGCGGGGGCGGAAGATGAATGTTCGGTGGACCGGGTGGTGGGGCTCTGGCCGCCTGTGCGATTCTCGACCCCAAGATCGGAAGCCTCCTTCTGAGAGGCGTCCGCCTTCTTTTTCGCGAAATCGCATTCCGCCACACAGAACAGAAGGTGAGCATGTCGGTACAGCTCCGAACGCTCTCGACCCGGATCGCCCTGGTCGCGGCCCTGTTACCGGTCGCGACGGCCGCCATGGCAGCCCCGTCGCAGGCCGCGGCATCGGCCCAGCTCTGGCGCCCGCCGGTGGAGAGCCGCTGGCAGTACCAGCTCGAGGGCAACAAGGCGTACGCCTCGACCGGCGGCGTGAACGTCAACATCTGTGAGGTCCCGCAGAGCGGCGGCGCCTGCGTGCGACCGAGCGTCTTCGACATAGACCTGTACGCCGCCGAAGAGGTCTCCGGCAACAACAGGACGCTCAACACGGCCGCCGTCAAGGCCATCCATGCCCGGGGCGCCAAGGCGATCTGCTACATCGACGCCGGCTCGATCGAGGAGTTCCGCCCCGACTACCAGCAGTTCGTCGACTGGCACAAGAAGAACGGCAACTCGCTGCTGGGCAAGCCCTTCAGCGCGGAGTTCCCCAACGAGCGCTGGGCCAACCTGAACAACGACAAGGGCCAGCGCGACTTCCTGCTGAAGATGATGGCGGCCCGCGTCGACAAGTGCGTCCAGGCCGGGTTCGACGGCGTCGAGTTCGACGTGGTGAACGCCCACGAGGAGGGCAGGTCCGTCACCGGCTGGAACATCGCCCCCGCCACCCAGCTCGTCTACAACCGGGCGCTGGCCGACCTGGCCCACGCCAAGGGCCTGTCGGTGGCGCTGAAGAACGACCTCAGCCAGGCCAGGCAACTGGTGTCGAGCTTCGACTACGCGGTGAACGAGGAGTGCTTCCAGTACGAGGAGTGCGAGTCCTTGTCGGTCTTCGTCAAGGCGGGCAAGCCCGTCTTCCACGTGGAGTACGAGACCTCCCCGGCGAGCTACTGCGCCAGGTCGAAGACGCTGAAGTTCAACTCCATCAAGAAGCCGGCGGACTACTCGCTGCACGACAAGCCGTACAAGGCGTGTAGGTAAGAAGGGCGGGCCACGGCCCGGCGTCGGCCGGACCCCTGCCGCCGCGCACCGCGCCCGACGCGAACGCTGGATGGCGCGAGGATTAAATAGGTGGTGTCCGAACAACCCGAGAAGTACTGTTACGGCAGGTCAGCGAGCTGACAAGGCGTGGCGATGCCGTCGGCGGCGCCTCGCCGCGCCCTGTCTGCCTGCCGGCCTTTCGAACCCGCGGCTCACCCGTACGGAATCGACCGACGGCGAGGCGATGGTCGCCAGGGGCACCGTCCAAATCCCCAGATGATCGCGAGCCGCGGGTTCACCCTCACCTGGGGGTGAAGCGGTCGATGGCGGAGAAGAGCGCCTGGCTGAACGCCCCGCTGCCGGTGTGTCCAGAGTCCTCCACGACGACGAGTTCGGCGTCCGGCCAGACCTGGGCCAGTTCCCAGGCCGTCTGGAGCGGGCCGCCCATGTCGAGGCGGCCGTGGACGAGCACCCCGGGGATGCCGGCCAGCCGGTGCGCGTCGCGCAGCAGCGCGCCCTCCTCCAGCCAGGCGGCGTTGGAGAAGTAGTGGGAGCAGATCCGCGTCAGCGCCATCACGGCCTCGGAGGGGCGGTCGCTGTAGGCGTTGGGCTTGCCGTTCGGCTCCAGGGAGATCACCGCGTCCTCCCAGGTGACCCACTCCTGGGCGGCCCGCTCGCGGACCTTCTCGTCGGGGTCGGCCAGCAGTCGCGCGTACGCCGCCAGCAGCGCGAACAGGTCGCCGTCGCGGTCCGTCTCGGGCACGCCCCGCCGGAACCGTTCCTGCTCCTCGGGGAAGAAGCGGCCGGCGCCGCGGTAGAGCCACTCGATCTCGCTGCGGCGCGTCATCGTGACGGCCGGCATGACGATCTCCGAGACCCGCTCGGGATGGGTCTCGGCGTAGGCCAGGATCAGCGTCGCGCCCCACGACCCGCCGTACAGCAGCCACTTGTCGATGCCGAGGTGCTCGCGCAGCAGTTCCATGTCGGCGATCAGGTGGGGGGTGGTGTTGTTGGTCAGGTCGGTGGCGGGGTCGGCGGCGTGCGGACGGCTGCGCCCGCAGTTGCGCTGGTCGAACAGGACAATGCGGAACCGCTCCGGGTCGAACATGCGGCGCGAGTTGACCGAACACCCCGACCCGGGCCCGCCGTGGACGACGAGCGCCGGCTTGCCCTCCGGGTTGCCGCAGACCTCCCAGTAGACGAGGTTGCCGTCACCGGTGTCGAGCAGGCCGTGGTCGTACGGTTCGATCGGGGGATGCAGCATAGGACTTCTCCAAGGATTGTCGAAGCAATACAACAGTGCTTATATAGGCACTGTAACAGTGCTTGAACATATCCCGGGCGACCGGGTCTCACTGGGCCGAGCGGAGCTCCTCGATGTACTCCCGCAGCGGCTTGAGCCCGGAGTCGGCGCGGCGTTCGTCCACCCTGGCCTCGTCCTCGATGGGCGTACGGGGCCGCCAGGCGCCCTGCGGATCGGTCTCCCACTGCGTGCCGTACACCTGCGGCCTGCCCTCCGCCACGCGTACCCGGTCCACGAGGTAGGCCAGGTCGGAGGGGTCGGCGTCGCCCTCCTCAACAGCCCGCCGCATCAGGTCCAGGCCGCGCCGCTGCAGGTCGAGGTCGCGGTCGGCGTGCTGGACGAGCAGCCAGGCGGCGTGCGCGCCGTCCTCGCCGACCAGGGCGTACCCGGGCCAGCCGTGCCGGTCGAGTATCTGGCGCATGCGCTCGGTGTTGGCCCGTTCCACCCGGCTCCAGTCCTCCTCGGCCGCGCCGAGCGTCCTGACCTCCTGGTCCTCCTTGAACATCCGGAGCAGTTCGGCACGCAGCGCCGGGTTCGCCGGCTGATCGTCGCCGCAGGCCGTGACCAGTGCCAGGGCGGCGAGCAGGAGGGTCAGGAGTAAGCGCATGCCTCGACCCTTCCTCGCTCCCGGCGGGCGGTAAAGAGGGCTAGATCCAACTATTACGTACTCGAACCACCACTAAGGGTAATGATCGCAACGAGAGTAGATCTTCACTCAACGGGAGCATCATGTACAGGCAGGCCATTGCCGCATTCACCGCGACCTCCGCCGTCCTGCTGGCCGCCGCCGCGCCGGCGAGCGCGGAGGACGCGACCGTCGCGGCGCAATGCAGCAACCGCGACGACATCAGCATCAACGTCGCGCCATACCCACCGCTGACCGGCACCATCACGGCCGACGAGATCCGCAGCCTCATGGAGTCGGTCGTCGACGACACCCCGCTGCACGGCTTCTTCTCCCCGCCCCTGCCCTTGTACGACGACTCCGACTCGGCGCACTACCCGGGCCCGGCCCTCTCCCCGTCCCTGCCGATCCCGTACCTGCCGCCGCCGGCCGGCATGGGCCCGTACGGACCACCCAGGATGCCCGTCCCGACCTCCGCGTACGAACCCTGGGACACGCCGACCCCCGCCCATGACCTGCTCGAAACCCTGGTCAACCAGGCGGTCGACTGCGCCCGCCGCTCGGCCGCCCCGGACACGGAGCTGCCCCCGCTGCTGTCCGTCGACCCCTCGCCCGTCACGCGTTACCTCGAAGCGCTCATCGCCACCCGGCCCCTCGTCTGCGACCCGGAGACCGGGCTGCCCAGGCCGGCCCAGAGCCCCACCACGCTGCTGGAGTCGCTCGGCGTACAGAGTCTGCTCGAGGCGGTCGTCGGCGACAGCACGCTCTGCGCGAACTTCGCCACGAGCCGGCCCGCCTCCGCGGTCGCCACCGGCACCACCTCGCTCCTGGACAGGGTCGGCGTCAGGGGCCTGCTCGACGCACTGATCGACGACTGACCGCGGAGGGGAGGCCCGTCCGCGCCGTACCGGTCGGGCCCGCCTATCGTGTCGAGGTGGACACCATCGAGACACCCCTCCTCGTCCTGCTCCCCCTGCGTCCCGAGCACGCGGGCGAGATGGCCGAGGTGCTCGCCGACCCGGCGCTGCACGAGTTCATCGGCGGCGCCCCGCTCACCGTGGCGGAGCTGCGTACCCGCTACGAACGGCTGACCTCGGGCCCGCCCGGCTGGCGCAACTGGGTGATCTGGGCCCGCGAGGACGAGCGGCTGGCCGGCTACGTCCAGGCCACGATCGACGGCCGCCGCGCCGAGGTCGCGTGGGTGGTCGGCACGCCGTGGCAGGGCCGGGGCCTGGCCACCTCGGCCGCCACGGCCCTGGTCGAACACCTCATGGGACAGGAGGTCGACACGGTCGTCGCCCACATCCACCCGTCCCACACCGCCTCGGCGGCCGTCGCCACCGCGGCCGGCCTGCACCCGACCGACCACTGGGAGGACGGCGAGCGACGCTGGGAACGCGCCCACTGAGCCCGGACCAAAGCTGCCCAAGCCGGTCTCGAAGGTTTCGTGCAGGGTTTCCGGGTGGTCGTCCAGCTCGACGTGGACCCGGTCGAGCGCGCCGATGAACGGGAAGCCGCGCGGATTGAAGACCACCGACAGCGTACGGTCGCCGGGCGGCAGAACCCCGTTGACCGCGCGCACCGCCGTCCGGCCCCAGCGGTGCCGGTCCCGGCCACAGCCGGGGGCAGGCCCCTATGGCCTCTTTGTAGCGGTCCTATAGCGGCTGCTTGCTACGTTCGGCGGCGACGCGACCGATCTACCACCAAGAGGTTTCATGAACATGAGAGCCGGGCTCAGGGCGTGGACCGTGGCCGCCGGCGCCGCGATCCTGCTCGTCGCCGCATCGGGTGCCGCGAGCGCGACTCCTGTGGAGACGGCAGCAGCGGCACGCTGCGTCAAGAAGATCGACAGCGGCAAGGAGCGCCTCATCTACCCCTGGGTCAAGGTCAAGAGCAGTTGCGCCCGGACCTACGACGTCAAGGTCATCTGGAACAACGGGACCGACGGCAACTGCGTCGAGCTGGCGCCGGGCAAGACGACGAAGAGCATCTCCACCCCCGGCGCTTCGTACCAGCGGGTCGACCACTGCTGAACCACCGCACCGGGCGTCTCCCCGGCGGGAGGCCCAGGGGTTCGGGACGTCCCCGGCCGCCAGAGGCCCCACGGCCTCGGCCGGGCGGGCGCACACCAGGCCGGACGGCCGGTGCGCGCCCGCGGGGAGCCCGGCGTCGTAGCCGGTCGAACGCCTACAGGTTGAACTGGCCGGTCTCGACCACGACCCGCCCCTGCGGCACTTCCAGCTTGCAATTGATCTTGTAACGGTCACCGTTCGTGCCGCGCTTCGTGGCCGGCCCCACGCTCAGACTGGTCGCGGACCGCGGACCGTTCTGGATGATGTCGCCGGTATGAGAGTGCCAACTGAAACTGTGACGGTGCACCGGGAAGCACCACAGCTTCATGCTGCGCCGGGAGCTGCACCCGGCCTTGCCGGAATAGGTGTAGCGGTTGGTGCTGGTGTTCCAGCTCACGCTGGCGGTCACTTTGCAGCCGTGGCCGCTCTTGGTCACCCTGCTGGTGCCCGCCCAGGCGGGCGTGGCGAGCAGGGCCAGCGTCACTGCCGCGCTGCCGGTGAGGGCTAGGGTCGCACGTAAGGGCTTCACGGAAGGTCCTCCCTGGGTCGATGTTGGCGTACAGGTGGAACCGCTTCTCCTTTACTGACGAAATCGGCCGCCGGCGCGTGACATCGCCTCATGACGAAACGTCAGGAGACGGGCCCGTGCCCCGCCCGCCGCTCAGAGGTGGCTCGCCTCACCGACCTGCAGGCGGGCGTCACGGAGGATCCGCCGGGCGGTCTCCTCCGCCGCGCTGTCCTCACCGATGATCGTCTCCGTGCCGTCGGGCAGGATGTCCCGGTCCAGCCACCACTCCCGCATCTCGTCAGGACCGAACTGATCGCACTGGGGCCGCGTCCGGTGTCTGCGAAGGGTCTCTTCCCAGGGCACGTCCAGGTAGTAGCCGCGACTGGTGCCGCGATGGTCGCGCGACAGCGCCCGCAGCATGTCGCCGTAGCGGCTGCGGGTGAGGATGCCCTCCAGGATCACGTGGTATCCCTGGTCCAGGGCGTGGCGGCACATCAGGTCGAGCAGCCCGATGTTCACGCCGCCCGGCCGGTCCGGTTCTCGCAGGATGTCTCGGCGTACGACGTCCTGACCGATCACGGCCATGCCCCGGTTCCGGTAGATGTCGCGTACGGTCCGCGCGACGGTGGATTTGCCCGACCCCGAGTTGCCGCGAATGACGATGAGCACCGTGTCCCGCGAGCCAGTGAGCACCGCACGACATTACCGGACCCGTCGTCGAGCACACCGCTCCGGCGAACACGAACGCCCGATCAATCACGGAAACAATGCGCCGAGCGGATATCCGAACCGGCGTCACCTGCCTGACGCCACAGCTTCAGCAGTTGTACATAATCACGTTTAAACCGTTTGAGATATTCTCATCCCTTACATTACGATTGGGATGAATTAAAATGCCGAGACTGAAGCAAAAAACGGTACTGTCACTCGCCACTGCGGCGACGCTGGCCGGATCGGTGGTCACGAGCAGCCCCGCCATGGCGGCCTCCACGCCGAGCGCGGCCTGCGGCAGCGGTTACCACCAGATCGACTCGCACAAGCTCAGCAGGGACGGCAAGACGTACGCCACCATCTACCTGCTCTACAACGGCAGCAAGAACTGCGTGGTCACCTGGAAGAACACCGGTTATGCGGGCAACACCACCTGGGTCAACGCCAACATCAGGAAGTGGTCCGCCGGCGGCACCGTGCAGAGCGACAGCGGCAACTTCAAGTTCTACGCCGGGCCGCGTTACGTGACGGCCCCGGACGAGTGCGTCGACTGGGGCGGCTCGTACGGCACCCCCGGCCGTACGGCCATCTCCTGGCAGAGCGGCTGGTCGCACTGCGACTGATCGCCGAGCACCATCCACCACCCGGAACGCCCGGCAACCGGCAACCGGCCACGCCGGGCGTTCCGAAGTGAAGGCCCGGCAACCGGTGATCCGGTTCCGAAGCAGCGCGTACCCGCGGTGTCAGAACACGAGGGCGACCTTCCCCGTCAACTGGCCGCGGCGGAAGCGCTCATGTGCCGCTCGCACCTCGCGCAAGCTGTACTCGGAGTCGACGCGTGCCTTCACGTGGTCCGCGTCCACGATCCCGGCCAGCTCGGCGAGACCCGCGCCGTGCTCGCGTACCTGGTTGACCGTGGTCCGAACCGCGCGGTGTGACAGGTCCGGCACCGGTCCGGCCTGGGTCGCGATGGAGGCGTAACGGCCCTTGTCGACGACGGCGTCGGTGACGAAGGCGCCGAAGGTGTCGAAGACGGCGTCGTAGGCGGCTGCGGGCAGCGCCGCGCTGTCGGTCGTGGCCCACTCCGCCCCGAGGTCGCGAACCACCTCGACCTGAGCCGGCCTGGACACCAGCGCGTCGACCCGCGCCCCACGCGCGCGGGCAAGCTGCACCGCCAGCCCGCCCACCGCACCGGCCGCCCCCGCCACCAGCAGCCGTTCTCCTGGGCGGAGGTCCAGCCAGTCCAGCGTCTGGGCGGCGGTGAGGCCGGGCAGTGGCAGCGTCGCCGCCTCCACCAGGCTGACCGTCGAGGGGGCGACGGCGAGGGTGTCGGCCGGCATGGTCACGAGGTCGGCCCAGGTTCCTCGACCGGTGTCAAGCTGGTGGGACATCCCGAAGACCCGTTCACCGACCGGCAGTCCGCTGGTGCCGCCGTCCACGACGATCCCGGCCAACTCCCAGCCCAAGGTCATCGGCAGAGGTGGGGCGCCCTCTCCGATGGCCCCTTCGCGGGTCTTGTCGTCCACGGGGTTGATGGCGGAGGCAATGACGCGCACCAGCACCTCACCGTCTCGGGGGCGAGGTGCGGGCGCCTCCGCCAGTGTCAAGACCTCGGGGCCGCCGAAGCGGTCAATCCGAACGATACGCATGCCCAACTCCCTTAGTGTTCGACCGGAATCCAACAATAGGGGCCTGCGGATCTCCACGCTCCTCATGGGCCGGCGACCGGTGCGGTAGCGGCGTACCGGGCTTCAGCGCCGCGCCAGGGCGAGAACGCTCAGCCCGAACATCAGGACGCCCAGGGGGAGGTGGACCGACGGTACGTGCGCGATGCCGAGCGCGACCTGGACCGAGGCGAGGACGAGGAAGCCGACCGCCTGCCAGACGGGCCGGGGCGAGCCGCCGCCCGGCTTCCATGCCAGCACCGCCGCGAGCACGTACAGCACCGACGCCCCGAACATCACACGGGCGCCAGCACTGTGTAGCGTCTCTCCGTAGGACGAGGTCAGCAGCAGTCCGGCGGAGACCGCTTGAAGGAAGATGGTCAGGGTCTGCAGGGCGATCGCGATCCGCAGAAACGAGAAGCGGCGCTGTGCCGTCGCCTGGGTGGCCATGCCACGGTCCCCTTTTCCGCCCGGGGGCAGTAGATCGACAGGGTCTTACCAGTCCGACGACACGGCCCTGCGGAAGGTAAGGCGAGGAGGCGGTCGGGAGCATGGGGATGGCCGGAACACGCACCGATGAGATAGCCGGCGAGCGGCGCCAATTGCTCAATGTCGCCTACCGGCTGCTCGGTTCGCTGGCCGAGGCCGAGGACGCTGTACAGGAGGCGTACGCGCGCTGGTACGCGCTGCCCCGAGGCCGCCAGGAGGAGATCGTGTCCCCTGGCGCCTGGCTGACGACGGTGACCGGCCGCATCTGCCTGGACGTGCTCGGCTCGGCGCGGGCCCGGCGTGAACGCTACGTCGGCGCATGGCTGCCCGAGCCGCTGCCCGACCGCGCCGAGTGGGCCCACGGCCATGGCGCCGACCCCGCCGACCAACTGGTCCTGGACGAATCGGTGACCATGGCCTTCCTCGTCGTCCTGGAGTCGATGACGCCCGCCGAGCGGGTGGCGTTCGTCCTGCACGACGTCTTCCGCTATCCCTTCGCCGAGATCGCCGGCGTTCTCGGCCGGACCCCTGCGGCCTGCAAGCAACTGGCGGCCTCCGCCCGGCGGAGGGCAGGCGTCGCGCGCGCTCCTATGACGGCAGTCGAGCGGGCCGACGCGGTTCGGCAGGTCAAAGAGGCATGGGAGACGAAGGACATCGCGGCCCTCGTCGACCTCCTCGACCCGGCCGCCGTGATGACCGCCGACGGCGGCGGCATCGTCGGCGCCGCCCTGCGCCCGATCGAAGGCGCCGCGCGCATCGCCCAGTACATGGTCGCCATCGCCGACAAGGCTCCGGGGCTCGAACTCCTGGTGCGGTCGGTCAACGGTGTGCCGGGCTTGGTGGCCCAGTATGCGGGCGTCGTCATAGCCGTCGCCTCGTTCGAGGTCGCAGACGGCCGCGTCACCCGGATCTGGGTGGTGCGCAATCCGGAGAAGCTACGACCGTGGGCGCGGGACGGCTGACGCTTCGGCCGGAAGTCCGTGCGCCGGTGAGCGACGGTGGCGACCGATGCCCGCGAGCAGCCCGGGCACGCCTCCATGGGAACCTCCATCACCGCGGGCCGCAGTCGCCCCGCCAGCACCGCACGCAGCCCACCCACCGTGAGAATCCGAGTAGACGAGCTGCCCGACCATGCTGGGTGAGCCAGGGGTGAAGGAAAGGTCGATGTCCAGTCCGCGTGCCTGGAACTCGGCGCGCTAGCGCTCGGGGTCGGCGTACAAGTCGACGACCGTGACGATCAACTCGTCACCCCGACCGCTGGAACGCCGGCGCGCCGCTGGGGGCGAGCGGCGCCGCCTCCTGCGGATCCTGACGGGCGTCGCCACGATCTCCGCCATCAGCTCCTGAGCGCCACGCCCCTGTGGTGGCGCGCTGGGAGCGGGGTCGATGGCCGCCAACATGCGATCGACCTTGCTCACAGGCTCTCTCCCCTCAGTTCGGCGGCGGGTGTTTCACGCCGGCATCGGCCCGTTCCGACGGCCCCGGGCCGCCAATGCTGGTGGAAGGGTCGGCTCGGAGCGGGCAATCACTGTTGTCCATGTTTCCCGGCAAGAGAGACTTGCATGACCATGTCCCTGGACGGAGCGATCGCCGATCCTGAGCGGTTCGCCACCGTCTTCGATGCTCACTACGAGGAGATACGCCGCTACGTCGGCCGCCGCCTCGACATCGACATCGCCGAGGACCTCGCCGCTGAGACCTTCCTCATCGCATTCCGCCGGCGCGGCAGTTTCGACGCCGCCAAGGGCACCATCAGAGCCTGGCTGTACGGCATCGCCACCCACCTCATCGGCAGGCACCGGCGGGCCGAGCTCCGGCGCTATCGGGCACTGGCCAGATCCGCCTCGCCCGCCGCCGACGACGGCCATGACCAGCGCGTGGTGGATCGGGTCGCCGCCGGGGTGACCGTTCAGAGGCTCTCGGCCGCGCTGGCCGGGTTGTCGCGCGGTGAACGCGATGTGGTGCTGCTCGTCGCGTACGGCGAGCTGACCTACGAGGAGGTGGCCGCGGCGCTCGGCGTCGCCTGCGGCACCGTCGCCTCCCGGCTGAGCCGGGCCAGGGCCAAACTGCGTGACGCGTTGGGAGTTGAGGTGTGATGAAGGAGTTCCAGCTCATCGACGAGGTGATGCCGGACGCGCCACCCGCCGACCAGGCCAGGGCGATGGCGGTCCGCGCGCGGATGCTGGGTGACGGCCGGCGACACCGCCTGCCTGCCTGGTCCAGGGTGGCGCTCACGGCCGCGGCCGTCAGTGTGGTCCTGGTCGGCGGCTTCATAGCCGCGCCCCTGCTGGGCGGGCCCGGGACCCGAACGGCGACGACGCTGGGCCCGTCCGCGGTGCTGGAGGCGGCGGCGGACCGGCTGGCCGCACGACCGGCAGGCACCGGCGCCTGGTGGCGGCGGGAAATGGTGCAGGTATTTCGGAGCGAGGCCGTGTACGGCTTCACGGTCGAGCAGCGGGTCGAGGAAGTGCTGTGGGTGAACCGAGAAGGGGAACAGCGGACGGAGCGGGGAGACGTCACCGCCGAACCGCTCACCCCCGCTGACAAGCAAGTGTGGAAGGACTCCGGCTCGCCGAAGCTCTGCGAGCCCAGCGACGACTGCCGGCTCGGCCGGGTCTTCTTCTCCCCTGTGGACCAGGTCAAGCCCGTGGCGGGCCTGCCCACCGAACCCGAGGCGCTCACGACCGAGCTGCTGAAGCACTTCCCCGTGAGTGGCGTGGAGAGTCAGGAGACGTGGCTCTGGGCCGTCGCCAAGTGGCTGCTCCTGGATGCCGAGATCACCCCGGGCACGAGGGCGGCGCTCTACCGGATGCTCGCCGATCTGCCGGGCACCCGGGTGGCCGACGGTGTCACCGACCCCGACGGCCGCACCGGAGTCGCGCTGACGTACGGCGACCCGAACACGCTCGGGCAGATCGTCATCGACCGCGACAGCGGCGACCTACTCGCCCTCCAGGACGAACAGTTCCCAGCGGATGGCGACGCGAACGTCGGCCCGGTCAGCTCGTACATGGTCAAGCGACTGGGCTGGACCGACGAGGCACCTGGGAGTGACTGAGGCCGCCCCGGCGGGCACAGGCTCAGCTACATGCTCGAGGACGCGCCGGGGGCGACGCCTGCAACGGGTCGCCCCCGGAGCACCCTGAGGTCAGAGGTCTGCTCGTTTCCCGGAAGCAAGTTCGTTCAGGAGGTCGCGGTCGCTCTCGTTCTGCGCCGCTGGACTCGGCCTCCGTCAGCAGCGGGGCATCGCGCTGTCCGACCGCAACCGACACCCCCCGGCCGCGGCCACCTGGCAGCCCAATTCGCGAAACCGTTCGACCTCCCGTCGCAACGAATGTTCCAGATCCCCTGGATTGCGGCCGACCGCTGACCGCGATTCTCCATAGCGTCGGCAGCATGATTCCCAAGTACGCGAAAGAAGTGAGGCTGACCTCGCGGCCTCAGGGCGACGTGTGCGAGGAGCAGTTCGAGATCGTCGAGAAGACGGTCGAGGCAGGGCAGGATCGCAGCCTGGTGTTCTGCGCGACCATCGGAACCCGCTGGACCGCGTCACCCGTTCGTCTCCATCATGACTGACCAGGACGTCGTCCCCATCGAGACCATCGCCGATCTCGTCGGGCGCGAGCGTCGCAGAGGGGGTCTACCGGTTCCAGCTCAGGCCGGTGATTACCAAGCGAGATCGCCTTCCGCACCGAGAGTGACGTCGCCCGCGCTGGACGTCATGGCGGCTTTCACGCTGGAGACGATCACGTTGCCTGTCTCCGGCTTCACCGGTGGCGCTTTCCGGGCCAGGATTGGTCGCATGAGCGCAAATCCCGGGCGTCCGCGCCTGTTACGTGAGCTGAACGATCGCGCTGCGGTGGAGTTGCTGGCGTCGTCCGGGGTGCTGACTCGGGCGCAGGTGAGCGAGATGACCGGGCTGTCGAAGGTGACGGCCAACCATGTCCTGTCCCGATTGGAGGACCGTGGCCTGGTTGTCAAGGTCGGCGTGCAAGAGGGGGGACGTGGCCCTTCCGCGGCTCTCTACGGGCTCAACCCGGGATGCGGCTATGTGATCGCGATCGAGGTCTACCTGGACACGACCTCCGCCGTTCTTACCGACATCACAGGGCGCGTACTGGCGGAGACGACGGTTTCGACCGACGTCGCCGCGGATCCGGCCGAAGCGGTGTACGCGATCGCGGAAGACCTCACCCAGGCCGCACAGATCGACATGTCGCGAGTGCAGGCGTGCGTGATCGCCCTGCCCGCCGTCATCGATCCCGTGACCAGCAACATCCGCTTCTGCTACGACATGCCCGCGTGGTGCGGGAATGTGATCGAGGTTCTGCGCCAGAGGCTGCGACTGCCCGTCACTATCGACAACGATGTCAACCTCGCCGCGATCGCCGAGCGCGCGGCGGGAGTCGCGAGCGACGTACGCGATTTCGTACTGGTCTGGATCGGACGTGGGCCTGGATCGGCCGTCATGGTGGGCGACCAACTGTTGCGGGGGACGGCGGGCGCGGCTGGTGAGCTCGGCTGGATGCCCGTCCCCGGCGCGGCCGTGAGCGACGGCGGCTTTGATCGCAGCCGTCATGAGGTGGGCGCCGCCTTCCAGTCCCTGGTGGGCTGGCAGGCGGTGCAAGAACTGGCCAAGAGGCACCGGATCGCTGCCGAGGATGCCGCACGGAGCGTGGCGGCCGCCACGGGGAGTGTTGCCGGGGCGGCGTTTCTTGATGAGTTGGCGCGGCGGATCGCTTTGGGGGTCGCTTCTATCTGCACCGTTCTGGATCCTGAGCTTGTTGTGCTGGCAAGTGATGTCGGTGCCGCGGGAGGTGGCGAACTGGCCGGTCGTGTTCAGCGGGCTGTCGCCGCCATGTGTCTGGCCCGGCCTCGGGTGGGGGCGAGCACGGTTCTGGACTGGCCAGTGCTGCGCGGGGCCGTACTGGTCGGGATCGGCCAGGCGCGTGAGCGGGTGTTCTTCGGCGATCTGTGATCAGGATGCGCGTGATCGTTTCCCGGTCGGGCTTTCCGGGGGCTCAGCGTGCTGCGTCGGGCATGCGGACCGTTAGGCAGGGATGGTCCTCCGGAGCAGCGGGGCCGAAATGCAGGTGCCCAAGGGTGGGGCACACAGGCAAGATCTCAGCATGTCCACCGACATCAGTGGGATGATCGAGTGCCGACCGGGTGCCCGCCTTTGGGGTCCGGAAGATGAGGACTCTGTGTGGCAGGCCGCCATCGACCTCTTCTTGCTCTACCGGGGCAACGCGTACGACGGACTCGCCTGTCTCTTCGGGATTCGCAACACCTTCGGCTTTCGCCCTGTGGCTGAAGGCCGCGGCTTTCCGTGTGACGCCTCGGAGGGGCTGACCAGTGAGTTCGCCGTCTATGGCGGACCTGCCGACGTATTCGGGACGACGTGGCTCACTTGGGCCGAGGTCGCCTCTGTGGACTGGACGGAGACGGACAGCTCCGGCAGGCGAAGCCGCGGCATGGTCGCAGGCGACGAGAGCGACTGGGGCCGGGTGTGGAGCGTGATGCGCACGCTCAGCGAAGTGCACGGCGCGCAGGACGTACGGCTCGTCGTCTGGTTCCACTGATCACACGGGCTGGTCAGCCACGCGCCGTGCGTCCGCCCCGGTCCGCTCTACAGATAGTCCGTCTCATGTGGCTCCCGACTCGGCTTTTCTCAAGCCTATCCGCCTATCGCGTCTTTCGGCTCCGAGCGCATTCCTCGGGGGCCGATGAGTTCGTCGGCGACCGCTCCAATAATGCGCAGGCGGCAACGTTATTTGTCGGAGTCTGCTGGCATCATGACGACATGACCATGCAGCCCCTCGATATCTCGTGGCTCCGCGGCGAATACGCCGAAGAATGCTACAGCTTCATCTATGTCCGTGCCACGCCTGAACAGGTGGTTGCACGTCTCGGTGGCCGATGGGAGGACTTCACGTCAGGCCCCTTCCTCGATGACGCCGATTACTACTCAAATGGACCTCTCGGCGTCACCTCCTTCGGCGATTGGACGTTCGTTTTCGATCCCGACTGGCTCGGCACTGACGAGGACGTGATCACCAGGCTCTCCGAGGGCACCCGTCTCGTCTCCCAAGCCGCACTCGGCATCAAGTACATGGACTACTTCTATTGGTGCGAAGACGGTGAGATCAGATTCGCCTGGGGAGGCGATGACGGATATCTGACGGAGATTCCGGACGAACTCGTGGACGCGATGGCAGAGATCGACAGGCTGTTCCCATCGTCTATCCGGCTCTTCGAGGGGCCGGCCTTCCTGCTCGCAGAGCACCTGACCGGGATCAGAGCGACGGAGACCCTCTTGAAGGGCTCCACGTTCATGTGGGGCACCGTCCCCAAACCAACCAAGCCGTAGCCCCCTTGGCCTGCCCATCTGCCGTCGTCCCACCCACGAGGTAGCGGGGCAGCCACGGGGCTGCCCCGGCCGCGCCTGGCGCCAGGGCCGTGATGGACCGTAACTCTGGCGAGAGCCTTCATGGCGCAGCACTGCGTGCTGTCTGAGGAAGCCCGGCTTGACGGGTGTAATGCCGATTGGAGTACGTCGGGCGCGCACATACCCCAACCGGCTCGTGATCAGCTTCCGTCCGGCTCCGTCATCATTGGCTCATCGGACTCTGCGTTCACGGGTGTGCAAGGTGCTATCGGGCTGCCGGCCTTGGCCAGATAAGTACCGAGCCACCAGGCCATTCCCGGGTGGTTGCCCAGCCGGAACTCCAACACCAGCGTCTCCCCCTTCCTGATGTAGCTCGGGGAGATCACGAAGGTGTCCCGGTCGATCGGTCTGGCGGCGTCCGCAGAGCGCCAGTTCTCCGGCGCGTCGAACTCCTTGAGTTCCTGTTCGGTCATGTTCTTGGTGCTCGGCGGGTCGTAGGCCAGGTCCGCGCCGGCGAAGCGGCCACGGGCGCACTGCTGGTCCGCTTCGGTGAACGTCACGTCGGCCAAGATTCCCTCGGCCTTGAGCTTGGCCTCCAGCCCCTCAGAGTCCCGGAACTCTCGGACCGTCACCTGAACGGTGCCGTCGAGCTTCTTCACCACGGCGTACGCCGCGCTCTGTGACCCGGATCCCATCGGTACCGCCACCAGCGCGACCGCGGCGATGCCCGCGACTGCCGCCCCCGCCAGCAGGCAACGACGCAGCGGGGAAGGGCCGTGCCGCGGTGCCGCCGCAGTGGTCGCCGGGGACGGGTGGACGTGTTCCGGCTCAGCGGCACGCCTGCCGGGCAGCCAGGACGCGCGGCGGCGCGCGGGCGGCGTCGCGACGATCTCCTCCAGAAGTTCCTCCACACCCTGGCTCAAGGCGGGCTCGTCGTGATCGGCAGCCGGGTCAATGGTGGCAAGCATGCGGTCGATCTTGTTCATCGAGTTTCTCCTCTCAGCGGGGTCATCACAGGGGCCTCATCCGTCGTGCCGAGTAGCCGGGCCAGTCGTTTACGCGCTTTGTGCAGCCGAAGCCGGACGGCGGTGCTGCTGCGGCCCAGCACTGTGGCGATCTGAGGGCCGGTCAGCCCTTCCCAAGAGGCCAGGGCGAGCACCTCCCGGTCGGACGGGTCCAGGGCGGCGAAGGCGGCGTGAATCGCCTCAGTTCGTGGATCGGCGAGCGTGGTCTCCCGGCGGACGGCCAGTTCGCCGCGGAGCCGCGCGGCCAGCGCGCTGCGCCGCGACTCCCCGCGCCGGTGATTGGCCAGGACGCGGCGGGCGGCGCCGTACAACCACAGCAGAGCGGCATCCCCCTCCGGGACGTCATCCAGCCGCCGCCAAGCAGCGAGAAAGGTCTCCGCGATCACATCAGCGACGTCGTCAACCGAATCGGTACGGCGGAGCGCATAGCGCCGCACTGCTGGGTAGCAGGCGCGGTAGAGCGCCTCGAAACGATCTCGCGCGCCGAAGAGCCCGCGTGGATCTTGCACAGGTGTCTCCTCGTCGAAGAGTGGCGGAACACCTCACTAGGTGTCCGGCACCTCCGCCAGTGTTTCCTGCCCTGCTCACACGCATAGCCAGGTCGCCGGCGTACGGGTCGCCGAGCAGCCGGGCCACGGCGGCCAAGACCCCGCCGTCACACTGGTCGATGTCGACCAGGCGCGGCACCGGCCGGGACTACGTCTCACTGCTGGAGGCGGCCGGGCGCGACCGGCCCGGAGAGGCCGCCGCACGAACGCCTGGCCTGTCCTAACGGCAGCCGATGGGCACTGTGGCACGGACGTTCCAGCGGTAGGCCCACTCGGGGTCCAGGACCCGGTTCTGTACGATCAACGCCACCTCATCTACGTCGACGCTCGTCGAGTCGGCCTCGACCGTGTTCAAAGCGTCGACGTAGGGTTTTGCCGGTCCGGGGGTGTTGAAGTAGGTCAGGCTCACGTGCGGACGGAATCCCTTGGCCTGCTCGGCTGCCGTTGACGCGTTTCCAGTGACTTCGACGATGCCGTTCCTGATCTGGTCCCAGATCTGGTGCAACAGTTCTGCAGGACTTGGAGCCAGGACCACGGCTTCGCCGACAACGGCGGGTCGATGGAAGGTCAGCTCGATGGGAGCGAGTTGACCTAGGCGTACGCCTACCGCCCCGATGACCTGGTCGAGCTGTTCGTCAGACACCTCGTCGGCCCACCCCACGGACTGCATGGTGAGGTGCAACCATCGAGCCGGGATGGGGTTGTGACCATCGATCATGGCAAGGGCGGCTTGACAGCGCTTCGCGAGCTGCTGCAGTTCTGGGACCCGCTCAAAGGTCAGATGTCACGTGTAGACCAGGCGGCCAGGCCGCCATCCTGGCCGTGGCCACCAGGGCGACCGAACCTCGTCCACGTTCTCGATGAGATCACAACCTGGTGTTCCGCACGAGCGCCGGCACCCACGGCCCGGTGATCATCGAGGGTGCCCACATGATGAACACCATCTTCGGCGACAGCCGACACGGGTAGAGAATCCGACCGACTCACCTGTTGGTGGGGTGTTCACGAGCGTGGTTTCGCAGCGACGATGATGTACGGGCAAAGATCGCTTCCCAAGATCGGCGTGATCGTTCCCAGCTCTCAGGTGCTGACAGCGCTCCGCAATGCGGCACGCGTCGGCGTGGGACCGGGAGGTCATGCATCACATGAGGTTCAGGGGCCGTCGGACCAGATGTACCAGGGGCCCGTGAAGTGCTCGTAGCTTCCCTCTTCTGGCGCTGGTGCCCGGCCCGGGAGATAGGCGAAGCCGTACCTTCTCCAATTCATCGTGAGCTCGGTGACCGTGAACCTCGCTCCACCAGGGATCTTCTCCACATCGTCCACGAAGTACAGGCCCCACCATCGATCGCCGACGTACTCACTGCGCGCCGACAGGGCGTGGCGCTCCAGGCTCGGCTCCGACAGGGCGAAGCGCGCGCGAAGGGGCGCGTCGACTTTGACGAGCAGCACAGTACCCAGCACCAGTGCGAGCGGGACGAACATCCACCGCGCCCACCCCCGCCCCGGACCCAACATCCACGACCAGGCAACGGCGAGCGCCACCCAGTACGGCACCAATGCCAATGCCCAGACGGACAGGCCGGGAGCGCTCACCTCGAAAGACGTCAGGAGCGAGCCGAGCCCGATCGCCCCGGTAAAGAGCAGAGCACGGCGGTTGCGAGTCGGGCTCATAGAGCGATCTTGCCCGACACCAGGACCAGGCGCAGCAGATCATCTCCCTGTACTCGCCCGACCTCGCCCACCAGGACAAGTCCGGCCGGGACTGAGGGGTTACGAAGGTCCCGGACAAATGATCACCATGGCCATGGCCGCGAGCACGAGCGCGGCGGCGATGGCCGACAGCGTGACTAATCGTCGGCTCATGCCCCCAGCGTGGTCTGGGCTGCCGGTTGGTGGCGCGGGGCGGCAAGGTCGTGCCCTTGGGCCCACAGGACCAGCACCGTCCAGGCCAGGCCGGCCAGGCCGCAGATCGACTCCGCCCCATCCAGGTCGGGCCCGCCGACGAGGTCGAGTACGCCGATGACGGTGAACCCGCCGTACCCCAGCACCCCCGCGCCCCGCGTGTACTGCCGGTCGCGGCCCAGCACCCGCATGAACGCCAGCACGACCACCCACATCACCGCGGAGTCGATCATCACCGCTTCTGCCCAGATCGACGACGCGGTGACGTGGAGCAGCCACGTCGTTGCCGTCGCGACGTAGAGCGCCACGCGCAACCGCCGCGTCTCCCGGTCCTGCTGGGGCGGCGGCCCCGCCAGCGGCCCGCGCAGGATCTGCCAGATCCCCCACGCCCAGCACAGCCCGGCCAGGACCAGGAGGAGCAGGTTCTGTCCTGTCGCAGCGGCGCCTTCGGTCACGGTCGTGAACAGCGTCAGCCACCACAACGGGCCGAGGTCGCCAAAGATCAGGGCGACGGCGACCGTCAGCGCGGCGCCGTACAGACCGGTGACGAGCAGGGCGGGCAGGGCTGAGCGGTGACGACGTAACACGGGAGGCGTCCTGGGGGTTCGAAGGGAATGCGAAGCGAACACCCTATAATTGATCATGAGGGGTGACGCCAGGCAGAAGGCATCCGTGGGCGCGTTTGAACGCCACGCCGGGGTGTCCACGAACAAGGTCCCCCCGGGACGGAAGCGCAGCACAGAAGAGCGTTCCCCAGATAGGCCCTCGCAAGGGGCCGCCTGGCCCTGCGGGGAGCCCTCGACTCGCTGCTGAGAGCGGTGGCTGATGATGTCGTGGCCGGCGTCCTGATCGCCGACTTGCGCATGAGTCGGATCTATCACGCTTACGACGGCGGAGCGGACTGCGCTCTCCAGGACTCTGCGGCGAGGGACCGTCTCAAGACGGCGCACACCGAGTGGTTGTCGAGCCATCTGGCGGGTCCGTAGTCGCAAAGGGAGAGCTGTGCTCGGTTGCGAGGGGCCGCTGCCGATGTGTGTCTTCACGCGAGCCGCAAAGCCATCCGCGGTTACGACTCGCAGGCGTCATGTGACTCTTTGCAGTCGCAAGTCTCCGCTGGTCACGTACGGCACCAGTTTGCCGAGGTCGGGCCAAGATCCCGCCCGATCGCGACGATCAGACGGGATCCCGTCAACCTCAGTCCAGCCGTCTCAAGAACGGCCCCTGGTGGGGTGTTCACAAGTGCGTCTGGCTTGGGATGCAGAGGGGAGCTTGAAGATCGCTTCTCGAGGACGGCGTGATCGTTTCCCAGGTTGGAGGGACCGCCGGTGTCTGGCGATGGTCATGTGACTTGATTGCGGCACTGGCCTCGCTTGTTCCTCCCGGTTTGCTAGGGTCCGTGCGTGATCTTTCGTGGCTGGTGAGGCATGGGCTGGCGATGGCAGGTATGTCGATGGTGCACTGGTCGCACGGGTGGCTGGCCGCCGCAGCGCATCTTCTCCAGCGGTGGGGACCTGTGGACACCGAGACCGGGCTGGCTGCCTTCCGGTTCGCCGCGATCAGCGGGACGGCGGTACCTGCAAAAGAGCGTCCCTGGACGACTACACCGGAGCCGACCGAAATCGCCCAATGTGGAGGTTTCCCGCAGACGTTCACTGATGCAGGGCACGCCGGGCACCGGCATCCGGTGGCCGTCCAGCCGCTGAATCACGCGCTGGACCTTGGCCGGCGGGAAGGGGGCTGGACGGCGGCCCGGCCGCCGGAACAGGTCGCCCATGAGGTCGGCCTGCTGCTGACGAGCCAACTGAACGCCGGTTCCGGAAAGTTGGGTGAACCCGCCAGAGAACTCCTCGCCGAGCTGGTCAGGAAGATGTTCGTGCAGTCGTTCATGGACGACTGGGTGCGTGTGACGGTGGCTGCCCGCCCGGACGGTCCTGCGCTCAGCGACGAGGTGCATCTGCTTGGTCGCGACCTGGGCGGCGGAACCTTCCGGTTGTCGGTGACTTCCGCCACGTCCTTGTCCCCGCTTCACGAGGCTGGACGCTGGCCAGATCCCGCCCGTCTGCTGACCCGAACGACCGACCCGCGCCGCACCCTGACCGAACAGCAGTACCGGCATGCGGACCTAGGCGTTCGTGCCGCGTGCGCTGCGGAGGTGCTCGGCGAGTACGTCTGGCTGACCAACAACGACCGGATGAAGGTCACCGTGAAGGTCGAATCCCACGGCCTGAATCTCGACTGCCAGTCTCCGGACGCTGATGCCGCGTTCCGCGCCTGGTGGTGTGAATCTGCGCCCTGCGCTGACCTGCTGCGCGAGGAGTGGTGGGAGGACGAGGAGATCACTGGTCCCCTCCAGTTGGACGAGGAGGCTCTGGCCAGGTTCCTGGCGGACTTCGAGCAGCACAATCTGGAGCTGGCCAGAAGCGGTGCCTGGGCGATGCGGCAGATCGACGATTACGGTCCCGAAGACGATCCCCAATCCCGCTTTCCCGGCGACCGCCTGGTGGCCCTGCTGGGTCGCGACCTGTTCGGCATAGTGACGCGGCAGGTCTCCAGCGGCCTCAGCAACGTCCGTCCTCTCGCATATGGAATCGGCGTGCCGTTCGGCATCGGCCCTGACGACTATGGGTTCTACGGATGCCTGCTGCTGGTCGGTCCTGCCTTCCTCGGACTGATCGCCATCGAAGCGATGGCCTGATCCTGGTGGCGTCGCGCAGGGCTGGCATCACTCGGCCGGAAACGGCCCACCCGAGTACGGCTTCAGCGCCACCTCCACCGTCGGCTCCCATGACACGGCTCGGTGCTACCGCCGGTGTGACTTTGCTGGGCGGCAGCCCGCCAGGGTGTGGCGGCCGTTGCCGTCCGGTCGTGGGACGAGTCCGTAGAAGATTCGTGGCGCGCCGTCGAGGGTCAGCGTCGCCTTGCCGTCGGCGACTGGCACCTGCCGGACCTGCCCGATCGCATTCACCTGTTGCACGACGGCGTTGGCGGCCGCCACGAGCGGGGTCTTCGTCGGCCAGGGGTCCACCCAGACCTCGGGTGCCGGGAAGTGCCAGTCGGCGCGCCGGCCGGCGGTGTTCAGCAGATAACCGTCAGCCCGGTTCCACAGCACGACCGCCGGGCCTCGGGGCGTGTCGAACCACAGGCCGAAGGTCAGCGGATCGGCGAAGGTCAGCCGGCCTCGGAAGGTGGCCTGGTCGAAGGTGCGGGCCGCTGTCGCGTACGCCAGCAGGGACGGTTTCGGGCTGAGATCGCGGTTCATGAGGCCGAAGTGGTACTCGACGTTGTCCGGATCGGCGACCTGCGGCATGCCGAGCACGCTGTCGTGGAATTGGTACCAGCAGACGCACCGGATTCCCTCGGCCTTCGCCAGGGCCAAGGTGAGCAGCACGTTTTCGGCGGCGTGGCGGTATGTGTCGTGCCACCAACTGTTGGGCTTGGTCGCCGCGTACGCCTCGGTGAGCCAGATCTCCTTCTCGCCGTGCTCGGCCATCAGCGCTTTGAGCTGCCGCAGGCCACCGTAGAAGTTCCAGTACGTGCCGTTGCCGCCGGCGCTCCAGTCATCACCGGGCGGAACGTAGTCCGGGGTGAAGTTGCCGCGTCCCGGGTGGTAGGCGAAGGCGTCGATCAGGTCCCAGCCGCCGGCCGCGATGAAGTTCTCCACCCACGGTTTGTCCATCCCGGCCAGCCCGTTGTTCATCAGCTTGACGGCGGCACCGGTGGCCACCCGCCGATCGAAGACCGGGCGCAGCGCCTTGTCGAGGTAGTCCTGCGCGGCGGCACCGGTGTTGAACGGCCGGTTCAGCTCGTTGCCGACCTCGAAGTAGCCGGCGCCGGCGCCGACGGCCACCGCCAGTTTGTCCGCGGCCCAGGCGGCCGCTTCGCTGTCGGTCACGGTCAACGATGGCTGCAGTTCGATGTTGTGCCGGATGTCGCGCGCGTCGAAGGCGGCGGGCGGCAGGCCGGGTCCTCCGTCGTACGCGATCCGGACCAAGCTGATGCCGACCCGCTGCCACAGGTCGAGGACGGCATCGGCGCTCGGCCGCTGTAGCCAGGGGTAGTTGGCGATGCCGAACATGCTGTTCGCGCCGGCCTGATAGTCGTACGGCGGTAACACGGCGAGGTTGCTCCGGGCGAACGCCTCGTCGTCGCCTGCGCGGGCCACCACCTCGGCCAGGGCTATCCCATCGGCCGGCGCGGGCAGGGTGAAGGTGTGCTGCCAGGTGCCAGCTGCCGCGACGCTGCCGGTGACGGTTGTGGTTGCCAGCATTTCGCCGTCGAAGTCGCGTACCCACAGGTCCAACTCGACCGACCGGGCGTCGCCGCCGTTGGCCACCAGGACGGTGAGTTCCATCTGTTCACCGGACGATGCGAACAGGTTGAAGTCGCGGTTGGTGGTGAGTTCGATGCCGAGTTCGCGGCCCTGGCCGATGGTGGCAGTGGCTGACGGGCGGGTTTCGGAGAAGAAGAAGTCGGCGCGGCTGGTCCAACCGCCGGCCGGGTCGGCGACGCCCGGAGCGTGGACCCAGGTCGCGTTCGTCCACGCTTGGCGGGACCGGTCGAGCAGGAACAGGCCGTGCAGGCTGTCCCAGGTGGAGGTGTGCGCGACGCCGAGGGTGTCTTCGTACGGGATGCCTCCGCCGGCGTCACGGACCCAGGCGGTGATCGGGATGTAGTCGTCGGGCGCCGTCGGTGCCTGGATCGCCCGGCTGAACAGAAAACCGTCGGGGACAAGGGTGCCGGCCCCGGTGACCCGCCATTCCAGCCGGGCGTGGGAGGTGGACAGGCTGAACCAGCCGGTGACGGTGGTCGGGCCGGCGGCGGCGTCGAAGGTGTAGTCCATCCTGATCGCGGGCGTTCCGCCGGTCAGCGCGCTCAGCGTCGGGGTGCCGCCGGTGGACAGATGGATGCCGGTGACGCTGTCCTTGACCTGGAACTTGGATCCGGCCGACCGGGTCACGCCGGCAGCGTCGCGGATCGCGAGCCTGCCGCCGGGGCTGGCCAGCAGGCTGATGCCACCGGCGGTCAGGGTGACGTCACCGGCTGCGGCGTGCGCGGTGATCGGGGTCGGTTCTGCGACGAGTACGACACCGGCCGCAAGGGCCGCGCCGAGGAAGCCGCGGCGGGTGAGGGCGGGCCGGGGGGAGGCATCGGGCGTCATCATCTGCTCCCGTTCTAGGCGCCTTGATAATACGCATCTTCAGCTAGGTAAACGGCACGTTTCCAGATGCTGCTCCCAGTGTCAACAGGTCATTGCGCTCTTGTGTCGTCATGCGTTATGGTCGCCGCCAGTTGGTGAAGATACGCATTATCAGGATGGAGTGGCAATGCCCTCGAAACGCCGCCGGGTCACGCAGCGCGAGATCGCCGAGTTGGCGGGCGTCAGCCAGACGACGGTGTCGGTGGTGCTGAACGACCGCGACGGTTCGAACGTGCGGGTTCCGGAGGCGACCCGGGCGCGGGTCAAGCAGGCCATCGAGCAACTCACGTACGTCGCCGACCCGGCGGCCCGGCGGCTCGCCGGTCTGGACAACCAGATCATCGGCATCTTCACGTACGAGGCCGCCCTGTCCCCTGAGAGCATGGACTTCTACGGTCCGCTGCTGAACGGGATCGAGCGGGCAGCCGAGCGGATCGGCTGGGACCTGCTCTTCTTCACCTCCTCACCCGTCGAGAACGGCACCCGGAGTCTGTTCCACCGCAAGACCCGGCTGCGGCTGACCGACGGGTGCGTCCTGCTCGGTCAGCAGATGGTCGCTTCCGAGCTGGAGCGGCTGGTCGCCGAGCAGTTCCCGTTCGTCGCGATCGGCCGCCGGGACGAGACCGCCGCCGCAGTGCCCTACGTGGCCATCGACTACGTCACCCCGACCACCGCGCTGATCGATCAGGCTGCGGCGGGCGGACACCGGCAGGCGCTCTACGTTCACCGCGGCCGGAACACGCCGACCGCGCGGGACCGGCAGGGCGTCGTCGAGGCCGCTTCGGCGGAAGGACGGCTGGCTTTCCTGCTGGTCGGCGAGGAGAGGATCGCCGAGCTGCCCCGCCTGGCCAGGGCGACCGAGGCCACCTTGATCATCACGGAGGACGCGTTTCTGGCCGAGGACGTCGTGCACGCCCTGCTCGGCGCCGGGGTCGCCGTGCCGGACGAGATGTCGGTCGCCGCTCTCGGCGAGGTGTCCGGCCACCGCATCGACGGCCGGGCGATGGCCGGCTTCCACGTCCCCCGGCAACAGCTTGCGGCCGAGGCGCTCGATCTTCTGCAGCTCCTGATCACCACGGACCCGCAAGAGTGGGCCGGTCTGGAGACCCGGCGGCTGCTGGTCGCCGAGGTCGAGCCAGGGGACACCATCGTCACGCGGACGGACGTGCCGTCATGAACACCAGGATCACGCCCCAGGTGGCGATCATCGGCGGAGGTCTCGGCTCCGTCGCCGCCGCGCTGGCCCTGCTGCAGCGTGGCCACCGCGTGGTGATCACCGAGGAGTACGCCTGGCTCGGTGGACAGCTCACCTCCCAGGCGGTGCCGCCCGACGAGCACATCTGGGTGGAGCAGTTCGGCGTCACCGCCCGCTACCGCGCATTGCGCGACGGCATCCGCCGCTACTACCGGGATCACTATCCGCTGTCGGAGGCCGCCCGTGCCGATCGGGAGCTCAATCCCGGCCGCGGCCGGGTCAGCAGACTGTGCCACGAACCGAGGGTGGCCCATGCGGTGATCACCGCGTTGCTGGCGCCGTACCTGTCGTCCGGGCGGCTGACCGTTCTGCAGCCCGCGGTGCCCGTCGCGGCCGACGTGAGCGACGCGGTGATCCGCACGGTCACGGTCGCGAACCCGCGGACCGGAGCAGAGACCGTGATCGCCGCCGAGTACTTCCTGGACGGGACCGAGACCGGCGACGTGCTGCCGCTGACCGGGACCGACTACGTCGTCGGGGCCGAGGCGCGATCCGACACCGGCGAGCCGAGCGCCCCCGAGGTCGCCGATCCGAGCAACGTGCAATCGATCGCGTGGTGTTTCGTCTTCGATCACGTCGCCGGCGATCACACCATCGCCAGGCCGGACGACTACGAGTACTGGCGCTCGTTCGAGCTGCCGTTCTGGGGTGCGCCGATGCTGTCGTTCGTCGCCCCGAATCCCCGGACGCTCGTGCCCGAGGAACGGACCATGCACGTCAACCCGATCGGAGACGTCACCGGGGACCCCCGGTTCGACGCCGGCGACCAGGATCTTTGGCAGTTCCGGCGGATCGCCGCCCGGCAGACCTTCGCCGACGACTTCTACGACAGCGACATCGTGCTGGCCAATTGGCCGCAACTGGACTACGTCGGCGGCTCGATCATCGACACCGACGACCGGCCGGCACACCTGGCCGCGGCGAAGGCACAGTCCCGCGCCTACGCGTACTGGCTGCAGACCGAGGCGCCCCGCCCGGACGGCGGCCGCGGCTGGCCAGGGCTCCGGCTGCGCGGCGATCTCGTCGGCACCACCGACGGCTTCGCGCAGGCGCCGTACATTCGTGAATCGCGACGGATCAAGGCGCTCACCACGGTGCGTGAGCAGGACATCTCGATCAAGGCCCGTGGCTACGACGGACCCGCCCGGTTCGACGGCTCGGTGGGCGTTGGGATGTACCGGATCGATCTGCATCCCTCCACCGGTGGTGACAACTACATCGACGTCGAGTGCGCGCCGTTCGAGATCCCGCTCGGCGCGCTGGTCCCGGTGGCCACCCAGAACCTGGTGCCGGCCGCCAAGAACATCGGCACCACCCACATCACCAACGGCGCCTACCGGCTGCATCCGGTCGAGTGGAACATCGGCGAATCGGCCGGCGAGCTCGTCGCGTTCTGCCTCGCCCGCGGCCTGAGCCCGCAACAGGTCGCCCTCGACGCGGAACTCGTCGATCGCCTTCAGAGCAGGCTGACCGAGGCCGGGGTCGAACTCCACTGGCCGCAGATCGCCGGCTACTAGCAGGTATCCAGGCGCGCTGGCGCCGAGAGCACGTAAGGACCCACACGATGAACACAGCAAGGAAGTTGTTCGGCGCGGTCGCGCTGACGACGGCTCTGGCGCTGACGTCCGCCTGCGGCGCGTCGAGCACCGACACGGAGGCGAACGCGACCGGCGTCCAGTTGCGGATGACGGTCTGGACCTCGAACGAAGATCAGCTCAAGCTGTTCGACACGATCGCCGCCGCGTACCGTGCCCAGCGTCCGGAGGTCTCCTCGATCACGTTCGAGAGCCTGCCCTTCGCCGACTACAACACCACCCTGACCACCCAGATCGCCGGCGGCAACGCCCCCGACCTGGCCTGGATGGGTGACCTGTCGAGGGACCTGATCGCCTCCGACGCACTGGTCGGCCTGACCGACAAGCTGAAGGCGACCGACGGCTGGAACTACGACGACCTGCTGGACAGCGCGACCAAGGAGTTCAGCCGGGACGACACGCTGTACGCCTACCCGTTCTCGAACTCACCGTTCGCGCTGTACGTGAACACCGACCTCCTCGAGGCGGCCGGGCAGAAGATCGACCCGGAAACCCTGACCTGGGACCAGGTCGCCGCCGCCGGCGCCGCCGTCCACGCGAAGACCGGCAAGGCCGGCTTCGTCATCCGGGACTTCGACTACAAGTCGTGGAATACGCTGGCCACGGTGTGGACCGGCTTCGGCGCGGCGGCATGGAGCCCGGACGGCAAGACCTGCACCTTCGCCGGCCCCGAGATGCAGCGGGCCTTCACCTTCCTGCACAACGCCGCGTTCAAGACCCAGGCCATGCCCGGCCCCGGCACGAAGGCCGACTTCTTCGCCGGCGACGCCGCATTCACCGTCGCTCAGGTCTCCCGCGCCTCGCTGCTCGACGGCAAGTTCACCTTCGCGCTGCACCCGCTCCCGGCGGGCCCGATCGGCCGGTACGCCGTCCTCGGCCAGGCCGGCGTGGGTGTCCTCGCCGCCGGCAAGCACAAAGAGCAGGCCGCGGACTTCCTCGCCTACCTGACGAACCCGGTCAACGCAGAGAAGCTGGCGCAGTTCTTCCCACCGCCGCGCAAGTCGCTGCTGACCGGCGCGAAGCTTGCCGCCAACAACGAGGTGCTGTCCGCCGCGCAACTGCAGGAGGTCGTCGTCGACCAACTGCCCAAGGCCGTCACGCTGCCCAACCACACCAGCCCGGCCGAGATCGCCCAGAAGGCCACGACCGCGCTGGACGCGATGTGGAAGGCCGACGCCGACATTCCCGCCGTCCTGAACTCGGTCTGCGCCGCCATCGATCCGATCCTGACCAAGTAATGGCTACGCTCACGAAGGAGCTTGGCAGGTCCCGGGCGGGCGGCGCCCGGGGCACGCCCCGGCCGTCCTTTTGGACCACCCGTCGCAGAGATGCTCTGACCGGCTACCTCTTCATCGCACCGCAACTGGCCGGGGTCGTGCTGTTCGTGCTGATTCCGGTCGGGCTGGCGATCTGGTACAGCCTGAACGACTGGAACGTCTTCACCGGCGAGCAGACCTTCGTCGGAGCCGACAACTACGCCGCCCTGGCCGCCGACCCGCAGTTGCCGTCAGTGCTACTGGCAACCGCCGTCTTCTCCGGCGGAGTCGTGATCCTCAACATCGGCCTCGGCCTGCTGATCGCCGTACTGCTCAATCGCCGGTTCCGCGGAGCGACACTGTTCCGCACGCTGTTCTTCTCCCCTGTCGTCGTCTCCGTCGTGGCCTGGACCCTGGTCTGGGGGTTCCTGCTGCAGGACAACGGCGGCATCAACGGTCTGCTCGCCGCGATCGGCATCACCGGGCCGAACTGGCTGCAGCACGGCGACACCGCGATGCTGTCGGTGATCATCACCCAGGTGATCCGCAGCGTCGGCGTCAACATGGTGCTGTTCCTGTCGGCCTTGCAGGGGGTCCCATCACAGTTGTACGAAGCGGCTCGGATAGACGGGGCAGGAAGCAGGGTGATCTTCGCGAAGATCACCCTGCCGCTGATCTCCCCGACAGTGCTGCTGACCGCGATCATCACCATCGTCGGCGCGTTGCAGTCGTTCGCGCAGATCGCCGTCCTGACCGGCGGCGGCCCGGAACTGAGCACCACGGTGCTGGTCTACTACGTCTTCCAGCAGGCCTTTGAATTCAACGACATCGGCTACGGCTCGACGCTGGCGCTGATGCTGCTGTCGTTCGTCATGCTGCTGACCCTGCTGCAATGGCAGCTTCGCCGGAAGTGGGTCTTCCATGAGCAGTAAGTCCGTGCGGCCCTCAGCGCTGCCTGCACTGGCGCGAAGAGCGCTGCTGGTGGCGGCGCTCGCCGTCCTGGCCATACCGTTCGTGGTGCCGACGGTCTGGATGGTGAGCGCTTCGGTCAAGCCGTTGCCCGAGATCTTCAAATCCCCGCCGTCGCTGTGGACCGACGAGCCCACGCTGTCGGCATACACCGAGGTGTTCACCTTCCAGCCGTTCGCCCAGCAGTATCTGAACAGCGTCTACATCGCCCTGCTGGTCACACTGATCACCCTCCTGGTCTCCAGCCTCGCCGGCTACGCCTTCGCCCGGATCCGCTTCCCGGGCGCGAACGCCCTGTTCGTGGTGGTGCTCATCGGTCTTCTGGTGCCCAGCGAGGTGACGATCGTGCCGCTGTTCCAGATGTTCAAACGGGCCGGGATGATCAACACACATTGGCCGTTGATCCTGGTCACCGCGTTGGCCGCACCGTGTGTCCTGGCCACCTTCATCATGCGGCAGTTCTTCATCGCTCTCCCGGCCGAGTTGGAGGAGGCGGGCCGGGTGGAAGGTCTGGGCCGCCCCGGCATCTGGTGGCGGATCTGTCTACCGCTGGCCAAGCCCGCGTTGTCCGCCGTGGCGATCCTCACCTTCCTCTCCTCGTGGAACCTCTACCTGGAACCCACCGTCTACCTCACCTCGCCGGAGTTGTTCACGCTGCCACAGGCGCTCACCCGATTCACCGACGCCTACGGCGGCGAGATGTGGAACACCCAACTGGCGGCCGCCACCATGACGGTGCTGCCCGTCCTCATCGTCTTCCTCATCGCGCAACGCCAGTTCGTCGAGGGCCTGGCCCACTCGGGGCTCAAATGAGCGAGCCGTGACGCGACGGCTGGCCGATGTCGCCAAGTACGCCGGCGTCAGTGAGGCGACCGTGAGCCGGGTGCTCAACAGCCGCTCAGGGATCTCCGACTCGACCCGGGACGCCGTGCTCGCGACGCTTGACGACTTCGGGTACGAGCAGCCGGTGAAATTGCGCGGCCAACGCCCGCGCCTGGTCGGGCTGGTGCTACCGGATCTGCTCAACCCGATCTTCCCGGTGTTCGCCGACGTTGTCGGGGGCGCCCTGGTCAGGAAAGGGTTCACGCCGGTGCTGTGCACGCGTACGGACGGGGGTGTTTCCGAGGCGGACTACATCAGTATGCTGCTCGGCCAGCAGGTGTCCGGCGTGATCTTCGCCGGCGGCAACTATGCGCAGGCCGATGCTGATCACGATCACTACCGGGTGCTGCTGCACCGCGGATTGCCGGTGATCCTCATGAACGCCGCGACGGACGGCCTCGGCTTTTCGCGGGTGTCCGCGGATGACAAGGTGGCGGTCGCGCAAGCGTACGGCCACCTGCGCAGCCTCGGTCACGAGCGTATCGGCATCATCGTCGGCCCGGCGGCCCACGTACCGTCGCGGCGCAAACTTCAGGCGTTCCCCGGCGACCCGAAGCTGGCCGAGCACGCGATCCTTTCGATGGAAGGCGGGCGCTTCGCGGCGTGCCGGCTGATCGAGCGGGGTGCGACCGGGTTGATCTGCGCCAGCGACGTGCTCGCCCTCGGTGCGATCCGGGGCGTCCGCAGGAACGGGCTGAACGTTCCGGATGACGTCAGCGTGGTCGGGTACGACGACTCGGCCCTCATGACCTGCGCCGATCCACCACTGACCACGATCCGCCAGCCGATCGGGGCGATGGGCCGGGCGGCTGTCTCGCTTCTCACGGCCGAAGCCGCCGGCAGCCCCACGGTCCCCCATGAACTGCTCTTCGACCCAGAACTAGTCGTTCGTCGCAGTACGGCACCGAGGCGGAGATCGCGACCGAGCTGATCAAGCCGGACCGGCCTGACGGCAGACCGAGACTGCGCTTGTCGGCGTGGACGCGGACGAGAAAGCCGGACCGGCTCGCGCCCCGTTGGCCAGGTGTACCGCCCGGGTGAGTTCCTGAGGCGCAGCAGCCCGTCGTCCACCCCCCGCACCACGACCTGGGTGCCGTACAGGCTGGTCGTCACCACGGCCGGGCCCGCTTGATCCGACGGCCGATCTCCTCCGCTTCCTCCAGCATGAGCACACTCCCCGGTCAGGATCGGGTTCGACACGCCTTCTCCGACAAGACGGTCGAAGAGCTGCTGCACCAGGCCCGCAGGCTTGTCGCCCCGCTCCGACACCGAACTGCTGCCCCTGCCGCTGGAACTACTGGGCGGGCTCATCCCGGTCGACCTCAGCCTCGCGCGCCTATTCGTCCACGTCCGGATAGTTCGACTTGCGCGCCAGCCACCACCAGCCGTCACCCAGCCGGCTGCACCACCAGTAATCGTCGAACGTGGTCGCGGTGAGATCACAGGGACTCACCCGCGCGGCGTCAGGCCGGTCATGGATGTAGAGGAACATGTTCTCCGACACTTCCTCGTTCGACAGTCCCATCATGAGAACACGTCCGGGATAAAGCTCGATCGGCACATCCTGCGTACTGAGATGATCAAAATGCAGGACATCGAATTCATCAGGCAGACGCACCCAGCCACCCGAAGGCGTGTCCGCCGACAGCTTCCTGTCCTTGGCCAGCTGGGCCAGCGCGGTGAACTTGCCGTGATGGACCGCGAACCACGTACGCCCGAAGATCCCGTTCCAAGGCAGCAGCACAACGGCGGCACTCAGAACGACTGCCGCGCCGGCCGCGACGTAACCGCGGATGTCACCACGTCGGCGTATGAGTCTCTGCGCCCACCACGACGTGGAAAGCACGGCCACGACGAACATGATCCCAAGGATCAACTGCTCGATGATCCGATCGTAGTACTCCAGCCACAGCAGATACCGTCCAGTCACGACCACGAGCCAGCTCACCACCATGGTCGCGGTCAACGCATGCGATCGCTTCTCGATCACGCCTCCAGCCCCGCTCGGCGAGCACCGCTCCACGTGCGGACGGCCTTCCGCCAACCTGTGAACCCAACCCGCGCACTGCGACCCGTCTCATCTAACGGGACACCGCACAACCCGCGGCCCTCCGCGACGTACCAGACCTTGAACGCCCTGTCGGTGAGGCGCAACGGACATCAAGCCCCAGCAGTCACTCAACCTTCGGTGAGCCACCGTAGCCGTCATCAAACTTCGATGACAATGCTCACTTTTCGCTGCGACAGGACATGAAACGACAAGATCCCGCCTGATCACGATGATCAGACGGGATCCCGTCAACCTCAGTCCAGCCGTCTCAAGAAGGGTCTGTCCAGTGATCGGCTCTGGCCCACTTTCGGTGGTGACGGACCGCGGTTAGCCGAGCAGGATGCGATGGCGGAGGAGTGCGAAGCCGGCT
>NZ_JBVJIM010000010.1:0-361469 GCF_055586305.1 Nonomuraea sp. NPDC051298
GCCGGCTTCGCACTCCTCCGCCATCGCATCCTGCTCGGCTAACCGCGGTCCGTCACCACCGAAAGTGGGCCAGAGCCGATCACTGGACAGACCCGCGTGTCGAAGGCACCACGAAGAGCGGGAGGACTCGCGTGGTCAGCATCGACGACACCACGGCGACCGAACTCCGCGAGCACCAGAAGGCTCAAGAAGCCGAGAAGGCCCGCGTCGGCGACTCCTGGAAGGGCATCGACGACACCGTGTTCACGACGGCCTGGGGCGGCTCCATCTACCCCACGACCGTCACGGGCCTGCCGCGCAAGCTCATAGAGGCCCATAACAAGACCACCACCGACCCACTACCGATGATCCGCCTGCACGACCTACGCCACGTACACGCGACCCTGCTGCTCCTGGCCGGCGTCCCCGTACACGTCGTCGCGGCCCGCCTCGGCCACGCCGATCCAGCCATCACCCTACGCGTATATGCCCACGTTATTCGCTCAGCAGAGACCGCTGCGGCCGAGATCTTCGCATGTGCTCTCGCTGAAGAGCGGTGAGGCTCCGGTCAGCCCTCGCGGCAAGCCGCGGCAACTTCGACACGGATTTGCCTTGCCGCGGCTTGCCGCGGCAAGGCAAATCCGTGTACGCTTTAACTCGTTGGTGCGGTTCACCCGCGTACATGTCTCAGGAGATCAGAATGGACGCCGATAGCGCTCAAGCCCCTCCGAGCTGGCGTCATGACGGCCTTGGGGTCATGGTTCGCGCGGCCTTGTGGCTAAGTCAGGAGGTTGGCGAAGGCAACGTTTTTACGAGCGAGCAGCTACGTGATGCATTCCCTGGCGTGAGCCAGGTCAGTCGACGTTTGCGCGACCTCCGCGACTTCGGGTGGCAGATCGAAACCCCACGGTCAGATCCGAGCCTTGGAGCCTCTGAGATGCGCTTCATGGCGGCAGGCGATCCTGTTTGGGAGCCTGGTCGGCGAACCAAGCACACAAGCCGCTTGACCCGTAACCGTCCGGACCGCCAAGCGATCTTTGAACGCGATGGCTTCGTCTGCGCCCACTGCGGCCTGAGGGACGCTCCTCTGGAAATTGCTCACCTAGTGCCCATACCTGCTGGCGGGAGTGATACTCCCGACAACATCATTACCTTGTGCGCCAACTGCAATGCACAGAGGGCCCGACGGTCACTAACGCTGCTCCGCGTGGAGGATGTTTGGACGAAGGTGCAGAGCCTTTCGCCACAGGATCGAGTCCGCCTCCTCGCCTGGATCGCTGCGAATGGAAAGCCAATGACGCCAGTCGAGGAGGTATGGACGAGCTATCAACGCCTAACACCGCAAGACCGCAACGCCCTGGCACACCGCCTAGGGGAAGCAGTTATCGACCAAACTTCAACCGCGTCAGACGACTGACAGCTCAGACTCCGCCGGCCCCTGCAGCGCCTACCAAAGCATGAGCAGAGACCGGCGGGGGCCACAACCCCTTCGAGAGGCAGGCAGCCCCCATCCATGATGACTCATCGGCGCCCTGAACGCCCACCCGCCCCACGAGGATCCCGTTCCCTCGTGATCATCATTCTCGTTCTGACCCTGAGCTTTCAGGTGGGCTACAACCCGGATGAGATACGCGAAATCCTCGCAACCGTTGTCATAGCACTCGCCGCGTTGGCTGCTGTCGGCATCCTTCGCAGCCAGCCCAGCGACTGAAGGCAGGCAGTTGTCGGCAGCTCCAGACCCGCATCATGGTGCTGCTGACCAAGGCGTGTTAGCAAGAGCGTTAGCAAAAGGCCCCTCGCGATCATCGCGAGGGGCCTTTGACCTGGAGCCGCCTTGGGGATTCGAACCCCAGACCCCTTCATTACGAGTGAAGTGCTCTGGCCGACTGAGCTAAGGCGGCATCTGCCGTGCAGCGTGAACGAGTCTACAGGAGCCCGAGGGGTTCTCGCTCCTCCCGATCACCCGATGCCCGGACAGAACGACCCCACCCGGGACTCGACGCGGTTCCCCTCGCGCTACCCGTGCCCTGTGGACGGAAAGGTGGACGGAAAGGCAGACGGAAGGCAGTCGCTAATCCGTGTCCCCGCCACCGGTCCGCGCGCCAGGCGTGCCAGGCGCGCCAGGCGCACCCCCCTCGTACGCCGAGTCGTACGCCTTCCTCGGCCCGCACACACTCGCCCTGGAGCAGGCGCACCGTCGCCCCCCATCGTTGAGCCGCACCACCACGGAGTCGGAAGGAACGTTGTGCCCCACCACCGTCCCGGCCCCCTGGGGAGTCTCCACGGGGGCCCCGACCCGGGGTGCGGAGGCGCGGAACTCCTGGTACAGCGGGTGCTCGTACTTCAGGCAGCACATCAGCCGCCCGCATGCCCCCGCGATCCGCAGCGGGTTGACCGGCAGGTCCTGGTCCTTGGCCATGCGTACGGAGACCGGTTCGAAGTCCTTCAGGAACGTGGCGCAGCACAGGTCGCGGCCGCAGGGGCCGATGCCGCCCTGGAGCCGCGCCTCGTCCCTGGGCCCGATCTGCCGCAACTCGACCCTGGCCCGGAGGTTACGGGCCAGGTCGCGCACCAGGGCGCGGAAGTCCACCCGGTGCGGCGCCGAGAAGTAGACGGTGTACACGTTGTCGTGGTCGAGGTAGTCGATGCCGACGACCTTCATCGGCAGCGTGTGCCGCTTGATCAACCGTTTGGACACGCTGCGGGCCTCGGCCCGGCGACGTTTGTTCGACTCGTCGCGGGCCAGGTGCTCCTCCTCGGCCGGCCCCGCGCACACCGGCAGCCCGTCGATGTCCTCGCTCGTGTACTGCGGCGCCCACACGCACTCCGCCACCTCGGGACCCGAGTCCGTCGGTACGAGCACCTTGTCGCCCACCTTGGGGCTGTGCCCGCCGGGATCGAGGTAGTAGAGCCTCCCGTAGCGGGTGAAGCTCACGGCCATGATCATTCCCATGAGCTCGAGCTCGCCTCCTGACGCGGCCTAGGGGATTACTTGCGGCCTCCGTTCACACATTACGTGCGTCCGCGCGCCAGGAGTCAGGGGTGAGCGGGCGGATGTTCGCCGGATCAGTCGCCGACGGGGCAGATCTTGCCGTCCGGCAGGACCACCCCGAACTTGGCCATCAGCGCCAATTCGTCGGCCATGCACGACTGGTCAACGACCTGGGCCACCCCTGGCTGCTTCCGCAGCTTCTTGATGACGTCCCGCGACGAGGACTGCTGCTTCAGTTTGATCTTGAAGGCTTCCGGCATGTCCTCCACCTTGGTCGCCTTCACAAGTGCCGGGTTGTTGTCCTTGAACTGCTCCCGGAAGTTCTGGTAGGCCTCCGCCTCGGTCTCGAAGACGGCCTGGTCGACCCCGGGCGTCTTCCTGATCAGCTCTTCGAGGGCCTTCTTCTCGGCAGCCGTCGCCCCCTTCCCCTCCTTCGTCGCCTTGGCGTCGAGGCCCTTCCCGCTCATGCTTCCACCGCAGGCAGGCATGGCCGATCCCTCTTTACACAGGAAGACACTGATCCCCCACTTGAGCTCGGCCGCGGTCTGCACCTCTGGTCCTACTATGGCGTGATCCATGACTTCCCAGATCCCGGCCACCGGCACCAGGTCTCGCGACACCCCCTTCCTGTCAGCGCCCTTCTCGAACGTCACCCTGAACGACTGCGGCAGATCGATGATCTGCACCTCGTCCAGCACCGCCTGATTGTGCGCGAAGGTCTTCTTGAGGTCTTCGTAGGCGTTCGCCTGATCCACCAGGTAAACGTCCCGGACCTGAGGGAACGCCTTCAGCTTGCGCTCGATCGCCTCGACCTCCTCAGGAGTGACGCTCCCCTTGCACCTTTCTCTCTGGGGAGGCGCTTCCGTCGGGTCCGCTCCCTCCGTCGCCACTTCCTCCGAGTCCGCCTTCAAACAGAGGAAGACGGCCATTTCGGCGTCTTCGTCCAGCACCGAGGACGGGCTCATCGCCACCGCGCCATCCACGTCGCCACCCTCGGCAGCCACCACGGCGAAGGTCGTGGCGCCCGCGAGCACCACCGCCGTCGCCGCGGTCACCAGCCGCAGGTTCATCCGGACCCCCCGCCGTTCCTGCGCCCGCAGCGGACGCAGCGTGCCGGAGTCCACCGTCGCCCCCGCGCCACCAAGGGCCTCCCTGAGCCTGTCTTCCACAGGGCTGTTCATGAATCCTCCCCAAGCATCCGGCCGAGGGCCGCCAGCCCTCGGGTGATCGTGGACCTGACCGTGCTCGCGCCGACCCGCATCGCCTCGGCGATCTCCTGGTCGCTGAGGTCGAAGTAGTAGCGCAGCGTCAGCGCCTCCCGCTGTCTGCGCGGCAGCCGGTGCAGCGCGAGCAGGATCTCCCGCCGCTCCTCGCCCAGCAGCGCGGCGCTCTCCGCCGACCAGACAGGCGGTTCGTACGGCACCGCCCGCCGGAACACGGTCGCCCGCCTGCGCAGCACCGACCGGCACCCGTTGAGCACCGCGGAACGCACATAGGCCAGAGCCTTGTCGGCATCGCGTAACTTTCCCCAGCCGGCATGCGCCCGCGCGAACGCCTCCTGTACGACGTCCTCGGCGCTCGCCTGATCGCCGACCATGATGAGGGCCAGCCTGACGAGACCCACATGGTGCTCGGCGAAGATCGACGCAACATCGACACGTTGGCGCGCGAGACCTTCTCGCTGGGTGAGTAGTTCGACTTCCACGTAACAGAGACGCCTGACGGGCCCGTCTGCTGCTCGGGCCACCCGATTATCTTCCGCCACCCACGAAGGGCCTGGTCAACGCCCAGATCGAGGGCCGCCGCCAGAGCAGCGCCTCAGGGCCGCAGCGCCAGCATCATCGCCTCGACGGCCATCTGCGGATTGACGTTCGCCGCCAGCCGCTCCCTGCACAGCATGATCTCGTCGATCCTGCGCAACGTCTCCTCGGGCGTGGACGACTTGGCCAACTGGTCCAGATCGAAGCGGAGGTCGTCGTTGGCCAGCTCGACCCCGGCCGCCCCGAACTGCATCGTCAGCACGTCCCGATAGAACGACACCAGCTCCAGCAACGCCGCGTCCAGCGAGTCGCGCTTGATCCGGGTGGCCCGCGACTTCTGCCGGTCCTCCAGCTCTTTCAGCGCCCCGGCCCCGCCGCGTACCAGCCCGCGGTTGAGCCCCTTGCCGGTGGACCCCTCGCCGTACAGCTTGCGCAGCTCCGACGTCTCGCTCTCGTTGAGCGTGGCCGTGGCGGCGGCGGCCTCCTCCTCGGCCGTCTTCACCAGCCGTTCGGCCGCCGAGATGCACTCCCCGACGCCGGTCAGCGAACGCGGGATGCTCAGCACCGCCTCCCGCCGCCGCCTGACTCCCTCGTCGAGAGCCAGGGCGCGGGCCCGGCTGATGTGCCCCTGGGCGGCTCGGGCCGCGAACCTGGCGGTCTCCATCGGAACGCTGTCACGCGTGGCCAGCACGTGCGCGACGGCGTCGGTGGCGGGCGTGGTCAGGTTGACCAGGCGGCAGCGGGACCTGATGGTGATCATCAGGTCGTCGGGGGCGGGCGCGCACAACAGCCACACCGTCCGCGGCGGCGGCTCCTCGATGGCCTTGAGCAGGGCGTTGGCGGCGGATTCCGTGGCCCGGTCGGCGTCCTCGAACAGGATGACCCGCCACCGCCCCTGCGTCGGTGCCCCGGCCGCGCGCAGGATCAGCTCACGCGTCTGCTTGACGCTGTAGGACAGCCCTTGGGGACGTACGGACTCCAGGTCGGGGTGTGAGCCGATGAGCACCTGGTGGCACTGGTCGCAGTGACCACAGCCACCGTCGGGGCACAGCAGCGCGGCGGCGAAGGCGCGGGCGGCTTCTTCCCGCCCGGAGCCGGGCGGGCCGGTGAACAGCCAGGCGTGCGTCATGCCGGCGCCGCGCCCGCCCGCGACGACCTCCCCGGCCGCCGCCGCGGCCCGCGACAGCACGGCTGTCGCCTGGTCCTGCCCCACGAGGTCATCGAAAACCGTCACGGTGCAAGGCTAGCCGCGTTTCACCGCGTTCCGGTGGGGTCTCTGCGACAGGAGGCGCCGGTGGTGCGGCTAGTCGCGGATCGCGGGCATCGTGCCCGTGATGTCTTCTGACTCGCGCGGCACCGGGTCGGGCAGGATCTCCCGGATCCGGTCCTGGATCTGCCGGGTGATCACGTCTTGCGGCTGCGTGCCGTCGACCACCAGGTAGCGGTCGGGGGCCGCCGCCGCCAGCGCGCGGAACTCCTTGCGTACCCGCTCGTGGAACTCCAGCGGCTCCGACTCGATCCGGTCGGCCGCCCCGCCCAGCCGGGCCAGGCCCACCTCGGGCGGTGTGTCGATCAGCACGGTCAGATGCGGCACCAGCCCGCCGGTGGCCCAGGCGTTGATCTTGGACACGTCTTCCGGATCGAGCGCCCGCCCCGCCCCCTGGTAGGCCAGCGAGGAGTCGACGTAGCGGTCGGTGACCACGATCGAGCCCCGGTAGAGGGCCGGCCTGATGACCTTCTCCACGTGCTCGGCCCGGTCGGCGGCGTACAGCAGCGCCTCAGAGCGCGCCGACAACCCGCGCTCGGCCGCGTCGAGCAGGATGGCCCGCAGCCGCATGCCGACCTTGGTCGAGCCCGGCTCGCGCGTCTGCACCACGTCGTAGCCCTGGTCGCGCAGCCAGATGGAGGCCATGCGCGACTGGGTGGTCTTGCCCGACCCCTCGCCGCCCTCGAACGCCACGAACAGCCCCGGCACGTGCTCGGCCGCCGCGGCGGGGAACCGCTCGCCGCGCACCGCCGCGAGCAGGTCGGCCGCCAGGGAGACGCCCGTCCTGTCGTCCATGTGCCGCAGCGCCAGCCCGCCGACGGCCGTCGCGAGCACCCCGCCGATGATCAGCACCAGGTTGGTGCCGTCGAAGCGGTAGCTGAACTCGCCCCACTGCAGCACGTGGACGCCGAACAGCGCGGCCAGCGGGTTGGCCACCGCGACCACGAGCAGCAACGTCACCCGCGCGGTGGACTGCAGGAACGAGAACGTACGGCCCCGCAGCCCGTCTTCGACCTCCAGCCCGATCAGCGTGTAGCCGATGATCCAGGCGATGCCCGCGCAGGCCCCCAGCGCCACGGTCAGCATGACCACGATCACCAGGTTGTGCACCAGCGCGATGGCGACCAGCACCAGGCCCGCGACCGTGATGGCCAGCCCGAACAGCCGCCGCCGCGACAGCTCGCGCAGCAGCCTGAGCCCGAAGAACATGCCCAGCGCCATGCCGACGAAGACGGCGCCGAACACCACGCCGTACGCCGCGTCGCCGCCGCCCAGCGCCTCCACGTAGATCCTGGCCACGCCCACCACGGCCCCGCCCGCCGCGAACGCCCCGAGCATGCCGATGACCAGCCCGCGCACCAGCCGGTTGCCGCCCACGAACCGCCAGCCCTCGACGACCTGCTTGAGCACGGACGGCGTGGAGATGTGCCCGTTGCGCTTGGGGATGTCACGCAGGGTGAAGATGAGGACGGCCGACACGAGGTAGGCGCAGGCGTTGACGATCAGCGCCAGGCCGGTCACGTCACGGCCCGACAGGAACGGCACCAGGCCGGTGACCAGGTCGCCCGCCACGGACAGCGCGGCGAACAGCATGGCGGCGACGGGCGCGGTGCCGTACGTGACCAGCAGGTTTAGCTGGTTGGCCGACTCGAGCTGCGCCTTGGGCACCAGGTTGGGCACCGTGGCATCCTTGGCCGGGACCCAGAACAGGTTGACGCACTCGACCAGGACGGTCGCGATGATCACCCACTGGTAGCTGTTGACGAACGGGATCGACAGCACCACCGCGAACCTGGCCAGGTCGGCCGAGAACATGGTCAGGCGCCGGTCGAACCGGTCGGCGAACACTCCCGCGAGCGGCCCGAGCAGCACGGCCGGCAACATCTTGGCGATGAACACACCGCCGACGGCCAGCGACTGCACCCGGTAGTCACCCTGGGTGAGGTTGCCCGCGAGGGCGGTCAGCGCCAGCAGGTTGAGCCAGTCGCCGAGGCTGCAGACCGACATGGCCATCCAAAGCCGTCGGAACGGCGCATTGGCCAGCACGTGGGCCGGGCGGCTTCGGCCAAGGACAGTCATGATTTCAGCGTATCCAGGTGTTGACCAGAAGTGGGTGGACATCAGACGAGCCGGATATTCCCGGCTGCCCGTGGCTGAGGGTATTACGGGAACGGGCCCGGGCGCAGGTTACACCCCTGGAATAGGCCCCCAAAAACATCATCAATTCATAACTCCGGCCTCTTGTCGCGCCTCTTCCACCAATGGCCGCCACTGGGCGCGGATCTCGTCGGGCAGCACCAGCTCGTCCCACAGGTCGATCAGCAGCACCCCGTCGACGTGATCGAGCAGCTCATCGGGGTCGCCCTCGCACAGCAGCGCGGTGTAGGCGACCCGCCGCCCGTCACGGTCGGCCAGGTCGTGGACCCGCTCGCCGACCCGCACGAGCCCCAGCGCGCCGGCCACCGGCAGCCGCGGCAGCCTGCTGGGCACGTGGAACGCGCGCCCGTCGCGGGCCACGTGCGCCACGCACTCGATCTTGGCCTCCAGCACCAACCGGAACCCGGCCGCGTCGAGGATGCGCCCCGCAGTCTCGAGCGTAGGCGACTTCCTGCCGTGCTCGTAGGCCGACAAGGTCGTCCGCGACGTGCCGCTCACGCTGGCCAGCGCCTTCTGGTTGAGGCTGGCGGCATGCCTGGCCTGCCGGAACAGCAGCCCGCCACGCCTGGCCCACACGGCGACCTCTTGCCCGAGCGTGTCCTCCATCGGCGAGGAGACCAATGCCCACCTCCGTAAGGTATCCGGTCGGATACTCTACGCCAAGATGGCATGCCGTGACTACCGCATTACGAAAAGTCAGCTACCCAATTCAAGCATCGTGATCTCGGGTGGCGCACCCACACGTACCGGCGGGCCCCAGAATCCCGCGCCCCTGGTCACGTAAACCTGCACGCCGTTCACCCGCGCCAGCCCCGCCACCACCGGCTGCTGCAGCCCCACCACCAGGTTGAACGGCGCGATCTGACCACCGTGCGTGTGCCCGGAGAGCTGCAGGTCGACGCCGTGCCGCGCGGCCTCCTCGATCTGGATCGGCTGGTGGGCGAGCAGCACCGTCGAGCGGCCGGCCGCGACTTCGGCGGAGCGCCCGCCAAGCGCCTTGCCGAAGTCGGGGCCGTCGCCGCTGGGGGCGCCGCCGACGTCGTTCACGCCGGCCAGGTCGAGCACGGCGCCCTGGTGCCGGATCTCCACGCGCTCGTTTCGCAACGAGCGTACGCCCAGCTCGCCCAGCTCCTCGATCCACTCTCCGGGGCCCTCGGGCGCGAAGTACTCGTGGTTGCCGGTCACGAAATAGGCCCCGTAGCGGGACTCGAGGTGCCGCAGCGGGCGGGCCAGCGCCCCGAGCTGGGCCACCGACCCGTCCACCAGGTCACCCACGATCGCCACCACGTCGGCCTGGAGCCCGTTGATCATACGGACGATGCGCTCGGTGTGCCCGACGCCCGTGAGCGGCCCCAGGTGGATGTCGCTCACCACGGCGAACCGCAGGCCGCCGAGGCGCGGGTCGAGCTTCGGCAGCGTGACCTTGACCGGCTCGATCACGGGGTCGCCCAGCGCGCTCGTCATGCCGTAGCCGACCGTCCCCAGAGCGCCCACCCCCGCGACGGCCGCGGTGGTCCGCCCGAGGAACAGCCGCCTGCTCATGGGCGCGGCCCGCTCGACGGCCCCGGGCTCGGGCGCGGCCGGACCACCGTCAGGCGCCGCCGCCCCCGCCGCCGCCCCGACCGGCTCAGGAACCCCGACCGGCTCGGGAACCACCACCGGCTCGGGAACCACCACCGGCTCGGGAACCACCACCGGCTCGGAACCGCGCTCGCCCCTGCGCAGGAACGCCGCCACGACGGCCCTCGGGATCTCCAGCACCGCCAGAATGACCACGAGGTAGAACATCAGCGCCAGCCAGACGTAACCCGGCCAGGCCAGCCAGCTCTCCAGCCCCATCCTCGTGCCCACGAACGTCGTCACGAGCACCAGGAGCAACACGAGCAGGCCCCAGGTCATGGCCCTGCGCGCGCGTCCGGGCGCCGTCGTGTGACGCACCAGCCGGCTCCACAGGTACCAGTGCGCCAGCAGGACCCCGGCCACGAAGATCAAGACGAACACACAACCGATGGTACGTCCGGCGACCGCACCGCGGCGGCCGCCGGACTGTGACCTGAAACGCCCTCGTGGAGCGACCTGAGACGCCCCTGCGGAGCGCTACGACTTCGCGGCCGGCTTCTTCTTCGCCGGGGCCTTCTTCGCGGGCGCCTTCCTGGTCGTGGTGGTGGCGGCCTTCTTGGGCGCCGGCGCCCGCTCACGCCGCTCGGCCAGCAGCTCGGCGGCCCGCTCGATCGTGATCTCCTCGACCGTGTCGCCCTTGCGCAGCGAGGCGTTCGTCTCCCCGTCTGTCACGTACGGCCCGAACCGCCCCTCCTTCACCACCACCGGCTTCTTGGAGTTGGGGTCGTCGCCCAGCTCACGCAGCGGCGCCGCGGCCGCGGCCCGCCCCCGCCCGCGCTGCTTCGGCTGCGCGAACAGCTCCTTGGCCTGCTCGATCGTGACCGTCAGCAGGTCGCCCTCGGAGGCGAGGGAGCGCGAGTCGGTGCCCTTCTTCAGGTACGGCCCGAACTTCCCGTTGTGCGCCACGACCTCCTCGCCCTCCAGGTCGCCCACGACCCGCGGGATCGACAGCAGCTTGAGCGCGTCGTCCAGCGTGATCGTGTCCAGCGACATGGACTTGAACAGCGAGCTCGTACGCGGCTTCGGCGCATCGGCCTTCTTCGTACGCCGCTTCGGCGTCTCCTCCTCGGCGGCCGGCTCGGGCAGGACCTCCGTCACGTAGGGCCCGTAGCGCCCGTCCTTGGCCACGATCATGTGCCCGGTCGCCGGGTCCTTCCCGAGCTGCCGGTCGCCCGTCGGCCGCGAGAGCAGCTCCTCGGCCTTCTCGGCCGTCAGCTCGTCGGGCGTCATGTCCTCGGGCACGTTGACGCGGGTGCCGTCCCTGTCCAGGTAGGGGCCGTAGCGCCCGACCCGCAGGACGATGTCGGAGTCCTTCACCGGGAACGAGCTGATCTCCTTGGCGTCGATGTCGCCCAGGTCGGTGACCATCTCCTTCAGGCCCTCGTCGCCGTCGGTCCCGTAGTAGAAGCGCTGCAGCTCGGGCACGCGTTCGGCCCGGTCGTTGGCGATGTCGTCGAGCACCTTCTCCATCTCGGCGGTGAAGTCGTAGTCGACCAGGTTCCCGAAATGCTGCTCGAGCAGGTTGACCACGGCGAAGGCCAGGAACGACGGCACCAGCGCCGTGCCCTTCTTGAACACGTAGCCGCGGTCGAGGATGGTCCCGATGATCGAGGCGTACGTCGAAGGCCGCCCGATCTCCCGATCCTCCAGCTCCTTGACCAGCGACGCCTCGGTGTAACGGGCGGGCGGCTTGGTCGAGTGACCGGCCACCTCGAGCCGCGTCGCGCTGAGCGGGTCGCCCTCCGCGAGGTTCGGCAGCCGCTTCTCGGCGTCGTCGCGGTCGCTCGACGGATCGTCGGCCCCCTCCACGTACGCCTTCAGGAACCCGTGGAACGTGATCGTCCGCCCGGACGCGCTGAACTCGACGTCCTCGCCGGCCGACGACCTGCCCGCCACCTTCACGGTGATCGACTCGCCGACCGCGTCCTTCATCTGGGACGACACCGTACGCTGCCAGATCAGCTCGTACAGCCGGAACATGTCGCCCGACAGCCCGGTCTCGCCCGGCGTGCGGAACTCCTCGCCCGACGGCCGGATCGCCTCGTGCGCCTCCTGGGCGCTCTTGACCTTGCTGGAGTAGACGCGGGGCTTGTCGGGGACGTACGCGGCGCCGTACAGCTTGATCGCCTGCGACCGGGCGGCCGCCACCGCCGTCTCCGACAGCGTGATGCTGTCGGTACGCATGTAGGTGATGAAGCCGTTCTCGTAGAGCCGCTGCGCCACCTGCATCGTGTACTTCGCCGAGAACCCCAGCTTCCTGCTGGCCTCCTGCTGCAGGGTCGTCGTACGGAACGGCGCGTACGGCTTACGCGTGTACGGCTTGCGCTCGACGGACTTGACCGCGAACGACACCCCCCGCAGCCGCCCGGCCAGCGCCCCTGCGTCGGCCTCGGACAGGTGCAGCACGTTGGCGTTCTTGAGCCGCCCCGTGCTGGCGAAGTCGCGCCCCTGCGCCACCCGCTTGCCGTCGACCCCGGTGAGCGTGGCGGTGAAGTCGCGCGGCCGCTCCTCGGGCTTGTCGGTGTCGAACAGCGCCTGCAGGTCCCAATAGTGGGCGGGCGTGAACGCCATGCGCTCCCGCTCGCGCTCCACCACCAGCCGCGTGGCCACGGACTGCACCCGGCCGGCCGACAGCCGCGGCTTGACCTTCTTCCACAGCACGGGGCTGACCTCGTAGCCGTAGAGGCGGTCGAGGATGCGCCGGGTCTCCTGGGCGTCCACGAGGCGCAGGTTGAGGTCGCGGGGGTTGGCCACGGCGTCGCGGATCGCCTGCGGGGTGATCTCGTGGAACACCATCCGGTGCACGGGCACCTTCGGCTTGAGCACCTCGCGCAGGTGCCAGGCGATGGCCTCGCCCTCGCGGTCTTCGTCGGTGGCCAGGTAGAGCTCGTCGGCGTCCTTCAGTAGCTGACGCAGCTTGGCGACCTGTGATCGTTTGTCGGGGTTGACGACGTACAGTGGCTCGAACTCGTGCTCGACATTGACCCCCAGCCGCGCCCACGGCGCGCCTTTGTACTTCTCGGGGATGTCATCGGCCTTCTCCGGCAGGTCGCGGATGTGTCCGATGCTGGACTCGACCATGTAGCCAGCACCGAGGTAATCCCTGATCGTCTTCGCCTTGGCGGGCGACTCGACGATCACCAGGCGTGTTCCGCCGGTGCTGCCGTTCTGGGCTGGCACGCTGCTTCCTACCTCACTGTTCGCTTGCAAATCCCCCTGCCGGGAGTCGGCACAGACTGAAAGGTAACCCGACTCGCGGAAATTTCCTTCCCCCGGGCTACCCACTAGCTTCCGGGTCCATCCACAAGCACGCAGAATAAGGCCCATCGAGCGGCATGGCGCCCTGACTCACCCTGGAGACTAATCGTTGTGCTCGACTACTCCTACATGGATATCTTCATTCCGCGCGACCTCACTCGCGAAGCAGCACGTCAACTGCTGACCGAACACGCAGAGTACGGTCAGTGGGAGCTGGCACGCGTCCGCGTCCACCCCGACGGCAGCCGGCACGTACGCCTGCGCCGCAAGATCATGCGAGTACGCAGGACACTTTGACGCGGACATGACTTTGCCCGCCCCGGGCCGCGCCCCCGGAACGGGCAAAGCGTCTAGTGCTGACTACTCACAGGCTGTGAGCAGAAGTCGTGCCGTGTTACGTACTTTCCGATTCCCTTACTTACGGCCGAACCGGAACCGGCGGGCCGTCGCGAACATCGTCGCCGAGGCGGCCAGCATCGCGCCGAGCGCGAGCGCGAGCAGGGACCCGGAGTTCATCCCGGTGACGCCGGCGGGCTGCTCGGCGCTCATGAGGCCGATGTCGCCGACCGGCAGGCTGCGGGCGGCCGAGGAGACCGCGCCGCCGGCCGGGGTGGAGGCGAGCAGGTCGGTGGCCGGGTTGAGCGCGGACACCGGGCCGGCCGAGGTGGTCCGGCGCCGGTTGTCGGCCGCGGCGAGCGCGGTGCGCTTCGGCTGGGCCGGGGTCAGCGCCTGGCCGGGCAGCCCGGGCAGCTCGGGGAGCTGCGGCAGGCCGAGCGTCTGGGAGACGTCCTGGACGACGGGGAGCTGGTGCTGCCCGACGCCGCTGACACCACTGACACCACCGACGCTCTCCAGAGGGTGGGTGGCGTTGCCCACCCCGGCGCCGTCGAGCTGCTTGGAGACCTCGCCGAGGTTGCCCACGCCGGGGAGCCGGCTGGTCAGGTCGCCTGTGCTGCCGAGGCCCTGCACCTGCTGGGCGACCTCGCCGACCTTGCCGCCGACCCCCTCGGCCCCGCCGAGCAGCGGCAGCGCGGGCGTGATGGGCAGCAGCCCGCCCTTGGCCGCCGCGACCTTGGTGTTGGCGCGGGCGAAGCGCTCGAACCCGCCGGGCCGCTCGTATCCCGGCTTGCCGACGTGCGAGCCACCCAGGCACCCGGCGGCGGCGTCACCCAGCACGGCCGCGGCGTTGCCGCAGATGTTGATCGGAGCGGTGATCGGCGCGACCACCTGGTTGCCGCTCAGCACGCCACCGGTGCCCGACGTACGGTTGCCGCCCCCGCCGACGCCCTGGTGCGGCCAGACGCCCGCGCCGCCCTTGCAGTGGGCCTGCGAGCGGCCCAGGACGGCCGCGGCGTTGCCGCAGACGTTGATGGGCGCCGTGATGGGCGCGATCACCTGGTTTCCGGCCAGCACGCCACCGGCGCCCGACGTACGGTTGCCGCCCGCGTTCCTGCCGGGGTTCTTCGCGGTGGCGCCGCCCTTGCACCCGGCGAACGCGTGCCCCAGCACCGCCGCGGCGTTGCCGCAGACGTTGATCGGAGCGGTGATCGGGGCCACCGCCTGGTTGCCGCTCAGCACGCCGCCCGCACCCGACGTACGGTTGCCGCCCGAACCGTGCTGCGAGACCTTGGCCCCGCCCTGGCACCCGGCGGTCGCGTTGCCGACGGCGTTGCCGCAGGCGTCGATCGGCAGGCTGATCGGCGCGACGACCTGGTTGCCGCTGCCGACGCCGAAGCGCCCGTCGGTGTCGTTGCCCGTCGAGCCCGCGGTCACGTGCCGCGCGTGGTAGCGAGGGCCGGAGCCGCCGTCGTTCGTGACGGACGAGCCGCCCTGGCAGCCGGAGAACGCCCGTCCCAGCACGGCCACCGAGTTGCCGCAGATGTCGATCGGCGCGCTGATCGGCGCTATGACCTGGTTGCCGCCCAGCACGGACCCGTTGCCGGACGTACGGTTGCCGCCCGCGCCCACACCGGTGTTGTGGACGGTCGCCCCGCCCTTGCAGCCCGCCGTCGCGTCACCGAAGATCGCCACCGCGTTGCCGCAGGCGTTGATCGGGGCGCTGATGGGCGCGGTGATCTGGTTGCCGCCGAGCACGCTGCCGTTGCCCGACGTGTGGTTGCCTCCCGCGCCGCCCTTGCCCTGGGTACGGACGGTCGCCCCGCCCTTGCAGCCCGCGTCCGACTTGCCGAAAAGGGAGACGGCGTTGCCGCAGGCGTTGATCGGGGCGCTGATCGGCGCGTTCACCTGGTTGCCGCCGAGCACGCTGCCGTTGCCCGAGGTCCTGTTGGGGATGCCGGGACGGCCCGAGTTCACGACCTCGGCGCCGCCCTGGGAGGTCGCCTCCGACTTGCCCGCGCCTGCGATGGCGTTGCCGCTGATGTCGATCGGCAGGGAGATCGGCAGGTCGACCTGGTTGCCGCCGCCGACGGACCCGTCGCCGGAGGTGTCGGCCAGCGCGGTACCGGTGCCGCCGAACGACATGACGGCCACGGCGAGCAGGGCCGCGGGGCTCGTTGCCTTCGCCCACGTACGCATGATGAATGCTCCTACTGGTTCTTGGGGGGATTACCTGAACGGTTCGCGGACAGCCCGAGGCCGTTGGAGATGTCACAGGAGACGTCACAGGAGACGTCACGCGATCTCACGTGATGTCGTGAGATTTCACACGATCTCGCCGCGCACGACGCCACCGCGTGAAGTCGCTCGCGTGATGTCGTACGTGCGCCGCCGCTCGCGCGATGTCATTCGCTTGATGACATTCGCGTGATGTCTTGAGGTCTCACCAACAGCGGAGACCTCGAGGCTCGCGAACCAACCGAACTGACGTGTTCACCCGCGGGCGGAGGGGCTCAGACCACACTCCGCCGCTGGCTTGAAATGCGCCACCGACCTGGCTTGGGGCTCAGAACCTGCTAGGACTCCGAGCTCAGGATGAGTGAGCCGCCGTCGTACTTCGCACTTCGGTGTACTTCGGTCGGCCCCGGCCGGCGTGCGCGCGGGGATCAGTCAGGTGAGAACGATGGGTCGTCCGCCGCTGTGCGGACGACCGGGGGAAGCAGACGCGCCAGAGGGGCCCGCCCGGCCTGGAGCCGCGGGTCGAACACGGACCTCGCGACGTCCCCGGCCGCGGACCCGAACGGCCCGTTGCCACCGCCATTGGGCACCAGACCATTGGTGTCCAGGATCTTTCCTGCGCTGGAAGGTGTTGGCAGGCCAGGATCCCGCTGGCTGTTGAGGCCGTCGACCGTACGCCCCGCCATGGCCTCAGCGTTGTCGACCGCCACGCCCCGACCGGCCCCGGCACCGCCGGACACCACGGGACTACCGGTTACAGCCTGGGCGCCATCAGACTTCATGGCGTGATCGGATGGTGATGCGGAGGACTCGTGTGCGACGACCCCGGACTCGGACGACCCGGCCGCCTCCGCCGCCATGCCGTCTACCGCCGCGCCTGTCGCCGCGGTGGAATCCGCGGCCGCCGGAGCGGCGGTGAGCATGCCGAACAGAACCGCGAGCAACCACCCGGCGGCCACCAGGGCGCCGATCGTGACAGCTCGCACGACGACCCGACGGGCACCGGCCGCGAACCGCGCCATCCGGACGGCCCGATCGGTGGTCACGCCCTGCGCCGGGAAGGTCACGCGCGGGCGGCAGACAGCACGGGCCGTAGCCCTCAGCCGTCGTACCGCCTCGCACGCCATGCGCCCTCCTCAAGAGTCCAGAACCGGCCCCACATCATGAGGCCGGTCCGTGGACTCACCCCTCAACGGTCCGTAACCGTAGCACCACCCAAGGTTGCCGCAAGAGCTTTTCACCCGAGACCCAGAAATTCACCAACTCCCCACCCACCAAACCACCCCCAACCACCGCATCCACCCCCCTCCGCCCCACGAAACCCCCATCAGAAGCCCCCGCCACCCCCATCCCCCGGACGTCAGAACGGCTCGCCGACCGAGCACGGATTTCTTGGTATGACGCACTCCTCAGAGTTTGCTAACCTTACTGAGCCGACGCGGGATGACGGTCCCACGTGCAGGCACCACGTCCGGGTGGCGGAATAGGCAGACGCGCTAGCTTGAGGTGCTAGTGCCCAGTGATGGGCATGGGGGTTCAAGTCCCCCCTCGGACACGCTTTCGTACATGATCGTCCAAGCTCAGCTTGGGCGATCACTGCGTTTCTGGCCGTTCACAGGTCAGACGCAGGCCGAGTTCGCCGTACAGGCATCGCGGCCCATGCACCAGAGTTGGGTGCCCTCACCTTGGAACGCTTTGTGGATCCTCAGGGCTGGACTCTCGTCCCCGACGAGCAGACGCTCCGGCCGTACAAAGCCGAACCAACGCTTCGTGAGCATCCCGCAGGGACTCTCCGGAGGATCAACATATGGTTCGAGCCGGATCTTCGCGGCAACAACGCTCCGCAGCCACATAGTCATCCTTGGCCGTTCGTGGCGCAGGTGTTGGCCGGAGGGTATACCGAGCACCGAAACACCCTCATCGACGGCAGCGTGGATGTGACCAAGGCAGCCCATCGGCCCGGCGACACCAACGATCTCCCTCGCGATCTCTATCACGAGGTCACCGAGATACACAGGGAGCCGGGCCGGACACTGACCCTGATGGTCGCCACAGCGCCAGGCGTGCGGAGAGGTTGGGCTATCTCGGGGTCAACACCGGTAGCTACGCTCCGGCTCCGCCGCCCGCTGGGGCGTTCACGGCTGCTTTGAGTGCTCTGAGCCCTCACCTCTGCTAGCTAGAGTCCTTGCATGCATCTGGACGAGGGACGAAGAGCCGTCGAAGTCGGGGACTGGGTAGCTGCGGGGCACGCCTTCGTCCGGGCCGCCATGGAGGGCAGTGCGGAGGGCGCCGAGCTGGCGGCCCGCGTTACCCCCGAGCTCGTACCGCTGGCGGACGGCGGGTCAGCGGAGGCCGCCGCGCTGCTCGCCGGGATCTATCTGGAGTATTTCAGCGAGTCGGCCCTGCCCTTGGCTGTATCGTACGCCCGCGCAGCGGCCGAGGCCGGACTCCCGGCCGGGCAGCGCACCTACGGGCACATGCTGGTGATGGGCCTCGGTGTCGAAGAGGACCACGAGCGTGCCGCCGAGCTTTTCCGGGCGGCCGCCGAGGCCGGGGACGCCTACGGCCGGTTCAACCTTGCACAACTGATTGACGACCCCGACGAGTCCCTACGACTGCTCGAGGCTGCCGCGCGGGAGGGGATCGTCGTCGCCGGTGTCGTGCTCGCCGACCGACTGTCGGCGCTGGACCGGGACGAGGAAGCGCTGGGCTGGTACGTCTGGGCTGCCGAGCGCGGGCATACAGGGGCGATGAATGCCGCCGCCTGCTGGTACCGCGACGGATTCGGCACCGCGCCGGACCCGGTGCAGGCGGTGCGCTGGTTCTTCGTCATGCTCGCGCACGGCGATGGAAACGGCATCCACGAGGCGATCCAGTTGGTGACGGCCGGGGCCCTGGACGAGGAGCAGATTCGCGAGGCCGGGCGGCTCGCCGGCGATCCAGGGGCGGCGGAGGCCCTGATCGACACGGTACTGGGCAGTGGCCGAGCCTAACGCTCTGGCTAGGTGTGGGGGCGGTCGCTCTTCTGAGACCAACCAACGCGGACGAGTTGCCTTCGGCCGCGTTCCCACGGACGGGCTCTGCCTGGATCCGCCCGGCGACCAGAGCCGGGGCAGCGCTCGCCTCAAGGGCGGCCCGATGCTGGGCGAGCTTGCGATCGCACTCGGCGATCTGACGGCGTGCCACGGCGAAGGCTTGGGCCTCCGGCGGGACCAGATCCTGCGCTGCCGCCAGAACGTCGAGAGTCTGATCGACGTTGTGCGGCGCGAACAGTCGGCCGAGCCAGCGGTCCAGTCGCAGGACGACACGGTCTTCTCGCAGATAGACGTTGCGGGGATGCATGATGTGGTTGGCCAGGGCGTACTCCTCGGGGAAGCGGCAGCGGTAGTTGGGCGTGTCGTTCAGGGCAGCCGTCTCGCAGTTCCGGGCACCGTGCCAACTGGTCGAGATCGAGGGTGCACAGCACGGCTTCGCCGTGCACGACGACCCGCACTATCCGAACCCACAGAGCCAGGAGTGGCAGGACTCCGTCATCCGTACGGTGGCCGAGTGGCTGAGACAGGAGCACCGCTAGAAGCGTGGGTCAGTAATGGATTGTCCGCAGCCGAGGCTGGATCGCGGGGTCTCGGCTGGGCCTTGGGCTGGCTAGGCTGCCCGTCATGGATCCTGCCATGACCAGCGGAGTGACCACTGAGCTCGCCATCCTTGACGCCATGAAGCTGACTTCCGATCCGGAGCTGAAGGTCCGGTTTGCGGAGTCGGCCCACCAGATCCTGGCAGACCTGGTCAGTGGAGGCGCCGCGCTGGGCTGGGTGGAACCACCCACGCTGGATGAGGTGGCGGAGCTTCTTGGCCACGTCGTCTCTGCGGTGCAGGCCGGGGATGCGGCTCTGCGTGTCGCATACCTCGACCATCGGCTTGTCGGGTTGGGGTACTGGCTCCGCTACGGCCGACCGACCCACCGGCCACACGCCGACCTGGAGAAGATCGCGGTAGATGCTGCCGCCCATGGTCGTGGGGTCGGTCGGGCGCTGACCGCTGCTTTGATCGCTGACGCACGGGAGGCTGGTATTGAGGTCCTCACCCTGGACGCCCGTGGCGACAACACCAATGCCCTGCACCTCTACCGGTCGCTGGGCTTCACCGAATATGGCCGTCTGCCCGGTTTCGTCGCCGTCGACGAACACCGCTACGACAAGGTCTTCTACATGCTGGACTTCCGCCGACAAGGCTGACCACTGCCGCACACGAAGGCCCAGCAGCGCCCCACTCGCGTTCGCGATCTTTCATGCGAGATGACCTCGATATGTGTCGAGTAGAAGCGGTCCGCCCCGGAGACCCTTGTCACCGCGCTCTACGTGAGATCGATGACGAGACCGAAGGAACCCGACACACGGGCAGGTCGCCCCTGTCAATCCCAGAAAGCGTGGAGACGGTTCTATGCCACAGCGGTCCTCAACAGGGCCGATGAGGCGTGTCTCTTCTGGATCAGGTGACGTGTGAGTCGGGTCGGCGACGCCAATGCCTCATCACGCCTGAGCTGCGGTCAAAGTGCTCTCCCCGGCCTGGTATCCCGGGGATCCGGCAGTCTCGGTCCGCCCTGCCTGGGGTACGGGCCGGACAGCGCTGGGAGTGCCGGTCTGGGCGAGAAGGCTCAGTGCTGCCGCTGACCCGGTGCCGGCCTCGGCGGTCGCCACGATGATGCGCTGGCCGTCCTCCTGCGGGACGTTCAGGGTCTGGAGATTGAGCTGCATGCGGCCTACGAGTGGATGGTGCATGCGGTAGGTCGCGAGGTCCCACTTCCTGACCCGGTGCTCGGACCACATGCTGGCGAACTCCGGGCTCTTCATGGTCAGTTCGCCGATCAGCGCGGCCATCCGGGGGTCGTCCGGATGCTGCCCGGCGGCGAGCCGTAGTTTCCCCACCACGTCCCTGGCCTTCTTCGGCCAGTCCTCCACGTACAGGTCGCGCGTGTGCGCGTCCAGGAAGACCAGCCGGGCCGTGTTCGGACGCTGGTCGGGCTGATCGGGGATGTCCGGGTCCAGGTGCCCGGCGAACAGTGCGTGTCCCGTACGGTTCCAGGCCAGTACGTCGCTGCGGCGGCCGAGCACGACCGCGGGCGCGTCACCGAACGCGGCGAGCAACTGCTGGGTCATGGCTCCCGCTCGCTCCGGCACCGGCCTGCGCCGGGTGCCGGTACGGCGCGAGGCACCGGCCAGGTCGTGCAGGTGGGCCCGCTCCACCTCGTCAAGACCGAGCGCACGAGCCAGCGCGTCCAGCACCTCCGGCGACGCGTTGAGCGAGAGCCCCTGCTCCAGACGCGTGTAGTAGGACAGGCCCACCCCGGCGAGCTGCGCCAACTCGTCACGGCGCAACCCCGGCACACGACGACGCTCCCCGAAATCCCGAAGCCCCACATCCGCCGGCTGCAACTGCGACCGGCGCATCCGCAGGAACTCCCCCAACCCCGTCTTCGTGCTCATGAACCAAATTATCGAGCACCGGAACGACAGGCAGCCTGACCCCGCCAGGGGCAGGCTACGAACAGCCGACGGCAGCAAACTCGACGCCACGAGCAGAACGCGGTACCGGCTCCGTACGCAGTGCCGGTTCCGGAACAGCACATCAGCGCAAGCCGGAACCTGACACGGCACCGGCTACTGCTCGACCCGACCCCACTTGGACACGGCAACCCCGCCGATGCCCGGCGCGCACCAGGCCGGACATCGCCTTCAACAAGGAAGAACGTCCCATGAAGCCGAAGCATCTCGCGGCCGCCGCCGCCCTCACCGCCATGACGGTCCTCGGCACCACGCTGGCCGGCACCACCGGCGCCCTCGCCACTACTGACCAGCACGCCACCGCCAGCCAAACCCGTCAGACGGCGCCCGTCATCGAGGCCAAGGGGCCGGGAGTCTTCCCCCACTCCGCGGACTACTACCCCGGCTCCCGGAAGTTCGTCACGGGTTCGCTGGCGCACAGCACCATCTCCTCCGTCGACCAGAAAGGCAAGGTACGCGCCATCATCGAAGACAAGAAGCTGGTGTCCGTACAGGCCGTACGGGTGGACACCAAGAGGAACCGGATCCTGGCCGGCAACGTGGACTACGGAACAGCCGACCGCTCCAGCCCCGCCACCACATTCAAGGTCGCAGGCGTCGCCGCCTACGCCATCGGCAGCGGACACCGACTCTGGTACGCCGACCTGAACAAGGTCACCAACGACAACAAACAGCACCTCGTGGCCGACGTCACGATCGCACCGAACGGCACAGCATACGCCGTCGACCAGCTCTCCCCAACGATCTTCCGCATCGACCGCAACGGACAAGCCTCCGTCCTCCTGCGCGACGACCTGCTGGCCGGGAACGTGAACGTCCCGAACTTCCTGAACAACGTGGGCATGAGCGCCGTCACATGGATACCCGGCAACATCCTCATCATCGCCAAAGCCGACGGCAGCCTGATACGGGTACCGATCGACAACCCCCAGAAGGCCACCAAGGTCAAGCTCTCCAAGAACCTCAACGCCCTCACCGCAGGCATCCGGATCCTGCCGGACAAGTCGCTCGCCGTGGTCAGTAGCGGCCTGCTCACCGGGAAGGCCGCCATCGTGCAACGGGTCCGCCCTGACCGTGACTGGAAGTCCGCCACCGTCAAGGTCACCGACACCATCACCGACCCAGTCACCAGCTCCATCACACCCGGCCCCAATGGCACGACCTACACGCTCAGCGGCGGCCTGGCCGCCCTGCTGGCCGGCAAGCCGAACGACGGCTTCACGCTGCGCCCGGTCAACGTGCGCTGACCCGTACCACCGCTCAGCCCCGACCCCTCTCTCCCCGGGCCAGTGCCGAACAAGCACCGGCCCGACCTTCCGCCCACCGTCATCCCTGACATCCGCGAAAAGGAAAAACACCATGTCTGAGCTGTACGCCACCGAGGCCCTGTCGACCGGTGACGGCCGCAACGGCCAAGTCCGGTCCCTCGACGGCGTCCTGAACGAAGCCCTCGCGATCCCGAAGGAACTGGGCGGCCCCGGCGGCGACAAGACCAACCCGGAGCAGCTCTTCGCCGCCGGATACGCCGCCTGCTTCCACAACGGACTCCGCCTGGTCGCGAAGGGGACGGGAGTCGAACTGTCCGAGTCGACCGTGCGGTCGAAGGTGAGCCTGTTCCCGACGGGGACCGGTGGCTTCGCCCTCGCCGTGGCGCTGACAGCCCACCTGCCCGGCCTGGAGCAGGCCACCGCCGACGAGTTGATGAAGGCCACGCACCAGGTGTGCCCGTACTCCAACGCCACTCGGGGCAACATCGAGGTGGCCCTCGAGGCCGTGGTCCAGTAGGGGATCTCGGACGGCTGCCGCCGAGTGGACCGAAGCTGGCGGACCACCCGCCTTCGAGCGGTTCCCACCACCCGCGAGTGTCAATGGGGCATTCACGCCGTCCTCGCCTGCCTTCGGGATGAGCAACTGTTCGAACATGGAGGTGTGCGTGAACACGCGGAGAACCACCGGCCGCCTGGCCTTGATCATGTCCTTGGTGGTGACGCTGTTACTGGGGCTGACACCCCCGGTGACAGCGGCGGCGGTGCCGCGGTTCGCCGTGCCGGGCGGCCCGGCCGGGAAGTTCTCCGTGGCCGTGGCGGCGGAGTCCGTCACCCTGACCCTGGAAGGAGAGCAGTACGACCGGGACGAGATGACCCGGATCCTCGAGGAGACGCAGAGCCGTAACCCGCGCCTCAGCGACACCTTCCGCGAGGACTTCCAGGCCAACCCGCACGGCATGGAGGGTGGCGGCGAGGACTTCGACAACTGGCCCGACTTCCACGGGCAACTGTCGATGACGAGCACCGGCATCGCGATGCGCATCGACGGCGGCCAGCCGCTCACGAACGCCTCGTGGTGGGCCGAGGTGCTGGCCACGGTCGCGGGCGGGCTGACCGGGCTGGTGATGCGGGCCATCTGCATCGGCTTCTTCCCCGAGGCGGCGGTGATGTGCGTCTCCATCGGGGGCTTCGTCGGCGGCATGACGCGAGGCCTGATCATCCAGACCATCGACGGCACCCTGAAGGACGCTCGGGCGTGGGCCAAGACGCTGGGCGGGGCGATCGTCATGGCCGCCACGGGCGCCGCCTGGGAGGCCGGCGTCAAGAACTGGGCCAAGGACGTGCTCCCCGGTCACATCGAACGGCTGGGACAGGAGATCGACCGGCTGGGCAGGAAGCTGGCCGCCGGGTGGGAGACCTTCAAGCAGGCGTGCGTGGACGCGGGCCGGTTCATCAAGGACGTCGCCCGCAACCTCCGCCAGGCGATCTCCGACCTCCAGATCTACCAGGGACTTCGGGTGATGCCGCTCGGAGACTCGATCACCTTCGGCGTGCAGAGCACCGACGGGAACGGCTACCGCGACGAACTGTTCGGCCACCTCAAGAAGCTCGCGCGCGATGTCAACTTCGTCGGGTCGGTGAAGCAGGGCACGATGAGCGACTCCGACAACGAGGGCCACCCGGGCGACCGGATCGACGAGATCGCACTCGTCGCCGAATGCACCGTGCGGCGGTACCAGCCGAACCTGATCACCCTGCACGCCGGTACCAACGATATGAACCAGAGCTTCGACCTGTCGTCCGCGCCCGCCAGGATCAGGGCCCTGATCGGCCGGGCGCTGAACGACTCACCGGCTGCCACGGTGCTCGTCGCCAAGCTCATCCCGACCGGCAAGCCCGGGTTGCAGCCGCGCATCGACGCCTACAACGCGGCGCTGCCCGGCGTGGTACGCGACCTGCAGCAGGAGGGCAAGCACGTCCTCCTGGTGGACATGAAGCGGGTGCTGGTCAGCGACGGACTGCAGAACGACGCACACCCGACGGACACCGGCTACGCCAAGATGGCCGCCGCCTGGTTCGGAGGCGTGCTGGAGGCCCACGACAAGGGCTGGATCCAGGCACCGGGGGCCGAAGGGCCGCCCATGGGTTGCAACCCGGCGGACGGCACAGCCCCCGCCCCTCCGTCCGACGGCACCACGGCTCTGGGCCCGGGATGGCGCAAGCTGGGCGTGATCGCCCCCGGATACGGTCACAACGTCGGCCGTACGATCATCGCCGAGCTCAACGGCGACAAGCGGGCCGACTACCTCCAGGTGCGGGACGACGGCAGCATCCGCGCCTCGGTGAACACCGTCGGCACGCCCGGGTTCCCCGACTGGGTGGACGTGGGCGTATACGACCCGGGAGCCCAACCCGGTGACGGCGGCCAGAAGATCGACGTCCATGGGGACGAGGTGCGCTTCGCCGACCTCAACGGGGACGGGCGCGACGACTACCTCGTAGTCGGCTCCGACAGCCAGGTACGGGCCTACCTCAACCTCCCCGGGACGGGTGACCGGCTCGAACTCGTCTACAAGGGGATCGCCTTCGACGAGGAGTCGTTCAACCGGGCCAACATCCGCTTCGCCGACGTCACCGGGGACGGGCGCGACGACATCCTGCGGGTCGGCGCGGAGGGCGCGGTCCACGTGTACCGGAACCTGTGGAATCCCGAGGGCGGCGGGGGCAACGGCAACGTGGAGCCCGAGTACTGGCAACTGTTGCTCAACTGGGCCGGCGGCACCAAGGGCTCGTCGCTGGCGGCCGTCAGGTTCGCCGACGGCGACGGCGACGGCGCGGCCGACTACCTGCAGGTCAGCGTCGAGGGCGCGGTGCACGCCTTCCTCAACAGAGGCGGCGGCGGCAACGGCAGCTTCGAGCCCCGCTACGACTGGGCCCACGCGTCCGACTACCCCCGCGAGTACGTCACGTTCGCCGACATCAGCGGTGACGGCAGGGCCGACTATCTGGTCGTCTATCACGGCGGCGCGGTCCGCGCCTGGCTGAACCGCGGCGGCAACTAGCACCGTCCCGCGGACCGCCGGCCGGTCCGGATCTCGGGAGCGGCCTGGCGCCCTCCGGCGGCGAGCCCGTGGGATGCTGACCACCGGGTGAACGCGCTGCTGATCTCCCGCCCCGTCAGGGAGGCGGCCGTAGGGCTACTGCCCGCCGAAGCCGGTGTCCTGCGGCATCTGTGTGGGCAGTGGTTCGCCATGGTCGGCGCGTAGGCCGTCGAGGCAGATGTGAAGCAGTCGGTACCACTGTTCCGGGCTGCAGGCGTCGGTGATGGCGACCGCGTGCCCCAAAGAGACCAGCAGGAGCAGCAGGTCGTCGGTGGTGAGGCCGGGGCGCAACAGGCTCGCGCCTTTGGCACGAAGTTCCTCGATGACGAGGCGGAGCTGCTCGATGCCTTCACGGTCGGGGGTCGACCAGGTCAGCGCGAAGCTCTCCATCACGGCGCTGTGGCGCGCATAGCCGGTCAGTGCCTGTTCGTAGAAGCCGACCAAGGCCGCCCAGGGGTCCTCGGCGCTCATCGCGTCCTGTCGGGCGGACTCCGCCCACCTGGAGAACTCCTGGCGCAGGACTGTCTGGACCAGGTCTTCCTTCGTCGGGAAGTGCCGGTAGAGGGTCCCCATCCCCACGCCACTGCGGCGGGCGATCTCGCGCACGTCCACCCCGGTGCCCTGAACGGCCAGCGCTTCGCTCGCGGCTTCGATGATCGCTTCCCGGTTGCGGGCCGCGTCAGCTCGCGGCGCGCGGCGTCGGCTGCCGCCGGTCGGTTCGCCTACTGCCATGGCTCCGAGCGTACCGCCCTATCCGGAGCGCACGCTCCGCCCGTGTTACCTTTGAGGAGCAAGTGCTCCGGATATCGAAGGGGGATGTTGTGCACGAGTCCTTGGAAACAACCGCAAACCAGATCGATTCACCTGTCGCCAGCAGTTGGAACGACCGGATCATTGCCGAGTTCCGAGCGAACGCCGGGTACGCGCCTTGGAGTAGCGAGGAGGAGTTCGCCGCGGGTCGCCCCATCCCGCCTCGGGTGCCCGGTTTCCCCGAGCGGGGCATGCCGCTCATCCTGGTGCACAACATCGGGGCCAAGAGTGGACGCGAGCGGATCAACCCGCTGTTCTTCCAGCCGGTCGGGGATGGTTGGGCCGTCTTCGGAACCCACGGCGGCAGCCCGCGCCATCCGGCGTGGTACCGCAATCTCATCGCGAATCCGCGCGTCACGGTCGAGGTGGGTACGGATGTGGGCACAGAAAAGGTGCCGGCCGTAGCTCGGCTCGCGGAGGGAGCCGAACGCGAGCGCATCTGGCTGAAAGAAATAGCGCTCGTCCCGAAGTTCGCCGAGTTCGAGGCGGCCTCAGGCCGGCAGATCCCCGTCATCATCCTGGAGCGTGCCGATGGACATGCCCCCAGTTCGCCCCTCCTCGGGAAGTGACCCCGCGGCCCTGGGTCGGCACTGCCCGATAGTCGGCCATGGCAGCCTTCTCCCGAGATTGTCGCAGGGCGCGGAGCCAACGTGGTGACTCCGGTGACTGCTGGGTCGGCTTCGCCTTCACCCTCCGCACCGATCGCCCGCCCGAGGAGATCAAGCGGTACTACGAGGCGTCCCCCTTCCTGCGAACCGACGCGCACTTCTCCGAGGTGAGCGTCAGCGCCTCGCGGGAGTCCGCCAGCCAGGTGTCGGTCGCCGTCGACACGATCTACTCCGGCACCTGGGACCTGCGCTGCTGGTGAACGGTCTTACGGCCCTGAAGCGATCGGCTTCGCTCGCGCGGCGTTCGTGGAGCGGTCGGCCTGGCGGCAGGCTCGTGTGGTCAGTGGTGTCTGCCATGCTGCCGCCCGCGTCGGTCACATCCCGGCACCGGAGGTACCGGAGCGGCCGGCCGAGGACCTGCGGGAGTCGGCGCTTGATCCGCTTGGCCGGGGATCAGTAGGGTTGGGCGCTTTCCTCCTCACCCCCATTCCGGAGTCCCTCATGCGCCGCCATCGTTTCGGCCGGCTCGCCGCCGGCTTCGCGGCCCTCTACTTGGCCGTCGTGATCGTCCTCGCCGTCGTCGGACTGGTCACCGGCGACCTCGTCCCCCTGTGGAGAGTCGTCGCGGACCCGGACGGATACATGGCGGACGAGATCCGGGCGTGGCCGTGGCTGCCCGCCCTGCTGGTGCCGATCGCGGCGGTGCAGGCGTGGGCGTACCGGGAGGTGTTGCGCGGGCGGCTGCGCGGGGAACCGGCGCGGCACGGCTGGGAGGTGCGACTGCTGCGGGTCGCTCTCTACGCCATGGTCGTGTACGCCCTGACCTGGCAACTGCCGATCCCCTACCTGTGGTGGATGTCGCTGGTCGCCGATGTGATCCAGCTCGTGGTGATATGGCTGTTCTTCCGCGTGCTGCGGGGGAGCACCCGCCGATGGCCACGGGTGCTCATGCTCGTGACCGGCATGCTCAGCGTGATGCACGACGCCGTCACCACCATCGCGTACCAGACGGGCAACTACCTCTTCGCCGGGCAGAACTGGACCTGGGCGCTGGATGTCCTGTGGTCGGTGTGGCTGGGGTCGCTGCTGGTGGCGCAGGCGCGGGATCCGCGCTGGAGCGGCGCGACGGTACGGGCCGGCGTGATCGCGGTCCTCTTCTCGCTCCTCTCGTCCGGCTCGGTCTCGATCGTGGCGTACGGCGGCTCGGACGCGGTGCCGTGGAAGCTGCTGATGCCCCCGCTCTTGGGCGCGGTTTCGGTCTTCTCGCTGGTCTGGTGGGCGCGGTCCGCACACGACCTGGGCACGCTCCAGCCTTCCGCGCCCCGGACGGAGCCCGTGCGGGCGCGCGCCAGGTGGTGGCCGCTGCCGACCGTGGCGATCGTGCTCCCGCTGGTCCCCGCGGCCGTCAACCTCGCGCAGGGGGTGCCGTTCTGGCTCGGACCGAAGAACGTGCTGGGTGACGCGGTACGCGAGTACACCGGGTCGGAGGCCACCGCGTACTGGGTCGCGCTCGACCTCCTCGTCGGCGTCGGCGCGCCGGCGGTGCTGATCCTGGTCACCGTGCGGCGGCGGACGCGTACGTCACTGCGTGCCACGACGCTGAGCCTGTTCCTGCTGGGCGGGGCCGGCGCCGTGAGCGCGTTCACTTCGGAGCACTCCACCTTCTTCGGGGAGCTGTGGCTCTACCCGGAAAGCCTCTACGTCGAGCGGGGCGCCGTCGTCCCCTACGAGGGCGCCCAGCTCCTCTCCCCCGGCATCTCCCCGCTCTGGTACGCCCTCGCGCTCACCGCCTCCGGCCTCATCCTGCTCCTTCTGTACGCCGCCCCGCCCGCCCACCGCGTCCGCCACCACGTCCTCCTGGCGGGGCTCGCCTCGGCCGTGGCCCTGTGCCTGCTGCCCGCAGCGGACAAGGCCCGCGGCCCCGTCACGGACTGCGACAGGCCCGAGCAGTGGAAGATCGACATGGGCGAGGCGGAGCCGCGCGAGCTGACGGCCGAGCAGAAGTTCGTGTGCTCCCTGCGCGACGACTACGGCGCACAGGACCTGCACGTGTTCCCCGACACCACGCCCGACCAGGTCGTGCTCGCCTACGGGCACCACCTGTGCGGCGTCCACACCCGTAACGACCCACGGGAGCTGGCCCGGCTGAAGATCGACCGCGCGTCCCTCACCAATCCTCTGGCCGGCATCTGTCCCAGCGCCACCACCATCGTCCAGGCCGCGAAGGCCAAGCAGGACCAGGAGATCGCGGCGATGCAGGCCGACTCCCAAGCCATGTGCGACGCCACGCCGCGCCACCGCCCGCGCACCAAGCCGGCCCGGGCGATCCGGATGAAGGAGCCGCAGTGGACCGACTACGGGGTGCTGCAGACGTACGAGGGGGAAGGAGAGGAGGAGACCGAGCCGGACATGGACCCCGGCAACGGGCTGGTCTCCTCCGCGCGCGGCATCCTGGCCGTCATGACCCACCCCGACTTCGACCTCTGCGTCACCCTGGAGACCTACACCCGCCGGCCGCCCGTCGAGACCAAGGGCTGGGACAAGGTGGTCGAGGTCGGCTACTACAGCCCGGGCGGCGAGATCGTGCTCTACGACAGCCTCAGCGGCACCGAACTGCCCAACCTCGCCCTCAACGGGCGCAAGGGGCACTACCGCATCCGCGTGCACCACGCCTGGTTCCCCTGGAAGGGCGAGGTGCAGAGCGGGCAGCGGCTGCTGATCATGGCGTATCCCGGCAAGGGCGACAGGGAGATCGTCCACCGGAACCGGAAGTGACCTGATTCTCCATCTGCCGAAAGGCTCCGGACGGTCGCGACGCTGCCGCGGCGAGGTTCGGCACTGTCAGGGCCGCGGCGAGGCAGGCCAGCGGGACGGCGGGCAGGACGTACCGGTGGCCGAAGTCCAGTACGGCGACCGGGGCGACCAGCAGGAACACCGCGGCCAGCCAGGGCAGCACGGCCGTACGCCGCCGGAGCAGCGCGCCGAGACCACCCACCAGCAGGATCGCTGCCAGGATCGGCCCGCGCAGGTAGAACGGGTAGGCGGCCATGACGGTGGCGTACGGTTCGGTGGAGCTGAGCCCTCGGAGGTCGGGATCGTACTCGCTGCGAACCTTGCCGATCAGCGCGTGCTGTTCCGGCAGTGGCCAGTTCCCACGGGGGAAGCTCACCCACGGTGGGGTGCGGTCGGGGTGGCGGACGGGAGTCCAGCGGAAGGCCAGCGAGACGTCGTGGGCGACGTCGGCCAGGTAGTCCAGCGGCTGGGCGAGGATGGCCCGCACCGCGAACGACCTGGCCAGGCCGTTGTACGCCGTACGGTCGCCGCCGAGCTGGTTGATCGATGCGTCGGGCGCCCAGACGTACTCGGAGGCCGCGTCCACCACGGTGCCGTTGGGGCACAGTCGCGCCTCGTCCGCGGGCGGCTTGATCACGTCGCAGTCGGCGAAGGTCATGGTCCGCGCCCACAGGGCCACACCGTCGGATCCGCTGAGCGCGAAGCGCCCGTGGTGCTGGTGGTACCAGGCGGCGTAGGCGGCCAGCGGAAGGGCGACCGTCAGGCCCAGGGCGAGCACGGGTCGCCAGCCTGCCCGCCGTACCAGCAGGTGCAGCAGGAACACGCCGAGCAGCGCCACCGCGGCGGTACGGGTGAGACCGGCGAGTGCCAGCAGCAGTCCGGTGGCGACGGCGGTGCGCGCAGACGGGACCGGCCGCCACAGATACACCGTGGTCGCGGCGACCACGAGGAAGATGAGCATGGTGTCGGACAACACCGAGTGCTCCAGCCGCAGGAAGGAGAGGTCGAACAGCGGCGGCAGGCAGGCGAGCACGGCCGCCCAGACGGGCACCGAACGGCGGCGCAGCAGCGCGTAGATCATGATGCCGATCCCGAGGCCCATGGCGTGCTGCACGCCCGCGATCAGCTCGACGCTCTCGAAGGGGCGCAGCAGCGCGAGCAGGAACGGATATCCGGCGGGGTGGAAGCCGACGGCGGGACGCAGGTGGACGGCCGTGTCGAGGTAGGTGAAGGAGTCGTACCAGAAGAGCTGCGCCGGGCGATAGTTCAGCATGGTGAGCACGCGCAACGCCGCCGCCAGGCCGAGCACCACCGTGAACGCCCGGTGCCCCGAGAGCGGTCCGCGCTGTCTGCCGTACGGCACGGGCGGGGCGAGCCGGGGCCATGTGCCCGTGGTGACCGGGCCGCCTGCGGCGGCCGGTGCGGCAGGCGGGTCGTGGGGTGTCATCGCTCTCTCCAGACGGCCGGACGGTCCTGGCTCCTGCCGTCTACCTGTCTCCGGACGGTCGGGCGATTCCGGCTCGGTGGAGAAGTAGATCGAGCGATCGGTCACCTGGGCGTAACCTCATCTGGTTACGCCAGGGTTATGCGGGGTGCGGGTGTGCGCCCGGTGGATCAGTACGCGGCGGCCGTCGGGCGTGGTGGCCTGCCACCGGGGCCCCGCTGGTAGACCAGCCCGAGTGTCACGGGTTCGCCGTGGTCGTCGACGGCGTAGCCGGTTTGGTCGGCAGATCCACCGCTTGCGCCGCGCCCGCAGGCCGCTGACCAGCAGCTACCTCAACCCGCGGCCCGTCTCTGCCAGTGGGCCGCCGCATATCGCCCACTCGCGTCACCAACACGATCAGCTACTTTAAGTTATGTTGAAAATACTCAGAGCGATGGAGTGGGCAGGGTCGTCCATGTCCCTTCCCATCGCGAAGGGTCAACCGTTGCGGCGCCTGGTAGGCGCCCTACCCAGGGAGTGCGTATGAAGCACAGGTTCGGTGCGGCTGTCGGTGCCGCGGTGCTGGGGATCTCCGGGCTGCTTGCGGCCGGATCCCCGGCGGGCGCGCAGGCGCAGGCGCCCCGCTCGCTCAGTGTGTACGAACACGACAACTACAAGGGCCGCTCGGCCCACCTGAGCGGCAACGACGCCAACTTCATCAACAACTACTGGTCCGGCGGCAGCGGGGCGAGCATCAGCGACAACATCAGCTCGTTCAGGAACTCGGGCGACCAGCGCGCGGTGATGTACGCCAACGCGAACTACACCGGCGCCGCCTACTCCGCGCTCGCCCACTCCTCCGACAGCGACCTCACCCACAACAGCAACAACCCCTCCAACTTCGACAACGTGGCCAGCTCGGTCCGCTTCGTGATCTAGCAGGGTCCCGAAGAATCCGGCAGGCGGCGGGGCGGCATCCCGCGAGACGACACGAGGAGGGACACCATGCCGATCCCCCGGCGCACCGGCCACTTCCCATCGGCGCATCCCTCCCACGTCGCTCGCCGCCGCCCCGCCCTCGGCACCTGTCCGCCCCACGGGGCGGCTCTGGTTCTCCTCGCCGCCCTGGTGGTCCTCGCCGGGTGTGCGCGAACGCCGGAGGACATCGCACTGGCCGATAAGCCCCCCGAGGTGAGCGCGGAGGCTCGCGGCCTCAGCGTCCCCCTCGACGACTTCATCCTTTCCCGCCTCGACATCCAGACGATCGAGTACGCGGAAGACCTGCTCACGCGCGCATGCATGCGCGGCTCCGGCTTCGACTGGGAGATGTTGCCGCCGCCGGCGCGCACCGACACGGACCCGTTGCACCGCAGGCGGTACGGCGTTATCGAGCCCGAGGTGGCCGAGCGCTACGGCTACCACCTGCCGCCCCTGGCCCCTGACCAGCAGGCGCGCGAGCAGGTGTGGCGACGGAGGGACGCGCTGCCCGCCGCAGAGCGGCGCGCCGCGTACGGGCACGACGGGCAGGGCGGCTGCCGGAACACCGCGCGCACGCGGCTGGCCGAGGGCGTCCCCAAGCTCGACCAGCAGCGGCTGAACGGCTTCATCGGCGACACCTTCGAGGCGTCCCAGCGGGTTCCCGCCGTCGTCGCGGTGTTCGGCGCGTGGAGCAGGTGCATGAAAGCCAAGGGCTTCGCCTACGGCATGCCCCTCGACGCCGCCGCCGATCCGGCCTGGGCCAGGTCCGCCCAGCCCTCGCCCCTGGAGATCGCCGTCGCCAAGGCCGACGTCGGTTGCAAGCGGACGACCGGCCTGGTCGCCGCCTGGTCCACCGCTGACTCACGCGTCCAGCTCGACGCCATCGCCACCCACCGCGCGGACTTCGACAGGTTCCGTCAGGCCCGCGACGCCGAACTACGCGCGGCCGAGCAGGTCATCGGGAACGGATAGCGCCTGCTCCGGAGCATCGCTCGGAGACGGTGACGCCCGCGTCGCGCGTGGGTGCCTGAGCGGAACGCGGGCCTGCGTGTTCATTGCCTGGATCTCTTCGGTGATCGCGGAGAAGCGGATGCGTTCCTGTTCAAGGCGGATCGAGGGGCCGTGGCTGTGGGCGCGTAGTTCGTGCCACAGGCCCGCCTCGGCCGCCGTCAGGTGGGCGGGCGGCTGGGTGACCTGACTGGGTTCCTCGGTCCAGTGCGCTTGGTGGTCCATGAGGGTGTCCCGGTCCATCAGCATCGAGATGACGTGCGGGTACCGGCTGCGGAGCCTGTCGAGGATGGCGAAGCCATGGGTATCGATGTCTCCCCAGTAGATCAGTTCGGTATCGGCCAGCCACGGAAGTGATTCCAGCACGCCGACGGAGTAGCCACTGCCGAAGATGGCCATGCCACCAGGCACGGCGGGGAAGGCCAGATAGCTGGTTTCGTTCTCGACGACATACACGGTGGTCACCGAGGGGGGTCGAGAGGTGAACTCCTCGGTACGTACGGTCAAGTCGGTGAAACCAGCCAGATGCGCCCCGTCCAGCAGACGGAAGCGGACCTGCTGGGGCTTCTTGCGGAAGCCGTATCGTCCTTCGAAGTCCGAACGCGGCAGATCGTCGCGGACGCGCGCCGGGCCGAGTCGAGCGTCGAGGAGCGCGGTCAACACCCCCTTGTGGCGTTCGATGAACTTGGTGTCGACCCCGGGTACGTCGATGTGCCGCAGATACATGCCCGCGCGAGCATGCTGCTCGATCCAGTGAACGGTCGCCATGATCGATGGCCAGGTGTCAGCAAGAGCCAGCACCTTCATGGGGTTGGCGGCCATCCACGCGGCGATCTGAGGTGATCCAGCGGCGTCGGCATGGAGGGCACGGAAGGCGCGGACGTCGCCGGTGGTCTTGAGCAGGCCCCAGAGGGTGTCCTGATCGTCGATCCAGGCGCGGGCGGGGATGGTGTTCACGCCGATGGTCCGGCCGCCGATCGGCTTGTACTCCACGCGCAGCCGGGTCTGCTTCTCCCATTGGGCGACCCAGGTGCGGATCTCCTCGAAGCGCGCCGCCAGCTCGCTCGGGCGGGGTCCGCGGATCGGCACGTCGATCGGCTGCCAGGGTTCTCCTGTGGCGAGCCCGGTCAGGTATCTGCCGGACGACCAGCGCTTCGTGAGCAAGGCCCGGACATCGTCCGGCGTCGTCCAGGTCATTGGCGCAGGCCCGCTGCGTGAGCGATCTGGCGGGCCTTGTACTCCTCGATGGTGAGGGTCTGCAGCCGGGAGTACTGGCCGTTGACGTTGTCGACGTAGCCGACGGCCGACACGAACGGCTCGATGATGTGGATCTTCTGCAGCGGTGTGACGATCATGAGCTGCAGTCCGAGGCTGCGGAACAGCTTGAGGGCGAACCTGGTCGACTCGTCCGAGCCGCGGCCGAAGGCCTCGTCGATCACCGCGAACCGGAAGGTTTTGGACCGGGTGACGCCCCATTCGAGTTTGAACTGATAAGCCAGCGAGGCTGCCAGAATGGTGTAGGCGAGCTTCTCCTTCTGCCCACCGGACTTGCCACTGCTGTCGGAGTAGGTCTCATGTTCCGAATCGTCGAAGCGGTTGCGTTCGGAGGCCGAGAACACGAACCAGTTGCGGACGTCAGTGACGCGTTTGGTCCAGGCACGGTCTTCACTGGTCAGGCCGTCGCGACCACGAAACCGTTCGATGAGCCGGCTGACCTGGAGGAACTTCTCTTCCGAGTACTGGTCGGAGGCGTTGCCCGACAGCGTCCCTGCGGTGCATTCACGCAGTTGGGCCTGGAAGTCGCGTACGTCGGTGTTGGGGCTCGGCTCGGCCTGCAGGCGGATGTAGCGGCCAGGGTTGTACTCGACGGCGAGCAGGGAGTCGTTGATGACACCGACCCGCTGGCGGATCAGGTCGGCCTGCTGGCTGAGTTTGGAGCTGAACCCGGCGATGTCGTTGATGGTGTTGGTGTTGAGATAGATCTTGAACTGTTCGCGGAACCGGGGCAGATCGTCGCCGACGAGGCGGTCATACAGTTCTCGGTAACCAGGCGCCGAGTGGACCGAGTCGTCGAAATCGGTGGTCTCGCTCGGGTATTTGCCGCGGAAGGACGCCATCTGGGTGGCAATTCTGCCGGCAAGGCTGTTCTGCGACTTGAGCCGCCGGTCGATCTTCTCGCTCAGGGCGGTGCCTGCCTCGGCCTGGGCCGAGTCGCAGTCTGCCGGGTCGCCGGTGCCCGGGAATGCTTTTTCCAGGTCACCGTAATGTGTCACGGCCCCGGCAGCGGCCGGTTCGGCGAGGATCGTTGCGGATTTCTCGACCTCTTCGTCGGCTGTCTTCAGTTGGCTCTCCAGGCCGCCGATGTTCTTCAGGCAGGCTTCCTGGTCGAGCTGGGCCTGTTCCAGGTCGCCGTTGACGGCATCGATCTCGCTGGTGAGGCGTTCGAGTTCGCTGGAGGCCCGCCGGAGCGTGGCGAGTTCTGCGGTCAGGTCCTCGATCAGGTTGACCTGGCTGTGCCAGTCCAGTTCGCTGAAGTCAGTGGTCCCGGCGAGCTGAGCCAGGACCTTCATGTGGTCCAGGCAGGTGTCGTGGTCACCTTTCAGCAGGCCGTGCCGGGTGCTCAGGGTGTTCTGCTGCTCCTGGACGGTGGCCGCCTGTCGGAGCAGGGCGTCTATCTTCTGTTCGTTCGTCCAGCCCAGCACGTACTGGCTGCGGTCGTCGATACGTGTGGTGTCGTTCTTCTCGTGCCGACCACGGCCGCCCTTGATCTGACCGGCAGCGGTGACCGCGTATGCGGCGCGGCGGAAATCGGTCATCGTCTCGGCGCACAGGTGACCCGCCCGCACCGCCAGCTCCCGCTCCAGCCACGGGTAGAACTCACTGTCCTTGATCTCGAGTTTGGCCGCCAGCGCCGGACCGTTCTCCCGGCTGTCCGGGCTCCAGGACGGTAGAGCGGCCGGGACCCGGTAGTAGACGATCCGGGTCCCGAGATGGTGCTCGTTGATCCAGTCCGACACCTCGGTGTACAGGTCTTCGGCGACCAGCATCGACAGCGCGAAGGGGCGCAGCAATCGTTCGGCGGCGCCTTCCCACCGGTCTTCTTCCGGTCGGACCCGGATCAGCTCCCCGGCGAACGGCAGGTCGCTCTCCCGTACGTCGAGTTCCCGGCACAGCCAGGCCCGCAGCTCCAGGCTCTTCCTGGGCAGATTGTTCTTGCGACCACGCAGGCTGAGGATCTCCTTGCCGAGCTCTTCCGCCCGTTCTGCGAGCCGCCGCCGTTCCAGCCCCAGCTCTTCCAGGCTGGTCTGGAGCTCCGCACGCTTCTTCTCGGTGGCCGCCGCCATGACGGTGATCTCCCGGAGCCGTACGGCGAACTGCTGCGTGGTCTCCACGGGCGCCAGGCCGACACGGGTCAGCCGGTCGGCGAACACCCTGGCCCGGCCGGCCCGGTCGTCCCGGCTCCGCTCGGCCTCGTCGATCAGCTTCTCCAGCTCACCGATCCGCGCCCCGCCCTTGCCGTCCCGTTCGGCTACGAGGCTGTCCAGCCGCCGTTTGAGGACTCTGATCCGGTCAGCGAGTTCCTGCCTTTCTCGCTGCCGGTCGCTCAGCCTTTCACCGAGCTGATCGATCCGCTGCCGTAGCAGCCGGGCCTTACGGTCGGCGAAGAAGTACCGCAGCGCCTCCCGCTGCCCCTCCATCCCACGGACTTCCGTCCGCAGCACCTCATAGCGCTCGCACTCGGCCAGCAGCGGCGTCAGTGCCGCCAGTTGCTCCTCCGCCCGCTTCACCGCATCATGCGCACGGGTCAGATCGTCGAAGTGGGCGATCAGCTTGGCCGTCCAGGCGGCGGCGTCGAACGGCTCCAGCATGTGGTCGCGGACGAACTCGTTCAAGTCACTGACCGACTTCATGGACACCGTCTGGTGGAACAGCTCCATGGCCTGCTCCGACTCGATCCCCAACCGGCGTCGGAAGTCGCGGCCGTATTCGGGAAAGGCGTCGTACGTACGGGCTCCGGCTCCGCGCAGCCGACGCTTCAGTGCGGCGATGTCGGTGCCGAAGTCCGCGAAGTCGGCGGCCACAGAAAGGTCGCGATCGGCGATCGCGTAGAACCGCTCCGGCTGGTTGGCGTCCTTCATCCAGAACACCTGCGCCAGGCTCACCGTCGCCTCGTACCCCTCGTTGACGAACGCCCCGACGATCACCGAGAACGAGTCCGCACCGCGCAGTGCCACCGGCTGAGAGGTACCGGTCTCTTCGTTGCGCTGCGACTTGTGAAAACCCAGGACGTACGAACGCAGGCTGCGTTCCCTGGTCTCCGCTCCAGCGGCCTTGTTGTAGGCGATGCGCTGTGCCGGCAGCAGCAGCGTGGTCACCGCGTCCACGATCGTCGACTTGCCCGAGCCAATGTCGCCGGTGAGCAGACCATTACGCCCGTCGATACGGAAGGTCCACACCTTGTCATGGAAGGTGCCCCAGTTGTAGAGCTCCAGCCGGCTCAGCCGGTAGCCCGCCAGGCTCTTCCCCTCGTCGCCGCTCAGCTCGACCGAGCTGAACAGTGCCTCCGTCACGGCGTCTCCTCTGTCCCCGACAGTTGAACCGCGTACGTGGCCAGGCCCTGCTCGAACCCGGCCAGCCACTGACCGTCCACGAACGCCTTGAGGATCCGCCGTACCTCGAACAGGTTGTCCTGACCGGTGACCCGCCGCAGAAAGCCCAACTCGATCACCTTGTTGATGTGCGCGTCGACCTGATTGACCAGCCGCGCCTCGTTACTTCCCGCCGGGAGGAAGATCGCCAGCATCTCCACGATCTGATCCCTGGTCAGCATGAGCCGGGTATCGCCGCCGCGCGCGTCGAACTCGGCCAGCCGTTTACGCAGCAGCGCCAGGAGAAGACTGACGTGGAACGACAACGACCGGCGTGGAATCAACCGAGGCGGCCCTTCCTCTCCCTCCTGCTCGGGCCGCGAGCGCAGGAACGCGTATCCTTCGGCCTCGTCGATCACCAGCAACATCCCGAGCACCGCCACGTGGTCACGGACCTGAGCCTGCAGATCGAGCAGATGCCGCCACGCCTTCTCATGGGTGTCGCGGTACACCACGCCCTTCATCACCTGGGTCACCGCCAGCGACAACTCCGCGCTCACCGGCTCACCTCCGTACGGGCGAAGGTGACCCGCGGCAGCCTCGCCCGCCGCTCGGTTCCCTCCTCATCGATCCAGTCCACTTCGTCGACGCGCGCCTCATCGAACACCAGACAGAACGTGTCGTCGCTGAGCGCCAGGTAACTCACCAACTCGGCCAGTCCGTGCGTCAACGGTCGCTCACGTACCAGGTCGGCCAGCGCTATCTGCGCCCGGCCCTGCAGTGCCCGCCGTACCCCGGCCGCCAGTTCCGCCCGGTCGATGTAGAACTGCTCGAACAGCGCATCGGCCTCGAACTCCTGCCCGCCCGCCTCGATCGACGCGCTGTTGATCGGTCGCCGCACCCGCGGCGCGTACAAAGGCCGCTCCATCGGCAACCCGAGCTCCGGAGCGGTCCCCTCCAGCTCCATGGTCACCGGCAGGTCCCCGGACGCCCGCACGGTCAGCGCGTGCTTCTCGATGCTCCGAACGATCTCCACCACCCGCCTGTTCTCCGCCCACACCTGGTCGTCCAGGAAGCGCCGCAGTTGCTCCGACAGTTGTCGCACGGTCGTCTGAGTACGTTCACCGGCGTCCAGCCAGTCATGGTGCACGTACCGCATCCGCGGATCCGGCTCGGTGATCTCTTCCAGCACCTGTACCTGCTCCAGCAGCCCGGCCAGCTCTTCCTGGCGGGTACTCGACAGCAGGAAGTCATAGAACGCCTGGAAGCTCCTGCCCTGGTCGGTGTCGGCGATGCTCTCCCGGCTCCCGAGAATGTCGTCCAGCAGCGCGCCCTTGGAGCCGTCCCAGGCGGAGATCTTCTCCCGTAGGCGCCGGTCGAGCGCCCGGAAGTTCGCCTCCACCTCCCGGAAATCAGCCAGCAGTTCCCGCGCCGTACTCGTGAACTGCTGGTAGCGCTCACGCTGCGCGGTGGGCCCCAGTGGCTCGAAGTCGCCGGCTGCCACCCGCGCCATCTCCTCGTCGATCTGCCGACGCCGCCGCCTCAGCTCCTCCAGACGGGCCTCCGGATCAGCCTCGGCCCCGAACACCATCTGCCGCAGCAGGTCGAAGATCGTGTTCAACCGCGACTCGGTGCCGACGAACGACCGGTCCGTCAGCGACCGCAGCCACGCCAGCGCCTTCTCCACCGCCGGTGTCGCGTCGTAGTACGGCTCATCCGAGCCTTCCGGGTAGTACTTGCGCAGATATCCGGCCCGGGGATCGGCCCAGTCATCGAGGTACGCCTTGGCCGTCTTCGGGAAGGTTCCCTCCCCCAGTCGCTCGTTCAGCGCGTACAGCTCATCGTCCAGCCGGCCCGCCAAATCCGCTGCCGAGACCGACCGCGCGTTCTCATCAACGAACACCCGCCCGAGGAAGCTCAACACCAGGGCCGCGTGATCAGCACGCAGCAACCGCCACGCGACACTCCGCCGTCGCAGCGCACTGATGTCCTCGAACTCCATCGCCTCACCATCCCCGCGCACATGTTAGGCACGGAGACCGACAACGTCCGGCAGATCCGCCAAAGCCCACCGATTCGGAGTTACAAGTGGTGCTGTCGAGCCGGCTGCCTGCGAGGATCGATTCAGGCCGGTGAGCCACGCGTTCATGCCCAAGGTGAACGTCGCCCTGATGAGTTGTTAGCCTGCGCGCATGTCAGATCTGGGACATGTGGCTTGGCCACCTGAGCTGATCCGGACCGAGCGGCTCGTGCTTCGTGAGCCCGAGGCGCGGGACCGTACGACGTTCATCGAGCTGCTCGCCTCGCCAGAGGTGCACACCTACCTCGGCGGTCCCCGCCCGCGTGACGAGCTTGAGCGTGAGATGCCCGAGGTGCCCGAGCGGTGGCCCGGGAGCTTCGTCGTCGAGCTCGACGGGGCGATGATCGGCCAGATACTGCTCAGGAGAGCAGATGGGCACCGTCGCCCGGCTGCTGCGGGGAAGGCCGATCTCGGTTACCTGTTCCTGCCGAGGGCCTGGGGGCAGGGGTACGCCGCCGAGGCGTGCGCGGCGGCACTCGACTGGTTCGACGGCGTCCTTCCCGGCGAGCCGGTGGTGCTCACCACCCAGAGCGCCAACGTCGGCTCGATGCGCCTCGCGGCGAAGCTGGGGTTCGCCGAGGTCGAGCGGTTCCATGCCTGGGACGCCGAGCAGTGGCTCGGCCTGCGGCCCTCAGCCACCTGATGGGCTACGAGGTCCCGCGACGATCACGCGCTGCCCGTGTGCTGATGACCCGAACTCGCGGTCAACCCGGCGACTGCGACGGACCGAGATCGTTGAAGAAGCAGGCGTCGGAGATCTCGGTCAGGTGCTGAAGCTTGTCCTTCGTCACGGCCTGCCGATACGTCTCGGAGTCATCGGCACGAAGCGCCTTGAGTGCCTTCTCGGCAGTGTCGATGTCGTTCTGGAGCGCGGTCTTGAGCGCCGGGCGAACCGCCTTGGCCAGATTGGCCGTCTGAAGGTCCACGATCTCGGTCAGAACGTTCTCGGTCGGCGGAAGCGGCACCGTTCCGCTGACCGGGACCTGGGTCCACTTGGCCATGACGTCGGACTGGTTCTCGCACCCCGGCGGCATGCCCTGCCCTTTCGCGCCGGACTGCTCCGCAGCGGGTGCCGTGCGGTCCGCGGCCGTGTCGGACGAACCGGCCTGCGGGGCCTGAGTTCCGTCTCCCGAGGTGGCCACGACGATGGCGACCGTGGCAACCGCCACAGCGAGCACCGCGCCACCTGCGATGAGCATCTTACGATTGCGCGGCACGCCAGAACCGGACCGTGACCGGTCACCGAAGGCGGGCACCTGCTCCCGCAACGTGGGCGGCGGTGGAGGAGGGACGTTCTCGGTGCGGGCCGCCGAACCGGCCGACGCCACAGGGCTGTTCGGCGCCCGGGGCAGCTCAAGGGCATCGATCATGGCCAGGGCCTCGGCTGCGGTGGGGCGGTTGGCCGGGTTCTTGTCCAGCAGCCGGGTGATCAGCGTCCCGAGCCCGCCGGCGTCGCGGGGAACGGGCGCTTCCCCCAGCAGCACAGCGGTGAGCGTCTCCGTCGGGGTGTCCCGGCGGAACGGGGACACCCCCTCCAACGCTTGGTACAGCGTCACTCCGAGCGAGTACAGATCGCCCGCACCGCCGCTGTCCACGCCGTTGAACCGTTCCGGCGCGATGTACTCCAGCGAGCCCATCAACCCACCACTCACCGTGAGGGCGGTGTCGCCCTGTTGCACGGCGATCCCGAAGTCGGTGAGGAGCACGCGGCCGCCCCGGGCGATCATCACGTTCGCCGGCTTCACGTCCCGGTGCACGATGCCGGACGCGTGTGCCGTGTTGAGGGCGTCCAGCAGCCCTCTGGCGGCCAGTGCGACGGCGCCGGTCGCCATGGGGCCATGGAGGATCTGCTCGGCGAGGGTACCGCCGTCGACGAGTTCCATGACGATCCACGGCGCCTGATCCTCGACCACCACGTCGTGGACGGTGACGATGTGCGGATGCGACCGCAGCCGGGCAGCGTTGCGCGCCTCGCGCTCGGCGCGGCGCAGCCGCTGCGTATGCTCTTCGTCAGAGGTGGCCGACGGCAGCCAGACTTCCTTCACCGCCACATCCACGTCGAGAGATTCGTCGTGGGCCTTCCAGACCCGTCCGAAGCCCCCGCCTCCCAGAATGGACTTCAGCAGGTACCGCCCGCTGATCAGACGTCCCGGTTGTGTCTCCGCGGCCACCATGCTCCCTCGTCTGCAGCCAAGTTGTGGCAGCCTACCTGTGCGTCTCCGGGCGGATCTGCCGAATGTCCAGACTCGCGGTCATTGATCGCGTCATCCGGCGTCAGAAACGCTTCGTGTAGCGGGTGCCCCGGTAATAGATCTTCACGCCGTCGGGCTCGGAGGCCCCGTGCCCGAAGGAGTACTTGCCGATGTTGCGGCTGTGGCTCTTGCCGGAGGCGACCGCCACGTAACCGAAGTCGGACTGCCGGTCGCGTACGATCGCGTACTTGATTCCGCTGGCACACCTGTTGGAGACCGAGACCTGCCACTTGGGGTCAGACCATCCGCTGTTGTTCAGCTTGGTACGGCTGGCTTTCACACAGGAGGGCCAGGCGGCGGACGAGCCGGTGGCGGCCTGCGCGGTCGACGGGACCGCGAAGAGGAGAGAGGTGCCCACAGCCAGGAGGGTGAGGACGCGCATCGGTTTCCTTCCGGAGTAGCGAGTTCCGCCGTGGTGCGGCGGACAACACGATGATCCATCCTTCACCAGATTGGCCCATATTGGGGCATTCAGCCGGACTTGCCCAAATTTGTGGAAACGTCGGAGCGGGCGGCCACCCGGCGCGGCACCGACGCCCGGATCGTCAGGTCGGCCGTCTTCCGAGTCGGAGGACGGAGCGGACGACCAGCCCGGCGACGAGTGCCCAGAAGGCGGCGCTCACCCCGGCGATCGCGATGCCGGACGCGGCGGTCACGAAGGTGACGACGGCGGGTATCTGCTCGTCCGGCTCCGAGATCGCCGCCCTCAGCGCGGCGGTGAACGTGGCGAGCAGGGCGAGTCCCGCCACGGCGGCGATGACCCCGGCCGGAGCCAGGGAGACGAGGGCGCCGAACGCCGCAGAGGCGATGCCGAGCCCGACGAGGACGATGCCCGCGCTCACGCTCGCGATCCAACGCCGTGAGCGGTCTTCGCCCGCCTCCGGTCCGGCCGCGAGGGCCGCGCTGATGGCGGCCAGGTTGATCGCGTGCCCGCCGGCCGGCGCGCCGAGGACGGTGCCGACGCCGGTCACGAGCATCGATCTCCGCCATGGCACCTCGTAACCGAGACCCTTCATGACGGCGACCCCGGGGACGTTCTGCGAGGCCATCGTCACGAGATAGAGCGGCAGAGCGATGCCGATCACTCCGGCGAGCGTGAAGATGGGCGTCGTGATCTCCACCCGCGGCGTGAGCGTCGCGAGGTCGATCGCGGTCCCCGAGGTCCCGACGTGGACGCCGATGACGATCGCGGCGGTCAGGAACGCCAAGGGGGCCGCCCAGCGGGGCAGGAACCGCGCGGCGAGGAGCCAGACGGCCACGACCGGCGCGACCTGGAGGGGGTTCGTCGCCAGCCCGGTGATCGGTCCGAGGCAGAGTTGGAGCAGCACGCCGGCGAGCATCGCCTGGGCCACCGAAGCGGGGATGCGGGCGATGAGCGCGCCGAGTTGCGGCACGAGCCCGGTGAGCACGATCAGCGCGCCGGTGACGAGGAACGCGCCGACCGCGACGGGCCACCCTCCTTCCACTGCCCCGGTCGTGGCGAGCAGTGCCGCACCAGGCGTCGACCAGGCAACGGTGATCGGCATCCGGGTCCACCATGCGAGCAGGACGCTGGACAGTCCCATGGTGACGCTCACCGCGAGCAACCCGCTCGATGCCTGGTCCGGATCCGCGCCCACGGCTGCGAGGCCGGCCAGGACGACCACGAAGGCGCTGGTGAACCCGACCAGTGCCGAAACCACACCAGCGGAGATCGGCGGGAACACACCCTTCGGCGCCGACGCCGCCGTAACGCGACGACCCCGCACGGCGGCTCGCCTCCGGCCACCCGCGCCGCTTGATGTGGATTCTTCCCGTAAGTGCATGATGTCCCTCCGGTTTGATGACCGAGGGACACCCAGGCGGTCGATGTCGCTCACCCGCTCCACGCCGGTCACATCCGGCTACGCCAGTCGCGACGTCAAGAATACGGGCACCCAGGTGGTTCGTGTCGGCGCGCCCGTTCCGCGGTGACGGCCCGCGCGGATGGAAGCGCCGCGTCGGGGGTGTTCCCGATGGACGCCATGCGGGCCTGCCCGACGGGGACGCCGCCCAGGAATTCGCCTACGACCGGCGTCTCGCTGCTGCGAGTATGCAGCCCGATCCGTGGGCTCGACAAGATCTTGACGCTCTTGAAGATCGCGTGAGATATTCCCCTCGATCTTGATCGAGCCCGGCGAAAGCGCCGGCCCACGTACACCATCCCCCCGGCACGAAGCCCAGGCGGACCGACTCGGCGTACCCTCCTCCACCCTCCTGGAAGGCACCCCCTTGCAATTACGTGCACCCAACGGACAGAGTCTCACGGTCGACGGAGCACCCGAGCCCTTCATCAGCGGCTGGGCCTATCTCATCTGGGCACACGGCCCCGCCGGCGGCATGCGGTTCCAGATCACACCGGCAGGATCCGCCGAACTCGTCTCCAAGCAGATGGGCGACTGGCCCCGCTACACCGTGCGTGAAGCCCAGTGGAACGGCGGCCGGATCATGTCGCTCGAGGACCCGGAGAACGGCGGAACCACCATGGTGTGGGTGGGACCGCACAACGAGGTTTCCACCTTCATCCCCGGCACGGGCGTCCCGTTCGAGATCTTCATGGACATCCTGGCCAAGTTCGATGTCCAAGACACGCCGGAAGGGCTGACCATGCTGCCCCGGGCGGGATCGGGCCAGACGCTCGGCAACCTGCTGGCGGTCAACACCATCGACCAGGTCTGCAACGTCCAGGTCAAGCCGGTCGCGGAAGCCTCGGAGGCGATCCCGCTCGCCGCGGGCAAGCGGGTGCGTGGCGGCTCGATGTGGCGCGTCGACGAGCGCGACGCGAACGGCACCGTGCAGACCCGCTCCGCCTTCATGGTCAACGACTCCACCGCGACGACCGTGGTCGCCGCCGACCCGAACGACGCGCGCTTCGTCAAGGTCGTGGAGTCCATCTCGTGCAGGCTGAGCTAGGCCGATGAGGGCGTTCCTGGACTCGCTGGCGGTCCTGTCCTTCCTGGGGACGGTGCTGCTGCTCTTCGCCTTCGCCGCGCTGCTAAACATGGTCCGCGAACTGCAGGGCAAGCTGCTGCGCGCGCAGGCGGCCGCGCCCGCGGCGCCGGCCGTCAGGTCGGTGGCCAGGTTCGGCTCCGACGATGAGCTGCCGACCTTCGTCCTGGTCGTGTCGGAACTCTGCCCCAACTGCCGGGACCGTGCCCGCCACCTCGCCGCCGTGGCAGGGCCGGACCTGTCCGCGCACGCCGTACTGCTGGCCTCCGCCGACCGTTGCGCCGAGTGGGTGGCGGACAGCCAGGTCCTGCCCGTCATCGACGCCGCCCTGCTCGGCACGGTCGCCGTCGGCGCGACCCCGACACTGGTCAAGTACTCCGCCGACGGGACGGAGGAATGGCGCAGGGTCGTCGGCTCCGACGACGACCTCGACGCCTTTCTCACCGTCAGCCCCTCAGAGAGGTTGAACGCATGACAGTCGATGTCGACCGCTACTGGGCCGAGGTGCCCTCCGTGGAAGACGAGCCGGACAGCGGCAGGCGCCCCCGCCTGACGTGGTCGGCGCCCTCCCGCAGAACCATCTTCAAGACCGCCGGCGCGCTGGGCGGCGCCCTGGCCCTGAACGTGCTGTCCGCCCTGCCGGGCAGGAACAACAGCGCCCAGGCGGCCGTGGGGAACGAGTACACCAACTGCGCCAATTACGACAGCACCTCTGGGTACAACAACAACACCAAGGTCTGCGTGGGCGGCACCTACTCCAGGAGCTACTGCGGCTCGGACGGCTGGTTCCTGCGCTCCTCCGGCACCTGCTACAACAGCTACGCCATCAAGGCGTGCGGAGCGGGCGGCCTGGCCGACCGGAACGCCTGGCGTTGGACGCACAGCGGCACCCGTTACCGCTGCGCTGACGGAAACGTCGCCACCTGCGGCTCCACGTACTTCTACATCTGCTCCTGGTCCAACCCCTGAGCACCGGATGAGCAACAGTTTCGCCGCCACCAGGGTCGCGCTCGGCATCGCGCTGAGCACGGCCCTGGTGTTGGCCGCCCACCAGTTCTGGACCCCGTCGTTCGCCCTGCTCGCCTGGACGCTGATGGGGGTGACGGCCGGGTTCTCGCTGTCCGGCTCCGTTTGAAGCCTCAACTCAGCGGACCTGCTGACCTCGTCGGTCTGGCGAGGCAAGTTACCGGTTTTCAGCACCGGGCTCATGATCGGCGCGCTGCTGGCCGGCCTCGTCACAGGGGCGCTCGGCGGGCTGGCCTCGATCATCCCGGAAGCGGTGCGGCTGTGGGCGCTGGCGCCGGTCGTCGCCGTCATCATGTTCTTCGAGTTGGCCGGGCGGCCGCTGTCGCTGCCGCAGAACCGTCGGCTCGTGCCGCAGGACGTCATCCCTCGCGCCGACTTCTCCGGGCCGCTGCAGTTCGGCTTCGAGATGGGCACGGGAGTGCGCACCTTCACCCCGACCGCGCTGCCTCAGTTGCTCGTCCTGGTGGTCGTACTGGCCGGAGGGCTCGGACCGGGCTTGCTGGCCGGGCTGGGCTTCGGCGTGGGCAGGACGCTCATGCCACTCGCCCGCGCGCTCAGCGGCGACCCGCGCAAGTGGGACACGAAGCTGCTGGCCTCGACGGCCTGGGTGGGACGCCTGTGCGCCGCCGGGTTCCTGCTGATGCTCGCGCTCGCCCTCGTATGGACATAGATGACCATATTTGACGTCCTGCCTGCCTGCTTCGCCCTGGCGGGCGCCGTGCTGCTCGTGGTTGCCGCGGTGCGCCGCGGCAGCCTGACAGCGGTGATCAAATCACACGACCTGCTCCCTGCCTTCCTGGTACGGCTCGCGCCGCTGGCAGGCCCCGCCGAGGGCCTGGCCGGCGCCGCCGTACTGGCGGGCTGGCTGGCCGGGGAAGCGCGGCTGTTGCGGTTCGCCGCCGCGGCCGTGGCGCTCTGGTACCTGGCACTGGCCGCCTATCTGGCCGTGTTGCTGCGACGCAGGGGCAGGGTGCCGTGCGGATGCCTCGACGAGACCAGCCCGGTCTCGGCCATGAAGGTCGGCCGTGCCGTGGTGCTGGCACTGGCCACGGCACCGCTCGTCGCAGGCTGGCCGCCCGTACCGGCTGAGGCGGGCGCCCGGCTGCTCGCCTGCGGGCTCGCCGCCTTTGTGGCGGGCTTCCTGATCGTCGCCGACAAGATGACCGATCTTCTCGGAACCTCCACGGCTCACGGGCAGTAGATCAGGTGAAGAAGGCCGGAGAGAGGATTCAGCCGTTGAACCGTATGTTCGTGACACTCATCGCACTGCTCTGCGCCGCCTGCGGCACGACGCCGGTGCAGGCCGACCCGCCCTCGCTCCTCCTGGAACCGGGCCAACTGCAGGACGGCCGGACGTGGACGGTCACGGGCACCTCACAGGGAAGCTGGCGTGATCTGGACGCGAGCCTGGTGCCCTGCGGGAATCGGGCCATCGCGCCGATGGAGGCCGCGACCTGGTGGCGTTCCTTCACGGCGGCGGACGGGACCACGATGACGCAGGTCGTGGCGAGCGGGGTGGACGCCATGGACGCGTTCAAGTTCTTCCACGCGGAGTGCGGAGCGGTCGGCACCGTCACCTCGGTGGGCGGGCCCAAGAACGTCGCGCGCCACGACGGCGAGGTGGAGGTGGCGGCGATGTCGAAGGACAGGTTCATCGTGCTCGCCGGCACCGGATCCGAGACGGACCTCCAGATGTTCGCGGAGACCTCGCGCACCCAACTGGACGCCGTCCCTTCCTAGCTGCCGACGATGCCGGGTAGCTGATCTGGGGCGCTACCGGCCCTGGGGGCGGCCGGGCCAAGGCGGCCGCCACCTCGGGAAGCCCCTTGCCCGGTCCGCCCGCTGACGGCGACGCTCTCGATCCCCGCCGGGCACGGCCGTCGCGATCACCTGCACACGCGTTCCAGCGCGGCGGCGATGACCTCGTCCTGACCGGGTTCGACCGCGCGCAGGTCGAGCACCAGCCGCCCTCCCGTGACCCGGCCGATCACGGGAGGATCGCAGGAGCGCAGCCGTGCGGCCAGGTCCTCGTCCACGGCGATCCCCGCGCTGGGCAGCTCCACTCCCGGCGCTCCCCCGCCGCCGACCCTGGCCACGGTCGCCACCGCCTCAGCGTGGCCGCCGAGGCGTCGCGCGAGTCGTTCCGCACGCTCCCTCAGCTCGGCGACGTCCGCGTGGAGCGAGCGGTGCACCGGCGGCAGCGGACCGCGCAGGGTCGCTTCGAGCGCGGCCAGAGTGAGCTTGTCCACCCGCAGCGCGCGGGCGAGGGGATGGCGGCGCAGCCGTTCCACGAGATCCTCGTCGCCGAGCAGGAGACCAGCTTGGGGGCCGCCGAGCAGCTTGTCGCCGCTCGCGGTGACCAGTGCCGCGCCCTGGAGCAGTGCGCCGGCCGCGTCGGGTTCGCCGGGCAGCAGGGGTTCCGGACGCAGCAGCCCCGAGCCGATGTCGACCACCACGGGCGGCCCGATCGTGGCCAGTTCCTGGATGGAGACCTCGGAGGTGAACCCCTCGATCCGGTAGTTGGACGGATGGACCTTGAGGATGAAGCCCGTGTCCAGGCCGCAGGCGTGCCGGTAGTCGCGCAGGGCGGTACGGTTCGTGGTGCCGACCTCGCGGAGCCGGCAACCGGCGGACTCCAGCAGCTCGGGCAGGCGGAACCCGTCGCCGATCTCCACCAGCTCGCCCCGGCTGACGAGGACCTCCTTGCCCGGCGCGAGCACCGCGACGGCGAGCACGAGCGCGGCCGCGTTGTTGTTGACCACGTGCACGGCCCCCGCCTCGGGCACCGCCTGCGCCAGCGCGGCGAGAGCCGTACGCCCACGGCGGGCGCGTCGCCCGTCTGCCAGGTCGAACTCGACGTCGGTGTAGCCCGCGGCCGCGGTGACCGCCGCGACGGCGGCAGGTGAGAGCGGGGCCCGGCCCAGATTGGTGTGCACGAGCACACCGGTGGCGTTGACCACACTCCTGAGCCCGCCCGCGGACGTGGGAAGGAAGGCGAGCGCGGCCTCCACCGCGTCGCCGGGGTCGGTGACGCCCTCGCGGACCCGCTGCTGGGCATCCGTCACCGCGGCCTTGACGAGGCTACGGCCGAGTACCTCCCGCGCGGCGACCAGCCGAGGGTCGGCCAGCATGACATCCGTCCGCGGCACAGACCTGCGTCGATCCACTCACGACCATCCCGAACGCGCTGATCAGCGGAGGCGGACGGGACTCGGACCCGCCGCACCGAGCCACTCGGTGCCACTGGTTTTGAAGACCAGGCGGGCCACCAGACTCCTGGACACCTCCAAAATGGATCATAAACCCTACGAACACCATCAGACTCACGCAATACGGCACCGGGAGCGGCTGTAGCTGCAAGATCCCTCCCGGCGAGCCGGATGACCTTGGTCGCCGGGCTTGCTCAGCCCGGGACCGCTTCCAGCCTGGACGTGGTGGAATCCTGCAGATCCTTGAGTCAACACCCAACCTGCGAACGCGGATCTCAACGCCTATCCCACGCTCTTCACCATTAGTGTTGCACTAGTGATGCACTCGATGGGTAGTTTGGATTCATGAAGACGTTCCCTTTCAGCGCGCTGGCCCGTGACCGCAACGAGGTCTTCCCTGAACTCGACGTTGCCGATGTGCTCCTGGAGCGGCGAGACGCCGAAAACGTCTGGCTGGTACGCGACGAGCGTTACCAGGCGGCCCGTGCCGCTCTCCTCACGCTGGCCCGATCCATGACCATCGTGGCTCGCTCCAATCGGGTCCTGGCGGAAGAAGCCCTGGCCGAGGACCTCCCCTGGCTGACCTGGCTCCCGGAGCACGAGCGGCCGCAGTGTGTCCGCGAACTCCTCGCTCACCTGCTGGCCGGAGCCGACACCGGCGAACTGCTGCCCTACGCCCGAGCCCGCCGATCGTGGACCTCCACCGCTCTGGCCTGGAGCGATCCCGAGATCGCCCGTGACCTGGCCAATCCGTTCGACGGTAGCGGCGGACAGTCCATCGACGGCGCCGAGTGAGCGGCCGCGGCGAAGAGATCCGCCGACCGACCGGATGGATCGTACGCGCCGCCAACGCCAGAGCTTGAGCGTCGGCCCCGCGCACGCGGGGGTGTTCCCCGGGCACTGACCTCGGCCTGCACGGACGGTGTGTCGGCCCCGCGCACGCGGGGGTGTTTCGCCGCTGTGTAGAGCGGGCTTCATCGACAACCGGGCGCTGGCCTGGACCCGCTGCCCGCCTGGCCCGAACGAGAACAGCTACCGAAGCCGAACGTCGCCGCCGCCCTCACCGACCGCGGCATCGACTTCGCCGACCGGCAAGCCGTCAACCACGGCATCCGCGCGCTCAGCGCCGAACAACTCGCCCGCCTCCTGCTCCCGTGAACAGTTGGAGGTGCCGCGCAACGTCGAGAGCGTGAGGTCACCGCCGACCGAGGTGAGTACCGCGCAAGAGTTCCCGGTCGTGGTCTTCGGCATCCGCGGACGGCGTTCCTGAATGGCCCGCCGGAGCGCTCGCCCCACGCAGTAGCTTTGTTGGTCTCGCGACCAACAAGGGGGACTCCGTGCCTGGCATGGCCCGTGAACGACTGGCCGAGTTGCTTGACGCGTCGGCGGAGCCGGCCGCGTCCAGCGTCGGTCGGAAGCTTCCCAAGACCGACCTGTCGGTGGTGGTCGATGGGGTCGGCCCGCTGCGGTTTCCCGTCTCCGATGAGCAGGCCGTCCAACTGCGCGGGCTCGGGCGCCGTGCGCGGTTCGGGCGCGGCGAGCAGACCCTGACCGACCCGGAAGTACGCGACACCTGGGAGATTCCCAAGGAGTTGGTGCGCGTCGAGTGGACGGAGGCGTTCGCGGCCGTCCTCGATGGAATGCGCCAGGAGTTGGGGTTGCCGCCACACTGCGAGCTCACACCTGACCTGCACTCGATGCTCCTGTACGAGACCGGGCAGTTCTTCGTCGCGCACCAGGACTCCGAGAAGGACGACGCCATGGTCGCGACCCTGGTGGTGACGCTGCCGTCCGCGCACACCGGCGGCGAACTCGTCATCGAGCACCAGGGCAAGACCACGAAATACCGAGGGCTGAAGACCACGGTCTCACTGGTGGCCTTCTACGCCGACTGCCGGCACCAGGTTCTTCCTGTGAAGACGGGCAATCGCGTCACCCTCACCTACAACCTGCTCCTGTCGGGCGACAGTCAGGACGCGGTGGCCGAGCATCCGCTGGTCAGTGACCTCGCGGCCTGCCTTCACACGCACTTCAGCACCCCGGTCGTCGTCCCGTACAGCCGGCGCGGGGGCGATCCGCCGGTGCGGCTGGCGTACCTCCTCGACCATGAGTACACCGCCCGCGGGCTGAGCTGGTCCCGGTTGAAGGGCTCCGACGCCGGGCGGGGCGCCCTGCTGCGGGCTGCGGCGGAGCGGGCGGGTTGCGAGATCACGCTGGCCCTCGCGGAGATCCAGGAGACCTGGGACGCCTACGATCCCGACGAGGACGAGGATGCGTGGTACGGCGACCATGAGGACGAGGACCCCGACGACCACGAGGACTCGCCCAGCGCGGATGACAGGCGGTACGTCCTTCAGGATCTGATCGAAACCTCCACCACGCTCGCCCACTGGATCGGCCCGGAAACAGGGCGGCTCGAGGACATCTCGCTGGACCTCAGCGACGCCGAGGTGGCCTCGACCACCCCGACGGCTGACATGACGCCCTACTCCTCCGAGTACGAGGGCTACATGGGCAACTACGGCAACACCCTGGACCGCTGGTACCGACGAGCGGCACTGGTCATCTGGCCTCGGGGCCGAGGCTCCGCCAACCGAGGCTCCGCCGGCCAGGGCTCCGCCGGCCAGGGCTCCGCCGACCGGGCTGGGGCGTCTCCGGGGTAGGCGCTGGACGGACTCACCGCGATGGCTCGCCCAGGGACATCCCGGAGGCCCGTGAGCGGGTCGCTCCATTGTCGGACCACCTGTCCATGATCAGGAGGAGGTCCCTCGCCCAGCCGCTTGCCGTTCACCGATCCGGCAGCTCCAGGTCGCCGATGCGCACCTGACCGCCGGAATCGTCGGCCGCCCCGAGCACGGTCTCGAACCCCCAGGCGATGCCGGCAGCCTCCGCGCGATCCGCGTACGCGGAGTTCGTACGGACGGAGACGATCACCCGCCCCCGGTCGCCGCCGATCATGATGGAGCAGTGGCTCGGCTGGAAATCCCAGTTGGGCAGCCACTCCAGACTGCTGTCCGCGTCGGCAGGCCCACCATTCCTGGTGGCGTCGCGGATGTGGTTGAACATCACGCTCGTGTGCCGGTGGTGGTCGCCGGACAGCCCGGCGCCCTGCAGCGTCGAGGCCAGCTCGGCCGGGTTCCAGTACGCGCTCGCGTGCAGCCGTACGGAGCGGCGGGTGATCTCCCCGGCCAGGTCCAGGAAGGTGGCCCCGGCGCGGGGGCTGAGGGACAGCAGACCGGTCTGAGAGAGCGGACCCGCGTATTCGGCGGCGTGCGGCAGGTAACGGTTGGCCGAGACCACCTCGACCGAGAGGGGCCGGACCGGCGGGCGCGCCGCGAACAGGACGGCGACGGTCGCGGCCAGGAACACAGCGGTCTGCGACAATCCGTGGCGCGCCTGCAGTGCCCCGGCTCGGGCGGCCAACGTCCCCGATCGGAGCCGCGCATGGATGATCGGCTGCTCCTCGGGAGTGCGGCACGGTCGGCCCCACAGCGGCTCCCCGCGTTCGGCCAGCTCACGAGCCCAGTACGAGCACGCTCCCCAGCTCATCGACCGGTATCGGGCACTCGCCTCGGCTGCCGCCTGGTCGCGGGGTTGCCATGGCGCCGTCGACGCCATCGCGTCCTCGAAGGTTCGCCGCAGAGCGGTCGTGCCCTGGAGGTCCACCGTGAGATGGCAGAGCACCGCGACGACCCCGACGGGCCGGTTGTCCCGGCATCGCACGACGAAACGGCACGGGAGGTCGCGTGCGTGATCGAACGCGACGTGCTGCCGGAATCGCTGGACGACGTCGGCCTCGGGCTCGTCCGTCTCCAGAACGGCGACGGGTAGGGAGTCGGCATGCGCGATCGTCTGCAGGGGGATCCCGCCAGGGGCGGAGAACAGGGTGCGGAGACAGTCGTGCGCGCTCACCGTCCGTCCGAGGGCTCGGAGCACCTGCGCGACGGTCGAGCCTGGCGGGATCGGCCAGGAGACGGCCACGTTGAGGTTCCGCGAGTGGCCGGGAGCCCTGGAGACGCCCTCCCAGATCGAGTGCTGCCCCCAGGTCTGTGCCAGCTCCGTGGGCGGCAGCGGAGGAGTGGGAATCGGAACGTTCTCTGTTCGTTCGCTCATGGTTGCCTGTCATGAAACGTGATCATCTGGACTCGTCAAGACGTCTCCGACGTTGGCCGGCCGCCTCCCGCGTCAGGAAGCGGTAGTCGATCTTGCCGTTGGGCAGGCAGGGCAGGTCGTCGACGGGATGGAGCTGAATGGCGGTGGGCTCGACTCCTAGCTCAGCGGTGAGTTCACTCCTCAGCCGGCGCAGGGCCTCGCTCTCTGTGGTGACGACGTAGACATGCGCCCGTTCGTCGGGCGTGCCGATCGCGGCGACCGCGCCGAATTCGTGGAAACGGTCCTCCAGTGCGTCGAGGTGCACGCGCCTCCCGCCGGGCTTGACGAGCCGGGCGGCCCTGCCGGTGAGGTGGAGGTAGCCGTCCGCCAGGTGTCCGAGGTCGCCGGTGTCCAGGGCCTCACCCGACGTACGGGGGAGGCGGAGGTCGGCTCTGTTCTCGGCGTAGCCCTGCATCACGGACGGCCCCTCGAAGAGCACCCGGCCCGTCACTCCGTCCGGAAGCGTCGAACCGTGCTCGTCCACGACGGTGAGCCGACCGTCCCGGATCACCCGGCCGACGGAGTCGGGATGAGCGGGGAAGTCCTCATGCGACAGGACGGCGATCCTCGCGGTGGCCTCGGTCTGGCCGTACATCTTGACGATTCGGCTGCCCACCCGTTCCTGGCGCTCATGCAGCCGGTACGCCGTGGGCGGGGCCAGTCGGCTGCCAGAAACGGTCACCGTCCCCGCACGCCACGGCAGGCGAGTGCGCGCGAGCCACTCGGCCTGCACGGGCACGGTGGCCACGCTCGTGCAGTGAGAGGCGGCGAAGTGCTGCCAGAAGCGGGTGCTCGTGACGGGCTGCGCCGACAGCAGCAGGCTCGCTCCGGCCAGAAGGTGGCTGTTGAGCACGGACAGGCCGTAGGAGTAGTGGAGGGGCAGGGCGAGGGCAGCCCGTTCGGCCCCGCCGAGCAGCAGGGCCGAACAGATCGCCTCCGCGTTGGCGTGCAGGGCACGGACCGACAGACGTACGCCGCGGCCGCCGCTGATCGAGCCGGAGGTGACCATGAGGAGGTCGGTGTTCTCGTGGATCTCCGCCACGGCTGGACATGTCGATTCCGCCACACACACTCCGGCCAGTTCGCCCCCTCGAAGGCGGTAGCCGTCCGGCGGCAGGATCGTGCCCAGATGCCGAGCGGGACCGATCACCACTTCGGGGCGATAGCGCGCCACCAGTTCGCGGGCGCGGGCCTGGCCCAGCCACGCCACCGCGTGGCCCGCCCGCAGCGCACCGAGGTATGCCGCCACGGTGCCGAGTTCCCGGTCCCCGGTGAGCGCGACGAGCACCTTGCCGGCCGACGGCAGTTCCCGGCCACAGTCGTCGGCAAGCCTGGCCAGCGCACGATAGCTGACCTCGGTACCGTCAGGAGTGATCAGGGCCGTCCGGTCGCTGGAACGGAGCTCCATCGCGTTCCTCTCCGCAGATCGGGCAGTCGGGTCGCCGCGGGATGGGGCGCGAGCGTATCTCCAGCGGCCAGAAGTCCACCTCGCTCCACCGGCCGCTCAACGCCGGGTCCAGCCCTGCCAGGACCCGGATCGCCTCCCAGGCCAGGATCGTGCCGACCAACCCGCACAACGCCCCGATGGCGCCCGCCTTCTGCCGCTTGCCGATCAGCGACTCCATCCGGTGGCGCCCGTGGTCGGCGAAGGTCTCGGCCCGCACACACGTCCAGCAGGCCGTTCTGCCTGGGAGGACCGTCGCGCCGAGCACCCCGATGTGGTACGCGTAGCCGGTGCCCAGTATGTGCGGCACGTCCGGCCAACATGCCTCGCTGACCCACGTGGCCGTTTGGTTGGGCGTGGGCAGGTCCATCGCGTTGATCACGATGCCCGCCCCGTCCACCAGGTCCGTCAGGTCGGCGGACGACGTGACGCGCCGGTCGAAGGTCTCGACCGTGACAAAGGGATTGGCGGCCCGCAGCCTGGCCGCGGCCGCCTCGACCTTGGGCGCTCCCACGTCGGCGAAGGCGAACAGGGTCTGCCGGGTCAGGTTGGACGGCTCGACCCGGTCGAAGTCGCACAGGCGGATGGTGCCTACCCCCGCGTTCGCCAGGGAGAGCGCGACCCAGCCACCGAGCCCGCCGACGCCGCACACCACCGCGGTCGAGCGGTCGACCCGCTCCTGCAACCGTACGCCGCTGGTGACGTCGGCGCGGCCCTGGTCGCAGAAATCCTGGAGCAGCCGCAATTGGCGGTCGTAAAATTCGGCACGCTCTTCGCCAAGCCTTGAAAAGGACGACTCCAGGTGCCCGACGCGACTCAGCAACCCTTCTTCCGTGAGGATTTGCAGCACCTCACCGAGCGCCTGCGGGTCACCTACGGCGCGCTCGATCTCGGCATATGTACGAGTGCCGTCGAGAAGCGTTATCAGGTGTTTCACAAAGGCGTCGGCGGCGAATCTCTTGACAGTTCTGTCCGCTGTGCACAGGAACAGCAGTTCCTGGCCATCGGCCTGGACGATCACGCTTTCCCGCAGGCGAGGACGCCACTCCGTCACATGCTCCTCCTGGAACGGGTGAGGCGGGATCGCCTCACCCGTGGCGCTGTCAGTTGCCGGAAGAATTCGAAGCGGTCACCGCGCCCACACGCAGTTCAGCTTCCTCGAGCTTCACCAGGACCGGACGCCGTCTCATTGCTACCCCTTTCGCGGAACGGTTTCCTCGAGTGTATTCTGCCCAGTGAAGGTTTCTTTTACAAGGGAAAGTCAGAAAGCTCCTGAATCGCCTGGTCGAGATTGTCGGCGACGCCGCGTTTGAACAGCCTGATGTAAAGCTCGTCGGGGCCCCGGCCAAATCTGCGTATCTGCGCCGCCCGCGCCCGCATGCGTTCCTGCGCCTCCTGGACGACCTCCGCGGGCCGGCCGTGCCAGCCGTACGTCTCCAGGAACAGGCGCAGCCGCTCCGGCCGGGAGCCATGATCGGCGAAGCCGTCCGTGACCGCCACCCGTCGGGCGTACAGGGGGACCCAGGCGATGGCCACCCACGCCAGGTCCGAGTCCGGCGTGACCGGCCCGGCGAAGTCCCAGTCAAAGAATCCGGTCAGCCTGCCATCGTGCCATGCGGCGTTGAACGGCCCGACATCGTTGTGGGCAATGATCGTTCCTGGGGTCCAGGTGCCGCCGAGCCGCCAGCACGCCGCGGGAGAGGGCACGTAGTCGGCCACGACCTCGTGGTAGTCGCGCAGCCAGCGGGCCGCCTGGAGCAGTGCGTGCTCGCTCCATGCCCACGCGGGCCACGGCGGCTCGCCGGCGCTCTCGCCCTCCAGGTAGGTGAGAATCTCCCGCCCCTGCTCGTCCGTGCCCAGGACGCGGGGCGCGCCACCGAACCCTCGGCGCTCCAGGTGTCGTAGGAGCTCGTGGACCGACGCCGACCACGCCCGCAAGGGCCTTCTCACCGTGGCGCCGACCCTCACCACGGCCTGGTCGTTGCCGCCCATGAGCTGGTCAGCGCCCATTGCCGCCCCGCCGCGCGATCTCGATCGCGAGTGCCCGGACGGTGGCGTGGTCCAGCAGATCGACCAGCATCAACTCCACGCCGAAGCCCTCGGCCACCGCGTCGATCAGCCGGAGGGCGGCGACCGAATCACCGCCGGCCTCGATGAAGTCGTCCAGCGCGCCCACCTCGTCGACCCCGAGGATCTCGCGCCAGGTCGCTGCCAGACTCGTCTCCGTCCCACCGGCCGGCTCGACGTAGCGGTAGAGGACGCCGGGATCCTTGAAGTGCTCCCGGAACCGGCTCTCGTCCGTCCAGAGTTCGGGGACGACAGCGAAGGCCACCGGCGCGCTGAGCGCGTCCCGGGCGATGCGCCAGGCTTCCACCCCCGTGAGGAACGACGTCGGGACGACGGCGACGACCGTCTCCTCCCCCGCGCTCACCCGGGCGGCGTCCCGGACAGCCGGGTGCTGCTTCAGCGTCCCGATGACTGGATCCATGACTCCCAGCTTTCGTGATGGCGTCTAGTGATCTTGCCCGTCGGCGATCGGGGTATCTCCCGGAGGAAGCGCACGCTCTTCGGCAGCTTGGCCAGGGCGAGCCGGTCCGCGCAGTGCTCGAGCAGCGCGGTGTCCGTCAGCCCGCCCGGGGCGACGACGTAGGCGATGGGCCGTTCGCCCAGCATGGGGTCCGGCTCGCCGACCACGGTCACGTCGGTCACCTGCGGATGTTGCCGGATGACCGCCTCGATCTCGGCCGGATGCACATTCTCGCCGCCGATGATCATCAAGTCGTCCGTACGGCCGGTCAGATAGAGGTAGCCCTCATCGTCCGTCCAGCCGAGGTCGCCGACGCTGACGAAACCGGTGGGTGTCGCCTTGAGGGCGCCGGTGTCCCGCCGGCCGGGCACCCGGAGGTAGACCTCGCCGACGGCGCCTGAGGGAAGCGGCCGCTGGCGCTCGTCGAGGATTCTGATCTTGGTGAGCACGCCGCGGCCCACGGACCCTGGGCGGGCGAGCCATTCGTCGCCCCGGATGAGCGTGCAGCCGACCCGTTCGGTGCTGGTGTACATCTCGAAGACGTTGGGCGGGCCGAGCAGGTCGATCCACTGACGCTTCACGCCGGGGGGACACGGCGCCCCGGTGTGGAGGAGGGTGAACGCGCGGCTGGGGCCCTTCCCCGCAGCGGAGGCGGCCAGGACGAGGCGCATGTGGGTCGGCGTGAGCAGGCACCAGTCGATCCGGGCCTGGTCGACGACCTGCCAGAAGTCGGCGGAGACCAGACCGGGGTAGAGGACCACGGTGTTGCCGCCGAGCACGCCTTCGAGGAAGCCGCTGAACCCGGCGGCGTGGTGGATGGGCAGCGCGACGAGTTGGCGCATGCCGGCCCGCCAGCCTGTCTGCGCGAAGACCGGATTGGGCGCGGCGGCAGCGCCGTAGGTCAGCGGGTCCGGCCAGGCGACGGCCTTGGGCGCACCGGTGGAGCCTCCGGTGAGGAGCACACAGGCCGCGCCCGTCCAGCCGCCGTGGGCGGTCAGGTACTCGGTGACGACGGCCTGTTCGCCGGCGGTCGTCCTGGGGTCGAGCGGGAGGACAGGCATGTTCGCCCTCAGGCAGGCCACGATCGTGACGGCTGTCTCGAGGTCGTTGGCCGCCCGCACGACCACGAGGTCGCCGGCCTCGGGGCGACGGCGGGTGAGCCGCTCCACCTCCGTCCAGGTGAGGGTGCGCTGCGCACCCTCATCCCAGCCGATGAGGGCGGGCTCGCCGCCGCGCGTCGCGGCCAGGCCGGCCAGGCGTTCGCCCAACACCGTCACAGGGCCGCCTTCAGGTGATCATGGAAGTCGGCGAGCACGGGATGATCGAAGAGCTCCTGGAGCGTGATCCTTGTGCCGAACCGCTCGTTGGCCCTGCTCAGCATGAGGACGGCCGTCACGGAGGTACCTCCGGCGAGGAAGAAGTTCGTCTCCGGCTCGACCGGCCGGTCGAGCGCCTCCGCCCACAACTGCACGATTTCCCTGTTCACCGCCTACTCCTTCCTCTGCTCGATGAGCCTCCTGGCCTCGCGGGCCAGGATCGCCATCGCGAGCCCCGACGGATGGGACCTGGCCGACTCGGGCAGCGCCCTCGTCACCACCTCGTCGCAGTGGCGAGACCAGTCACTGCGTACGCCGATCGCGATGACGGGCGTCTTCGTCGGCCGGGGCCGGTAATGGTGGGCGGCAACGCAGTTCGCCGCGCAGACGTCGAGGAACCGGTCGAGCCGCTCCAGGCTGAAACCCTCAGGCAGCACTCTCTGCGCCACCGCGGCGGCCAGGATCCGGCGCAGCGCCTCCGGCCGAGGCAGGGCGACCAGGCGCAGCGCGTTCAGGTCCAGCTTGAGGGCGTTGTTGGCCAGGGTGGTGTACGCCAGCAGGACGGGGTTCACCGGCTCGACCGGATCGGGCAGCTCCGACTGCAGCATGACGACGGGTATCCCCGGATCCAGCCGACGCGCCGTCTCCAGGGCCAGGATGCCGCCCATCGAATAGCCTGCGAACACCCCCGTGGGGAGCGACGCCAGCGTGGCGGCGTACCGGTCGGCCATCCCGTTGACGGAGGAGTCCGGCTCGGCACCCGGGCAGAGGCCGATGGACTGAAGCGCGTGGATCGGCTGGCCGAGGTCGAAGTGGTTCAGGAGTTCCGCGTAGAGCGAGACGCTGCCGCTCAGGGGGTGGAAGCAGTAGAGGGGGACTCGGTCGCCGGCTCCAGGGCGGAGTGTGACCAGCGATCGGGTCTCGGCGCTCGCGGTGCCTCTGAGCATCATGACCAGGCCGTTGATGGTGACATCGGGCTGCAGGGGAAGGTCGTAGCCGAACTGCCGGAGTATTCGGTGCCGAAGCTCAGTGAGATGCCGCTCGCCCGCGCCTGCCGAACTGAACGTGTCAGTCGTCCCGAAGTCGTCATGGCCAAGAATGGCCGACCACATCTGCCGTAGAGTCCGTTCGCGGTAGCTCTGCATATCACCGGCCTCGGGTCGGCCATCGTCGGCAAGCGATCTCCACCATAATTTCCTTCCCCGGGCCTGTCCATAAATCCGGGATGGGCAGTCGCACCGGGGAGACCGAAGAGGCCCCCGCCATTGACAGCAAATAGTCATCTCCACAGAATGGGTTCGGCGCAGGCCACTCCCGTCGATGCTGAGAGGTTGGCCCATGACGTGGAAAGATGCCCGTGGTCATGTGGCGGACAATCGAGTGTTCGAGCCGGGCGCATTCTTCGGCTTCGACTGTTCCTCCGGCCGGCCTGCCAAATGGGATGACGGCCTGGACATTCTGCTCGTTATCGTATATCGCGCCGGTGCGCCGATCGCGGAAATCTCGGAACGGCTCGGCGTCACCCCTTTACAGGTCGCAGCACGACTCGACGCTCTGGGAGAGGAGCCTCCTTTCGAGGTCTGGGCCGACGACCGCTGCTGAGCTGTGCCAGTTCCTGTTCGACGAAAAGTCACGCGTTCCGCGTCGTCCGGCTGTATGGGGCGGGCAGCGTGACGGGGCCGTCCGGGGTGTGGACGGTCAGGGCGTCGCCCGAGACCGACACCCGGGGTTCGGCGGCGCCGGGCACGATCAGGGTGAGGACGCCCGCCGCGGGCGGGGACACCACGGTCACCACCTCGGCGGTACGCAGGTAGCCGGTCGCGATCAGCCCAGGGCGCACCGCCATCCCCGCCCCGGGGAACTGCAGCAGCGTCACCCGCCAGTCCCCGTCCCCGAGCACCACCGCGCCCTCGCTCTGGGAGACCGGCTTCAGCGAGGGGGCGAAGTGCCAGAGGCTGCGCAGGGTTCCACGGTCGACGGAGTCCCGCACGGCCATCAGATCGGGCCCGTGGTTGACCAGGACGTGCCGGGTTCTGGTCGGCCCGTAGGCGTCGTCGGCCAACTCGAAGCTCTGACGGGACGGCCCCGCGGACGAGCCGACGAGCCGCGTGGGGGTGCCGGGGCGGAAAGTGCCCTCCGCAACGGGCACGTTGTGCGCCTCTGGCGAACGGGTCCACTCCACGTACCCCGTCCGCTCGTAGGAGTGGAACCCGGCCTCGACCAGGACGCGGCGGCCCTGGGCACTGTAGGTGACGCCCAGGTGGTCCTCGTGCCCGTGCATCCGCCGGCCGGGGCCGAACCTGATCGAGTAGTAGGCCGAGCGCGGGTCGTCCCAGGCAGTCCTGCCGAAGACGTACCCGCCGTCGAACACCCGCACCACCGGCCCTTCGTGCGGGAAGCCGTCCGCGCGGGTGCCGGCTGGGCTGTCGCCGATGGGGGCGAGGAAGCCGTCGGGCTGGGTGGCGTGCGCCACGTACGCCTCCAGCGCCGCCCGCCGGGCGATCAGCGCCTGAGGCGGCTCCGTACCGCTCTCGTCGATCGCCCGCAGTGCCACGCCGAGGCGGCGGTGCACGTACAGGCCGTAGCGGGGGGCCTGTTCCCGCAGCACCCCCTGCTCGTCGATGGCCAGCTCGGCGGAGGCGGTCATCCTGCGGATGGCCAGGTCGCGCCAGCGTGCCCGGCCGAGTCGGCAGCCGACCACCAGCAGCGCGATGTCCTGGTCCAGGCCGTGGTTGTGGCCGGCGCGGTAGAGGGCGCGATCGGCCAGAATCTCGCCGTGTTCGGCCAGGCTGTCCCACAGCAGACGGGTCCGGACGTGCTCGCTCAGGCACACGAGCGCCGGGGCGCGCAACGCGACCGCGTGCTCGGCCCACGCCCACGGGCTGACGCCGGCGCCGCCGCGCGGGTTCTCGCGGATCCACTGCTCGGCCAGGTCGGAGGCGCGGTGGAGGTACGGGTGCTCGCCCGAGCGTTCGAACTCGGCGACCAGGCGGCCCATCCAACGCAGGGCGTGCAGGTTCAGGGCCCAGGAGCGGTTGCCGTGCGGGTTCGCGGTCCAGTCGACGTCCGCGCCCAGCTCGACCGGCGGCCTCCCGACGAACGTCACCCGCCCGCGCATCACCTCCTCCACCTTGATCGCGGGAAACTGGTCGCTCAGGCAGATGGCCCTGCCTGAGGTCGTGCGGGCACGCCAGAACACGTCGTGGCTCCTGTTTTGGGCGCGCGAAACCCAGCCGCCGCCGTCGTTGTCGTCGCTGTGGGAAGGCGGGTGCTAGCGGGGACCCCGGTCGGTCCAGCCCGCCTCGATCACGCGCTCGGCGCGCGGCGACGGGCCGCTGTCGGTGGACGAGAGCACCTGCGAGGTCTCCGAATCGATGACGAGCGTGCGCCGGGTACCGTTCGCCAGCACGTACGAGAACGCCTCGCCGGGCGGGCTCTCACCCAGATAGCGCACCTCGGGCAGCTCGGCCAGCACGCGGTAGGCGGCGGCGCGGACCGCGGGAGGGGACGGTTTGGTCCACAGCAGGCCGCTGAGCGCGTCGGCGAGCAGGCCAGGGGCGTTCGAGGGCAGCATCGAGATCACCCGCTCCTTGAGCGCCGCCGGATCCGCGGGAAGGCCCTGGATCTGCTCGAACGTCAGATCACGCCCAGCCATGCTGAACGGCGACCGGCCGGTGACCGGCGAGACGCGCTCCCCGTCCGACGTCCACGCCCGGCCGTCCCTGGCCACCCACAACTCGGTCACCTCGGACCCGTTCCGCACCTTCTTGATGTGCCAGTACGTGCCCTCGGCACCGGGGACGGCGGCCGCGCTGGTGGCCGCCGCCAGCAGCACGGAACGCCCGGAGACGGGAGGCTCGGGCAGCACCACGAACGCCAGCGCGACGGCCGCCGCCACCGCCGGGATCATCAGCCACGACAGCCGGCCGCGCCTGCGCCCGGCCGTCACGCGCCGCCACACCCTGCCCTGGGCCTGCGGATCCGGCCGCCGAGTGCCGTACAGCTCTCTGATGCGTTCCAGGTCATCCATGGACCGGCACCTCCCCGAGCAGGGCGCGCAGCTTCTTCCTCGCCCGGCTCAGGCGGGACCCGACGGTGCCGTACGGGATGCCGAGCGCGGTGGCGATCTCGTCGTGGCTCAGCCCGGCGAGGGCGACGAGCAGCAGGACGTCGCGGTCGCGGCGGTCCAGCTCCGCCAGTGCGGCGGCCAGCTCAGGGCGTAGGCTCTGGGCGCTGACGCGGACCGCGACCGAGTCCTCGTGACCGGGGGATTCGGGCTCGGGGCCGCAACGTCCGAGCGCGCGCAGGGTGCGGGCCTCGAGGCGGCGATGCTTGCCGATGAGGTTCGTGGCGATGCCGTACAGCCAGGCCCGCACGCTCGCACGCGACGGGTCGTAGCGGTCGCGTTTGCGGAACGCCGTCAGGAACGTCTCGGCCACGACGTCCTCGGCGTTGTCCGGGCCGAGCCGCTGGGCCACATAGGCGTGGATCTCGCCGAAGTGGGCGTCGAACACCTCGGCGAACACCTCCTCGTCCAGGGCGCCCGGCGCGCGGGCCACCCAGGGCACCGGCATCGCGATCGTCTCCCCCGTCATGCGCAGCCTCCGACGTTTCAGTGGTCATCTCTTATCACCCGATACGCCGGATCACTTTCATGCCCGCTCATTCCAGGAGACGGCGAACGTCCGTCCACCGCGGCCACCAGCCGCACCTGTCCCCGCGCAAAGCGCCTACCACAACCGGTATCGGCCGGCCTCGACCTGGTCATAGATGGCACGTAACCATGGCTGACGAACCTCCGGCAGGCGCCGCAGCGTACTGAGGAACACCTTCCAATCAGGCCGGAACTGATCCCACGGCAACGGCGGCGGAGGATCATCGCGGCGGACACCGTCCGGCATTCGACTCGCCGCCAAGATGAGCCGCCGATCGTCGTGGAAGGCCATGTGCATCCACACGTCGGCAGCCAGCGGCACCACCGCCCGTCCACCGGCCGGCCACACCTCATCAGTCTGCGGATGCCGCGGCACCAGAGCGAGGTCCGTGACCGGGGCGGGCAGTCCTGGACCGGCAAGGGCGAGGTCCAGCGTCGGCGGTCCCGCCGGGAGCAATACGTCGATCGCCCTGCGAAACGCCTCGGCGACCGGCCCGTCGGGGACGGTCACCCGCTTGCCGCCCGACGCCGCCACCAGGTGGGCCAGCGCCACCGCGACCGCCGCCTGCCACATCGGGCTCCACCAGCCGGGCTGCTCAACCGGTGGGATGCCCGGATGCACCTCCCGTAGCGACTCCCAGCCGACCACTGGACGGATGGAGCCCTCGACGTCGACCGGGCGGACGGCGGGTGGGTCCAGCCACACCACATGCCAGAGCCCGCAGTCGTCGACGTGGGTCGCCACGGCCTGCCCGCACCGCTCACACGCCAGATTCGGACCGTCCCGACCGTCCGGCCCGAAACAGCCGCCTTCGCACAGCTCCGGAATCAGTACGGTTCCTCGCATATCGCCCGGCGCGACTCCGATCCTTCCGGACGGTCCGTACGGCAGGGAGCGCACCGGTACGTACACTCCGCGGGCCGCTGCTTCGTCCGCGCCCACCTCCTCCCATGACCGCCACGGGGGTCCGGAAGCTTCCGTGTCCACCGCGTACGTCCCAGCCTCCAGGAGCACTGGTTGCAGTTCATGGCCCAACTGCTGATGGGCGTGGTCGGGGAGCGCGACCTGTGACACCTGCGCCGTCAGCACGGCACCGCACCCCGCACACACGAACACGACCATTCGCCCTCCCGCACCACGACGACTGGATCATGCTGAGTCACATTCGGCCCTGGAGCAACCACACTTGCAGCTTGATCACTTACGGAAGCGGTATCGGCTCAAGGTTCAACGTCACGAGACTGGGCCCTGGGTCGCCACCGCCGATCGTGCCGGGCCCGGTCTCTGCGCCTTCACGCGAGCGGCACCTGACGTGAGACTCCCCTGCCGCGTACGGCGATCGCCGCCCCGAGGGCAAGGGTGGCGTATCCGCAGGTCACGGCCAAGCCCGCCGATGGCGGGAGCGGGTAGTAGCCGCCGAGCAGTGACTGGTTGACGTCCACATGCGCGAACGTGGGGACGCTCTGCGTGATCGCGAACCCGGCCGCAGGAGTGATCATCAGCAGCCACGGCACCAGGCCCGCGGTCGCAAGCAGGGAGGGTACGACCACCAGCGCGACGGCCACGCCGATGGCGAGCATGCCCCGCTTGACCAGCGCGGCGAGGCCCACGGCCAGCACGGCGGCGGCCGCGGTCAGCGCCGCGTAGCCGACGATCACCCGGAGTTCGGTGGCCAGGGTGATCGGCTGAACCGGGTTCTGATTGGCACGCAAGACCGCCATGCCGACCGGGACCACGACGCCTGAGGCCACCAGCCCCGTGACGAACGCGACCGCCCCGATCACCGCGGCCCTGGCCGCCAGCAGCCGCGCCGGATGCGGCGCGACCTGCGGGCCGGCCCCGATCCGCCCGCGCCGACGTTCCGCCGTGAGGAACGTGACCGCCACCGCGAGCACCGGGATCAGCCCCAGGGCCCCGCCGATGAGGGTGAGGTCGGCACGCAGGCCGCCCTCCGCCGTGGCGGGCCCGATGTCGCCGCCCCCGGTCACGATGAGCCGGTCGCCGGACTCGACGACCTGTCCCGGGTGATGCGGGGTCCTGCCGTCGGACTCCAGGGTGACGCCGACGTCGTCGTGGCGCCACGAACCGTTCGCGCCCTTCAGCGCGATCTGGTCGAAGGTGGCGGTGACCTGGGCGAAGGCTGACGCCGTGGCCCACAAGGAGCCTGGCGAGGTGGCGAACAGCCCGATCTCCACCGTCTCCGGCAGCCCGGTCAGCTCGACCGTGCTGACCTCGGTCCACGTCTTGCCGTCGTCCGACTCGTAGCCGGTGATGGTGTCGCCCGACCTGGTCAGCCGCAGCCACTGCGGGCCGTTGTGCGGACCGCCGGGCACGTCGTGGGTGAAGTTGTGCTGCATGCGCACGCCGTGTTCTCCGGTGAGCATGACGGCGGCGTACGGTGTGCCCTGCTTGAGGCTCTGCCTGACGAGGAGCCCGGCCTTGGCCCACGGCACCACCCCCTCCTTGACGTTGCGCACCCCGGGTACGGCGTCCGGCAACCGCATCTGCCCGGTCATGTCCGACACGCGGGCGGTGAGGCCGCCGTTCCCGGTGAGCGGCTGGTGCACGAAGAAGTACTTGTCCCTGACCGCCGTGCCATCGGGTCCCACCAGGGGGGCGGGGCAGGGGCCCTCGCCTTTCCCGGTCACGCAGGTGCTGCGGGCTCCCCCGGCGACCAGCAGTCCGAGCGACACGGTGACCAGCACGGAGACCGCCATGGCGAGCCCCCAGCCGCGCACGGCGCGGAACCTGGCCCACTCCGCGCGCAGCAGCCGGGGGAACTCGTTCTGCCCGGCCCGTCGGCCGGATCGGTAGGGCGTTGATGAACTCATGCCGACGGTTGTAGGCCGCACCCGGTTCCAGCCCGGTCGCAGCGGCTGCGACCGGGCTGGAACCCGGGATCTGGCATCGTTGACGGCATGGCACCTCGACCTGGCGACCGGTTCGATCGCCCCGACCGCACGACGACCGGCGGTGGGTGGCGGTGAGGGTCCTCGTCGTCGAGGACTTCGAGGTCCTCGCCCGCTCCATCGGAACCGGGCTGCGCCGCGAGGGCCTGGCCGTCGACGTCGTCCTCGACGGAACCGCCGCCCTCGACCGTCTGGCCGCCACCCGCTACGACGTGGTGATCCTCGACCGCGATCTGCCCGGCGTCCACGGCGACGAGATCTGCCGGCGGCTGGCCCACGGCCGCTGTGAGACCCGCGTGCTGATGCTCACCGCGTCCGGCACGATCGAGGACCGCGTCGACGGGCTCAGCCTCGGCGCTGACGACTACCTGTCGAAGCCGTTCGCGTTCGCCGAGTTGGTCGCCCGCGTCCGTGCCCTGGCCCGCCGCGCCACACCGCCGCTGCCGCCCACCCTGGCCTGCGGCGACATCACCCTCGACCCGGCCCGCCGCATCGCGTTCCGGGCCGGCCGGCGTCTGGAGCTGAGCCCCAGGGAGTTCGCCCTGCTCGAATGCCTGCTCGCCGTGCCCGGCCTGGTCATCTCCGCGGAAGAACTGCTCGAACGCGTCTGGGACGAGGCCGCCGACCCCTTCAGCAGCGCCGTCAAGCACACCATGCACCGGTTGCGGGCCAAGCTCGGCGACCCGCCCGTGATCGAGACCATCCGCGAAGGCGGCTACCGCATCGGACCGTCATGACCTCTGCGCAGCTCGCCGGAAGGCCCCTGCAGAAGCGGCTCGCGCTCGCCTACGCGGCGGGCATCTACGCGGCAGGGGTCTTCGTGCTCGTCATGGTCGACGTCCCGCTCGTCAGCATCCACGCGGCCATCCCCAAGGGCGAGCCCTCGTCGAGCGCGATCACCGAGGCCGGGCCCGGGATCAGCCTGCCGCAACTCCTCGCGGGATCCGCCGTCGCCCTGGTCATCCTGATCCCCGTTGCCCTGGCGCTCGGCTGGTACGTCGCCGGCCGGTTCCTGCAGCCGCTGCGCGCCATCACCGCCACCGCCCAGGTCATCTCCGCCGGGAACCTGCACCGGCGTCTCGACCTCGGCGAGCCCACGGACGAGCTGACCGAACTCGGCCACACCCTCGACGACCTGTTCGCCCGCCTGCAGGCTTCCTTCGACGCCCAACGCCACTTCGTCGCCAACGCCTCCCACGAGCTGCGCACCCCCCTCGCCGGCCTGCGTACCCTCCTCGAAGTCGCCCTCGCCGACCCCGACGCCGACGCCGACACGCTGCGGGCGGCCTGCCAGGACGCCCTCGCTCTGGGCGAACACCAGGAGCGGATCGTCCAGGCACTGCTCACCCTGGCCACCAGCGAGCGCGGCGTCACCCGCCGGGACACCCTCGACCTCGCCCACGTCGTCGAAGAAGTGCTCGGCTCCCGCCGCGAACAGGCGCGGCGGAAAGACCTCGGCCTCGCCGAACACCTCACGCCCGCGGTGACAGCCGGGGACCAGAAACTGATCGAAAGCCTCGTCGCGAACCTCATCGACAACGCCATCCGCCACAACCACGCGGACGGGCAGGTAGAGGTCACCACGCGGACCTCCGGCTCGCAGGTGGCCCTGACGGTCACCAACAGCGGGCCGGTCATCCCCGACGACCAGATCCACCGCCTGTTCCAGCCCTTCCAGAAACTGGCGCCCGATCGTCACGGCCGCCGTGACGGCCACGGCCTCGGCCTCGCCATCGTCAACGCCGTCGCCCAAGCTCACCACGCCACCCTCACCACCACCGCACGCCCCGAAGGCGGTCTGTCCATCACCGTGCGGTTCGCGAACGGATCTCGTCCGAGCCGCCCCTGACGTCAGATGTCGGCCCGAATCCTCAGGTCATGACCTCGGACAGGGGACGGCGGACCGAGTCCTTGTCGTCGAAGGTGAGACCCAGCCGCATGATCATCTGGGGATACTGGCCCGAGCAGAGTTCGCACCGCAGAAACTCGCGCAGCAGGCCCATCTCCAGCGCCTGCGTGTGGAAGGCGGCGCTCACCCCGTACGCGGCGGCGTACAGCAGGACGTGCTGCAGCGCCTGCCCGGCGTCGATCCACTCCTGGCGGCCGTCTCCTGGCGTGGTGAGCAGCGCCACGACCCCGACGGACGTCGCGGCTCGCTGGTCGGCCTGGCTGCCCCAGTCGTGTTGCCAGGAATAGTCCCGCTGTGGGAACTCGGGGTCGGTGCGCATCGCCTGGCGCGGGTAGCCCTCGGCGGGCACTCCGTCCGTACGGCTGCTGCCGGGCGGCTGGGCCCAGCGGATCAGCTCCAGGCTGAAGCGCTGGTCCTGGGCCTGCACACCCTGCGCCGCCTGGGTGAGCGCGGCGATGACCTTGACCGCCCGCGCGGAACGGACAGGAGTCAGCCTGGCCCCCTCCTCCATGGCCGCGCGGGCCAGGCGTTCGATCAGTGCGTCCGGTACCGGAACGTCGGCGAAGCCGGCCCGGTGGGTGCGGCGGCGTTCGATCTGACGGCCCAGCACCCTGATGGACTCGTCGGGCGGCACTTCGACCCCCGGCCGGAGCGTGGCGAGCAACGACGGACGGTCCGGGTCGGGCAGGATGCGCACCTCCGGGTCGAAGCCCTCGCAGCGCATCGCCGTACGCATGGTGAACAGGGCGGCGCCGCAACCGATCAGCAGTTCGCGGCCGGAGGCGTCGCCGACGCGGAGCTTTCTGTCCGTGTCGGCGCGCAGGCTGATCTCTTCTCTGGAGATCGAGAAGGCCCAGGGCTGCGTGTTGTGGATGGACGGCGCCCAGCGCGCGGCCTCCACCGCGGTGTCGAGGGCGTGCTTCGCCGAGAGAACGGCCATGATCCCCCCTCCCAGGAGCCTGTCTTCAGCGCATCACGCTCGGGCGGCCCCCCGTCAGGGCCGAACGTCCTGCGCCGCCAGGGTCGTCGGCCCTCTGTCGTGATCCGCCGGAATACGACGGCACGGAAAGTCGGCCAGGAGCACAAAGGAGGGACTTTCGCCCCTAACGCGGGGCGGGTCCGAGCGAGAATGTTGAGGGTATGCGGCTTGATTCGTCCGGACTCCAGGTGCTCTCGCGCGAGGAGTGCCTGCGGCTGCTGTGCTCGACCCCGATCGGGCGGATCGTGTTCACCGATCGGGCCCTGCCGGCCGTCCAGCCGGTCACCTTCCGCCTCGACGGCCAGTCCATCGTGATCCGTACGTCGATCGGGTCACGGCTGGCGGCGGCCACCCGGCGTTCCGTCGTGGCCTTCGAGGCCGACGAGTTCGATCCCGAGCGGTGTACCGGCTGGTCGGTGACCGCGGTGGGGCGCTCACGGGCCGCGACCGATCCTGCCGAGATAGACCGGCTGGCGAGCTTGCCGCTGACGGCCTGGGCGCCCAACGGCCTGGGTCACTACATCGTGGTCGAGGCCGAGCAGGTGTCCGGCCGTCGCATCACCGGCTGAACCCTCTCCGGACGCCGTCTGCCTGCGAAACGACTCGTAGACGGTCAGGACCGGGCCTTGGGCGGACGCGCGCCGCCTCGAAGAGCCGTCAGAGCCGCGAGCGCCGTACCGGCGGTGACAACCGCAACCACGATGATCGCCTTCCGCATGGCCCCTACCTCAATTACATACTGTGATCATTCATTACGAATTGTAGTATCACCGCTGCGGCCGTACCGGAATCTCGCGCCGGTTCCCGGGATTCACCAAATACGTAAACAGCCGCGCGGGGCGACCTGGCCCTGCGGCCGTGCCCGGGCCGATCATCCGCGGCCGCCCGGTCGCTTCTTCGTCGGCATGACGCCCACGAACGCCGGCATGAGTCCGCTGATCTCAAGGAGCCACAGCACCCGTTCGGACAGGCCGGTCAGCTCGAACGTCACCCCCGACGCGCGGGCGGTCCGGCCGCACAACCGCAGCGCCCTCAGGCCCGACAGATCACAAAAGGTCAAACCGGACAGGTCGAGTTCGACTCTCCGTTTGGTGTTCGCGATCACATTGTCCACCAGCACGTTGAGCGGCTCAGCGGTCGCGAGGTCCAGTTCACCCGCGATGCCCAGCACGGTATTGCCGTCAGACGCCTGCGTGGTCACACGAAGTGGACTGCACGCGTGGCACAGAGAGCGGATCCCCGCGGCCTGCTCGTGGGCCGGTTCGTCTTGCTGTATTCCCATGATTGCCCCCGTTCTCAGCGATAATCCTGACAATCAGGACAAGCGAGCCAAAGGGGCGAAGGTCCCACTGACGGTGCCGAATGGCCCACTATGTGGGAACAGCACGACGCCCACCCCGTGGAGGTGGGCAATCGAGCAGACGCTATCTGAGGTAGCGGTTGCGCCGGACGATCGGCAAGCCGCCGAGCCCAAGGGTGGCGCCGGCGTCGGCCAGGGCCAGGCCGGCCAGGACGACGGCGTAGACGAGGTGCTCGTCCATGAACGGATTGGTGTCCAGGGGCAGCCCCGCCGCCCACATGAGGGCCAGCATCAGACCGCCGGCGACCGCGGCGATCCGGGTGCCGACGCCCAGCACCAGCGCCACCCCCACGCCCAGCAGGCCGGCCATGAACAGCCAGTCGACCCACGCCTGCCCCGCCAGGCCGGCGAAGAAGCCGCCGAGCGCGTTCTCACCGGTGCCCTTGAGGAACCCGGTCGTCGGGCTGCCGCCGGAGAGCCAGGAACGGTCGGCCGGGGTGGCTAACCCCCAGCCGAAGGTCTTGTCCAGGAACGCCCACAGGAAGATCCAGCCGAGCGCGATGCGGGCGACGGCCCAGGCGTAGTCGACCGGGCGGCGCTGGGCGGTGGTGCGGGTCTCCACGAAAGACGGGTTGACGGCGGTGGCCATGACGGTTCCTTTCGGCGGGGATGGGCATTTCTTTGCGCATGCCAAGCACACCGTTTCGCTCTTCTCCGAAACAGTGGCGTACGTCCCGCGATGTCAGGACCTTCGTCCCGTCCAAGCCACCTTGGCTCCTACAGCGGGACCAGCCAGCGCAGCCGCGTCCCGCCTGCTTCTGGCGTCTCCACCTGGGCGGTGCCGCCCAGCCGGGTGGCGCGTTCCTCGATGTTGCGCAGCCCGCTCCGGCGCTCCGTCTCCCCCACGCCGACGCCGTCGTCCGTCACCACGAGGGAGAGTTCGGCGCCCGCCGCCTCGACGAGGACGTCGGCGCGGGTCGCCCGGGAGTGGCGGACCACGTTCGACAGAGCCTCGCGCAGCACCGCCAGCAGGTGCTCGGCGACCGGCGCGGGCACCACCGTGTCGATCTGCCCCTCCATCCGCAGGCCAGGCATGAACCCCAAGTGCCCGGCGGCGCCCTCCACCAGCTCCACGATCTGCCTGCGCAGGCTGGGCTCGGCATCCCCGGAGCCCTGCAACGCGAAGATGGACGAGCGGATCTGCCGGATGGTCTCGTCCAGCTCGTCGATCGTGTGCTGGATCCGCTTGGCCGCCTCCGGCCGTTCCACCAGCCGGATCGTGCTCATCAACGTCATCGCGGTCGCGAACAGCCGCTGGATCACCACGTCGTGCAGATCCTTGGCGATCCGATCACGATCCTCCAGCAGGCCCAGCCGCTCGGCGTCGCGGCGGGCCTCGGCCAGTTCGAGCGCGATCGCCGCCTGCCCGGCGAACGCCTGCAGCACCTGCTCGTCCGCCCCGCTGAACGGCAGCCGCCCGCTCCGCTTGGCCAGGACCAGCACCCCGCGCACCCGGGGCACCGCTCCCAGCGGCACCATCAGCCCCGGTCCGTAACCGCAGCGGCGCAGCGGAGACTCCGAGTGGGAAGCCTGCTGCATGTCCGTGTCGGAGACCGGCTCCCCCTGGGTGAACACGTCGCCCACCATCGTGGCCGACCTCTCGAACGCGGTGCCCAGCAGCTCCCGCGCGCCCTCGCCCTCCGCGACCTCGACGATCAGCGCCTGCCCGGACTGGTCCGGCAGCAGCACCTGGACCAGGTCCGCGTCGCTCATCTCGCGGGCCCGGGTCGCCACCAGGCTCAGCACCCGCCGAGGATCGGCCCCGGACAGCAGGCTCGTGCTCACCTCCGAGGACGCCTGGAGCCAGGTCTCACGCCGTCGCGTCTCCGCGTACAGGCGGGCGTTCTCCACGGCGACGCCGGCGGCGGTGGCGAGGGCTATCACGATGGCCTCGTCCTCCTCGTCGAACTCGCCGCCGCCGCGCTTCTCCGTCAGGTAAAGGTTTCCGAAAACCTCGTCGCGCACCCGTACGGGGACCCCCAGGAAGGTGCCCATCGGCGGGTGGCCGGGCGGGAAGCCGTACGACTCGGGGTGGTCGGAGATGCGGCCCAGCCGGAGGGGACGCGCGTCCTTGATCAACAGACCGAGCAGCCCCAGGCCGTGCGGCCAGTGCTCGATCCTGGCGATCTCCTCCTCGGTCAGCCCGACCGGGATGAACTGAATCAGCGTGCTCTCATGGCCGACCACGCCCAGCGCGCCGTAGCTGGCGTCGACCAGTCTGGTCGCCGTCTCCACGATCCGGCGCAGCACGGTCTCCAGCTCGAGATCGCTGCCCACCGACACCACGGCCTCGACCAGCGCGTGTACGCGGTCCCGAGTGGCCAGCACGGCGTTCAGCCGCACCTGCAGCTCGGCCAGCAGCTCATCGAGCCGCATCTGCGGCATCACCGGATGACGCTCGCCCTCCACACTCACCAGTGTGACACCGGACCCGCGGCTGGGCCTATCCCCGGCCCTCACGGCCCGAGCATCAGGTCCACGACAGGGGCGAACATCAGTCGCAGACCGCGCTTACGTGATGATCCGGCCAACTCCTGGTCACGATCGCCCCCGGCTCCCCACCCGAACCCCACTGTTCCGTCCCGGGCCGCCGCCTCCGTCACCTTGGGCCCTGCCGGGTGGTCGGATAGCGTCATATACATGATTCGTGTGTTCCTCGTCGACGACCACGAGGTCGTGCGGAGGGGTGTCGCGGCACTGCTGGAGTCCGAGGACGACATCCAGGTCATCGGGGAAGCCGGCACGGCCGAGTCCGCCGTCGCCCGCATCCCCGCGCTCAAGCCCGACGTGGCGGTGCTGGACGTGCGACTCCCGGACGGCAGCGGCGTGAACGTGTGCCGTGAGGTGCGCTCCCAGCTACCGGGGCTGGCGTGCCTGATGCTGACCTCGTACGCCGACGACGACGCGCTGTTCGACGCGGTGATGGCCGGGGCGGCGGGCTACGTGCTCAAGCAGATTCACGGCTCCGACCTCGTGGGCGCGGTCCGTACGGTGGCCTCGGGGCAGTCTCTCCTCGACCCGCAGACCACCGCCGCCATGCTGCAGCGCCTGCGCGAGCAGGCGGCCAGGAAGGACCCTCTCGCGGCACTGTCCGAGCAGGAACGGCACATCCTCGACCTGATCGGCGAGGGGCTGACCAACCGGCAGATCGGCGAACGGATGTTCCTGGCGGAGAAGACCGTCAAGAACTACGTGTCCAACCTGCTCGCCAAGCTCAACATGCAGCGCCGCACCCAGGCCGCCGCCCTGGCCGCCCGCCTGCGCGACAACCGCCGCAGATGACCCGCCCCGGACCACGACTGCCCAACTGACCGAGCCGAGCCGGCAAGCCCTTCGCCACCTGGTCGCGGACGTAGGCCCACGAAGTGATCTCTATTGACGTTGTGAAAACAGTCAGATCGCCGTCTCCGAGGACCCGCTCGAGGCCGTTCCACAGATTTGGCGCACACCGCTGCGCGAAGACGTCATCGCCGCTACCACGCAGAACACCGGCTAGGTCCGGATCGCCTCGCTGTACGAGGCGCCGGCTCGGCTCTGACAGTACCCGTGTGATGGATCGAGGATTGCCGCCTGCTGTCAGGCATACGAAGTGACCTGCTGTTCCGGCTGCGGTGACTGGAGGAAGCTCGGGCGGAGTTCGAGCGGGAGGGGGATGACGTGAAGCGTCCCGCGCACGCGCCGTCAACGGGAACGCGTCGTCACCTGTCGACCCGTGACCCTCGCCACCTGAGAACGCGTGACTGGCATACGTCGTACGCCGGTCACGCGTTCTCAGTTCACAGGCACCCTTACGATGGGCACGCCGTTGTAGTGCGCCTCCCAGGCCGTGGCGCCGGCCAGCTTGAGTGACTGCACGAGCATGAGGGCGGCGCTGCCGGCGGTCCATCTCTCGAACCGCTCGCGTGCGTCGTCCACACCGAGCCGGCCGACGAGATTGGAGATCACCGTGGTGCCGTCCACCATGGAGGAAGCACACTTGAACGGCATATCACCATCCGACGCCGCCCTGAGCGCGCTGTTCAACCCGTTGCAGATGCCCTTGGCCGCCGCGCGCAGGTGCTCGGGGACCTCAGGATGATCGGGCAACAGCTCGCGCAGCAGATGCTGCTCTTCGTCGTTGGCGAAGTGGTAATAGGCGTTCGCTGGGAGGTGGGCCGAGACCGCCGAGGCGATCTCGGCCATCAGCCTCTCGACGTTGACATCGTCGAAGATCTCAACGTCGATGTTCCCGCCGGTGTCACCGCTTCCCCCGCCGGTCACCTCGCCCTCGCCGTTGAGAACGTCGTCGATGGTGTCCTCGAGGTCGCCTCCGGACACCCGGGCGTCACCGAACCAGTAGATGAACAGTTCCACCCGGCCTACTATAACTGTCCCTTGAACGTCTTCTCCAGGAAGAATGCGTCCAGTTTCGAGAGTGACTTCTTTCGTCTCTCCGGCCGCCAGCTAAGAGCCTCGTCCACATTTCTGAGGGTGAACCCCATCTCCCGGTACGCCTCTATGTAGAATTGCTCGCCGCCGGACATCGCAGCTTTGGATTTGTACACATCTATGATCTCCGGATATTTAGGTCATGGCGAGCACACACCAGCGAAAAAGAATTCGATCGCGTCCGCGCCGCACGATCGGAAACCTATTTCCTCACAGATGGACAGTGCGAGGAAGAATTCCTGCTGGGTCCGCAGCCTGTCGTCCTGCAGGGCTTCGGCGTCGAGATGAGTCCGGAGATGCTCGCCGATCCGAGACCGCCACCGTTCCAGGAACTTGTTACGGACCCCCTCACTCGGCAGGGCGCCGAGAATCGATTCGATGACACTGAAGAGACGGTTGCTGTCACCGCTGCCGCCACCGTGGTCGGGAATGAGACCGTCGGGATCGGACAGGCCGATCGGGTTGTCGGCCGCGTAGCCGTACGGATTCGTCCACTCCGGTGTATCCGGATCCAGCATGGGGTCCGGGCTGGCGAACTTGGCCGTCGTCGGATCGTAATAGCGGGCGGAAAGATAGACCAGCTCTGTGGAGCCGTCCTCCGTCTTGCCGAGGAAGCCCCGATAGGTGAAGGGCAGGTCGTCCTCGCCGCGGCGCTTCCCGTAAGGCAGATATCGCTCGCGAGCGACTTCACCCGTCGCGTCGTCGATGGCCAGTTGCGCCATGAGGGTTCCCTCGGACGACCGCACCTCCATCCCTTCGAGATAGAGGGTTGTTCCGCCCGGATCGCGACGGATGATTCGTTCGCCGTCGGCGTCATAGACCATGGAAGTCTCCGCGCCACCGACAACGGCCTTCTCCATCTGGCCGAGTTGGTTCCAGGTAAAGGTGGCATGCTCGCCGTCGACCGTCCGGCTGGTGAGCTGGCCCGCGTTGTGCGACGCTGACGTCGGCACCGCGGCGCCTGGCGCTCGCTGCCTGCTGCTCGATCCTGATCGAAGCCACGGCTTTCACCTGGCGCACGAGGTCGAACGGAAAGACTCCGGCCACCGCACACACGTTGGTGCCGGGCGGAACCGGTGGCCGGGGCCGGCGGCCCGGGGCACGGTTGCCGGGCGGTGGGCGTGGTGCGGGGTGGTCTTGCTGAGTGAGTCGGGTGACGGGCAGTCGCGCGGCGGCGGCGTGGCGATGGTCAGTGGTGCTGCTGCGGGCCGAGGGCCGAGGGCTTCGCGTCGGCGGTCAGGCCGGCGACCAGGAACGCGATCAGGTGCTCCCGGTCGAATGCGGTGGGTACGTCGTCGGTGGTGCGCGGGGAGGGTGGGTCGGCGCGCAGCCGGAGGCCGGCAAAGGTCCCGGCCTGGTGGAGGGCCAGCAGGCCCAGCATGTTGGTGTAGCCGACGAGTACGGTTCGGGGCGCCTGGTGCGGCAGGGCCCGCCGGAGTGCGTCCAGGTAACGTCCTTCGACGGGGTCGACCTGATCGGCGAAGATCTGGCGGATCTTCGGACTGGGGTCCAGCAGCACGGCTGCGATGAACCGGGCGAAGCCAGGATGGCGGGCCGGGTGGTGCAGGGTGAGGTCCGCCGGCTCGACGAAGGCCCGGACGATCTGCTCCACCGTCGGCTCGCCGCCCTCGGCGCGCAACGCGGTGAGCCGCCGGTCCCGCTCGGCGTTGACGGGGGCCATGGCGCGCGCGACGACGGCGTGCAGCAGCCCTTCCTTGGACCGGTAGTGATAGTTGACCGCGGCGATGTTGGCCCCGGCCAGGTCGGTGACCGCACGCAGCGAGGTGCCCTCGAAGCCCCGCTCGCCGAACAGGTGCTCGGCCGCGTCGATCAGCCGCTCCCCGGTGGAGAGACCAGAGTCGGATCGGTCCACGCTCACCAGCTCACCATCCTGTTTCCCTTGCCCGCCTGCCTGTCAGCCCTGAGTCATCATATATGGTACTTCAAATGCTGTTTCAAACACCGTTTGCAGCGAGATGACTGGGAGGTGCCATGAAGCGGTCGGCAGTGGTGGTCGGAGGGGGCATCGGCGGGCTCAGCGCCGCCCGGGCGCTGACACAGATCGGCTGGCAGGTGGCGGTGTACGACCAGGCGCCGGCCTTCAAGCCGGTCGGAGCCGGCGTGGGCATCGCGCCCAATGCCGTGAAGGCGATGGACTGGCTGGGCCTCAGCTCCCAGCTTCGCGCCCGCGGGACCCGGCAGGACGGCCTGCGGGTCCGGCTGATGTCAGGACGGCGGGTGGTCGCCCTGTCCGGCGATGCGATCGAGAGCCGCTACGGCGACCCGTTCGTGGCGCTGCACCGGGCCACGCTGCACGACATCCTCCTGGAGTCGCTGGACCCCGAGATCCTGCACACCGACCACCAGGCCACCCGCATCACCACGGACGCCGACACGGCGTCGGTGCTCTTCGACACCCCGGCGGGCCCGGTCACCGCGACCGCCGACCTGGTCGTGGCCGCGGACGGGGTACGCAGCCGGCTTCGAGCCGACCTGTTCCCCGCCCATCCCGGCCCCACCTACGCCGGCTACACGGTCTGGCGCGGGATCGCCGCCGCAAACGACGTACGCACGCTCGGCGTCGAGCCGGTCCTGTCGGAGACGTGGGGCCGAGCGGGGAGGTTCGGCATCGCGGTCATCGACGACGGCCAGGTGTACTGGTTCGCCTGCGAGAGCATGCCGGAACGGGCCACGCCCGACCACAGCCTCACCGAACTGGCGGCGCGCTTCCGCCATTGGCACGACCCCATCCCGCACCTGCTGGCCGCCACCCCCGAGCGCACCCTGCTCCGGCACGACGTCTACTACCTCAAGCACCCGCTTCCGCGTTTCGTCAACGGCCGCGTCGCCCTTCTCGGAGACGCCGCCCACGCCGTCACCCCGGACATCGGGCAGGGCGCTTGTCTGGCCATCGAGGACGCCGTCGTCCTCGCCGGCGCACTCGACCGCAGCGCCGTGCCCGAGGCGCTGATCGCGTACGACGCTCAGCGACGACCGCGGACGCAGCCGATGGCGAAACTGTCCGGGCGGCTCGGCCACGTCCTCCAGACCGGTAACCCCGTCGCGTCAACCCTCCGCAACGGCCTCACCCGGCTCCTGCCGACCGGCGTCTTCCTCCGATTGGCCGGAAGCGCGTTCGCATGGACGCCACCCGGCCCTCCAACGCCACCCAGCCGTCCGACGCCACCCGGCCCTCCGACGAGCGGCGGCAGGCCGACCGGGTGAGGGTCCCCCACCGCCGAGCCCTCAGCTTCGCCGTTCGAACGCGTCCAGTCCGGCGGTGGGCGCGACGGCCGGTGCTGCCGGGGGCTGCGGCTTTCCGCTGCGTACGCGGGCCTCCGGCAGGAGGCTCAGCAGGCCCAGGGCGGCCAGTGCCGCGCCGAGCCAGAGGGGGGCCCGCAGGTCGAAGGCGTCGATCGCCAGGCCGCCGACCGACGAGCCGATGATGACCCCGAGCGTGATGAAGGACGAGTGGACCGTGTTCACCAGTGGCCGGGCGTTGGCGGTGCGCTGGACGCGGGTGGCCATGGCGGGGTTCATGGTGACGCCCACCAGGCCGACGCCGAGCATGAAGGCCACCGCGGGGAGGGTGAGGTGGGCCAGCAGGGCGAAACCGATCAGGAAGAGCAGGTTCAGCGCCAGTCCCCAGACTTGGACGCTGATGGTGTGCCGGTCGGCCAGGCGGCCGACGATGGTGTTGCCGATCACGGTGGCGGCGCCGTACGCGATGAGCAGCAGCGGCACCGCTTCCTGGCCGACTCCGGTGACCTGGGTGAGGATGGGGCTGAGGTAGCTGAAGGCGGAGAAGGTCGCGCCGATGATGAGGGTGCTGGTCGTCAGTACGAGCCACAGCTTGGCGTTCCTGAAGACCTTCAGCTCCTCGCGGAGTTCGGGCCCGTCGGCCCCGGCGCGCTCCAGGCGCGGTACGCCGACGAGCGTGGCGACGGCGGTCAGCACGGTGAGTGCGCTGATGGCCCAGAAGGCGGCCCGCCAGCCCAGGTGTTCGCCGATCAGGGTCGACAGGGGGAGCCCGAGCAGCGTGCCGACCATCAGCCCGTTCAGGACCATCGCGATGGCCCGGCCGCGGACGCGCTCCTCCGTGAGCTGGGCGGCCAGGGAGATGGCCACCCCGAAGAACGCCTGCGAGGCGACCCCGGTGATCACTCGGGCGACCATCATGGCCGGGTACGACACCGAGACCGCCGCCAGCACGTTGCCCACCAGGAAGATCACGAAGAGCGCGGTGAGCGCCGGTTTGGGCCGCAGTCGCGCCACGGCGACAGTGAGGAAGGGGCCGCCCACGGTCATGGCGACGGCGAAGGCGGTGATCAGGTAGCCGATCTGCGGAATGGTGGCGCCGAGTCCGGCGGCCATCTGCGGCATCAGTCCTGCGACGGCGAATTCGCTGGTCACCATGGCGAAGATGCCGAGGGCCAGCAGATAGACGGCACGGGGCAAGGTGGTCGCTCCTTAGCGAGGATTTTGCATCGAACGGTGTAGAATCCGGGCACGCGAAGCCCGCCCTGGCTCCGGGGAAGGTGTCAGGTGAGCGCGTCCATGGCCGTCGCGGCGATGGACTCCAGCGTGGGACGGTCGGCGCCGCCCTGGGCAGCGACCCGGATGCCCGCGATCACGGCGTTGACGAACCGGGCGAGCGCCTCCGGCGTACGGGACGAGGTGATGTCACCGGACGCCAGCCCGGCCGCGATGACGGCCCGCAGCGAGTCGAGCCGCCGGGCCAGGTCGCGATCGAGCAGCAGGGCGATCTCCGGGTCACGGCCGGCGAGCTCCACCGTGGTGTTGACGGTCAGGCAGCCGCGGCCGTGGCCGTCGCGGTAGGAGTCGGACTCCATCTCGACGATCGCGGCGAGCAACTCACGGACGCGCTCGGCGGGCGGCCGCCGCGGGTCCTCCAGGATGCGCGCCTGGTTGGCGGCGGTGACGTCGACGTAGCGGGTCAACGCCCGCCTGAACAGCTCGTGCTTGCTGGTGAACGCGTTGTACAGGCTGCTGCGGTCCAGCCCGACGGCGTGACACAGATCTCGGGTCGAGGTGGCCTCGTAGCCGTACGCCCAGAAGAGGTCCATCGCGGTGGCCAGCACCTGGTCCTCGTCGAATGTCCGTGGTCGAGCCATAGGGGCAGACTAGCTGTTTTGCATCGGTCGGTGCAATACGTCGGAGACGGGCGGCGGTCCGCACCGTGGCCGTGTACGCGCCCACCAGCGCGGGAACGCAGGTCACCGTCGGCGAACCCCAGTACCCGGCGAAACAGGACCACCGGCCCAGCGTTACCGCGGGGATTCGCGCACGGGCGTCCCGTTACCTGAGTCCCGCCCCGCGCCGCCCGGGAGGACCGCGGTACTGCGGCGGGATCCGTCCGGCGGCCGAGGAACCGGACCGCGACGGCCGACACGCTGGAACTCGGAACGCGGGCCAGGACCTTCCTGGCCCGGATCGGAGGTGGTGGGGTGGTATGGCTGGCGTGGCGGACACTGCGGTGGCATCCGGGCAGCCTGATGGGCACGCTCGTCACCCTGGTCGTCGCGGCGACCGCGATCGGCGCCCTGTGGTTCGTCGTGGACTCCACGGATCGGCAGGAGGTCCCGGTGGAGCGGTACGCCGGGACTCCGCTGGTCGTCGGCACCGGCGGGGGCGGCATCTCACCAGGACTGGCGGCGGCCGTGGACGCGCTCCCCGGGGTGGCGGCGGCGGTTCGTGATCTCAGCTTCCCCGCCGTGCTGTACGTCCGCGGGACCCGGCCGCGGGTGCCCGGGGACCAGCGCCCCTGGCCGTGGGGGCACGGCTGGTCGAGTGCGCGGTTGACGCCGTTCGAGCTGACGGAGGGCCGACCGCCGCGGGCCCCGGGCGAGGTGGTCGTCGACGCGCGGCTGGCCGCCGTGGCCGGGACCGGGGTCGGGGACCGGGTCGAGGTCGCCGTGGCGGGCACCGTGCGGGCGCACGAGGTGGTCGGCGTGGCGGCGGCGCGGGCGACCTGGCGGCACCAGTCGGCGCTGTTCTTCTCCGACGACCACGCCGCCGACCTGTCGGGACGTGGCCTGCGGGCCGACGCGCTCGGCGTCCACCCCCGGCCGGGAGTCGACGTGGAGACGCTGCGGGCGGCCGTGACCCGGGCGGTGGAGCCGTACAACGCACCCGGACTGCGGATCGCGCGCGTCGCCGTCGGCGCGGATCGCGGCGGACAGGAGAACAACATCGTCGTCGCCGAGGGCTTCAACACCCTCTGGTTCCTGGTGTGGGTCACCGCGCTGGTCTCGGCGGGGATGGTGGCGGCGGCCATGGGGCTGTCGGTCCGCCGCCGTGGGATGGAGATCGCCGTCCTGCGGGCCGTGGGAGCCCGCCCCGGGCAGATCCGGCGCATGCTGGTGGTGGAGGCGGTGCTGCTCGCCGTGGTCGCCACGCTGGTGGCGGTCCCGCTCGGCCTGCTGCTCGCGCCCGTCGTCGTGGCGCGCTTCCGCGACTTCGGCACGGTGAGCGTGGCGTTCGAGGTCGGCTACCACCCGCTCGCGATGTGGTGGACGTTCGCGCTGACCCTGGCCATCGCCCTGGTGGCGAGCCTGGCCTCGGTACGCCGCGCGCTGCGGATCCGGCCGGGGGACGCGCTCGGCGAGGCCCCGGCGGAGGGCAGGCAGCTCGGCGGAGGACGGCTGGCGGCCGGTTCGACGCTGCTGGCGGGGGCCGGCGTCCTGTCCGCCGTACAGGTGTGGGGGCTGGTCGCGGTCGACGGCGTCGCCCTGATGAGCCTGCAGTTCGGCACGCTGTGCCTGGCCGTGGCCGCGGTCGGGCTGGTGGCCCCGTGGGTCGTGCTGGTGTCGGGCAAGCTGGTGCGGGGCGTGGTCGCCCGGTTGTCGCCGGTGGCGGGGTTCCTCGCCGTCGCCGACGTGGTCTTCAACCATCGCAGGTTCGCCGGAGCGGTGGGGTCGCTGGCACTCGGTGTGACGCTGGTCGGCACGGTCGTGGGCACGCAGCTCTTCTACGACTGGCGGACGGCCGCGCACGCCGTCGAGGACGTCCGCGCCGACCACGTGCTGCGGCCGTCGGCGGGACAGGGCGCGCTCTCGGAGGAGTTGCGGCGCCGCGTCCTGGATCGCGACGGCACGTCCGCCGCGGTCGGGATCGCTTCGATGCCGGTCGCCGTGTCCGTGGAAGGACGGCCGCCCGGCCGGAACCCGCCGTCCGCCACCGCGACCCTGGTCACCGGGGACATCACGCGGGTCCTCGACCTCGCCCTGCGTGGCCGGTCCCCCGATGACCTGGGCGAAGGCGAGGTCGCCGTCAGCGAATCGCTCGGAGCCGGGCTCGGGTCGCGGTTGCGGGTCCGCTTCCCCGGCGAGGCCCAGGACGCCCGCTACACGGTGGCCGCGGTCTACGCCGACACCGCCGAGCTGGGGTCGGTAGCGCTGCCCGCCCACGCGGTCGCCGGCACCCACCTGCCGTCGCGGCAGCACGAACTGATCTACGTGCGCGGCGCGGACCCCGGCCCGCTCGCGGATTCGCGCACGCCCGTGGAGTCCCTCACCAAACAGGAGTACTTCTGGCAGAAGCGCGAGGAGAGCGCCCAGCGGAACCGCACGTTGCCGTACGTCTCCCTGCTGGTCGCGCTGCTCTGCCTGGTGGCCGCCGTCAACAGCCTGTGCATGGGGCTGGTCGACCGGCGGCGGGAGTTCACCGGCCTGCGGCACCTCGGCGCGCGCCGCCGCCAGGTGATGAGCATGGCCTGCTGGGAGGGCCTGTTCACCGTGGCGCCCGTCGTGGTGCTGGCCCTGGCCGTGACCGCCTGGGTGACGTTCGTGCACGCCGCGAGCGAGCCCGGCGGGGCGGCGGCCACCTGGTCCCTCATCCCCTTCGACTGGCTGGTCCCGCTCTGCGCGGGCGCGCTCGCCGCCGCGATGGCGGGATCGCTGCTGGTCGTACGCGCGGCACTGCGCAACGAAAGGCACGGCACGGCATGAAACTCGAGATGGACATGAACGACGGCACGAACGGCTGCGTGGCGCCCGCGGTGCGCCTCGACGGCGTCGGCAAGGTCTACGGCACGGGCGGCTCGGCGGTCACCGCCCTGCGCGACGTCAGCCACACCTTCGCGCGGGGCTCGTTCACCGCGGTGATGGGGCCGTCAGGCTCGGGGAAGACCACGATGTTGCAGTGCGCGGCCGGACTGACCCGGCCCACGTCGGGCACCGTCAGCGTGGGCGGCACCGACATCACGCGGCTGGGCGAGGCCGAACTGTCCGGCCTGCGCAGCCGGCGGATCGGGTTCGTGTTCCAGGCGTTCAACCTGCTCCCCGCGCTGACCGGGAAGGAGAACATCGAGCTGCCGCTGCGGCTCGCGCGTCGTCGTCCGGCGCCCGGCCGGGTGGAGGAACTGGCCGGCCGGGCCGGGATCGCCGAGCACGTGCACCGCCGCCCGCACGAGTTGTCCGGCGGGCAGCAGCAGCGGGTGGCCATCTGCCGGGCGCTGGTGGCAGGGCCGGAGGTGGTGTTCGCCGACGAGCCCACAGGCAACCTGGACGCCAGGTCCGGGCGGGAGATTCTCGGCCTGCTGCGGCTGGTGGTCGTCGAGCTGGGGCAGACGGTCATCATGGTCACCCACGACCCGGCCGTCGCCTCCCACGCCGACCGGGTGCTCTTTCTCAGCGACGGGCAGGTGGGCGAGGTGATGGAGGGCCCGACGGCCGAGGCGATCGCCGCCCGCCTCGGAGTCCGCTGAGGCCCTCCGGGTGCCGGCCGGTCATCCGGCGCCGGTGGTGTTGAGCGAGATGAGTGCGGTGGCTCCGTCGGCGACGACCAGGCGCTGACCGGTGCCGCCGGTGAGGTGGTTGCCGACGCACTGGCCGCTGGAGCCTTCGAAGCGGCCGACGTAGGGGGCGTTCGGCATGTCGAAGTGGTTGCCCTGCACGATCGCCCCCGGGCCCTTGATGCGGAAGGCGGGGGCGGTGGCCGCGATGAAGCGGCAGCCGGTCAGTGACAGGCGCGCGGCGTCCTGCGTGGCGTTGAGCACCAGGGCGGCGGCGCATTCGCGGACGGCGACGCCGGTCAGCGTGATGTCGGTCCCGGTGATGAGGATCGCCTCCGGCACGTCGGTGTTGCGGTGGCCGAAGGAGCCGCCGGACAGGCGGTTGCGCCACCCGGCGCACTGGATGGCGCGGCCGTCGAGGGTCGAGCCTTCGTCGGTCGTGTGACCGAAGTGGAAGTCCTCCACGGCGCAGTCGCTCACGTCGGCGTCGAAGAAGATCAGGCGGCGCTCGGTGGTGCCGCCGCGGATGCCGCGGACGTGGCTGTCGCGCACCCGGCGGACGAAGTTGACGAACGCCCCCGCGCCCTTGGCGTCACCGCAGTTGACGTTGTCGAAGCGGACGCGGTGGGCGTTGGAGACGACGATGTAGTTGTATCCGCTCATGACACAGTCGATGTTCGTGAAGGTCAGGTTGGACATGTCGGCGCCTTTGAGGTCCACCGCGGGCGGCGCCCCGTTGCGGTAGCGCAGGCCCTCCGTCTGGCCTTCGACGCTGATGGCGGCGTGCGTCGACTCCGGCTCGGTCGCACTCGCGTAGATGGTGACGTCGCGGCAGTGCACGTTGTGGCAGTGGTACTGGAAGGTCAGCGCCTTGCGTCCGATGCGGGAGAAGTACATGTTCTCCACCCACACGTCCCTGACGAAGGAGCCGCCGAGGCCGTTGTCGTTCGCCTTCTCTCGGGTGTCCAGGTGCAGGCCCGACACGTGAACGCCGCGGACCACGCGGGAGGGCGCCGCTTCGGGGCCGCTGTCCTGGCCGGGATCGGTGGGAGGCTCTCCGTGGATGCCGATCAGGGCTCCTGCTCCGCCCTCTCCCGAGAAGAGCGTGATCTTCGATCGGTAGCCGTCGCCGTACCAGGTGGTGCCGTCCCTGGTGAGGGAGATCTGCGAGGTGCAGCGGTAGGTGTGGGACGTGCCGGGCACGTAGATGACCCGATCGAGGCGGGCGGCGGCGTGCAGCGCCTGGGTGTCGTCGGCGCCGGTGCTCGTGCTCTCGTCGTAGTCGCCCTTGGCGCCCAGGGCCCTGACCGAGACGACGTCGTCGGCGATCTCCCACCAGGCGCCGTCGTTGGAGCGTAAGTGCCAGCGGTCCGGCGTCGCCGGGGCGGCGGACAGGCGGCGGTAGGTCGCGCCGCCGCCGTCGCCGGGCGTCGCGTACCCGTCCGTGCGCAGCGCGACGTACTGGGCGGCGATGTCCTGCCCGGCCACCTGGGCGGCCGAGGGGACCTGCAGGACGGCGCCGTCGGCCGCGGCGGCGCGGGTGGCGGTGGCTGTGGGCAGGAGGGCGCCGGTCGCTCCTGCCCCTGCGTAACCGAGCATTCTTCTGCGTGACACGGGAACTGCGGGCATGAAACGTTCTCCTTCGAAAGTCGTGAAAGTTCAGCCTGCTCGTTTCAATGACAACGACATTCCGCATTACCGCAGCGGCAGCGTAGTCCGGTCGTTTGAAAGGCCGCTTAAATGGCGTTGAAATGGCAGGATGCCGCTGTGGCGCGGTGGGCCCGGCCCGGGAGGCGTGCGGGTGGCCTCAGATGCGTCGCCGGAGCACGTCAGGGGTGATCGGGATCGGGCTGGTGTCGATGGTACGGCGTTCCTCGGCGGTGATGAGGCCGAGAGCGTGCAGGATCGCGGCCGATTCGCGCCAGTGGCGGCGCGCTTCGCCGAGGTCGCCGATCTCGTGCCAGGCCAGGCCGAGGCCCCAGCAGATCTCCGCGGTGCGGTAGTCGTCGAGCAGGCCGGTGTCGCGGAGGGTGCGCATCGCCTGCCGGTGAGAGGCGATCGCCTGATCGAGCTTGCCCGCCAGCCGGTACGCCTCGGCCAGGTTGCCCCGCGCGCTCACGCCGTCCGCGACGGCTCCCGTCTCCTCCAGCAGCGCGATCGAACGGGTGTGCGCGTCGACGGCCTCCTCGAAACGGCCGACGCGCTGGTAGGTCAGCCCGAGATTGCTGAGGTTCACGCCTTCCTGCCAGCGATCGGCGGTTCTGTGGGCCAGCCGCAGCGCGCTCAGATGGTGCTCGACGGCCTCGTCGAAACGGCCGACGCTCCGGTAGGCGCTGCCGATGTGGTCGAGCACCGCCGCCTCCCGATGGTGCCCTCCGATCCGCCGGTAGTCGTCCAGCGCCTGACGCAGGTGGGCGACCGCGCCACACGGGTCACCGAGCAGGAACCGCGCCCAGCCGAGGTCACTGCGGACGACCGCCCGGTGGAGGGGGTCCGCGGTGTGTTCGGCCGCCCGCGACGCCGACTCGCCGAGTGAGAGCAACCTCAGCCAGCGGCCCTGATCGATCAGCAGCGGCGCGAAGGTGGCGGCCAGGGCGACCGCCGGCCCGGCGGAGGGCGTCCGCGCGGCCTGCGCGATCAGGGCCAGGACGTTGTCCTCCTCGGTGGCGACCCACTCGCGCATCTCCCCCGCCGTCTCGGGCACCGCCGCGGGACGGGGCAACGACTGCGGGCCGAGACCGAGGCGCCACGAACCGCGCAGACCGCGGCCCTCGCCCTTCCGTAATCGGGCCGCGCCGCGTGCGGTCTCCAGATAGCAGTGCATGACCCGCTGGAGTGCCAGATGCCTGGACTGCTCGCGTTCCTCCGCCACCGCGCGCTCCCTGGCGTACAGGCGCAGCAGATCGTGCAGGCGGTAGCGGTCTCGGGCGTGGTTCTGCACCAACTGCGCGTCCACCAACTGCTCGAGCAGCTCGCGCGCCTGTTCGACGGGCAGATCGGCCAGCACGGACGCCACCGGCAGGCTGACGTCGGCGACGTCGATCAGCCCGAGCAGGCGGAACATCCGCCTCGCCGCGGAGCCGTGCCCGTCGTCCAGCAGGTCCCGGTAGCTGCCCTCGATGCTGGCGCGTACCGCGCGGTCTCCCGCCTCGAGGACGTCGAGCCTGCCCCGGTCCGCCGCCAGCCGCGCGGCCAGCCCGGCCACCGACCGGTTGGGCCCGGTGGTCAGCCGAGCCGCCGCGAGGCACAGCGCCAGCGGCAGGCCGCCGCAGAGCCGTACCACCTCGGCCGCGGCGGCCGGATCGGCGGCGACCCGGTCGGCGCCGAGGAGATCGCTCAGCAGGGCGCGGCCCTCGTCGACGGCCAGCACGTCCAGCGGGACGAGCAGGGCGCCCTCCAAGGAGGTGAGCCGCCTGCGGCTGGTGATCAGCACCGCGCAGGTCGGGCTCCCTGGCAGCAGCAGCCTCGCCTGCGCGGTGTCCCGGACGTTGTCGAGCACGATGAGGATGCGCCTGCCGTGCACCATCGACCGGAACCGGCCCGCGGCCTCCTCGGCGTCCGCGGGCACGGCCGAGCCGGCGACCCCGAGCGAGCGCAGGAACCGGCCGAGCGCCTCGACCGGCTCGACCGGGGCCATCTGGGAGGTGGAACCGTGCAGGTCGACGTAGAGCTGACCGTCGGGGAAGTGTCCGGCGACGGTGTGCGCGACGTGGATCGCCAGCGAGGACTTGCCGATCCCGCCGATGCCGCTGATCTGGCATGTCCTCGGCCCGCCGGTCTCGTCGCCGCCGAGCAGGCCGCGGATGAGGCCGATCTCGTGGGCCCGCCCGGCGAACGTCCCCAGCCGAGCCGGCAGCTCCGCAGGCACGGGCACCGGTCTGCGCGGGGGCGGGGCCGCGCCGGTCGGCGCAGCGAGCGCCGCGGGCGCCGTCACCGTGACCTCGGCCCGGAGGATCCGCTGGTGCAGCGCCTGGAGGGCGTCGCCAGGCTCGATCCCCAGCTCCGCCACGAGGAGCCGGCGCACGTCCCTGAACACCTCCAACGCCTCGGCCCGCCTGCCGTCCTGGTGGAGCGCGGCCATCATGAGGTACGCCGGTCGCTCCCGGAGCGGATGCTCACGCATCAGCGCCACGACCTCGGCGAGCACCTCGCGGTGGCGACCGGCCCGCAGGCCCGCCGCGAGGCGTTCCTCGACCGCCGCCAGCCGCTCCTCCTCCAGCGCCCCACCGATCGCGTCGGACAACCACGGCCCCGCCACACCGGCCAGCGCGGGCCCCGACCACAGCTCCAGCGCCCGGCCGAGCAGGTCGACGGCCCGCGCGGGCGCAACCTCCCCCGCCTGCCGGACGAGATCGCGAAACCGGAACAGATCCACCCTCATCGGATCGACGTCCAGGCGATAGCCGGGCGGCGTCGTGACCAGCCCGATCCCGGAGACGCCGGAGAGTATCCGCCGGAGCTGGGACACTCCCCCCTGGACGGTGTTGCGCGACGTGACCGGCGGCGGCCCCTGCCCCCACACCGCCAGCTCCAGCCGCTCCACCGAGACGACCCTGTTGGCCTCGATCAGCAGCATGGCCAGGATGGAACGCTGCTGTGCGGTGGTGGGCCCTGCCGACCTGCCGCCTTGCCGGACGCCGACGGGCCCGAGAAGCCGAAACGTCACCTCATCCACTGTCTGCCCGTGGATAACGCCCTCCAGAGCAAGTCACCGAGACGTTCTCCGGCTGCTTGGTGGGGCCGTCGAGGACAGGACAAGCCGGTGCGCCTGGGGGTCGCCCGCCACCGAGGTCAGTGCCCGTAGAACAGCCTACCCGGTGCCTCGACGAGGATCCGGCGGCGATCTTCCGCTGCCGGCACCCAGTCGGCCAGCAGGTTCAGCAACGCACCGGTGTCGCGCTGCCCGTCGGGCAGGTGCGGCCAGTCCGAGCCCCACAGCAGCCGGTCGGGGCGGGCCTCGACCAGGGCGCGGACCAGGGGCTCGACGCCCGCCACCGGCCCGTCCTTGACCAGCCGGTACGGCCCCGACAGCTTGAGGTGGCAGTGCCCGCCCGCGAGCAGGAGCAGCAGGCCGTCGAGGTCCATCCCGTACCCCATGTGATCGATGACGAAGGGGTGGTCGAATTCGGCGAGGAAGGGCAGGAGGGTCCGCACCACCGCGCCCGGCGTGTAGAACTGCAGGTGCCAGCCGCGCGGCCGGGCGCGGCCGGCCATCGCGCGGATATAGGCGACCAGCTCCGCCACGGGCCACCGGGCACGGGCGAACAGGTCGAGCCGGATCGCCCGCACTCCCGCGTCGTGGAGGCGATCCAGCTCCGCCTCGCTCGCGGAGTCGTCGATCCTGGCCACGCCGCGGCAGCGCGGTCCCGCCTTGCGCAGCACGTCGAGCAGCAGGCTGTTGTCGGTGCCGTAGAAGGTCGGCTGCACCAGCACCATCCGCTCGATCCCGAGCCAGTCGGCCAGCCGCAGGTACTGTTCGAGCGTCCCGTCGGGAAAGGTGTAGAGCGGATCGGGGACATGGGGGTAACCGGGCTCGAACACGTGGAAATGGCTGTCGCAGCTCAACGGCGGCATGGTGAAGCGCGGCCGGGTGTTGCTCGTCGTGGCCCGCATGGGCGTGGTCGGAAGGGGTGTCATGACGCGTCCTTCGCGGCGGAACCGATGGCTTGGTAGAGCAGGGCGGAGTCCATCCCGGTGATGCGGAGCGGGCAGACCCCGGAGAGGCCGGTGGGCGGCATGCCGCCCACCGCCAGCAGCTTCCCGTGCGTACGACAGGCCGCGGCGGCGGTGGCGATGGCGTCGAGCACGCGCGGATCGTCGTAGGAGCCGGGCACGCCGAGTTCCGCGGTGAGGTCGTTGACCCCGATCGCGAGCATGTCCACGCCGTCCACCTGGGCGATGTCGTGGGCGTTGGCCACGCCGGCCGGAGTCTCGACGAGGATCTGCACGACCGCCGCCGCGTCGAGCGCCGGGTTCAGCTCCCTGGCGGGCAGCGGCCGCATGCCGTACTGCGGCACCTGGGCGATCTGCGAGCGCTGTCCGCGCGGCGGGAAGCGGCAGGCGCGGGCGACCTGCCGCGCCTCCTCCGCCGTCTCGACCCTCGGCGCGACGATGCCGTGCGCGCCGCCGTCCAGCAACCGGCCGATCATGCCGTACTCGCGTTCCGGCACCCGGACCAGCGGCGTCAGGCCGAGGCCGTCGGCGGCCGAGCAGAGCTGCGCGGCCACGTCGGTGGACATGGTCGAATGCTCCAGGTCGACCAGGATCGCGTGGTGGCCGGTCGCGTGGGCCATCCTGACGACCTCGATCGTACGGCTGCTGCGGATGCCGAGCATGAGCGTCGGCACCCCCTGCCGCAGCCGGTCCAGGAAGGCGCTCATGGGGCGCCGCCCAGGAAGAGCGCGCCCATCTCCGGGTCGTCGAGTATCGCCTGGGCGGAGTCGGCCTTGAGCACGCCGCCGCTCTCCATGACGACGCCGTGGTCGGCGATCCCGAGTCCGAAGCGGACGTTCTGCTCGACGAGCAGCACGGTGACGCCGCTCTCCCGCATGCCGTCCACGGCCTGCTCGACCAGGCCGAGCGAGCGCGGGTCGAGCCCCAGGGACGGCTCGTCGAGCAGCACCATCCGCGGTTCCAGCATGAGCGCCCTGGCGAACTCGACGGTGCGCCGCTGCCCGCCGGACAGGTTCCCCGCCGGCTCGCCGCCCCGCTCGCCGATGATCGGGAACCGCTCGGCGAGCTGGGCGAACCGCCGCCGCAGGTAGTCCTTCTCGCGGCGGCGCAGGTAGCCGCCGAGCAGCACGTTCTCGGCGACGGTCATCGCTGGGAACAGGCCGTGCGACTGCGGCACCTGGACGATCCCCACCTTGATCAGCTCGGCGGGGTGCCGCCCGGCGACGTCGCGATCGCCGAAGCGGATCTCGCCCAGCCGCGGCGCGAGCTGGCCGCTGATGGTCCGCAGCACGGTGGACTTGCCCGCGCCGTTGGGGCCGACGATGCAGGTCACCGCGCCGGGGGCGACCTTCAGGTCGAGCCCCCGCAGCACGTCGCCGCCGCCGTATCCGGCGTGGACGCCGGTCATCGAGATCATCGGCTCGCTCCCGTCAGGTAGGCGTCCAGCACCAGCGGGTCCTCGCGTACTTCCTGGGGTGTGCCGGAGGCGAGGCGGCGGCCCCCCGCCAGGACGTGAACGGTGTCGCAGAGCCCGAGCACGAAGGGCATGTTGTGCTCCACGACCAGGAAGGTGGTCCCGGTCCTGTTCAGCTCCCGGATCAGGGCGCCCATCTGCTCGATCTGCGTCGGGTTGATGCCGCCGGCGGGCTCGTCGAGGAGCACCAGGCGTGGCTGGAGCATGAGGATCTGGACCAGTTCGATGAGCTTCTGCTGGCCGTAGGACAGTTCGGCGGCGGGCAGGTCGCGGTAGTCGGCGAGCCCGACGAGCTGGAGCAGCTCGGCGCCCCTGGCCGCCTGCGCCCCGGTGATCGCCGGAGCCGTCCACGACCCGTCGGAGCCGGCGACCACGTTCCGCAGCACCGACAGGCGGGGGAACAACCTGGTGATCTGGTGGGTACGCCCGATCCCCGCGCGACTGCGCGCCCACCGGCCGGCGGTCTCGATCGGCCGGCCGTCGAGGAGGATCGTGCCCTGGTCCGGCCGCATCGCCCCGTCGATCAGGTTGAACAGGGTGGTCTTGCCGGAGCCGTTGGGCCCGATCAGCCCGGTGATCGAGCCGGGCTCGACGGTGAGGTCCAGGCCGTCGAGCACGGTGTGCCCGCCGAAGCGTTTGCGCACGTCGCGCACTTCCAGCCGCGCGCCGTCGCCGACCGCGAGCCAGGCGGGCACGTCGGCGAGGGCCAGGCGTCTGCCCACGGCGGCCGGTCGCCGTCTGTCCAGCGCCTGCCGTACGCCGGGAATGATGCCCTTCGGCAGGAAGAGCAGGACGGCCAGGAGCAACCCGCCGAAGACGATCAACCGCCAGGCGCCCGCGGTCGGGCCGGTGAAGAGCTGGTTGGTGAGCTGGGAGAACGGCTCCAGCAGGAAGGCCCCCAGCACCGGGCCCCACAGCGTGCCCGATCCGCCGAGCAGGGCGGCGAGCACGATCATGATGCTGGTGACGATGCTGAACATGGCCCTGGAGTCGAGGAACCCCAGGTAGTAGCCGTAGACACCGCCCGCCACGCCGATCGGCACGCTACTGGCCACGAAGGCGGCGAGCTTGGCCGCCGAGGTGTTGACGCCGATGCCCGCGGCCTTCCCCTCGTCCTCGCGGATGGCCATCAGCCCGAGGCCGAAGCGGGAGGAGGCGATCGCCTTCGACATCAGCAGCGTCAGGACCAGCAGCCCGAGCAGGGCGTAGTAGAAGGGCCAGAGGGCGTAGTCCCTGCTCCACGTGGGCGCGGGCAGGATCATGCCGTCATTGCCGTTCGTGACCGATGTCCAGTTCAGCGCCACGACCCCGAGCAGGTAGAGCATCGCGAACGTGATCATGATGAACGCGTTGCCCCGCGCCCGGAAGGTCACCAGGCCGAGGACGGCGGCCAGCGCCGCCGCGGCGAGGCCGCCCAGGGGAGCGGCCAGGAACGGGGAGATCGACCAGGCGTCCGCCGCGATGGCGGTCGCGTACGCGCCGACGCCGAGGAAGGCGCTCTGCCCGAGTGAGATGTAGCCGGTGTACCCGCCCATGATGTTCCAGGAGCCGGCCATGATCGCCAGCAGGAAGATCAGGATGAGCATGTTGAGGTAGTAGGCGTCGCCCCACAGCGCGGGAAGCGCGACGAGGGCCGCTCCGGCCACGGCGATCAGGATCTTCATGCGCTGACCACGTCCTCTCGGACTCGAATGCCGAAGATCCCCTGCGGGCGCAGCAGGAGGGTCAGCACGATGACGGCGAAGGGCATGGCGGTGGCCCAGCCGGGCGATCCGTAGGTGGCCGTCAGGGTCTCGGCCACGCCGAGGACCAGGGCGCCGATCAGCGCGCCGCCGAGGCTGCCCATGCCGCCGAGCACCACGATGGCCAGCCCCAGGCCGATCCACTGCTCCCCGGAGTCCGGGGTGAAGGGCGACAGGACCGCGAGGATGGCGCCCGCCGCGCCGGTCAGCGCGACGCCGAGGGAGAAGGCGGCGACGTTGACCCGCTCCACCCGGATGCCGACGAGTTCGGCGCCCTGCGGGTTGGCCGTGGCCGCGCGTACGGCTCTGCCCAGCCACGTGCGGTTGAGCAGCACGTACAGCACGGCCAGCAGGACCAGCGCGCACGCGGAGCCGTACACCTGGGTCGTGGGGAAGACCAGGTCGCCGAGCCGGAAGGAGGTGCGGGAGTAGGAGGTGGCGACCGTGTGCGGCTCCTGGCCCCAGATGAGGATGGTGACTCCCTCCAGGACCATGGCGAGCGCGAGCGTGGAGAGGATGACCGTGCCCTCGCCTCCGTGCTCGGCCCGTTGGACGACGAGCCGGTGGATGAGCCAGCCCAGGCAGAACAGCACCGCCCCGACGACGGGGATCGTCACGAAGGGGTCGAGGCCGGTCGCCGTGCAGATGGTGTAGGTGAGGAAGGCCCCGGCGACGAGGACCGCGCCGTGGGTCAGGTTGACGATGCGCATCACACCGAAGATCAGCGTCAGGCCGCTGCTGGCCAGGGCGTACACACCGCCGACGAGCAGGCCGAAGAGCACCGCCTGCATCAGGCGGCCCAGCTCGGCTTGGCGGCGATCGCGGAGGTGACGGTCGCGGCCGAGGCCGGGGCGACGACCTCCAGCTTGCCGCGCTGCCACTGCATCAGCAGCAGGCTGCCGTCGGGCACCCCGCGCGCGTCCCACTTGAGCGGGCCGACGATGGTGTTCACCGTGTTGGCGTGCAGCCAGGCGGCGATCGCGTCCTGGTCGAGCTTGCCGACGGCCTGGACCCCGGCCTGGAGCACCTGCACCGCGGTGTAGGAGTTGGCGGCGTCCTCGCTCGGTTCCTGGTTGAACTGCTTGCGGTAGTCCGCGACGAACTCGGCGTTGCCCGGGTACTTCGCGGCCGGGTGCCAGCTACCGACGGTGAAGACGGCCTCGGTATTGGTCTCGCCGATGGCCTTCGGGTAGGTGTTGACGCTGGAGGGCGCCCTGGTCTGGTAGAGGTACCGCGGGGTGAAGCCGACCCGTTGCAGGGCCTGGACCACCGCCACGCCGTCGACCTCCAGGGCGCCGTGGGCCAGGAGGACGGGTCCCGCCTGCCGGATCGCGTTGGCGATCGCGTCGAAGTTCTTGGTGTCCGGCGGATACTTCTGCTGGTAGACGGTCTTGACGCCGAGCCCTTCCAGGACCTTCTGGAGGTTCTGTATGGGCATGTCGGTGCTGGGGTCGTCCTGGTAGAGGTAGGCCGCGGAGGCGGGCTTGTCCGCCAGCCCCTCGACGTAGCCGGCGAACGGGCGGTGCGCGCTGTCGGTCGTGCCCGGCTGGCTGAAGAACAGCCTGGTGTGGCCGCGCGAGAAGATCTCCGCCGCGCCGCCCGACGGCTCGATGTAGAGCATGCGGTTGCGGTCGGCGACGGTCGAGGCCGCCAGGTTGAGGAACGAGGAGAACGTCCCGATCAGCAGGTCCACCCGATCCTGGGTGATCAGCCGGTTGTAGTTGGAGACCACGGTGTTCTGGTCGAAGCCGTCGTCGTGGATGACGAACTCCACCTTGCGGCCCAGGAGCCCGCCGCGCGCGTTGATCTGGCTCTGCCAGACCTGGTAGCCCTTGTAGCCGGGGTCGGCGACGTCCGCGGCCGGGCCGGTGAGCGGCAGCGATGCGCCGATCTTGAGTGAGCTCGAGGAGGAGCCTGACGAACCGCATGCGGTGGTCAGCGACAGCAGTGATGCGCCGATGAGGAACGAGCGCCGGTCGATGGTCATGGTTCGCTCTCAGAGGTCGGTCAGCCCAGGCACCACGACCTGGGTGGGATCGTTGCCCGCCGCCGCCAGGGAGGCGGCGGCGAAGTCGGTGACGCAGCTCGACAGGAGCTGCCTCGGGTCCTCCAGCACGATGCGGAGCCTGGTCACCAGCGCCCGCATGTCGTCGGCCGAGCGGATGGCGGGCATCTCGCTGACCTCGGTGACGCGGGGGTCGCCGACGTCGGGGAGCGTGAGGCCGCCGGGCACGTATCTCGGGTAGCCGTCGAACATCACCTCGCCCAGCTCGACCGTGGCCCTGGTGCCGCACCAGAGGGTGCGCAGCTCCTCTTCCAGCGCGATCACCTCGGTGAGGTCGCCGTCGGCCGGGGAGGGGAAGGTGGGCGCGTGCGGGGCCACGTACACGCGATCCAGCGGGAGGCGGCCGCCGGAGGCGGCGAGGATCATCGTGGCCACGCTGCTGGTGTTCCAGGTGACGCCCGCGGTGGGGCGGCCCTGCCTGCCCGCGATCACCACCATGGCCCGCTCCCAGTCCAGGTCCTGCTCGGTGAACCAGCGCGTGACGCGGTAGCTGATGTCGAGGCTGACCAGGAAGAACGTGGCCACCATCATCGAGTTGATGCCGTCGTCGAGGTACTCGCGGCGAAGCGTCTCGGGGGTGAGGCGTTCCTCGTCGTCGAGCGCGGCGGTGAGGTAGCGGGCGGTCGCCGCGCACGCCCGGTCGACCAGGTCGGCGATCTCGTGTTCCCGGCCCCGGTGGGCCTCGACCGCGATCCGTACGCGCCACAGCTCGGGGCTGTTGGCGGCGCGGGCGGCCTTGGTCTCGACGAGCAGGCGCTCGGCGGACTCCCGCCAGGACTCGTCGCCCAGGGCGCGGAGCCTGACCAGCGAGGCCACGGCGGGGCCCAGGTGGGAGATCGCCGTCAGCTCCTTGAATCCCCTGGTCGAGATCCGGAACCCCTCGACGGTGGGCGGCCTGCCGTCTCCCGGGTAGAGCGCGATGTCGGTGGCCGTGGCGGCGATCAGCGGGTCGTGGCGGGAGCGCTCGGCGACGGCGCGGCCCAGCTTCCTGCCGATGCTGTCCCGATCGGCGGTGTAGGCGGTGAACAGCCCGGCGAACTCCTCGGTCACCGATCCTCCCCCTCGACGAACCGGTAGACGACGCTCTCGGCGGCGAACCGCACGTCGGCGGCGAGCCCGTTGGAGACCGCCACCAGCGGCCCCCGCTCGTCGGCGAAGACGGCGACGTCCGTGCCCCCGGTGGTGGGGAACTCCTCGACGACGCGCAGCCCGCCGTCCTGCCAGCGGTAGAGCTGGGAGGTCAGCGCGGTCGTCGGCGCGGCGGGAGTGCCGTGGATGAAGTTGACGCGCAGCACGTACAGGCCGCTCTCGGCGGGCAGGACCGCGAACTCGCGGGTGCCGAGCCCGTCGAGCGTGGCGTGCTCGACGAAGGTCTCGCCGTCCCAGCGCAGCAGTCGCGACGGGCTGAGGATGCAGCCGACCAGCAGGTAGTGCTCGCCGTCCGCGCTGAAGGGGGCGAAGGCCCGCCCGTGCAGGTCTGCCAGCTTCTGGTGGATCGCGAAGCGGGTCCCGTCCCAGCGGTACAGGACCGACGGCGCGAGGTGGTCGGCATGGGCGAGGAAGTCGTGTCCCGCCACGCGGAAGGCGTGCCAGTTGTAGCCCTGCTCGGAGTGGATCTCCTGGAACGGCTCGAAGGCGCGGCCGTCCCACCGGTAGATCCGCGACGGCTGGTTGCCGGGCTGCGGGACGCCCTGCGCCAGGGCCAGGAAGTGCTGATCGCCCAGCGCGAAGTGCCGCCACTGCTTGGCCGCGAACCCGGGCACGCTCTGGAAGGGTACGAAGCGGGCGCCGTCCCACTCGTACACCTGCGAGTCCACGCCGAAGTCGTAGGGCCCGCGACCTTGGCGGATGCTCGCGGTCGCCAGGAACGCCCGCTCGCCGATCCGGAAGAACTCCGCGTCCTCGCCGCCCGGCACCGGCAGGCTCTGGAAGGGCTCGAACCCCTCGGCGGTACGGCGGAGCACCACCAGCTCGGTGTCACTGTCGCCGCCGTTCATCTGGGCCGGTTGTCCCGGCACGTCGACGGCCAGTTGCGGGATCGCCAGCAAGGACAGCCCGTCCTGCTCGAAGGGCTCCACCGCCCGGGCACCCGAGGTGGGAATGCGACACCACTCCACGAGGTGCATGTGACCTCCCTCACAGCGAATCTGAATTCAGATTCATCTTGAGGGTCACAGGGCGCAATGACAACCCGTGAGGGCACATGAATCTGAATTCATCTTCGCGGAGGGAGGCCCCGCGCCCGCCTAGCCGACCCCGTGGAGCCCTGACGCGATCAACGAGGTCAGGGCTCCGATCGCGAGATCCGGGTCGACCGGGGCGCCATCCGTGAACTGGCAGTAGCAGAAATACTCCAGCATGCACACGACCGCGAGCGCGGTCACCCTGGCCTGCTCGTCGGAGCCGCCGTCGAGCGTGAGGATGTGCCCGGCCCAGATCTCGACCTGGCGCTCCCGCAGATCGTGGTGGATCCGCCGGAACTCGGAGCTGAGCATCGACGCCTGCATCACGCCGACCCGCTCGGGCAGGTGCCGCTCGTAGGTCGCCCAGAACGCCTCGACGTGCCGCCGCACGTCCTGCGCCGTCTCCAGGCCGTGGTCGTCACCCAGGTGCTCGACCACCTCCGCGTGCAGCGCCTCCTCGAAGTCCTCGGCCAGCGAGCGAAGCAGCGCGTCCTTGTCGGAGAAGTAGCGGTAGAACACGCCCACCGCCTTGCCGGCCTCGGCGGTGATGTCGGTGACCTTGGTGTCGGCGTACCCTTTGCGCACCAGGAGCCGGCGGGCGGCCGCCTTCAGCTCCGCCGCCGTGTGCCGCGCCCTCGCCGTCTCTGCCACCATGCCCCCGCAGCCACAAGAAATGAAGATGAATCCATCTTCATTCCAGCCGATGATCCCGTCAAACCCGGCCGGTGTACCGCAGGATGTGCACACCCTGGTTCTTGTCGGAGATGTAGATGTAGCCGCGCCGGTCCACGACCACGTCCTCCGTCTGGGCCACGAGCCGGTCCTCCGGCATCGGGCCGTACCTGCGGGAGGGATCGGACGGCACGAAGTAGCCGACCTCACGCGGCAGGCGGACGTTCGAGACGTCGTAGATGCGCAGGCCGGCGTTGAAGTGCGCGACGTACAGCAGGTCGCCCTGTTTCTGCACGTCCGGGTGGTGCTGATGGTGGTTGATGTTGTGCGGGCCGCTCCAGCCGCCCCTGCTGGAGAAGTCCGCGTACGGCGCGCCCGGCGGCGGCTCCGGCGTCGGCAGCAGCGACAGCAGCCAGGGATCGGCCGGGTCGGAGATGTCCACGATCGAGGCGTGGGGTGCGGCGCCCTTGCCGTAGGAGACGTCCTCGGAGTTGGCGAAGGCGATCTTCCTGTCCGGGATCGGCAGCACGCCGTGCACGCCGAAGCGGGAGTGGAAGGGCGGGCTGAAGTTCAGGCCGCCGACCGGCGTGGGCGCGGTGACGTCGGAGATGTCCAGCACGATCAGCCCGGCCGCGCCGTAGGGCAGGTACGCCAGGTCGCCCACCACGTACGGCGGCCCGTGCAACGACACGTCGGCGCCGTTCGCGCAGCAGAAGCCATGCGTGTGGAGCGGTTCGGGCTCCGGCGCGCCGTCCTCGCCGTCGCGCTGCCCCGGCACCCACCAGCGCCCCACCTCCGCGGGCCGGGCCGGGTCGGCGATGTCCACGATCGTGTAGATGTTGCCCCTGAACCCCTTCGCGCCGGCCGCCACGTGCACGTACCGCCCGCCCGGATAGAGGTTGCGGTGCGTGCCGGTGCCGCCGGTCGTGTAGTGACCGATGCGACGGGGCTTCACCGGATTCTTGATGTCCCAGAGGTAGATCCCTTCCTCGAAGGGGGCCTGCGGATCCCCGCCGAAGTTGGGGAAGATCTGCTCCAGCGCGGTCACCATGATGTCGCCGTGCAGATCGACCTGCAGCGTCCAGGTGTCCTTCGGGCCCGGCACGAACGCCACCACCTCCGGCCGCCGTGGATCGGTGACGTCCACGACGCTCCAGCCGGAGTCCCAGAAGTGGCCCGTGTACAGGTACCAGCGATCCCTGACGTTGCGGACGGCCATCTTGAAGGCGGGCCGGTGGTCCATGTCGGTGTAGCCGACCAGCTCCACGTTGCGGGCGAACTGGCCCCCTGGACCGGCGACCACCGCACCGGCCTCGGGGTCCGTGCCCGCTCGGGCCGGTGTCGCGCCCGCCTGGCTCATCGCCAGGACCGAGGCCGCGGTCAGCGAGGCCCGCATCACATGTCGCCGCGACACCTCGGGGTTCATTCGCTCGGCTGCCACTTCGCTCCTCACTCAACGATCACGTACGCGTTCGCGATCACCAAACCAACTGGCCTGTGAAGGCGAGCGAAAGATCATTTGTCGCGGAACTTTCCGTGCCGCCGTGAGGGCGCCCGGCGATGCCGGGACGGGTCCGTCAGCCGGTGTCGGCGGCCAGCTCGGCGGCGCGGATCCCGTGCACCGCGCAGGCTTCGTCCTCGTCCGGCCGGTGACCGCTCACGCCGACCGCGCCGATCACCTTGCCGGACTCCGGGTCTCGGACCAGGACGCCGCCGGGAACCGGGATGATCTCGCCCTCGGCGAGCGTCGTGATGGCGTTGATGAAGTGCGGATGGTGCTCGGCGCGCTGCGCCAGGGTGCGCGTGCCGGTGCCCATGTTCAGTGCGCTCATGGCCTTCGCGCGGGCGATCTTCTCGCGGAGCAGGCTCGACTCGTCTTCGCGGGCGAAGGCGATCAGTTGGCCCCCTCCGTCCAGCACCGCGACCGTCATCGGCGGGGAGCCGTGATCGCGCGCGTGCCGAAGAGCGTGGTCGACGATGGTCCTCGCCTCCGCCAACCGGAGCATGTCGCGACTCATCTCCCGCACCTCCGAATCTTCCGTACCTCCGACGGCCGGGACGACCTGGTGTCCGGCCTCACCGTTCGGCACTGGCTTCGAGGATCCGCACGAGATCGTCTCTGATCTCCTCCAGATGCGACACCATCATCGCGACCGCCGGCGTCGGGTCCTTGGACATCAACGTGTCCAGCAGGGCCCGGTGATCGTGCAGCCGCGGGTCGACCGCGGTCGTCTCCTCCGCGGCCTGCCGCATCCGGATCGCCAGCTTGATCAGCGCGGAGTGCGCCTCCCACGCGCGCAGGAGCCGGTCGTTGCCGGCCAGCGCGCACAGGTTGCGGTGGAAGCCGAGGCTCGAGTGGGCGGCGTTGACGCTGCTGCCGCTGCGGTCGGCGTCCTCCAGCTCCTTGAGGCGCTCGCGCAACGAGGACCACTCGACGTGCGGGGTACGGGTCAGCCGCTCGACCGCGGCCCGTTCGAGCGCGATGCGTACCTCGTAGAGATCACGCACGGCCGACGGGGTGAGGGTGACGACGACCATGCCCCGCTTCGAGGGAAGCTCGACGAGGCCGAGCCGCCTCAGGGTGGACAGTGCCGAGCGAACGGGCCCGCGACTGACGTCGAACTGTGCCGCGAGGTCGGCCTCGACCAGCCGCTCTCCTGGCTTCAACTCGCCGTTGATGATGGAGGCGGCGAGCCGATCGGCCAGTTCGTCGGATGCCGAACGACCAAGTTCTTCCATGCGCCGCACCTCCGGTTTCGATGTACGCCGTCGTGACAGTAGCACTTGACAGTGAGCCGAGCACTGTTATCTGATGACCGGTATCGGTTAACAGTATACTCAGAGACCGCGGCGCCGCTCACGGCCGCCCGCACCACACCTCCGCGTGACGCGAATGTCACCGTCACCGTCGCCGTCGACTTGATTCTCTGGGACTCGGAAGGGCTAGGGGACACGTGAACGGACCAGAAGTCTCGGGAATACACCACATCCAGTTTCTGGTCACCGATCTGGCGGAGAGCCTGGCGTGGTTCAGCGCGGTGTTCGGCGCCAGGTATCAGCCGGAATTCGACCACCACGACGCGGACAACCGGCGATACGCGGTCATCATGCGAATGCCCGGTCTCGGTTTTCCGGTACAACTCCGCGAATCAACCACAATGGCCCCGGTGATCGCGGGGTACGAGCCCGTCACATTCGGCGTGACCGACCGTGCCGCGCTCGAACGGTGGGCAACGCACCTGGACGAGTGCGGGGTCCGGCATTCAGGGATAAAGAAGGCCCGCATCGGCGAAGCCGTCGACTTCACCTCGCCCGACGGGACGAGGCTGCGTCTCTACACCTTGCCGGTGAGCGGCTACGACGACGCCGAGTTCGTCGAGTAGAGCAAATGCCGGGGCGTCCCGGGCCGGGGCCGAGCGGGGCCTGGTCCGGGACCCGGCCAAGCGGGGCCGGTGGAGGCAGGGACTACTTCGGCTGGGCGTCCACCATGGTCAGGACCACCAGGCACGGCTCGTCGGAGCGGTTGCTCCAGGCGTGGTTGGCGCCGCGGATGACGACGGTGTCGCCGGGGGTCAGCAGGACCTCGTCGACGTCCGTCATGAGGTGGATCTCGCCCCTGACACAGGTGGCGAAGTCCAGCGTGCCGGTGCGGTGCATGTTGGGATGCCTGGCGAGGTCCGCCTCCGACGGCGTCACCTGCTGCTCCACGGCCTGGTGCAGCTCGGCCATGACCTGCCGGTGCCGGTCCGGATCCCGGTCGTCGGGAGCGATCTCCAGGGCTCTGAAGATGACCCCGCCAGGACCGGGCTCCCGCGTGATCACCTCGGCCGAGACGTCGTCGTCGGTCAGGTTGTCCGGGGGGAACGCGGTGGTCGCCCACAACGTGGACCGCCAGTAGTAGCCCTCCTTGGACTGGGAGTTCGTGATCTCGGAGCCGAGCACCGCCGATCGGCCCTCGCTGTTCAGGCCGATGACGTATCTATTGATCCCGGGCATGCGGCATCATCCTTTCCATCTCGATTTCGATCGGTGACACGGAGTCGCGGCTCGTGGCTAGTCCGCGGTTCGCGTGGCGTACCGGTCACGCCGGATCAGTTGGAGCACCTGACCGCGCAGGGCGACGAACTCGGGCGTGGACTTCGTGGTGAGCTGGTCACGCGACCGGCCCAGGTCGATGGTGATCCGTTCCCGCACCCGCGTGGGCGAGCCCGACAGCACCACCACCTCGTCCCCGAGGTACACGGCCTCGTCGATGTCGTGGGTGACGAGGATCACCGTCATCTCGTACATCTCGCGCACCTGGAGCGTCAGGTCCTCCAGGTCCGCCCGGGTCTGCGCGTCGACCGACGCGAACGGCTCGTCCATGATCAGCGCGTGCGGGCGGTAGGCCAGTGCGCGCGCGATGGCGACCCGCTGCTGCATGCCGCCCGAGAGCTGCCACGGGTACTGGCCGCGGCTCGCCGTGAGCCCGACCGCGGCCAGCGCCTCGTCCGCGCGCCGACGCCGCTCGTTCTTCGAGATCTGCTTGCCGAGCAGCGGCAGTTCGACGTTCTTCCTGACCGACATCCACGGCATGAGGGAACGGCTGTAGTCCTGGAAGACGAGTGCCAGCGCCGGTGGCGGCGCGGTGACGGTGACGCCCTCCAGCACGGTCTCGCCGGCGGTCGGCGGCAGCAGCCCTGACATGCAGCGCAGCAGCGTCGTCTTTCCCGCGCCCGAGGGGCCGACGATGCAGACGAGCTGCCCCTTGTGCACGTCCAGGTCGACGCCGTCCAGGACCAGCCTGTCGGTGTCCTTCGTCCCGTACCGCTTGACGAGGCCGCGCACGGAGATGAGCGGGGGCTGCTCCGGCGGGACGCCGGGCGCAGCGGGGGTTGACGGCATCTGGTGACCACCTATCACGACGGCTTCCGCATACTGCGGTGCTGTCGTAGCGCGAGAAGTTCGAAACCACGAAAGACAATGTTGATCAGATATCCGAGAATGCCGAGCAGGATTATTCCGGCCCACACATCGGCCACCGCGAAGGAGAACTGGGCCTGCAAAATCTGATAGCCGATGCCGTCGGTGGCGCCGATCAGCTCGCTGAAGATGACCACGCTGACGGCGAGCGAAACGGCGACCCGCATTCCCGCGACGATATTCGGGCCGGCCGCCGGTATCGTGATCCGGAACAACCGCACGAGCATCGGGACGCGGTAACTCCGGGCGAAATCCAGCACGGTCGAGTCGATCCCGCGCACCCCGTCCAGCGTGTTCAGCAAAATGGGCCAGGTCGCGCCGAAGGCGATGACCGCGATCTGGAACGCCGGGCCGATGCCGAGCAGAAGCAGCCCGGCGGGCAGCAGGGCGGCGATGGGCACGGAACGCACGAACTCCAGCACGGGCGCGGCGGCCTCGGCGAGCAGCGGCACCGAACCCAGGACGATGCCGGCGGCCACCCCGACGACGACCGCCACGCCGAATCCGACCGCCAGATGCTGGAGGGTGGGGACCGCGTCCGACAGGAAATGGGAGAACAGCCAGGTCTGCTGGAACTGCGACAGGATCGTGGCCAGGGGCGGAAAGTACGGCGAGGTGCTGCGGGCGCTGAGGAACCACCACAGCACGAGCAGGACCAGCGGAAGCACCAGCTCCAGGGCGAGGTTTCGAGCGTGCCTGGTCAGCCGGGTCCTCATGAGCGGTGGCTGGGTGCCCATGCCATGATCCTTCTTTCCAGTCTCATCATGGTCAGGTTCAGCAGGGCGCCGAGTCCCGCGCACACCACGATGTAGGCGTACATCTGGGGGATGTTGCTCGTCTGCTCGTACACCCTGATGGTCGCTCCGAGGCCGGGGGCGCTGCCGATGTACTCGGCTCCGACGGCGAGCAGCAGGCTGATCGTCGCGGAGATCCGCACGCCGGTCGCGATGAACGGCGCCGCGGTGGGCAGCACCAGTCGCAGCGCCACGTCCCGGCGGCGCAGCAGATACCCGCGTACGACGTCACGGAGCTGCGGATCGACCTGCTGTGCGCCGTACATGCTCTGGAGCAGCAGTGGCCCGGTCGACCCGAAGACGACGAGCAGCAGGGCCATCTGCAACGTCGCCCCGTAGAGCAGCAACGCCAGCGGGATGAGCGCCACGGGAGGGATGGTCCGCAGGAAGTCGATCGTGAAGCGGCTCATCCGGTAGGCCAGGTCGCTGCTGCCGAGCACGAGCCCGACCGGGATCGCGAGTGCCATCGACACGAGCAGGCCGATGCCCCAGGTGCGCACCGTGTCCCAGGCCGCCGACCAGAAGGCCAGGTCCGAGAGGATGGCGGGAAGCTCCCGGGCCACCGACGTCGGCGCGGCCACGGCGTCGTCCGAGATCGTCCCGGTCACGACGACGAGCTGCCACGCACCGAGGGCGGCCAGCACGAAGGCGGCCCTGAGCGCCAGCACGGCGGAGCGTCGCCGGGCCGGTGGGCGGGCCGCCCGTCGCCGATCACGCCGCGCGGGCGCCTTCGCCAGGTCAGTTGCCGAGCTCACGCGGTCCGTCACCGCTTCGTGTGCCATGCGCTTTCCCTGTGTCCGCGCCCTCGGCCCGCCACGTCCGCGCGGGGCCGCTCGTCAGACCCGCCCGGCTGAGGATCCGTCGGGCCGCTCGCCCGTTGGCCGAATCGATCATCTTCCCGCGGTGCCTGGCCACGCCGGCGCCGTCCGCCGCGGCGGCGTCGAGCGCCGCCACCAGTTGACGGGCCTCGTCGACCTCCTCAGGGGACGGCGTGAACGCCCGGTGAATCGGGTCGAGCTGCCGCGGGTGGATCGCCACCTTCCCGTCGAAGCCCAACGTCCTGGACAGCGCGCACTCGCTCTCCCAGATGGCCGGATCGTCGAGATGCATGCTCGGTCCGTCGAGAGCGGGGAGGTCGCCCGCCGCGCGCACCTCGCAGAGGAACCGGCTCTTGGCGTAGTGGAGTGCCGTTCCCTCGGGCGTCCACCGTCCGCCGAGGTCCGCCATGAAGTCGCCCTCCTCGGCGCCGGCGAAGGCCATCGCGATCACCCGGCTGGAGGCGGCCGCCGTCTCGTACGCCGTGCGCAGGGCCGCGCAGTCCTCGATCACCGGCACGATGCCGATCGATCCGGGGGCGATCCCGCCGGCCCGTTCCAGCTCCCGCATCGGGCCGTCCAGGTCGCCGACCTCTTCCGGGCCACGGGCCTTGGGCAACATGACGGCGTCGAGCCAGGGCCCCACCACCGTGGCGAGATCGTCGAAGATCTCGCCGCTGGCTGCCGCGTTCACGCGGACGATCCTGGTGACCTCCGGATCGTCCGCGGCCGTCAGGGCCGCCACCGCCTGCCGCCGCGCTGCTGCGCGGTGGGACGGATGGACCGAGTCCTCCAGGTCCACGATCACGGCCCCGGGCTTCGCCGCGATGGCCTTCGCGATGCGATCGGGCCGGTCCCCCGGGCAGAACAGGAGGCTACGCCAGTGCCCCGATCTCATCTCACGGTGCTCCTTCGCACATTGGCCGCACGGCTCACTCGGCCGCCCGCTTCGAGGTCGCTTCCGGAGTCGGCTCGGCCGGGGTCGGTTGGGTCGTCGATCGGGTCGATGCGGGCCGGGTCGAAGCGGACATCTGCTCGATGTCCGCGGAGCTGTAGCCCAGTCCTGCCAGGATCTCGGCGGTGTGCTCGCCGATCCGCGGCGCCGCCGACCCCACGATCCGCTCCCGATCGATGGAGATCGGGCAGGCGACTCCCAGCCGACCGGCCGCCACCTCCGCCACCAGCCCCATGACCTTCGTCTGCGGGTCGTTCAACGCTTCCGCCATGTCCAGCACCGGGGCGGCCGGCACGTCCTCGGCCTCCAGCAGTTCGAGCCACTCCTCACGGGTCCTCGACGCGAACGCGGCGGCCAGTTCGGCCCGGAGGAGGTCGTAGTTTTCGACCCTGTCGGACCACTCGGCGAACCTGAGGTCCTCGGCGAGGTCCTCCCGCTGGACGACGCGGAGCAGGCCCTTCCAGAACTTGGCGGGTGAGGACAGGTGGATGGTCAGGAAACGGTCGTCGCGGGTGGCGACGGTGTAGGACTGCGAGAACCGCGGCCGCGACTTCGGCCCGGGAACCGTGCCGTTCACGAGGTGGTCCTGGACATCGGCCGACAGGAACGCCAGCGTGGAGCCGAGCATCGTGGCGTCGACCAGCGAGCCCTCACCGGTGCGTTCGCGTCGTACCAAGGCGCTCAGGATCCCGTAACAGGCGAAGAGCGCGGTCAGCGTGTCGGCGAAGTTCGGCCCGACCGGGCTGGGGTCGGCCTTGTCGATGAGGAGGCTGTCCAGGCCGCTGATGGACTGGACCACCTGGTTGTAGCTGGGCCGTCCCGAATAGGGCCCCTCCGCGCCGAACCCGGAGATCTGGCAGTAGACGAGGGCGGGGTTCAGCCTGCGCATGTCGTCCGCGCCGATGCCGACGCGGTCCGCGACTCCTGGCCGGAAGTTGTGCAGGAGGACGTCGGCGTTCTCCACCAGCCGGTGGCAGGCTTCCAGGCCCTGGGCGCTGCGGAGGTCGAGGGTCAACGACCGCTTGCTCTTGTTGTACGCCTGAAAGTACGGGCTGTAGTCGGCGCCGTCCCAGGACCGCATCGGGTCCCCGCCGGGCGGCCGTTCCACCTTGATGACCTCCGCGCCCATGTCGCCGAGCATCCCGGCCGCGTACGGCCCGGTGATGAAAGTGCCGAACTCCAGGACCCGAATGCCGACCAGTGGCAATCCGGAAGACATGTTGACCTATTTCCCTTCGTACTGCTCGCCGCTGACGGGATGAACCGCTGTCAGGGCTCCGCGGGCCGTCAGCTTCCAGGTGTGTAGAGGTGCGTGGACAGGTCGACCTCCTGGGACACGACCTGGTACTTGATCATCAGATCCTGCAGCTCGTTGAGCGCGTCCAGCGACAACGGCTCGGTCATGAACTCGGGCAGGTTGACCTTCGCCATGACCTCGGGGGTGCTCTGCGTGGACCCCACCGCGACGGAACGGATCTTGGCCGGATCCTTGTCCAGGTCGGCGTTCGAGGCGAGCAGCGCCGCGGCGAAGTCCTTGACGACCTCGGGGTTGCCGTCGGCGTACGACTTGCTCGTCACGTAGACGACCGTCGGCACATTGGGAGCGGCCTTCGACACCACCGGCAGCAGGTTCTTGAGGCCGTCGCCCACGCCCAGCGCAAGGAACGGTTCCGACACCACGGCGGCGTCCACCTGGCCGCCCTTCACCGCCGCCGCCATCTGCGAGATCGACATCGTCACGAACTTGACCGAGCCGGAGTCGCCGCCCGCGAGGTCGATCGACGCCTTCGCGGCGACCTGGAGGATGCCGCCGATGGCGTTGACCGCGACCGTCTTGCCGTTGAGGTCCGCGGCACTGGTGATGGACGGGTTCGCCAGCACGGCGGAGAAGTCCTGCGTCGTGTCGGCCTGTGGGCCGCCGGCCGGTGCGACGAAGGTCAGGGGGATGTTCTTCGAGAGCGAGGTGATCACCGCGACCGGGTCGGACGCGGCGAACTGGATCTGGCCGTTCAGCAGCAGCGGGATCGCCTCCGCACCGGACGCGACGATCTTCGGGGTCACCTTCAGGTTGTGCTGGGCGAAGATCCCGCTCTGCTCTCCGTGGTACAGCGAGGCGTTCAGGATGGCGGGCGAGGTTCCCACGCTCAGTTGGGTGGTGCCCGCGTTGTTCGACGTGGAGTTGGGGGTGGAGGTCGTGCTCGTTCCCATCCCGCACGCCGTCAGGAGCAGTGCCATGGACGCGGCGAGGCCGGTCACTACCGCAGAGCGCCTCATTGCTATCTCCTACGTATCGGTTCGCGCGTGCTTCAGTACGGATCGGCGCGCCTGCTTCAGTCGGGTCCCGAGAAGAGAGCGAAGTCTCGATAGTTCGTCAACCTGCTGAATCTCCGGCGAGGATCGAGGGGGGCCGACTGTCGCCCCTGCGGACGTTGCATCCCGGTTTCACCCTTGTAGCCTCTTGGTTAACCGTTGACCGTCATCAGACAGCAGAATCGCGGCGCTGTCAAGGGTCGGCCGCTCCCCCGACCTCGCCACCCAGGGCCTGGCGTCGCATGCGCGCACCCGAGCCCGATCTCCGGCTCCGAGCGAGGAGCGGTGTGCCGCGTTCAGCGAGTTGACCTGGGGCGAAGGCGGATCCGGGCCTGTCCGAGATCGAGACCCTTGACGGCTTCTGTGACGTCGACCATACTCCCTACTACTTTGGTGACGGTCAACGGTTAACCAACTACTCATCAAGCCGGCCGGCATCGTCGGTGACAACCGCGGCGGTCGAACTCAACAGGTGGGCGCTCCGTTCCGTGCGGAACCACGACCTGCGCCCCCGACGCCGGCGCCCGTGTCATCGGGTCGCACCGCGGCACCGTCCGGTGCCGACCATGCCTTAGGAGGCCGACCGATGCGTCTTTCCCACCCCCGGTCCCGCTCGCGAACCCGCCGTCGACGCCTGGCCGGGGCCAGGCTGTTGATCTGTGGAGCAGTCCTCGCCCTGGTCTCCGCCTGTGGATCCGGCGGCGCGGAGGAATCGTCGGGCGACAGGATCCGAGTGGCTCCGGTCTCTCCGTCGGCGCTCTGGGCCCACGTCTGGCTCGCCGAGGAGCTCGGGTACTACAAGGAGGAGAATCTCGATGTCGAGATCGTGTCGAACCTGTCCGGCGGAGCTGTCGAGAACGCGCTCATGCTCGGCGATCTGGACTTCGGCGGAGTGAACCAGTCCCGCCTGATCCCGTTCCGCGCGGACAAGGGCAAGGACGTCATCAAGATCTTCGCCCCGGAGTCGAAGTTCGTCTTCCGCGTCATGGTGGCGGCGAACTCGCCCGTCCGTACGGCGCGCGACCTCGTCGGCAAGACCATCGGGATCAACGAGGCCGGAGGCGACGAGGACAACCTGGCCGTCATGCTGAACAGCGAAGGCATCAAACGCGACCAGTACAAGACGCTCGCCGTGGGCGGCCGGGCCACCGCCGGCGTGGCGCTGCAGAGCAACCGGGTCGACGCCTACATGGGAAGTTACGTCGACCAGGACGCGATCGTGCGCTCCGGTGTGCAGGTCCGGGAGATCGAGATCGGCGACACCAAGGAGTTCTACAACAGCGGCATCGCCGCCAGCACGGAAACCCTCGAGACGCGCAGGGACCTGGCCGTCCGGTACGGCCGCGCCATCGCCAAGGCGATGATCTGGGAGCACGAGAACCCCGAGGCGACCATCGACATCCTGGCGGAGGCCGTACCCGAGCAGGTACAGGACCGTGCGGGCACCCTCGCTCTGCTCAAGGCGTCCAACGCCATCAACAGGCCGCTCTTCGACGCCCGGCTGCGCACCGATCCAGCGGTCTGGCAGACGATGATCACCGGCCTCACCGAGGCGGGGGTCATCGACCAGGCGCTCTCCCCCGACTCGATCGTGACCAACGACCTCCTGGACGACATCTGGAACTTCGACGTGGCCGCCGTGACGGCCGCCGCGCGCGGAAACGACCGCTCGTGAACGCGACCACCGACCAGGGCCAGGGCCGGAACCAGAGCCGGAACCAGAGCCGGGACCAGGGCGGGGACCAGGGCGGAACGGTGCTGATCGATCGCGTCGCCAAGACCTACGTCGCCCACTCCAGCGCGCCGGTCCTGGCGCTGGACGAGGTCACCACGTCGATCGCCTCCGGGGAGTTCGTCACCCTGCTCGGGCCGAGCGGCTGTGGCAAGACCACCCTGCTCGACGTCATCGCCGGTCTCACCTCCCCCACCCAGGGCTCGGTCCTGGTGGGCGGGGTGCCGGTGGCGGACGCGCCGACCGCGCCCGGCCTGGTGTTCCAGAATCCGGTGCTGTTGCCGTGGCGGACCGCGCTGCAGAACGTCCTCCTCCCCGCCGAACTCGGCCCCAAGGCTCCCCGGCGGACCGACCGGGCGATCGAGGCGGACGCCCGCGAACTGCTGCGGCTGGTGGGACTCGGCGACTTCACCGACCGCCTGCCCGACGAACTCTCCGGCGGGATGCAGCAGCGCGTCGCCATCGCCCGCGCTCTCCTCCCACACAGCCCGGTGCTGCTGATGGACGAGCCGTTCAGCGCGCTCGACGAGTTCACCCGCGAGCAGATGCACCTCGAACTGCTGCGGATCAAGGACGAACGCGCGCTGACGGTGCTGTTCGTCACCCACAACATCTTCGAGGCCGTCTTCCTGGCCGACCGGATCCTCGTCATGACCCCTCGTCCGGGAAAGGTGGTGGCGGACCTGACGATGCGGCTCCCCCGGGCCCGGTCACGGGATCTCATCGGTTCCGAGGCGTTCGCGGCGGAGGTTCGTCGGGTTCGCGACGCGCTGACCACGGTGTGGGAGGAGGATCAGCGATGACCGGCATCGAGAGTTCGCGGACCGGGACCGCGTCCGGCACGGCGGGCGCGGCCCGCAAGAAGGGCGGGGCGGCGGGTCGGCTCCTGTCCGGCCTGCCGGGCGGACTCGGCCACCTCGCGGTCCTGGCCGGAGTGCTGGTGGTCTGGCAGCTCCTGGTCGAGGTGGGCCTGCTCCCGGAGAGCATCATGCCCACCCCGGTGCAGATCGCCGCCGAGTTCGGCGCCGCCCTGCACAGCATCGCGACCGGCGGGTACGTGCTCGGCCACTTCGTCACCACGATCCAGGAGGTCGTGGTCGCCTTCGCCGCGTCCACGGCCCTGGGAGTCGGCGTCGGGGCTCTCATCAGCGAGTTCAGGTGGGTCAGGCGGTACGCGATGCCGTACGTCGTGGCGTTCAACGCCGCGCCGGGTGTCGCCTTCGCGCCGATCTTCCTGGTGTGGTTCGGCTTCGACATGGGCTCGAAGGTGGCCATGGGAATCGCGAGCGGCACGTTCCCCATCCTGATCGGCACCGTGGCCGGGATGGGCGCGACCGGCCACCAGCTCGAACGGCTGATGAGCGCCTACCGGGCGACCAGGGTCCAGGCGTTCCGCAAGGTACGGGTGTCCATGGCGCTCCCGTACATCTTCGCGGGCCTGGAGACGGGGATCGTCCTGACGGTCACGGGCGTGGTCGTCGGCGAGTTCACCGGCGGCAGCGACGGGCTGGGCTACCTCATCGTCGTCGCGCAGGAGTCGCTGAACCTCTCCCAGGCGTTCGCCATCATCCTCCAACTGTGCATCGTCAGCGTCCTCTTCCACGGGCTGGTCGTGCTCGTCCGGCGACGGGTCCTCTTCTGGCAGCGGGAACGTCCGACCAGGCCATGACCCACAGACCGGCAGCTCCCGACGCTGCCCCGATCACCCGGGAACCGCACATGCGCATCGACGTCCACGGGCACCTCGTCCCTGAGGAGTGGCTCGACACCTATCGCCGGGCCAGGCCGGGAACGTGGCCACGGGTGGTGGACGACCCCGACGGCACCGTCTGGGTCGAGTCGTCGGAGGTCGCGCGCTGGCCGGTCCCGCCCGACCTGCGCGACGCCGGGTCACGCGCGGCCGCCCTGCGGGCCGGCGGGGTGGACAGCCAGCTCCTGCTGCCGCCCACCCCGCTGGCCGACTACGCCCTGCCGGCCGCGGCGGGCCGGGCCGCGGCCCGGCTGTTCAACGAGACGGTCTCCGACCTCGCCCGCCATTCCGCGGGCCGCTTCCTGCCCAGTTGCACCGCGCCGCTGCAGGATCCGGACGCGGCGGTCGAGGAGGTCACGTACGCGGCGCGGCGTCTCGGCGCCCGCGCGGTGCTGCTCGGGACGAACCTGGCCCGGTTCCAGTTCGACGCCGACGAGCTGTTCCCCTTCTTCACCCGGGTGAGCGAACTCGGCCTGCCGCTCGTCCTGCACCCCAACGAGCGCCTCGGCGACGAGCGGCTGGCCCGTCACCGGCTGGCGAACCTGGTCGGCAACCCGGTCGACACGACGGTCGCCGTGGCGCAGCTCATCTTCGGCGGCGTGCTCGAGCGCCTGCCGGAGCTGCGCGTCTGCCTGGTCCACGGGGGCGGGGCCCTGCCGTTCCTGATCGGACGCTGGGTGCACGGGGCCGAGGCGCTGGGCGTCGGCCGGATCACCCGGTCGCCCGACGCCTACCTCGACCAGATCTACGCCGACACCATCGTGCACGACGACCGGGCGCTGGAGCTGGCCATCGCCGTGTTGGGCGCCGACCATCTGGTCATCGGCAGCGACGACCCGTACGCGATGGGCGACCCGGGGCTCTACGACCGCATCGCGCGGGCGGGCCTGTCGGAGGACCTGCTCAGCGCGACCGCCGGACGCCTGCTGGGCCTCGACGCCACCGCCACGCCCGCAGGATGACGCCCCCCACCGGCCGGCTCACGCCGTCAGCGTGGGCCGCCCCTGGTTCGGGGATTCGTGGCCGGCGGTCTCGAGGAGGAGGTCGCACAGGGCGTCGGCGGCGTCGATCCGGCCGAGTCGGGCGGCTGCCTGGCCCATGGTCTGGCGGAGTCCGGGGTCGGCGAGGAGTGGCATGAGTTCGGCCAGGAGGAGGTCGCCGGTCGGGTGTGGTTCGAGGAGGGCGCGTGCGGCGCCTGCCGAGGTGAGGTAGGCGGCGTTCTTGCGTTGTTCGTCGCCGCCGGTGGGGATGAGGGGGATCAGGACGGAGGGTTTGCCGATGGCGGTGAGTTCTGAGACGGTGCCGGCTCCGCTGCGGGAGATGACCACGTCGGCCGCGGCGAACAGGTCGGCGAGTTCGGTGCCGACGTAGGGCACGGGGTGGTAGCGGTCGGCCAGGTCGGGGGGCAGGGGGACGGCGCGCATGTCGTCGATCCAGGCGGGGCCGCACTGGTGGACGATCTGTGCGTGGGGGAGCAGTCGTGGCAGGGTTTCGGCGATGAGGGTGTTGATCTGTTTGCTGCCTTGGGCGCCGCCGGTGACGTAGATGAGGGGTACTTCGAAGGTCAGTCCGAACAGGTCGTAGGCGGCTGCGCGGTTGCCCTGCAGGAGTTCGGGGCGGATGGGGTTGCCGGTGATGACGGCTTTGGGGCGGGCGGAGGCGGGCAGGTACTGCAGGGAGGACTCGTGGGACAGGGCGATGCGGGTGGCCAGGCGGGCCAGGATGCGGTTGGCCAGGCCGACGACGGTGGTCTGTTCGTGCATGACCAGGGGGCGGCGGATGAGTTTGGCGGCCACGCCGATGGGGACCGCGACGTAGCCTCCTGTCGACAGCACCACGTCGGGCAGGTAGCGGGCGGCGTGCCCGACGGCCTGGAGGACGCCGACGGGGATGCGGAACACGTCGGCGAGGTTGGTGCCCAGCTCTTTGAGGTTGGGGCGGCGGCGTAGCTTGCCGGTGGTGATGGCCTTGAAGGGGATGCCGTGTTCGGCGGTGATCCGCGCCTCCAGGCCGTTGGCGGTGCCCACCCAGAGCACGTCGTGCGGCACCTGCCGGCGCCGGACGGCCGTCAGGGTCGTCAGGGCCGGATAGGTGTGACCACCGGTGCCGCCGCCGGTGATCAACAGTCGCAGGGTTCGTGACATGCGATCAGCGTAGGGCCGCACGGCGCGAGCCCGCGTGCCTCGGCCGCCCGGCTCCCGTCCGGCCGCACCGGGCGAACTCGGGCCCGGCTCCCGGCCCCGCTCAGGCCACGGTCGACGCCGTCGTCCGCGTTGCGGTCCTGGTAGCGGGTCTGAGCTGGTCATTTCTCGGAAAAGGCGGATCTTCGCGCGGGGATGCGGACCGAGGAGCCGCGTTAGCGTCGGCGACGTGGAGATCGACCTGGAAACCGGCGCGGAGACCGACACGGAGACCGAGCGGGAGATCGACGTGGTGCTGCCCTGCCTGAACGAGGCGGCGGCCCTTCCGTGGGTGCTCGGGCGGATGCCGGACGGCTTTCGCCCGATCGTGGTCGACAACGGCTCCACCGACGGATCCGCGAAGATCGCGGCCGGGCTCGGCGCGACGGTGGTGTGCGAGCCCCTGCGCGGCTTCGGCGCGGCCTGCCACGCCGGGCTGATGGCCGCGACCTCCGACGTCGTGTGCTTCATGGACGCCGACGCGTCGCTCGACCCGCGGCAGTTGCCCCGGGTGAGCGAGCCCGTCGTGGCCGGTGCGGCCGGCCTCGTTCTCGGCCGTCGTGTCCTGCGGCCGGGAGCGTCGTGGCCGGCGCACGCCCGGCTCGGCAATGCCGTACTGGCCAGGAGGCTGCGCCGCCGTACCGGTGCCGCGCTGCACGACCTGGGGCCGATGCGGGCGTGCGGGCGCGTCGCGCTGCTCCGGCTGGGGCTGGTCGACCGGCGATTCGGCTATCCACTGGAGATGGTGCTGCGTGCCGGGGCGGCGGGCTGGCACATCCAGGAGACAGAGGTGGACTACCTGCCCCGCGCGGGCAGGTCGAAGGTGACCGGCACGGTACGCGGCACCCTGCGGGCGATCGGCGACATGCGCCGGGTCCTGGCCCGTCAGGACGGGACCACGTGAATCGGAGCATGGCGATGACGAAGGCGCTGGTGACGGGTGCGGCGGGGTTCATCGGGAGCCACGTGGCCGAGGCGCTGGAGGCGCGCGGCCACGAGGTGAACGGTCTCGACCTTCGCTCCGGCGACGACGTGCGCGACAGGGCCGTTCTCGATCGGCTGCTGCCGGGCGCCGACGTGGTCGTGCACCAGGCGGCCAAGGTCGGGCTCGGCGTGGACGTGGCTGACCTGCCCGACTACGCCTCGGTCAACGTGTTCGGCACGGCCGTGCTGCTGGCCGCGATGGCGGAGCACGGCGTCGGGCGGCTGGTGCTGGCGTCCTCGATGGTGGTCTACGGCGAGGGCGCCTACGACTGCGCCCGGCACGGCCGGGTACGTCCCGGCCCTCGCTCCACCGCGGACCTGGCGCGCGGGTCCTTCGAGCCCCGCTGTCCCCGCTGCGGTGCGGGCGTGGCCTTCGTCGCCATCGACGAGGACGCGCCGACGGACCCGCGCAACGCGTACGCCACCACCAAGCTGGCGCAGGAGCATCTCGCCGCGAACTGGGCGAGGGAGACGGGCGGCACGGCGACCGCCCTTCGCTACCACAACGTCTACGGCCCCAGGATGCCGAGGAACACGCCGTACTCGGGCGTCGCGGCGATCTTCCGGTCGGCGCTGGAGGCGGGTCGCGCACCGCGGGTGTTCGAGGACGGCGGGCAGAGGCGCGACTTCGTCCACGTCCGCGATGTCGCCGAGGCGAACGTGGCCGCCCTCACCGGCGGCGAGCCGGGAACGCTGACCGCCTACAACATCGCCAGCGGGGAGCCCCACACGGTCGGGGAGATGGCCGCGGCGCTGGCGGCGCAGCGGGGCGGCCCCGAACCGGTGACCACCGGGGAGTACCGGCTGGGGGACGTTCGCCACATCGTGGCCTCGCCGCAGCGGGCGGCCGTCGAACTCGGCTACCAGGCCGGGATCGGGTTCACCGAGGGGATGAAGGAGTTCGCCACCGCCCCACTGGCCTGACCGCCACCGCCGACCTGACCACCGCTCAGCAGGTGATCAGGCCGGCCGCGCGGGCCCGCTGGACGCTCAGCCGAGCCAGGTGGTGAGCTGGGACATGGCGGTCGGGGACCAGCCGAGCTTGAGGTGGTTGAGCGGCAGCGTCGCGGTCGCGGCCCGGTTCGCGACGCCGTCGGGCGCGGTGCAGCTCGCGACGAAGACAGCGCCGTCGGACGGCCCGGTGTGCTCGTTGTGCATCAGCGCCATGTCCGGCATGTTGCCGCACAGTTGGTAGACCGGGACGCTCGACGGGGTTCCCGCGTTGATGAGGGGCTGCACCAGCGAGCCTCTGTCGATGGCCCACTGGATGCCGCGGCCTGCGGTGTAGAAGCCGGTGCCGCCGTAATAGGTGGTGTACCAGTCCTGCTCGACGGTGGGCAGCGGGTAGACGTCGTCCCAGCGGTAGAGCATGTCGTCGGAGCCCGGGTAGGCGTCGCCCTCGTAGCTCAGCTCGGGATGGTTGCGCCACAGGCCGTAACAGACCATCTGGCTGTGGGGCGCGGGCGCGTTCAGCGAGCCCCCGCACTCGGGGAAGATGGCGAAATCGTGGGTCCAGCCGTGCCGGTAACCCCAGTCGAAGCCCTTGTTCGGCCCGCCGACGAGGATCAGCTTCCTGACGCCGCCCGCGTAGGCCGTGCCCCACGACTTGCGTAGCGACGAGACGTACATGCGGGCGTTGAACGCGCCCTTCGACCAGCCGATCACGTCGACCTGCGCCGCACCGGTCTTCGCCTGGATCCTGGCGACGGCGTCGTGGATCTGTTCGGCCCAGTAGTGGCCGTCGCCTGTGGCGTGCGGGAAGCCGATCGCGAAGACCTTGTAGCCCTGCCCGGTGAGGTGCTGCATGAGGCCCGTGGTGGGGCAGGTGGCCTGGCCGCAGCCGTACGCGCCGGCGGCGTTGGGGTTGGCCCAGGCCAGATCGGCGTTCTGGTTGGCGCCGTGCACCAGCAGCACGGGGGTGCTCTTGACGCCCGTCTGCCAGCCCGGCGCGTGGTAGAGCAGGAAGCGCGAGGAGTGCGGCCGGGCGACGTCACCGAACAGGCGCCTGGTCTGCCCCTTCTGGTCGCCACGCCCGTCGGACGGGTACGCCTCGGCCTGGAACCCGGTGGAGTTGTCCTTGTAGCGTTCGACGAGCGACCAGCCGTTCTCCAGGCCCGAGGTGTAGGTGGCCTCCAGCGTCACCGACGCCGTCGCGTTCGCGGCGGCGGGTGTCGTGAACAGCGCTCCGGCCGACAACGCGAGGGCCGCGGCCACTCGTCCCCACGAACGTCGTCTCATCAGACCTCCCAGGAAGCTCGGATGAGTCACGTTCGCCCGCCGGAGAGGTGCGGGTCAATGTGAGCCGCACCCATAGTCCCGTGTCGGCCGGCGCCGGCGTGGTCAGCGGGCCTCGGTGGCGCCGAAGGCGTGCCAGCCCCGGTCGTCGAAGCCGGCGGCCTCGGCGACCGCGGCGGAGGCCCGGTTCTCGGGGTCGTGCATGTAGGTGGGCAGGACGCCCTCGTCCAGCACGCGTCTGGCCGCCTGCGCGACGAGCCTGCGGGCCAGGCCCCGGCCGCGTGCGTGCGGGGCGGTGACGACGGCGAGTTCGTGGCCGTAGGAGTCGTGTCGTTTCACACCGACTCCCGCCAGGTGCTCCCCGGTCACAGCGTCCGTGGCCACCAGGACGTCCCCGCCGAACGGACGGAGCCAGCCCGGCACCTCGGGCGCGTCGGCGGGAACCCAGGTCCCGGCGTCGGGGAGGGGCGCGGGGCGGGTGGTCCAGCGGTAGACGGCGGTGAACCAGCCACGCTCGGGAAAGCCCACCATGGTGGGGATCCGCGGCCCCAGTACGGCGAGGTCCCGGTCCTTGGCGTACTGCTCGGTCACGGTCGCGGCGGCGTGCGGCGGGACCGACAGCACGCCGCCCTCGGGGCTCGACACTCCGAGCACGGGGTGGATCCGGCCGTCCCAGCCGGGGCGGTCACGCTCGGGCGCGCCGACGATGCTCAGCCCGGTGGCCGCCGGCCGGTCGCCGAGCCAGCGGGACAGGTGTTCGACCAGCAGTCGTTCCATCACGTCACTCACTCCAATGTACGGTAGGGGGGTATGGTACATCGATGAGCATTTGGGAGGACGCATGAGACGCCTGACCCGGCTCGAACCCGCTGACGCGCCCGGCAGGTCCAAAGACCTGCTGAACGACATCATCGGCAGAAGGGGCGGCGTGGGAGACATGGTCGCCACGATGGCCCACTCCCCCGCGCTGCTGGAGGGGTACCTGGGCTTCTCGCGGGCCATGAACCGCGTCAAGCTGCCGCGTGCGCTCAGCGAGAAGATCTCGCTCGCCGTACAGGAACGCATCGGCTGCGGCACCTGCCTCCAGGCGCACACCGAGGCCGCCCGCGCCGCCGGGCTCAGCGACACCGACATCGCGCTGGCCAGGCAGGGCACGTCCACCGACGCCAGGGAGGCCGCGCTCGTCGCGGTGGCGGTACGCGTGCTCGCGCAGCCCTCCTCGATCACCGATGAGGACGTCGCGGAGTTGCGCGCCCACGGCTGGAGCGACCGGATCATCGCGGAGCTGCCGGGGCTGGTCGCGCTCAACCTCCTGACGGGCGCGTTCAACCTCCTGGCCGGGCTGCAACCGGCGAAACCCACCGCGTAGCCGCCGTGTCGGCGCCCATTGGCGATCGACCGTACGCGCAGTAGCCTTCTACTCCGAGTAGAAGCGCACGTGGAGGCCGCCGGTGCAGCTCGGGAACCTTGAGCGATCGATCATGGAAGCGCTGTGGCGGCATCCGCACGGTCTGTTCGCCCACGACCTGGCGGCCGGTCTGCCCTCGGAGCCCGCGGTCACGACCGTGCTGACCGTCCTGATGCGGCTGGCGAACAAGGGCATGGTCTCCCGTGAGCGGGTCGGGCGAGCGCACCTGTACAAGGCCACCGCCGGCAAGGACGCGTTCGTGGCCGAGGCCATGCGCGCCGCGCTCGACGAGGCGGGAGACGTGGCGGCGGCCGTACAGCGGTTCGTCGGGACGGTGTCGCCCGAGGTGGCCGCCGCCCTGCGGGAGGCGCTCGGCGGACGGGACGGGGCCGAGCCGTGATCGCCCGGCTGGTCGCGGCCGGGGTGGCGGTGCTGCTGGTCGGCGGTCCGATGGCCGTGCTGATCGCGCCTTGGGTGGGCATCACGGTCTGACTCCGCCACCGGCGGTCCGGCCCCGTACACTCCTTCTTACTTCTACGCTACGTAGAAACAAAGAGGGAGGGGACGTCGGTGGCGGCTCGACGGCCGGGCTCACGACTCATGCCCGCGTACGCGCTGATCGCGGCGATGGCGCTCCTCGCGGGACCGGCGACGGCCGCCCCCGAGCCCACCGCCGAACAGCTCCGCAAGCAGTTGGGCCGGTTGCAGAAGGACTTCGACGCCGTCGCCGCCGACTACAACGCCAACCGGGTGGCGCTCGCCGCGGCGGAGCGGGCGGAACGCTCGGCCGCGGCCCGGCTGAAGACCGCCGAGCGCGACTACGAGGTTGCCCGGCGGCAGATCTCCGAGCTGGCCGCCCTCGTCTACCAGAACCCGCCGCAGCCCTTCGGCCTCCCGCCGGGCGCGGGCGACCCGGGTGACCGCCTGCACGCGGCGGCGATCCTGCGCCTGCGGGCACAGAACCAGCAGGCGATCATCGGCCGGTACGCCACCGCGCGCGACACCCGCCGCCGCGCCCAGAACGACGCCACGGCGAAGGCACGCGAGCTTCGCGACCGGGGAAGCAAGCTGCGCGCCGAGCGGCAGCGGGCCGAGAAGCTCGTCACCAAGATCCAGGACCGGATCGACCGCCTGCTGGTCGCGCCCGGCGTACGGGGATCCGACGGCAGTTGGGCACCGGAGCTGCCGTCCGGGGCCGACAACATCACGCCCCGCACCCGGATGGTTCGCGACCAGGTCGAGCAGCGGTTCAGGCTCGCAGGCACCGGCTGCTACCGCTCGCTCCAGGACGGCGGCGAGCATCCCCAGGGCCGCGCCTGCGACTTCATGATCACCAGCGGCGGCGCCTGGCCCTCCCCCGCCCAGAAGGCCGAGGGCGACGCGCTGGCGGCGTGGGCCACCAAGAACGCCTCCCGCCTCGGCATCAAGTACGTGATCTTCTACCAGCGGATCTGGCAGGGCTCGGGCTGGAAGGCCATGTCGAGCCGGGGCGGCGTCACCGCCAACCACCAGGATCACGTCCACGTCTCCATGTACTGACACCCAGCGGGCCACCTCTTATGGCCGACATATTCGACATACTGTAGAAGTTCTACGTTCCATAGAAGCGGAGGTGGCGGGGGTGGACGAGCCGGGCGGCACGCCGAAGGAGCGGCTCCCGGCGCCGCGGGAACAACGACGGCGCGGAGCCGGGCCAGGACCGACGGCCGAAAGACCCATGACCCCTGCCCACGAAGCCCTGTCCACGGAGAGCGGAAGATGACAACGAATCTCAAGATCAGCCTCGGCATCGGCGCGGTCGTGGCGCTCATCCTGGCGCTGATCGTGGCCGCGGTCGTGGTGTTCGGCGGCGGGCGCGCGGAGGCGCCGGTCGCCGTCTCCTCGGGACAGGCCGTGCCCCCGCAGTTCCTCGTGCGCGAGGACAGCCACCGGCTCTCCACGGCCGCCGACGGCAAGGTCACGCTGGTGGAGTTCCTCGACTTCGAGTGCGAGGGGTGCGGCGCGGTCTTCCCGCACATGGAACGCATCCGCGCCGAGTACGCCGGGCGCGTCAACCTGGTCGTCCGCTACTTCCCGATGCCCGGCCACCGCAACGCCGACCTCGCCGCGCGCGTCGCCGAGGCCGCCGCCCAGCAGGGCAAGTTCGAGGCGATGTACGCCAAGCTGTTCGAGACGCAGCCGCAGTGGGGTGAGGCGACCGAGTCCAAGGAGGCGTTCTTCCTCGACCTGGCCGAGCAGGCCGGGCTCGACCTGACGGCCTTCAAGCGCGACCTCGACGCGCCCGCGACGGCGGAACGGGTCAAGAAGGACCAGGGCGACGGGCTCGCGCTCGGCGTGCAGGGCACTCCCACGATCTTCTTCAACGGCGTGCTGCTGGACGTCGAGCCCAGTTACGACAACCTCAAGGCCAAGATCGACGCGGCTCTGCGCTCGTGACCACCGCACCGCCCGCCGCTCGCGTCACGGGGCCGGCGCGCCGAGATCGGAGCTGAAGACCGTGAGCACGCCGTCGATCTCCGCCAGTTCGGTGGCGAGGTCGCGGATCGACCCAGGGCCCTGCACGAGGAGCAGGATCGAGCTGATCCCCGGGTCGCGGTGCTCGTGCTCGCGCTCGACGGTCAGCTCCGCGATGACGAAGCCCCTGTCGGTGCAGGTGGCGAGGACCCGCCGGAGCGCGCCCCGTTCGTTGAGGTAGGTCAGGTGCAGTCGCGACTGGGTGTACTTCGAGCGGGGCAGGCGTCCGGTCAGCTCGTTGAAGACGAACATGACCACGAAGTGACCGATGGTCACGGCGATGGCCAGCAGCCACAGCCCGGCTCCGGCGGCCATGCCGACCGCGCAGGTCAGCCACACCACCGCGGCGGTGGTCAGGCCGTGCACCACATCCCGCCGGACGAAGATCAGGCCACCGCCGATGAACCCGATCCCGGCCACGATCTGGGCGGCCACCCGGGAGGGGTCGAGCACGACGTGGTCGCCGAGCACGTCGCCGAAGCCGTACTTGGAGACCAGCACGATCAGCGCCGAGGCGAAGCCGACCAGCGTGTGCGTACGCAGCCCGGCGCTCTTCTGCCGGATCTCCCTCTCCAGCCCGATCGCGGCGGACAGCAGCAGGGCCAGGCCCAGCTCGCGCAGTTGGACCCACCCCTGGCCCGCGAGTGCTTCAGCCGTGAGCGCCGCTCCCATCCGTACACATCTCCCCGGGCCGGCCGCGACTACACCAGCCCGCTCACTGTTTCGCGGGCCTCGTCCGGGTAGGGGCACCACGTCTGAACTGTCTGCACGAGGGGGAGAGATGCCTCGCGGATCGAGCCCGAAGAGAGAACGGCAGTACGAGGCCATCAGGGACAGTGAGCTGCGGCGCGGGGAGAGCGCCAGGCGCGCGACCGAGATCGCCGCCCGTACCGTGAACAAGGAGCGGGCCAGGGCGGGCGAATCCCGGATCGCGAGCCGGACGTCCCTCCACGACATCTCGTCGAGCCGGCGGGGCGGGCTGCGCTCGCATTCCGGTGCGGGCGGGCGTACCAAGGACCAGCTCTACGCCGAGGCCCGGCGCCGCAAGATCAGGGGCCGCTCCAAGATGACCAAGGCGGAGCTGGAAAGGGCCCTTCGCTGACCGGATGACTTCCGGGGCCCGGCGAACGACCTGACCACGGCGCCCGCCGGGCCGGCGGGCTCGGCCGCCGCGGTTCCCCGGCCCGGCAAATCCGGTCGTTCCATTATCAACATTTCCTACTGGATATACATGTTATATTCGTCGTTATGCGCACCATCTCCCTGGCGTCCGTGCTGGTTACCGCCGCGCTCGCCCTCACGGCCTGCGGCGGAGCCGGTCAGCCGGCCGCCTCCCCCGGGAAGTCCGTCATCCTGATCACACCCAACCCCGTGGGGACCAACAGCTTCCTGCAGCTCAGCGTCAAGGGCGCGGAGGCCGCGGCGAAGGAGATCGGCGCCTCGTTCAAGCTGTACGAGAGCAAGGACCCCACGAGCATCGCCCAGAACCTCGACGCCGCCGTCAGGGCGAAGCCAACCGTGATCGTCGGGGTCAGCTTCTCCTTCGACGACCTGTTCGCCACCGTACCCAAGCAGCAGCCCGGCCAGCAGTTCCTCCAGGTCGACTCGTGCGCCAAGGAACAGGCCCCCAACCTGACCTGCGTGTCGTTCAAGGAGCACGAGGCGGCCTACCTCGCCGGGGTCGAGGCGGGCCTGCTGTCGGAGAGCGGCAAGCTGGGCGTGGTGGCGGCGCTCGACTCGCCGTTCGTGCACCGGTGGATCGATCCGTTCTTCGCCGGCGCCAAGTCCGTCAAGCCCTCCGTCACCGGCACGCCGCTCTACGTCGGCGGCAACAACCCGTTCAGCGACCCGGCCAGGGCCAAGTCGCAGGCGCAGACGCTCACCGGCCAGGGGGTCGACATCGTGGCCGCCGCGGCGTCCGCCGGCAACCAGGGCGTCTTCGAGGCGGCGGCGGCCTCCGGGGCCAAGGCGTTCGGCGTGGACGTCAACCAGTGCGCGCAGAGCGCCGGCACCATCATCGACAACGTGCTCAAGCACGTCGACGTGGCCGAACTCGCCGCCATCAAGGACATCGCGGCGGGCAAGGCGGGCGGCGTCAAGGTGTACGGGCTGAAGGAGGGCGGTGTCGGGGTCAACGCCCTCGACGCCGACCTCGCCTCCTCGGGCTGCACGGTCGCGTCGAACCCCGACGTGGTCACGAAGGTCAAGCAGGTCCGCGACGACATCGTGGCGGGCCGGATCACGGTCACGGACCCCTTGGCCGGATGAACGATCACGCTCGTGCGCCCTCCGTCGAGCTGGCCGGCATCACCAAGCGCTTCGGCGACGTCCTGGCCAACGACGGGATCGACCTGACCGTCGAGCGGGGCGAGGTGCACGCCGTCGTCGGGGAGAACGGCGCGGGCAAGTCCACGCTGATGTCCATCCTGTACGGGCTGCACCGCCCGGACGCCGGGCAGGTGCTGCGCGCGGGCGTGCCCGTACGGTTGCGCTCCCCCGCCGACGCCATCGCGCACGGGCTCGGCATGGTCCATCAGCGCCTGCGGCTCTTTCCCGGTCTCAGCGTGGCGGAGAACGTGGTGATCGGCGCCGAGCCGGTGCGACGCGGCGTGCTCGACCGGACGGCCGCGCACGAGGCGGTGGCGGAGCTGGCCGGACGGTACGGGCTCGGCGTGGACCCGGCGGCCCGCGTCGGCGAGTTGCCGGTGGGCGTGCGGCAGCGGGTGGAGATCCTGAAGGCGCTCTACCGGCGGGCCGAGGTGCTCATCCTCGACGAGCCCACCGCCGTGCTCACCCCGGGCGAGGCCGACAGCCTGTTCCTGACCGTAAGGGAGTTCGCCGCCGAGGGCGTGTCAGTGCTGCTGGTGACGCACAAGCTGGAGGAGGTGCTGGCGGCCGGCGACCGGGTCACGGTGCTGCGCGGGGGCCGGGTGACCGGGCGGTTCGCCACGGCGGAGACGTCGGCGGACGAGCTGGTCCGGGCCATGATCGGCCGCTCGCTCGGCACCGCCCGTCAGGAGCGTCGGCAACCGGTGGAGGCCGCGCCGACGGGACTCGCTCCGGTGGACGCCGCGTCGGCGGGACTCGCTCCGGTGGAGGCCGCGGTGGTCGGCGTGAAGGCCGGGGCGAGGGCCGGGGAGGCGGGTTCCGCCCTGCTGGAGGTGCGGGACCTGTGGGTCCGCGACCGGGACGGTGTGGCGGCGGTGGCCGGGGTGTCGTTCGGGGTGCGGGCCGGCGAGATCGTCGGGCTCGCGGGTGTGGCGGGGAGCGGGCAGCGCGAGCTGGTCGAGACCGTCACCGGGCTGCGCCGGGCGGGCTCGGGCACGGTGCTCCTGGGCGGCCGGCCCGTCGAGGCCGGCAACGAGCGGCGGGTGGCCTACGTCCCAGGAGACCGCGCGGGACGCGCGACCGCGCCCGCCATGTCGCTGGCCGACAACCTGCTGATGGGCGCGCAGCACGGCATCCGCCTGCGCCCGGCCCAGGTGCGGCGGCGGGCCGCGGCGCTGGTGGAGCGCTTCTCCATCCGCGCCTCCTCGGTACGTGCGCCGATCGCGCACCTGTCCGGCGGCAACGCGCAGAAGGCGGTGCTGGCCAGGGAGCTGTCCAGGGACACGCCCGTGCTGGTGGTCGAGGAGCCGACCCAGGGGGTGGACGTCGGCGCGCAGGAGCAGATCCACGCCCTGCTGGCCGCCGCCCGCGACGCCGGGCGGGCCGTGCTGCTGCAGTCGAGCGAGCTGTCCGAGCTACGGGCCCTGGCCGATCGGGTGCTGGTCATGTTCGAGGGCCGCGTGGTCGCCGAGCTGCCCGTGTCGCAGGCCACCGACGAACGCCTCGGCGCCGCCATGACCGGCGCCACCCTCCCCCAGCCGACCGGCGGCGCTGAGGAGGCGGCCGGATGACCAGGGTCGAGAACCCGACGGGCACCCCCGCCCCCGCCCGCGAGGCGGAGGCCAAGGGCGGGCGGGGGTGGGCGGTCGTGCGGCGGCTGGTGCTGTCGCCCGCCGTGCTGTCCGTGGTGGGCGCGCTGGCGCTGACCACGCTGGTCATGGTCGTCGTCGGGGTCGACCCGTCGCTCGCCTACCCCGCGCTGCTGCGGGGCGCGCTCATGGACGGCAACTTCGAGTACACGCTCGCGGCGTACGTCCCCACGCTCGGCATGGCCGTGGCGTTCGCGATCCCGCTGCGGGCGGGCGAGTTCAACCTGGGCGGCGACGGCCAACTGGCGCTCGGCGGCATCGCGGCGGCGGCGCTCGCCCTGCACGCCGGCGGCTCGTACGTGGTGCCGCTGCTGGGCGCGGCGCTGGCCGGAGCGCTGCTGGCCGGGCTGTCGGCCCCGCTGCGCACCAGGCTCGGCGTCCCGGCGATCGTCAGCACGCTGCTGCTGAGCGCCCCGGCCGTCTCGCTGGCCTCCTACCTCGCCAGGTTCCCGCTGGCCGAGCCGGGCACGGGGCTGGCGCAGACGCCGCTGCTGCCGGAGGCCGCCCGGCTCCCGGCGTTCGGGGCCGGCTCGTACGTCACGATCGCGCTGCCCGTGGTCGCCGTGCTGACCGCGCTGTGGCTGTACGCCGACGCGCGTACCGTCCCCGGCTACGAGATCCGGGCACTCGGCGCGAACCGGGAGTTCGCCAGGTACGGCGGCGTACGCGTGGACCGGCTGGCCGCTGTCACGCTGGCCGCGGGCGGGGCGTTCGCGGGGGTGGTCGGCGGCCTGATCGTGCTCGGCCCGCCGTACCGCTTCGTGGACGGCGCGCTGAGCGCGCCCGGTTACACGTTCACCGCGATCGCGGCCGTGCTGCTGGCGGCCGGCCGCCCGCCCGCGGTCCCGTGGGCGGTGGCGCTGCTGACGATCCTGCAGGCCGGCGGGCAGGGCATGGAGCGGGAGGCCGGGGTGCCCAGCCAGCTCACCCAGATCGTGCAGGGCCTGATCATCGTGATCGTCGCGGTGGGCGCGGTCGTGCGGGGCCGGTCGGCGGGGAGGCGCGCGTGAACGGGTTCCCGGCGGCCGCACCAGCCCCCGTGGGGAGGCGCGGATGAACACCTTCCTCGCGGCGGTGCTGACCGCCACCGCTCCGGTCGTGCTGGCGGCGTTGGGCGGGCTGCTGTGCTCGGTGTCCGGCGTGTTCAACATGGCGCTGGAGGGGCAACTGCTGTGGGGTGCGTTCACGGCGGTGCTGTTCAGCCATGCGACGGGCAGCGCCTGGCTCGGCGTGGCGGGCGCGGTGCTCGCCACCGTCCTCTACGCCGCGCCGCTGTCGGTGCCCGCGGTGACGTTCCGCGCGGATCCGGTCGTGGTGGCGGTGGGGACGAACCTGCTCGCGCTCGGGCTGACCGCGTTCCTCATGCGGCAGGTGTTCGGCAGCGGCGGCACCTTCAGCTCCCCCGACCTGTCCGGGCTGCCCACGCTGGCCGCGCTCGGGCTGGACGTGCCGGTGCTGGGGCCGCAGTCGCCGCTGGTGCCGGTCGCGTTCCTGCTGGTGGTGTGGGCCTCGTGGTGGCTCGGACGGACCAGGTCGGGGCTGCGGCTGCGCGGCATCGGGCAGCACGCGGAGGCGGCCGAGTCGATCGGGCTGCGCGTGCCGGCGTACCGGCACGCCGCGGTGCTGGGGGCGGGGGCGCTGTGCGGGCTCGGCGGGGCGCAACTGGCGCTGGGCAACGTGACGCTGTTCAGCGAGGGGATGAGCGCGGGGCGGGGGTGGGTGGCCGTCGTGGCGGTCATGCTCGCCGGCGCCCGGCCGTGGCTCGGGCTGGGCGCGTGCCTGCTGTTCGGGGCGGCCGAGGCGCTGGGCTTCCGGTTGCAGGGGTTCGGGCTGCCGCAGCAGGCGGCCGACGCAGCCCCCTATCTGATCACGCTGCTGGCCCTGGTCGTGGCGGCGGCGACGCGTCGTGACAAGGAGAGAACGGTATGAGCGGGCCGGTGCTGGCCGACTCGGTACGGCTGACGGACGACGCGGTGGAGATCCTCGACCGCCGGGTCTATCCGTTCGAGGTGCGCTGGGTGCGCTGTGCCACCAGCGAGGACGTGGCCGTTGCCGTCGAACGGATGGTGACCCAGAGCTCGGGGCCGCTGTTCGCCACCACGGCCGGCCTGGTGCTCGGGGCACGCGAGGCCCGGCGGGACCCGCCGGAGGCGGCCGCGGCCAGGCTCCGGGCCGTGGGCGCCCGGCTGGTCGCCACCCGGCCGACGAACAACCACATCAGGGACGCCGTCCACGCCGTCCTGTCGGCGACCGTGAACGCCGCTGAACTGGCCGGGGACGAGCTGGTCGCGGCGGTGGAGGCGGCGGCGCGGGAGCACGACGACGGCTACCGGGCGCGCAGCGCCGCGCTCGGCGAGCACGCCGCCTCGCTGCTCGCCGACGGCACGCGCGTGCTCACCCACTGCTGGGCCGACGCGTACCTGATCGCGACGGTACGGGCGGCGCAGAGGGCGGGCAAACGGCTGGAGTTCGTCTGCACCGAGACCCGGCCCTACCTGCAGGGCGCCAGGCTGACCGCGGCGACGCTGGTCGAGATGGGCTACCGGCCGACCCTCATCACCGACGGGATGGTCGCCGCCGCCCTGTCCGACGGGCTGGCCGACGTCGCGCTGACCGCCGCCGACCGGGTGACGCTGGACGGCCATGTGATCAACAAGGTCGGCACGCTCGGCGTCGCGCTGGCGGCCAAGGCGTTCGGCGTCCCGTTCTACGCGCTGGTCGACGCCCCCGACCCGCAGGCCAGGACGGCCGCCGACGTGGTGATCGAGCGGCGCGACGGCGACGAGGTGCTGCACGCGCTCGGCGTGCGCACCGCCGCCGACGGCGTGACCGGCTACTACCCGGCTTTCGACGTGACCCCGCCCGACCTCGTGACCCGCATCGTGACCGAGCGCGGCGTCCACCACCCCAAGGAGCTTTCGTGAGACACGTCGTGGTCGACACCGACACCGGCATCGACGACGCCCACACCCTGCTGTACCTGGCGGGCCGCCCCGACGCCGAGATCGTCGCGATCACGTCGGTGTACGGCAACTGCGCCGAGGAGGACGCCACCCGCAACATCGGGTACGTCACCGGTCTGCTCGGCCTGGACGTCCCCGTCGCCAGGGGCGCCGCCGAGCCGCTGCGCGGCCCCGCCCACATCGCCGGGTACGTGCACGGCAAGGACGGCCTGGGCGACCTCGGCCACGACCGCCCGCTCCCCCGGGTGGCCGCCGAGACCGGCCCCGAGCTGCTGGTACGCCTGGCGAACGAGCGTCCTGGCGAGCTGGACCTGCTCGCGCTCGGCCCGCTCACCAACCTGGCGCTGGCCCTGCGCCTGGACCCCGAGCTGTTCACCAGGTACCGCTCGGTGGTGCTCATGGGCGGCTCGGGCCCCTACGCCCCGCCGGGCACGCTGCTGATGATCGACGCCAACATCAACAACGACCCCGACGCGGCCAGGGCCGTGTTCGCCGCGCCGCGCCGCGAGCTGGTCATGGTGGGCGTGAACGTGACGGCGGGCACGATCCTGGACGAGCACGCCATCGCCGCCCTGCGCGCCGCCGGCACGCCCACGGCCCGCTTCGCGACCGAGATCCTGGACGCGTACCTGGACTTCTACCAGAACGAGTGGGGCCGCAGGATCATCCCGCTGCACGACCCGCTGGCCGCGGGCATCCTGCTGGACCCCGCGTACGCCACCGCCTGGGCCGACGGCCCGGTGAACGTGCGCGGCGACGGCTTCCTGCACCGCGCCAGGCTGATGCGCACGCACGACGGGCTGCCTCCGGCCTTCCCGTACGAGCCCGCGCCGCCCACCCGGGTGATCACCGCCGTGGACGCGCGGCGGTTCGTGGCCGACTTCGTGGAGGTGCTGACCCGGTGACCGTGATCGTGATCGACATCGAGGGGACGACCAGTTCGACGGAGTCCGTCCACGTCGGCCTGTACGCCTACGCGCGGCCCCGGCTGGGCCCGTACCTCGACGCCCACCGCGACGACCCCGAGGTGCGCGCGGTCCTCGCCGAACTCGGCGCCGCCACGACGGCGGCGGCCGTCAAGGTGCTGCACGGCTGGATGGACGGCGACGTCAAGGCCACGCCGTTGAAGACGCTCCAGGGCCGGATCTGGGCGGAGGGGTTCGCCGCGGGCGAGCTGACCGCCCACTTCTTCCCCGACGTGCCGCCCGCGCTGCGGGCCTGGCACGCGGCGGGGCACGGGCTGGCGGTGTTCTCGTCGGGGTCGGTGACGAGCCAGCGGCCGTGGTTCGCCAACACGGCGTACGGGGACCTGTCCGTGCTGGTCGGGCACTGGTTCGACACGGTGAACGCGGGGCCGAAGCGGGAGCCTGCCTCCTACGTCCGGATCGCGCGGACCCTGGGCGACCCCGCTGACCTGCTGTTCCTGTCAGACGTACCGGCCGAGCTGGACGCCGCGGCGGCGGCCGGCTGGGGCACGACCGGAGTGCGCAGACCGGGCGAGCCGAACGAGGGCACGCCGTTCGGCGTCCATCCCGTGATCACGACCTTCGAGGAGCTGACCATATGAGCGCCGACACGACCCTCGTCGCCGACCAAGTGCACGCGGCGGGAGCCAGGCTGGCGGTGGAGGCGGCCAGATTCACCGGATTCGGGTGGATGCGCGGCACCTCCGGCAACCTCTCGGAGGTGGTCTCCCGCGAGCCGCTGCGGCTGGCGGTCACCGCCAGCGGGCTGGACAAGGGCGAGCTGCTGCCCACCGATGTGGCCGTGGTCGGCTCGCGCGGGGAGGCCGTCGTGGTGGAGGGGGTCGCGCCGCTCAGGCCGTCCGCCGAGGCCGGGCTGCACGCCCGGGTCGCGGCGCTGACCGGCGCCGACGCGGTCGTGCACGTGCACGCGCTCAACGCGGTCGTGGCCGGGCGGCGCTGGCCGGACGGGGTGCTGCTGCGGGACGTGGAGACGCTCAAGGGCATCGGCCGCCTGGCGCACGACGACGAGGTGCGGATCCCGGTGATCGGCAACAGCCAGGACATGCGGGAGCTGGGCGACTGGTTCGAGTCCGGGTACGACCCGCGCACGCCTGCCGTGATCGTGGCCGACCACGGCCTGTACGTGTGGGGCGCCGACCTGAAGCACGCCAGGCACGTCACCGAGTGCGTCGAGTGGCTGCTCGCCTACGCGCTGGCCGTCGCCTGACGGCCCCCGCCACGCGCGGCGGGGGCGCCGATCACCTGCCCGCCTCCGCCAGGACCTGGCCCACCCGGTCGAACAGCGGCTTCGGCTCGCCCCGCCGGGCCTCCGGGGCGAGCAGCAGCCTGGCCGCGGCCAGCACGGCGCGGATGGCCCGCACGCGCAGGTCCTCGGGCAGGGTCTCGATGTCGCTGACCGAGGAGAAGCCGATGACCCGCCGGGCGGCCTTGGCCGCGGCGAACGGCGCCGCGTCCGCGTACACCTTGGCCAGGTAGCGGTCGAGGTCGATGATCCGCGGGTCGGCCCGGCCCGGCCACAGCGCGGCGAACTCCTCGGCGAACCCCTCCCACGTCCGCGCCGCCTGCGTCAGCACCCACGCGGCGTGCGCGTCCTCGCCCAGGACGAGCGCGCGGGCGGCGGCCAGCACGTAGTTGCCCCACAGCGCGCCGACGTCGAACCCGACCGGCCCGTAGAACGCGAACTCCACGTCGAACGCCCTGGCCGAGTGCGGCTCGTCGCGGACCAGCACCGAGCCGGTGTGCAGGTCGCCGTGGATCAGCGCCTCCGCGTGCGTCATGAACGCGAGCTTGGCCGCCCCGACGGCCGCCCGCACGTCCGGGTCGCCGGCGTACGCGGCCACGTCGGCCTCGTTGGCCCGCAGGATCCGGTTGTGCTCGTGGGCGAGGTACGGCTCGGTGAAGACGAGGTCCTCGGTGATCTCGCACAGCTCGGGGTTGGCGGCGGTGGCCAGGGCCGCCTTGTGCCCCTTGGCGCCGAGCCCGAACACCGAGGTGCCGAACGCCACCTTCGCCACGTACCGGCCCAGGTCACCGGCCACGCCGTCGTGCCGCTGCCCCTCGTTGAGCGCGCCCCGCCACACCCGATGGTCCGACAGGTCCTCGATGGCGATGACGTGCCGTTCCGCGTCGGTGTCGTACAGCTCCGGCACGAGGCCGGGCGCGACCGCGTTGTGCACGCGCAGCGCGCGCCCCTCGATGCCGTTGCGCTCCGGGGTGATGGGCCAGGTGGGGTCCACCCGCACGTACGGGAGCGCCTGCTTGAGCACCAGCCCCCCGCCCTCCTCGGTCCCGGCGACGAACACCAGGTTGAGGTTGCCGTCGCCGACCTCCCGCACCCGCGAGACCGCGCCGAAGCGGGCGAGGGCGGGCCGCGCGGCGACGTAGCCGGGCACCGTGTCCACGGTGAGGAGCTCGTAGCTCACCTGATCCTCCTGAGCGTGTAACTGGTCACCAGCGCGCCGACGAGCAGCGCGCCCTGGACGAAGGTCTGGGCGTAGTAGGGCGCGTTCAGCATGGTCAGGCCGTTGATCGCGACGCCGATGAACAGCGCGCCCACCACGGTCCCCAGCGCGTTGGGCCGGTTGGCGCCCAGCACCGCGAACCCGATCAGCGCCGCCGCGACCGACTGCAGCAGGTACGGGTCCCCGGCCCCCACGTCGCCCCTGCCGAGCCTGGCCGTCAGCAGGATCCCGGCGACCGCCGCGCACACCCCCGACACGGCGTAGGCCAGCGCGCGGTAGCGGGCCACCCGGATGCCCGCCAGGCGGGCGGCCTCGGCGTTGCCGCCGATCGCGTACAGTGCCCGGCCCCACCGGGTGTGGTTGAGCAGCACGTACACGGCGGCGGCGAGCAGGGCGAACACCACCACGGGAACCGGCACGGAGACGATCGTGCCGCTGCCCAGCCAGACGAAGCCCTCGGTGAAGCGGCCAGGGGCGGGCGCGCCGTCGACCGTCATGCCGGGCGCGACCGACTGCCCGCCCGTGACGATCAGCGCCAGCCCCTGGAACAGGAACAGCGTGCCCAGCGTCGCCACCAGGTCGGGCACCTTGGCGACGACGGTCAGCAGCACGTTGACCCCGGCCACCACCAGCCCGGTGAGCAGGCCGGCCACGATCGCGGTGCCGCCGGTCAGGTTGAACCGCACCATGGTCAGCGCGGTCACCATCACCACCGTGCCCACGCAGGCGCCCGCCGACAGGTCGAACCCGCCGGTCGTCATGGAGACGGTGACGCCGAGCGCGACGATCCCGACCACGGCCACGGACTGCAGGACGACCAGGGCGTTCGGGTAGGTGGCGAAGGCGGGCCTGAGCAGGGAGAACAGGACGAGCATGACGGCGAGCACGCCGAGGAGGCCGTAGCGGTAGGCCAGGCCCGCGGCGTGGGAGGCCGCCCGGCGCCGCGCGGACGCCGCGGTGCCGACGCCCGACGCGAGGCCCGTCACCGCGCACCGCCCCGCTCGGTGGCACCAGACGTGCCCGACATGAGGGCGGTCAGGCGCTCCGGCGTGGCGTCGGCGATCGGCAGCTCCCCCGCCAGGTCGCCCTCGTGCAGCACGAGCACCCGATCGGCCAGGCCGTGCAGCTCCTGCGGGTCCGAGGAGGCCACGACCACGGCCGTCCGCCGTGCGCGTTCCCTGACGACACCGGAGAGGTCCGCGCGGGCGGCCACGTCCACGCCGCGGAAGGGCTCGTCGAGCACCAGCAGCCGCAGGTCGCCCGCCAGCCAGCGGCCGACCACCACCTTCTGCTGGTTGCCGCCGGACAGCGACTCGATGGGCGCCTCCGGCCCTGGGCCGCGGACGCCGAACAGCTCGATCACGCGCCGGGCGGCGGCGTGCTCCGAGCGGCGGGCCAGCAGCCCGGACCGGCCGTGCCGCCGCAGCCAGGGCAGCGTGACGTGCGCGCGTACCGACCAGCCGGGCACGATCGACTGCGCCGCCCGCTCCTCCGGGGCCAGCGCCACCCCGGCCGCGATCGCGTCGTGGGGGTGCTTCGGCTCGTACGGCACTCCGCCGAGCGAGAGGCTCCCCGACACCAGCGGACGCGCCCCGCCGAGCTGTTCGAGCAGCTCCGTCTTGCCCGCCCCGACCAGCCCGGTCACGCCCAGCACCTCCCCCGCGCGCACCCGGAACCCGAACGCGCGCCCGCCCCGCACTGCCCGTACGCCGTCGGCGACCAGCACCTCCTGGCCCGGCTCCGCCGGCGGGCCCGTGCGCGTGGGGCTCGCGCCGGCCGCGGGGCCGAGCATGGCCGCGACGATGGCCGCGCGGTCCAGCGGCGCGGCGAACGTGGCGACCAGCTCGCCGTCCCTCAGCACCAGTACCCGATCGCACAGAGCCTCGATCTCCGACAGCCGGTGCGAGACGTACAGCACGGACACGCCCGTGGCCGCCGCCTCGCGCACCCGGGCGGCGAGCGCCTCCGACTCGATCTCGGACAGCGTCGAGGTGGGCTCGTCGAGGATCAGCAGGCGGGCCCGGCGGGCCAGCGCGCGGGCGATGACGATCTGCTGCCTGGCGCTCGCCGGCAGGCTCTCCACCGGCGCGTCCAGGGGCAGCCCGAGGCCGGGGGCGACGGCCGCGGCGGCGGCGCGTACCCGGGCGCGGGTGCGGAACCACCCTCCTCCGGCCAGGGTGTCGAGCGTGAGATTGTCCGCCACGGTGGCGCCGAAGACCACGCCGTCGTCGATGTTCTGGTGCACGGTCTGCACCCCCGCCGCCTGCGCGTCCAGCGGCCCGCCGAACGTCACGGGCCGCCCGTCGAACGACAGCGTCCCCGAACTGGGCGGGGTGGCGCCGGAGAGGATCTTGATGAGCGTGGACTTGCCGGCCCCGTTGGTGCCGATCAGCCCGACGATCTCGCCGGGCCGCAGGCCGAGGGAGACCGAGGACAGGGCCGCGGTGGCGCCGTACCTCTTGGAGACGGACGTGACCGCGAACGTCACGACGCCGGCCACGGCACGCGGGCCACCTCGGGCGTCGTTAGTGCGGGGAAGGCCCTGGTGAGCTGCTCGACGCCGGTGATGCCCGCGTCACGCAGCCCCTTCTGCGTGATCAGCGACGGGGGCACGGTGAGCGCCCGGTCCACCTGCTCGCCCGCGACCAGCAGGGCGGCGGCGCGCACCGCGATCCGGCCCACGTTGGCGGGGTCGGTGGCCGAGGTCGCCACCCACGGGCTGTTCGGCTCGGTCATGACGCCGATGTCGGCGGTGGACACGTCCGCGCCGTAGATCTTCACCTGCCCGGCCAGGCCGAGTTCCTTGACGGCCAGCGCCGCGCCCTTGGCGAACTCGTCGTACGGCGCGAAGATCGCCTTGACGCCCGGGTGGGCCTGGAGCGCCGCCTTGGCCTGGTCGGCCACGGCCGCGGCGGTCGAACTGTTGACCACGCCGATCTGCGCCACCTGCTTGATGCCCGGGTTGTCCCGCTTGAACTGCTCCCAGGTCTCGTTGCGCCGGTCCAGCGGCGCGAACCCGGCGACGTAGACGTAGACGACCTCGCCGGAGCCGCCCGTGTCCGCCTTCAGCGCGCTCAGGGCCTGCTCGGCGATCTGGTGATCGTCCTGGGTGAGTGCCACGGCCTCGGGGGCGCCCGGGTCGACGTCGAAGGCGACGAGCGGGACCTTGGCGGCGACCGCCTTCTTGATGGCGGGCTGCACCGTCTGGGCGAACCCGTGGTCGACGATGATCGCGTCCGCCTTGGCGGTGACGGCCTGTTCGAGGTTGAGCGCCTGCTTGTCGTTGTTGCCGTCGCCGCTGGAGACCTCCAGCTTCACGTTGAGCGCCTCGGCCTCGGCCTGGGCGCCGGCCAGCCACTGCTCGAAGTAGTCGCCGGAGGAGAGCTGCCGGACGAGGGCGATCCTGACGTTCCCGGCGGCGAACTCGGCCGGCACGGCACCGGTCGGGGCGGCGACCGGCGATGAAGAAGACGGAGACGGTGGAGCGGAGGGAGCGGCGGCGGGCGTGCCCTGGGAGCAGCCCGCCAGGGCGAGGAGAGCCACCGCGCCCACAAGTCGTGCGAGGTTCACATAACGGACTATACCCGACAATTCATGCATGTATTGTAGACTTTTCTAGCATGACATACCTGACCGTTTACACCGACGGCGAGCAGCCCGAGACCCTGCTGGAGACCGAGGACACCACGGAGATCGCGGCGACACTGAAGGAGATCGACGTCGTCCTGCGCCACTGGGCGGTCGCCGAGGACCTGGCGAAAGACGCCGGCCAGGACGAGATCCTGGCCGCCTACCGCACAGAGGTCGACCGCGTCATCGCCGAGGAGGGCTACACCTTCGTCGACGTCGCCCAACTCCACCCGGACGACAGCCCCGACTGGCCCGAGCGCGCCACGGCGGCCCGGCAGAAGTTCCTGAACGAGCACACCCACGACGACGACGAGGTCCGCTACTTCGTCTCCGGCTCGGGCATCTTCTACCTGCACGTGAACGGCAGGGTGCACGCCGTGCTCTGCGAGGCCGGCGACCTGCTGAGCGTGCCCAGGAACACCACGCACTGGTTCGACATGGGCACCGAGCCCGACTTCACCGCCATCCGGTTCTTCCACGACGACGACGGCTGGGTCGGCGACTTCACCGGCGACCCGATCGCCCGGCGCATCCCGGACTTCGACACGATCGCCGCCGGCCGCGCGGCGAGGAGTTGAGGCGAGTCCGCCGGGAAAAACCCTTAAATCCTATAGGTTTAGTGGGTTATGCTGGCGTCGTGGGCGGCAACGGCCAGACCCTGGCCGGAGCCCGCGTGCCCGAACCGCACGAGCCCTCCTGACTCCTCCTGAAGGGACGTCCGACCTTGTTAGAGAGCTCACACCGCACGCCGGCCGCACGATCTCGCCGGCTGCGCGCCGTCGCCCTCGCGGCCGTGCTCGCCACCACGACGACCGTCACCAGCACCCCCGCCCTCGCGTCGACCGCGCCGACCTCGGGACGCACCGGCGTCGACGTGGCGGTCGAATGGTACGACGTCACCGCCGCCACCATCGCCGCCGCCGGGGCTGCCACGCAGGTCACCAACAGCCGCACGTGGGCGATCGGCTGGCTGTCCGCCGCCAGGGCCCTGCGCTCCGGCCCTGCGCAGCGGCCCTTCCAGGACGCCGCGCTGGCCTCCGCGGTGCACACCTCGCTCGTCAGCCTGGCCCCGGCCCGCGCCGCCCAGCTCGACGCGGCGTTCACGGCGACGCTGGCGCGCATCCCCGACGGCCCGGCCAAGGACCGCGGGGTGGCGGCGGGGGCCGACGAGGCGACCTCGCTGCTCGCGGAGCGGGCCGGTGACGGCCTCGACCCGGCTTCGGTCAGCCCGCCGTACCCGGTTCCCCAGCCCACGCCGGGGACCTGGCAGCCGACGCCGCCGGCGCACGCCCCTGCCGCGCAGTCGGGCACGAGGTTCGCCAGGCCGTTCCTCCTGGACCGCGCCGACCAGTTCCGGCCGGTGCCGCCTCCCGCGCTCGGCTCCCCGGCGTATCGGGCCGACCTCGAGGAGGTACGCGACCACGGCGCGGCGAACAGCACCGTACGCACGCAGGCCCAGACGGACGTCGCGCAGTTCTGGCTGGGATCCTCGCTGACCATCTACGACGGCGCGCTGCGTGCCGCCCTCCTCCAGTCCCGCGCGACGACGCCGAAGCGGGCCGAACTCGTCGCGCTCTTCCACGTCGCGCTGGTGGACACCCAGATCGCCACCTCGGACGCCAAATACTTCTACGTGCGCTGGCGTCCGGTCACCGCGCTGCGCGCCGCCGACACCGGCCACTCCGCCGTGCCCTCCGACCCGGCCTGGACCCCGCTGCACACGACGCCGGCGCACCCCGACTACCCGAGCGGCCACAACACCTACTCCGGCGCCGCGGAGCAGGTGCTGACCACGCTGGTCGGCGCCCAGTCCCGCGAGCCGTTCACGCTCACGAGCCCGACCGCGCCCGGGGCCACCCGCACCTACACCACGTGGAAGGTCCTGTCCGACGAGAACGTCGACGCCCGGGTCTGGTCGGGCATCCACACCCGCTCCGCCGACCGGGCCGGGGTGACGCTGGGCAGCCAGGTCGCGGCCCACGGTCTGCGGCACGCCGCCCGGCTGTTCTCCTAGACCGCACCCGACCCGGCCACGCCGCCGATGGACTCCATGCTGGGGACGGCGGCGACCAGCTCCCGCGTGTAGCGGTGGCGTGGCCGGGTGAACACCTCCCCGACGCCGCCCTCCTCGACGACCCGGCCGTCCTTCATGACCAGTACGCGGTCCGCGACGTGATGGACGACCCCCAGATCGTGGGAGATGAACAACATCGCGGTGCCGTACTCGGCCTGGAGATCGGCGAGCAGGTCGAGCACCTGGGCCTGGATGGAGACGTCCAGCGCGGAGACGGGCTCGTCGCAGACCAGCACGTCGGGGCGGGGACCGAGGGCACGGGCGATGGCGACGCGCTGACGCTGGCCGCCGGACAGCTCGCGCGGGCGGCGGGCCGCGGTCTCCGGTGGCAGGCCGACGCGGGCCAGCAGGTCCAGCACCCGCGCGTGGCGTTCGGCCCTGGGCAGGCGCAGCGGCTCGGCGACGACACGGCCGACGGTGTGGCGGGGGTCGAAGGAGTCGAGCGGGTTCTGCGAGATGAGCTGGATCCTGGGGCGCAGCGGGCGGCGTTCGCGCTCCCGCAGGTGGCTCCAGGGGCGTCCGTGCAGCGTGACCTGGCCGGTGTCGGGTTCGAGCAGGCCGAGGGCCAAGCGGGCGAGCGTGGTCTTGCCCGAGCCCGACTCGCCGACGACGCCCAGGGTCTCGCCCTCGTGGAGGGTGAAGGAGACGTCGTCGTTGACGCGGCGCGGGCCGTACGAGCGGGTGAGCCCGGCTCCGGCGAGCACTTGGGCCGAGAGGTCGGGGGCGGCGCGGCTGCGCGGGGCGCCGCTGGTGAGGCGGGTGCCCCGGGAGGCCGCGGACGGCACGGCGGCCAGCAGCGCGCAGGTGTAGTCGTGCGCGGGCGCGGCCAGCACCTCCCTGGCGGGTCCCTCCTCCACGATCTGCCCGTCCTTCATGACGAGGATGCGGTCGGCGATCGAGGCGACCACGGCCAGGTCGTGGCTGATCAGCAGCAGCGCGGTCCCCGCCGCCTTGCGCTCGGCGAGCAGCCGCAGGATCTGGGCCTGGACGGTGACGTCGAGCGCGGTGGTGGGCTCGTCGGCGATGATCAGTTCGGGGTTGGCGGCGATGGCGGAGGCGATGAGCGCCCGCTGCCGCAGCCCGCCGGAGAGCTGGTGCGGGTGCTGCCGGGCGCGCAGCTCCGGCTCGGGCACGCCGACCGCGTCGAGCAGGTCCAGCACCCGGTCCGCGCGGCGGGCCCGCGCGACGACGTCGTGGACGGCAAGCACCTCGGCGATCTCGGCGCCCACGGTGCGCAGCGGGTCGAGCGAGACCAGCGCGTCCTGCAGGACGAGCCCGGCGAACCTGCCGCGCAGCCGGCGCCAGTCGCCGGGGGCGAAGGAGAGCGCGTCCCGGCCGGACACGCGGAACGCCGAGGCCCGTACGGACGAGCCTGGCCCGGCCAGGCCCAGCAGTGCCCGTGCGGTGACGCTCTTGCCCGACCCGGACTCCCCCACGATCGCCACGCACTCGCCGCGCGCGATCGACAGGGAGACGCCGTGCACGACCTCGGTGTCGCCGAAGCTCACGCGCAGGTTCTCGACGGTCACCAGCGGGGTCACCAGCGAGGTCATGAGGTTCTCCCCTCGAAGCGGCGTTGCAGGCGGCGTCCGACGACGGTGAGGCAGACGACGGTGAGCGTGATCGCCAGGCCCGGGAAGAACGCCTCCCACCAGGCGACCCGCAGGTAGTTGCGGGCTTCCGAGAGCATCGCGCCCCACTCGGCGGCCGGCGGCTGCGGGCCCATGCCGAGGAAGCTGAGCCCGGAGCTGGCGATGACGGCCTGGCCGAGCCCGATGGTGGCCAGCACGGGGATCGGGCCGAGCACGTTGGGCAGCACGTGCCCGGTGATGATCGCCAGGCGGGGACGGCCGAACGTCAGGGCCTGCTCCACGTAACCGGCGTGCCGGACGACGAAGGTCTGCGCCCGGATCACCCGGGCGTAGTTCGGGATCTGGGCGACGGCGATGGCGAAGATCACGTTGCTGGTGCCGGGACCGGTGATCGCCACGACGAGGAGGGCGAGCAGCAGCTCGGGCAGGGTGGACAGCACGTCGAACGAGCGCGCCAGCGCCTCGTCCAGCCATTTCGGCGACAGTCCCGCGGCCAGGCCGAGGAGCAGGCCGGCGGTGACGGCCAGCGCGGCGGCGGCGACGCCGATGCCGACGGAGTGGCGGGCGCCGAACACGACCCTGGCCAGCACGTCGCGGCCGAGATGGTCGCTGCCGAACCAGTGGCCGGCGCCGGGCGGGGCGAGCGCGTTCAGCGGGTCGGCGGCCAGCGGGTCGGCGGCGGTGAGCAGGCCGGGCGCGGCCACGGCCAGCGCGAGCAGGGCGAGGAGGGCCACCGGCAGGAGCAGGACGGGCACACCTGGTCCGCGCAGGGCGGGTGCGGCGGGCCGGCGCAGGGTCCGGCGGGCGGGGCGGGACTCCCCGCGGGTGAGCACGCGCATCGCGGGTCAGCCCCGGATCCGGGGGTCGATGACGCGGTAGGCCAGGTCGAGCAGGGTGCTGATGGCGACGTACGCGACGGCGGACAGCAGCACCACGGCCATCACGACGGGCATGTCCCGGCCGGTCACGGCCTGCATGGCCACCTGACCGAGCCCCGGCCGCCCGAACAGCACCTCGATGATCACCGCGCCGCCCAGCAGCGTCCCGGTGAACCATCCGGCCAGCGTCACCGCCGGGATCAGCGCGTGCCGCAGGGCGTGCCGGGCGACCAGGGCGCGCTCGGTGAGCCCGCGCGCCCTGGCCGTCACCGCGAACGGCTGCTCCAACGCACGTTCCAGCCCGCCGCGCAGCACCTGGCCGAGCACGCCGGCGATGGGCAGGCCGAGCGCGACCGCGGGCAGCACGAGCGCCTGCGGCCCCTGCGCCCCGGAGACCGGGAACCAGCCGAGCGTGAACGAGAACACCGACAGCAGCACGATCCCGATCAGGAACGGCGGAACCGACACCGACACCAGCTCGGCCGCCGAGGCCGCGCCGCGCAGCCACCGTCCCCTGCCCGCCGTGAGGATGGCGATGGCCCCGGCCAGCGCGACCCCGGTCCCGGCCGCGGCGAGCGTGAGCTGCAGGGTCGGCCCGACCTGGGTGGCGAGCACCTCGCCCACGCCACGCTGGAGCTGGTACGAGCGGCCGAGGTCGCCGTGCAGCAGCCGCCACAGGTAGGACAGGTACTGCACGATCTCCGGCCGGTCGAGCCCCCACTCCGCGACGATCCCCGCCCTGACCTCCGGGGTGTCGGGGCCGTCGCCGACCAGGATGTCGACGGTGTCGCCCGGGGCCAGCAGCAACGCGACGTACGAGGCCGTGGCGGCGGCCCACAACACCGCCAGCCCGGTGCCGAGGCGCTTGATCATGTCCCGATCCGCACGTCGTACGCGGCGGCGGGGGTGCCCGAGGACGGGTCGAACCCGAGCCCCTGCACGGTCTTCTGCGCGGCGATCTGGTCGGCGGGGACGTAGAGCGGGAACACGATGGCGTCCTCCAGCACGGCCTCCCGCTGCACGTCGGCGTAGAGCCGCTTGCGTTCGGCCTGGTCGGAGGTGGCGGAGGCGGTGGCCAGCCACTTCTCCACCTGGGGGTCGGCGAAGCGGGTGCGGTTGACCGCGCCATCGGCCGGCAGGATGAGGTTGAGCGCCGCGCCCGCGTCGGAGTCGCCGCGGGAGTTGCCGAACAGCTCGTACTCGTTGTCGTCGACGGCCTTCTGGGCGCTGCCCTGGTCCACGATCCTCACCTGGAAGTCGATGCCGGCGTTCTGCTTGACCTGGGCCTGGATGGCCTGGGCGAGGACGTCCCTGCGGTCGCGGACGAAGGGGGCCGAGGCGATCTCGCGCACCGTGAGCCGCTTGCCGTCCTTGACCCGGAACCCCTCGGCGTCGCGCTCCTTCCACCCGGCCGCGTCGAGCAGGGCGTTGGCCTTGGCCACGTCGCCGCCGAACGAGCCGTCGAGCCCGGCGTCGTAGAAGGGGCTGTTCTTGCCGACGATGCTCCAGGCCCTGGTGGCGGTGCCCTGGTAGACGGATCTCAGCACGGCGTCCACGTCCACGGCCTCGCGGAACGCCTCGCGTACGCGCTGGTCGTCGAAGGGGGCGTGGGAGGTGTTGAAGTAGTAGGAGTAGGCGGTGCCCGAGTTCAGCGCGGTCTGCAGGGTCAGGGTCGGATCCTTCTCGATGAGGGCGACCTCGGTGGCGGGGAGGCCCTCGATCACCTGCACCTGACCGGAGGTGAGCGCGCCGACCCTGACCGCGGCCTCGGGCAGGAATCGGTAGGTCAGCTCGGACAGGTGGGCCGGGCCCTGGTGCGCCGCCCCCGCCGGGGGCCACCGGTAGGCGGGGTTGCGGCGGTAGTGGATCTCCTGGCCCTGGACGTACCGGTCGAGGATGAACGGCCCGGTGCCGACCAGGTCGGTCCCGCCGAACTTCAGGTCCTTGGCGCTCTTGAGCGACTTGGGCGACACCTGCCCGGCGTAGGGCGAGGCGAGGAAGTCGAGGAACAGCCCGTCCGGCTCGGTCAGGGTGATCTTCAGCCGGTACGGCGACACGACCTCGGCCCGGTCGAAAGCCTTGAGCTGGATGGCGGCCACCGCCGGGTTGTAGCCCGGCACGCCGAACTGGTCGAGGTTGGCCTTGACGGCGGCGGCGTCGAACTTCGTGCCGTCGTGGAAGGTGACGTCGTCGCGCAGGTCGAGGGTGTAGGTCAGGCCGTCGTCCGACACCTGCCACGACTTCGCCAGCCAGGGGCGGAAGGTGCCGTCCTCCGCCTTCGAGACGAGCGCGTCGAACTGGTCGAACACGAGCAGCCGCACCTTGTTCTGCGCCCACAACTGCGGGTTCAGGGTGATCGGCTGCGTCTCTATCGCCCACACCAGCGTGGTGCCTGGGGCGGACCGGGCGGGCTGCGCACCGCACGCGGCCACGGCCAGCAGCGCGGGGATCAGCAGCAGCGCGGGGATCGAGCGTCTCACGGGCGGTCCCATGCCTCGGCGAGCAGCTCGAAGGAGCGCACGCGGTCGTCGTGGTCGTGGGTGATGGTGGTGACGAGCAGCTCGTCGGCCCCGGTGACCCGGCGCAGCACGCGCAGCCCGTCCGCCACCTGGCGTGGTGAGCCGACGAACCGGGTGTCGATGCGGTCCTTGACGAGCCGCCGGTCGGCCTCGGTCCAGACGTGGCGGTCGGCCTCCTCCTGCGTGGGGTACGGCATCGCCCCCGCGCCGGTCCTGATGCTGCGGACCCACAGCCCGTAGCCCTTGGCCAGCTCGCGCGCCCGCGCCTCGTCCCCGGCCACGACCACGTCGGCCGAGACGATCACGTACGGCTCGGCCAGCGCGTCCGACGGCTTGAACGCCTCCCGGTACGCCTCGACGGCCTCCAGCACGCTGGACGGGCTGACGTGGTAGTTGGCCGCGAACGGCAGCCCGCGCTCGCCGGCGACCTGCGCGCTCTGGCCGCCGCTGCTGCCGAGGATCCACACCTGCAGGTCCGCGCCCTCCCCTGGCACGGCGTGCGCCTCGTGCGTGCCGTTGAGGAAGGCGAGCACGTCGTCGATCTGGGCGGCGAAGTCGGGCGTCTGGGCGCCGGGCTGCTGGAGCAGCGTGGCGTAGTGGACGAGCTGGGGGTGCTGGGCGAGCAGCGACCAGTCGAACGGCGGCGGGATGAGCAGCCCGTCGACGATCCTGGCGGGCTGCTGCCCGACGGCCGCGTCCGTGACCGGCTCGCCGTTTCCGGCCCGCTCGCCGTTCCCGGACCTCTCGGCGTTCCCGGCGGGCTCGGCGCTCTTGGCCAGTTCGGCGCGGCGCTGGCCCGAGCGGCCGATCCCGAGGTCGACCCGGCCCGGGTACAACGCGTCGACCAGGCCGAACTGCTCCACCACCGACAGCGGCGTCTGGTGCCCGAGCTGCACGGCCCCCGACCCGACCCGGATCGTGTCCGTCGCCGCCGCGAGCAGCCCGATCAGCACGGCCGGGGCCGAGCTGGCCACGCCCGGCGCGAAGTGGTGCTCCGCGACCCAGTAGCGGCGGTAACCGAACTCCTCGGCTCGCCGGGCCAGGTCGATGGTGTTGCGCAGCGCGTCGCCGGCGCCGCCTCCCGACACGATCGGGGCGAGATCGAGGATGGACAGGGTCACGCGGCACCTCCGGGGAACGGCCTGCTGGGGATCTCGGCCCGCAGCACGGGCGCGATCTCGGTCTGGAACAGCTCCAGCGCCTCCCGGTGCTGCCGGGGTGTGAGCCCGTCGGCGTCGGCGTGCAGGTGCATGACCTCGTGCCCGAACCGTTTGTGGTAGCGGAGCACCTTGTCGATGATCTGCTGCGGGCCGCCGACCAGGATCGAGCTGCGCTCGATGGCGTCCTCCAGGGTGGGGAAGACGATCGGCAGCCCCAGCCTGCGCTGGAACGCCACGCGGGCGTCGTAGATCGGCCGGTACGTCGCGATCGCCTCCTGGGACGTCCTGGCCGTGTAGAAGCCCGCCGTCCCTGCCCCCACCAGCGCGTCGGCCGGGTCGTGCCCGTAGTGCGCCCAGCGTTCCCGGTAGTGGTCGATCAGCTCGCCGTACGGGTCGATGGGGTTGGTGACGTTGGCGGAGAACAGCGGGTCGCCGTACCTGGCGGCCAGGTCCACCGACTCCTTGCTGGTGGCGCTGCCGTGCCAGACGCGGATCGGCCGTTGCAGGGGGCGCGGCCAGGTCTCGGCCTCGGTGAGCGACGGGCGGAACGTGCCCGCCCAGGTGACCTTGTCCTCCCGCCATAGGCGGCGGAACAGCTCGTAGCCCTCGCGGTTGCGTTCCCACTGGTCCTCGGCCGTGACGTGGAACAGCTCGGCCTGCGCGGCGCCGTTGCCCTTGCCGATGATCAGCTCCAGCCTGCCCTCGGACAGGTGGTCGAGCGTGGCGTAGTCCTCGTAGGCCCGTACCGGGTCCAGCAGGCTCAGCGTGGTCACCGCCGTGAACAGCCGGATCCTGGACGTCCTGGCGGCGATGTGGCTGAGCACCACCGGCGGGGAGGAGGAGATGAACGGCCGCTCGTGCCGCTCCCCCACGCCGAACCCGTCGAAGCCCAGCTCCTCGGCCAGCACCGCGTTCTCGACGACCGCGCGGAAGCGCTCTGTGGTCGACCGCTCGTCGTTGTGCACGATCAGCGTGATGAGCAGGAACTTCATCGTGCCTCCACGTACCGGCTGCCGGGGCGCGGCAGGCCGAGCAGCCCGCGCAGCGTGGCCGCCTCGTACGCGTGCCGGAACGCCCCCCGCCCGCGCAGCTCGGCCGTCAGCTCCCGGGCGATCCGCTCCAGGTCGTACGGCAGCGCGCCGGGCCGCAGCCGGAACCCCTGGATCCCGGCCTGCCGCCACTCCAGCAGCAGGTCGGCCAGCTCCCCCGCCGTCCCCGTGAAGATCGCGGCGTCGGAGGCCAGTTCGGCTCCGGCCAGTTCGTCGAGCCGCGCCTTGCGTCCCGCCGCGTCCTCGCCCAGGAAGACGAGCAGGTCGGCGAAGATCTTCAGCTCGCCGGAGAGCCCTCTCAGCTCCTCGACGATGGCGCGGGCCTGCTCGGCGGACTGCGGCGTGACGTACACGACGTCGGCGGCGCCCGCGGCGAACTCGTACGGCAGCCGCGCGTGCGCGAGCGCGGTCACCACCGGCCGGCCCTGCGGCGGGCGCGGCGTGGTCGACGGCCCCTTGACGGAGAAGAACCGGCCGGAGAAGTCGATGTGGTGGAGCTTGTCCCGGTCGATGAACCGGCCGGTGGACACGTCGCGGATCTCGGCGTCGTCCTCCCAACTGTCCCAGAGCCGCCGCGACACCTCCACGGCGTCCGCGGCCTCGGCGAACAGGTCGCGCACGTGCGGGTCGGCGGACAGGTCCGCGCCGCCGGGCCGATTCAGCAGCCGGTCGAGCGGCGGGAACTCCCGCCGTCCGACGAGCCTGGCCTCCGAGGCCCGCGGGGAGAGCTGCGCCCGCCACCCGGCCCGGCCGCCGCTGACGTGGTCGAGCGTGGCGATGCCGATGGCGACGTGGAACGGCTCGGTGTGGGTGACGGTCGCGGTCGGCACCAGCCCGATCCGGCTGGTGAGCGGCGCCAGCCGGGAGGCGAGCAGCACCGCGTCGAACCGCCCCCGCACCTGGTCGGTACGGTCGTCGTCGCCGTCGGGCAGCGTCGACTGCAACCCGAGCGTGTCCTCGAAGGTGACGAAGTCGAGCAGCCCGCGCTCCGCCTCGGTCACGAGTCCCGCCCAGTGACGGGCCGAGAAGACGTCGGCGGCGGATTCGCGCCAGGCGGCGGGATGCCAGCCCGCGCCGTCCAACGCCACGGCCAGATGCAGGGTCATGCGAGCTCCAGATGGTCACGGAGGGTCACGCCGGTGTAGTGGGTACGGAAGGAGCCGCGTTCGCGCAGCAGCGGCACCACCCGGTCCACGAACTCGTCCAGCCCGCCCGGCGTCAGATGCGGCACGAGGATGAACCCGTCGGCGGCGTCGGCCTGCACGTGCTCGTCGATCCGCCGGGCCACGCTCTCAGGGGTGCCGACGAACGTCTGCCGCCCGGTCACCTCGATGACGAGTTCGCGGATGGAGAGCCCCTTCTCCTCGGCCAGCGCCCGCCACTTGGCGGCCACGGCCGGCCGGTCCTTGATCGGCACCCTCCCCTGGGAGACGCCTTCCGACAGGTCGGGCTCGATCGCCGGCAGCGGGCCCTCCGGGTCGTACGCCGACATGTCGCGGCCCCACACCTGCTCCAGGAACGCGATCGCGGTCTGCGGGCCCACCTGCTGGCGGCGGATGCGGGCGGCGTTCTCCGCGGCCTCCGCCTCGGTGTCGCCCAGCGCGAACGTGACCCCCGGCATGATCTTCAACTCGTGCGGCTCGCGGCCGTACCTGGCCAGGCGGCGTTTGACGTCGGCGTAGAACCGCTTGCCGTCCTCCAGCCTGCCGTGCGGCGAGAAGATCACGTCGGCGTGGGCGGCGGCGAACTCGCGGCCGTCGTCGGATTCGCCCGCCTGGATGATCACGGGCCTGCCCTGCGGGCTGCGGGGCAGCGTGAAGCGGCCCTCGACGGTGAAGTGCGCGCCCCGGTGCTCGACCGTGCCGATGGCCCCAGGGCGGACGAACGTGCCCGCCGCCGCGTCGGCGGCGACCGCGTCCCGGCTCCAGGAGTCCCACAGCTCACGCGACAGGTGGACGAACTCGGCGGCCCGCTCGTAGCGCTGTGAGCGGTCGAGGTAGCCGCCACGGCGGAAGTTCTCGCCGGTGAAGGCGTCGGAGGTGGTCACCACGTTCCACGCGGCCCGGCCCGCGCTCAGGTGGTCCAGCGTGGACAGGCGCCGGGCCAGCTCGTACGGCTCGTTGAAGGTCGCGTTGACGGTCCCGGCCAGGCCGAGCCGGTCGGTCACCGCGGCCAGCGCGCTGAGCACGGTGAGCGACTCGGGGCGGCCCACCACGTCGAGGTCGTGGATGCGCCCCTTCAGCTCGCGCAACCGCAGCCCCTCGGCCAGGAAGAAGAAGTCGAACGTGCCGCGCTCGGCCGTCCTGGCGAGATGGACGAACGAGGCGAAGTCGATCTGGCTGCCGGAGCGGGGGTCGCTCCAGACGGTCGTGTTGTTCACGCCGGGGAAGTGGGCCGCCAGGTGCACCCGCTTGCGCGTCATCGGCCCCGCCCGTGCGGCGCGTCCCAGGTGGCGGGCAGGCCCTCGGTGGTCTCGCGGAAGGCGGGCAGCCGGTAGAGGTCGCGGGCGTAGGGCCACAGGTGCTCGAAGTCGCTCAGCTCGCGCTCGCTGACGGCGTGACCGCGGTTGTGCTCGCCGTCGAACCTGGCCAGCGTCACCCACAGCCGCACGTCGGCCTCGGTGATCGTGTCGCCGGTCAGGAACCGCCGCTCGGCCAGGAGTTCGTCCAGCCGTTCCAGCGCGGCCACCACCTGGTGCCGCTCCCGCTCGCGGTCCTCCCGCGTGCCGGCGCGGGCGACGCGGGAGACGCCGGTGTTGACGTCCTGGTAGATCCGGTCGTTCAGCTCGTCGATCTCCGGGCGGAGCGCCTCGGGGTAGAGGTCGACGGGGTCGGCCCACCGCTCGAACTGGGTGGCCAGGTCGAGCGTGATGTCGGGGAAGTGGTTGCTGACGATCGTGCCGCGTTTCCTGTCCCAGAGCACGGGCACCGAGATGTGGCCGCCGTACCCCTGCTCGGTGGCCTCGTACGCCTGCTCCAGCAGGGTGAAGCCGTTGACCGGGTCGGGGCCCCTGCGCTCCCTGAACGCCCAGCCCCGGCCGTCGCGCTCGTCGTCCACGTACGACAGCGAGACCACGTCCTCCAGGCCCTTGAGCTTGCGGACGATCGCGGCGCGGTGGGCGTACGGGCAGACCCAGGAGACGTAGAGGTGGTAGCGGCCGGGCTCGGCGCGGAAGCCGCTGGAGCCGTCGGCGCTGATCCGCCCCTGGAAGGGGTAGATCGGGCGGTCCCAGGCGGGCGAGAGGTGCAGGCGGCCGGGACCGTAGTGGCCGTAGGCGACGTGGTCGACGGAGGTCGCGTAGACCGGCGGCTGCGTGGTGATGGACACAGGTCCTCCGGGGTCAGGAGTCGGGGTGGGCCAGGAAGCGGCCGAAACGGCCCTGGTGGTAGAGCAGCGGACGACCCGGGCTGTGCACGTCCGCCTCGGCGACCAGGCCGACGACCAGGAGGTGGTCGCCGACCTCGGCCCGCTCGTAGGGCAGGCAGATGAGGTGCGCGGAGACGTCCTGGAGCAGCGGGGCGCCCAGGGGTCCCGGTCGCCAGCGGGTGGGCGCGGCGAACCGGTCGATGCTCTTGCGGGCGAACCTGGCCGCCAGATCCGCCTGGTCGCTGGCCAGGATGTTGACGGCGAAGTGGTCGGCGGCGCCCAACTGGGGCCAGGTGGTGGAGGAACGGTCCACGTAGAAGGAGACCAGGGGCGGTTCGAGGCTGACGGAGGAGAAGGAGGTGGCGGTGAGCCCGACGGGGATGCCGTTGTGCTGCGCGGTGATGACCACGACTCCGCTGGCGTGCACGGCCAGCGCCTGCCTGAACTCGTCGGCGGCGACGGCGCGGTCGGGAAGCGTGTCGGTCATGGGGTCGTCCCCGTCGCGCCGGGGTGGCCTGAGGTCATTGATGGCACGATCACGAGAAGGTTCCTCACGGGAGAAGGCATGCTCACGCGGCGCCCCGGGTCGCTTTCCGGGACGCGAGGTCGGATGGGGGGCGTGGACGACGTCGGCCATGCCCGGAGCACGTAGGAGAAACGCGGGCGGTGGAAGCCCGCGACCGCTAGTCCATGATCAACGACACTGGGCGCTGGCGACGTGGCCGAAATCCACGTGGGAGCGCTTGGTCAGGAGGAGACCCTGCCTCATGTCTCCGACAGTAGGTCGAGGTGTCCCATAAGTCAATATTTCCTACTTGTTTTATCGGGATACTTGTTTTCGTCGGAACCCGCGCTGTGCGGCCCGGTTCTCGGCCGCGGATGCGAGGCCGGTGATGATCCGCATGTCGTACATTCCTTGGCATGCCCCCCGAATGGCTGGACGTCGGTGACAAGGTCGCCTCGGTGGTGGGAGCCGTCGCGGGGGTGACCGCGCTGCTCGTCCAGGTGCTGACGGTCACCCGGCGGCCCGCCGGCGGCGACGGGGACGACGGGCGCTCCCGCCCGTGGGCGGGCCGGCTGTCCCTGGCGGCCTTCGTCACCGCCGTGCTGGTCGCCCTCGCCTCGGCGGGGCTGGCGGTGGCGTACCGGGAGGCCGGGCTGCGGCCGGTCGCCGCCGTCGTCCTGGTCGCCGTGACCGGCGCGATCCACCTCGCCGTACGCCGCAGGGAGCCGGTGCCGCTCGGCTCGGCCCTGCGACGCCTGCTGGCCGCCCAGCGCCTGGAGGCCGAGCGCCACCACTACCACCTGACGGGAACGCATCTGCCGCGGGTCACCACCCTGTACGTCCAGCAGCGGGCGGAGACCGGCCTCGGGTCCGGCGGGCGGATGGCGCAGGTGACCGGCGCGCTGTCGCCGCTGGAGATCGTCACGCGGCACACCCATGCCGTGGTCGTGGCGGAGCCGGGAGCCGGCAAGTCCATGCTCACCGCCCACCTCGCCGCGGCGTCCTGTGACTGGTGGCAGACGGCACGGCGGGGCCCGCGGAAGAGGTCGCCGTACGGCTCGGCCGTCGCCCTGAGGCTGCCCGCGTCCCGGCTGGTCGGCAGCGACCTGCCCGCCGCGCTGGCCGGCTACTGGTCCGGTCACGGGGAGCAGGCGGCGCAGGAGATGTTCACCGCGCCACCGCTGGACGGCGCGCGATGGCTGATCCTGGTCGACGGCATGGACGAGATCGCCGACCCCGGCGACCGCTCACAGGTGCTGACCCTGCTGGCCACCGCCATGGAGCAGCGTTCGGACGTGTTCAGGTTCCTCGTCACGAGCCGGCCGCTGCCGTCCGGCGAGCTGTCGGAGCTGGTCCGCGCAGGTGCGGCGGAGCTGCGGCTGCGCCTGTTCGACCCGGCCGACCTGGAACGCTTCGCCCGGCGCTGGTTCGAGGCGCGGCCACCGGCGGGGCCGGAGGGCGACCCATCGAAGGCGGCGGGCGCGTTCGTGGCCGGCATCAGGCGCAGCGGGGTGGCCGCGCTGCCGCGCGTGCCGCTGCTGGTCACCATGGCGGCCCTGCTGTACGAGCAGAACCCCGCCACAGGGCTCCCCGCCGACCGTACCCAGCTCTACGAGGAATTCGTCGCCCTGCTCCGCTCCGCCAGGCGGTGGGAGGAGAAGGGCGGCGAGCAGGAGTGGACCGCGCACGAGAGCCGGCTCCTCGACCACCTGGCCGCGACCAGGGTGCACGCGCCGGAACGCCACCTGCTCCAGGCCGCGGTGGAGTGGACCTCGGCCCTCGGCCCCACGCCGATGACGCGCTCGGCCCTCACCGGTACGGTGGTCAACCGGCTCCTGGCCACCTCCCTGCTCGTCGCGGACGGCCGCGACGTCGCCTTCGTCCACCAGAGCATCGCCGAGTACCTGGCCGCGGGGCTCGAGCCCTTCGACGAGGCCACGTGGCGGCAGGCCATGGACGATCCGTCGGCCAGGGAGTTCGCCCTGTTCGTGCTGGGCAGGACCGGCCCGCCGGCCACCGAGCTGCTGCCCCGCCTGCTGGACGGCACCGACGCGGGCCTGGCGGCGGCGGGCCGGGTGATCGCGGACGGGGCCGGCGTGCCGGAGGAGCAGATCGACCGGGTGGTCACCGGCCTGCTGACCCGGATCAGGGCGGACCGGTACGGCGACCAGTGCCTGCACGTGCTCACCGAGCTGGCCGCGTTCCGATCCGAGGTCCTTCGCGCGCTGACCGAGACGTGCCGGGACGCGGGGGTCCCGGCCTGGACACGGGGGATGCTGGCCGACGCGCTGATCGAGGTCGACAGAGAGGCAGGACACGCGCTGCTGACCCTGATCGCGATGGACCACACCCTCAGGTCCCACCCGGTACGACGCTGGTGCGCCGACCGCCTCCTGGCGCACGGCGACGACGAGAGCAGTGACGCGAGCCTGCGGGAGATCGTGGAGCGGGACGAGGACGTGACATCGCCCGCGTGGTCCTCCGACCTGCTGCCGCCGCTGCCGGAGGTCCCGGAACCCGCGCTGACCGCGCTCGCCGACGATCCGCGCCAGGACGTCAGGCGCCGGCTCCAGGCGGCCACCGCGCTGCTGGAGCAGGCCGCGCCGGGCGCGGTCCCGACGCTGGTCGAGCTGGCGACCGCGCGCGGCGGTGACGTACGGGTCCGCTTCGAGGCGGCCAGGGTGCTGGCCCAGTCGGCCCGGCCCCCGGTCCTGACCGGCCTGCGGGCGCTGGCGGCCGACCCCAAGGTCCTGCCGACGCTGAGGTACGAGGCCGCGGCCCTGCTCGCCGACCACGGCGATCAGGAGGGCCTGGCCATTTTACACGACCTGACCAGGACGGCGACGCCGCCCAGCGCTCGCTTCCGCGCGGCCAGGACGCTCCTGGAACGCGGCGACTTGACCGGCCTGAAGGCCCTCCGCCTGCTCGCGACCGACGAGCGGATGAGCCTGCCCACCCGCCTCGCGGCCGGGCGCCTGCTCCTCGCCCATGGGGACGAGCCCACCAGGGACGCCCTGCGCCGGACGCTCGAAGGCGGCACCCGGCTGCCGACCCGCTACGGCGCGGCGCTGGCCCTGGGCGACCCCGCGGCGCTGCGCGAACTGGCCGAGGACCCACGCGTCGGGCCGTACGCCAGGCACGGCGTCGGGCTGGCACTGCTGCGGGCGGGCGATCCGCTCGGCAAGGACGTGCTCCGCGCCCTGGCCACCCGGTCACCGCACACGGGAGCGCGGCTGAAGGCCGCCAGGACACTGTCACGCCACGACCGGGCCGAAGGCGTCGCGGCGTTGCGCGCGGTCCTCGACGAGACCGGCACGCACGACCGCGACCGCCACCGCGCCGCGCTGTCCCTGCTCGAACTGGACGAGGAGGTGGACCTCGCCCACCTCGCCGCACGGACACCGGACGCGGCGCTGCGCGTGACCATCGGCGACACCATGCAGCTCCACGGAGACCCGGCGGGCCTCGCGGTGCTGCGGGAGGTCGTGTCCGACGCGCGGACGAAGGCCCACGTACGGCATCAGGCGGCGATCTCGCTGACGGCGTACGGGGCTCCGGGAGTCGCGGCGCTGCGGGAGGTCGCCGAGTCCACCGGCAACGAGCTGGTGGCCCTGTCCCGGGCCAAGGGGGAGAAGGGCCCCGCCTGGTTCGTGGTCCGGGTCCCGCGGCACAAGCTCATCCTCTGGCGCCCGGGTGACCTCGACGTGGTGGAGGTGCTGGACGGGATCCCCGGCGTCGAGTCGCTGGCCGTCCTGGAACGGCTGTCCCGTGACCGTGGGGCGGCCGATCGCCGGATCCGGCTGCTCTGCGTGGCGACGATGGGGACGACGCACGTACTGGCCGCCGTACCAGGCGTGACCGAGGCGCTGGTCCGGGTGGCCGAGGACGTCCAGGCCGATCCGCTCGTACGGTGCCACGCCGCGAGGTGCCTGTTCGGCGAGGGCCGGGCCGACACGGCGCTGGCCGTTCTCGGGAGCCTGCGGGACCGGGGCACCAGGAACCCCTTCGCCCGGCGGGTGGCCGACCGGTTGATCACCGCGCACGAGGGACGGCGGCCGGGCCCCATGCCGATCGCCTGGCGGCTGCTGGTGCGGATCTGGTACTTCGTGAACGCGGACGACTTCGAGATGGAGCCGAGGACCGCGTGAGCACGCCCGCTGCGGGCCGAACTCCTGGTAGACCCGGGGCGTGATCTCCATGGCCTTTGAGGAGTAGGCGGGGTAGAAGGACCTCTGCCCCGCAGAAGAGTTCACGCCTGGGACCGAAGCTCCCCCAGCGCGCTCCTGTGCCCGCGCCGCCGCGACAGTGGGGTGACAGGGATGCGACACGGTCAAGACAGAGCGGCCGAGCAGACTGGCTTCGGCTTCCAGGTGTACGGCTCGGTAAGGACTGTGGGTGTCGAAGATCGGTGGAACGGGCCCGCGGCGTTCGCGGGAGGTGCGATGAGGGCGCCCGCGCAGCGGCGGACGGCGACGTTCGCCGCCGTGCTGGCGGTCGGCGAGTTCAGGGCGTTATGGCTGGCGGAGCTGTTCTCCCAGGTGGGGGACCAGGTCGCCAGGGTCGCGATCGCGGTGCTGGTCTACGACCGGACCGGCTCCGCCGCGCTGACCGGGCTGACGTACGCGCTCACCTACCTGCCGTCGCTGGTCGGCGGGCTCACGTTGAGCTGGATCGGCGACCGTTATCCGCGCCGCGAGGTCATCTTCGTCGTCGATCTGACCCGGGCCGCGCTCGTCGGGCTGATGGCCGTGCCGGGCGCGCCGCTGCCGGTGCTGGGCGTTCTGCTGGCCGCCATGACGGCGCTGAGCGGGCCGTTCAAGGCCGCCCAGCTCGCCCTGCTGGCCGACGTGCTCAAGGGCGAGCAGTACGTGCTGGGCCTGTCCATCCGGCAGATGACCATGCAGTCCGCCCAGATCGCCGGTTTTCTGGGCGGCGGCCTGCTGTCCCAGGGGCTGAGTCCGAGCGTCGGCCTGGTCATCGACGCCGCCACGTTCGGGGTGTCCGCCGTGCTGGTGCGCCTCTGTCTGCGGCGACGACCGGCGCCGAACGGTGGCCCCGGTGATGGCTCAGGCGGGGGCTCAGGTGGGGGCCCAGACGGGGGCAGGGCGCCGTCGGTGCTGGCGGGGGGTTTCGGGCTCAGGGCGGTGTTGCGTGATCCGAGGCTGAGGTCGCTCGGGGCGCTAAGCTGGCTGGCCGGGTTCTACATCGTGCCGGAAGGGCTGGCCGCCCCGTACGCGGACGCGCTGAACGAGACCTCGGCGGTGGCCGTCGGCGTGATCATGGCCGCGGATCCGGTCGGTTGCGTGATCGGGGCGTTCGTCTTCGGCCGCTTCGTGCCGGAGGACGCGCGCAACAGGGCGGTCGGCGCGCTGGCCCTGCTGACCGGGGTGCCCCTGTTGTTGTGCGCGTTCCATCCTGGCCTGGTCGGGTCCGCGGTGTTGTTCGTGCTGTCGGGCGCGTTCTCGATCTGCTGTCAGATGCAGGTGGGCGCGCTGTTCGTACGGATTCTCCCCGATCACTCCCGCGCCCAGGGGATGGGCGTGCTCTCCTCGGTCCTCATCACCGTGCAGGGGCTGGGCATCCTGGTGGGCGGCCTGGTGGCCACCTGGACGAGCCCCGCCCTGACCATCGCGCTGGCCGGGCTGGCCGGCGTCGTGGCGGGCGCGTACCCGGCCTGGGCCTGGGCGGCGCTCCTGCGCGGGCCGCGAACCGCCCCATCGATGAGCAGAAGGGAGGGTACCGACATGAGGACGAAGGACCAGTAAATCGAGCGTCCAGGGGCTCACCCACCGGCGTGAGCCCCTGGCGCCCATTCCAGGCGAACGAGCTACCGGAACGCGCCGAACACCGCGAGCGCCACACCGCCGCCCGCGAGCGCCCCGGCGACCACCTGCGCCACGGTGTGGTGCGTCACCCGGACCCGCGCCCAGCCGATCCACACCACCAGCGGCGATCCGGCGAGCAGCACCGGCGGCGCGGGCAACAGGAACGCCAGGACCACCACCACGCCCGCCGACACCGCCGTGTGAAACGAGATCTTCCACGCCAGGGTGATCGAGCCGAGGACCAGCGCCCAGCCGAGCAGCACGGCCACGGACGCCACCACCGCCGCCGGCGCGTCCACCGACACCAGCACGAGCAGGCCGACCACCACCGCGGCCAGGCCGACCAGGATGGGCCCCCTCCTGCTGTCACGCGCGACGAGGTGCACGGAGTCCAGGCGCCCGCGCCGTACGCCGAGCGCGATCACCGCCGCGGGCACGCCCGCGCACAACAGCCCGGCGAGCAGGCCCCACGCCAGGCCCGGCCAGCCCTCGGCCAGCGCGCCCACGAGTGGTGGCAGGGCGATCCCGACGTACTGGGGGGCGAACACCTCCGTCACGAGACGGGCGACACGGTCGGCCGGGCTCCCCCGTCCGGTCTGTTCCAGCCGTTGATCGGTCATGTCCCTCCTCGGCGACTCCCGGCACGGTGCGAGCGAACGCCAGGAGGAGACGACCTGCTCGGCGATTGCCCGTGATGTCGCATCATCGGGCAGTCGTTTGTCTTCCGCCTGTCTTCGGCCTGTCGCGCGGAGTCGAGCCCGGTCGCCGGGAACGGGCGGTCAGACGCCCACGCCGGGCTGCATCACGCTGAGCGTGAACCGGGCCGGGCCACCGCCTGACGCGTTCGCGTTCGCGTTCGCGTTCGCGTAGGTGTGCGGCTGGTCGCCGGTGAAGCTCACCGAGTCTCCTGGCCGCAGGTCCACCTCCTCGCCCCCGATCCGCAGGTGGACCTCTCCGCTGATCACGAGGAGGTGCTCGACGGTGCCCGCGGTGTGCGCCTCGCCGGCGTACGACTCCCCCGGGAACATCGTCCAGTCCCACAGCTCCAGAACGTCGGGCGGGTCGCCCCCGGCCACCAGGACGGCGTGCCCTCCATGGGCGCCCTGCCACAGCCGGGGGCCCTGACCGGCGCGCACCACGCGCACCCTGGGCGTGTCGGGGATCGCCACGAGCTTGGGCAGCCCCACGCCGAGGGCGTCGGAGATCCGCAACAGGGTGGCGATGTTCGGGTTGGACTGGGCCTGTTCGATCTGGACGATGACCCGCCGGCTCAGGCCGCTGCGACCGGCCATCTCGTCCAGGGTCCAGCGGCGGGCCTGGCGGGCGGCACGTACGTTGGACGCGATCACGCCGGCGATGTCCTGCAGGCTCGTCATTGTCACCTCTTGAACCACTGCATCGAATAGTGCATTCTCATGCACCATAGAGCTGGAGGCAACGAGGCAACGTGATCGTGCCGGGCCCGATCACCGTCCACACGCGGGGTGAGGCTTGATCCTACAGCGGGTACCATCGGCCACTCCGTCAGCCCGGCGACCGGCTTCGTCGTCGTTCGGGATCCTGGGTCCGCTGGAAGTGCTGAGGGCCGGTCGGCGGATCGCGGTCCCCGCGGCCAAGCAGCGGGTGGCGCTGGCCACCCTCCTGCTCCACGCCAACCGCTACGTCTCCAACGACCAACTGATCGAGTACCTGTGGGACGGGCGCAGCCCGAACGACGCGCGGGCGGCCCTGCGCACGCACATCGCCCGGTTGCGCCAGGTCCTGGACGACGGGCGCGACGGCGACCGGCTGATTCACACCAGAGAGCACGGTTACCTGCTCCGCGCCGACGACGCCGACATCGACGTCGCGCTGTTCCGCGAGCTGGTCCGCCGCGCCGACCAGGCCGGGCAGGCGGACGCGCAGGAGGCGCCGCTGCGCGAGGCGCTGGCGTTGTGGCGGGGACCCGTCCTGGCCGACATGCCGTCGCAGGCGCTGCACCAGGACCATGCGGGCCGGCTCGACGAGGAACGGCTGAGGGCACTCGAACGCTCGCTGGAGCTGGCCCTCCGGTCCGGGCGGCACGAGCAGATCGTGCCGGAGCTGAAGAGCGTGACGGCCGCGCACCCGCTGCGGGAGCGCCTGTGGGCCCACCTGATGCTCGCCCTCTACCGGTCCGGCCGTCAGGCGGAGGCGCTGCGGGCCTACGGCACCGTCGCCGGCCTGCTGAGGGAGGAACTCGGCATCGATCCGGGCACCGACCTGCGGCGGTTGCACCAGTCCATCCTGGTCACCGAGCCCGGCCTGCTGCTCCCCGCGGCGGAGCCGTCCGCCGCGTCCGTGACCGGCCGGGGCGACGCGGGCGACGTACCTCCGTCGCAGCTTCCTTCCGACACGGTCGCCTTCGCCGGACGCGCCGACCACCTGCGGGTCCTGGACGCCCTGCGGGAGCCCGTGGACGACGGGAGCCCGCGGCCGGTCAGGATCGCCGCCATCACCGGTACGGCGGGCGTCGGCAAGTCCGCGCTGGCCGTCCACTGGGCGCACCACGCGCAGCGGCACTTCCCCGACGGGCAGCTCTACGTGAACCTGCGCGGATTCGGGCCGGACGAGCCGATGGACCCCGCCACGGCGCTGGAGCAGCTCCTCCAGGGCCTGTCCGTGCCCGCCCAGCGCATTCCCGCCGACCTCGACGCGCGTTCGGCTCTCTTCCGCAGCGTGCTGTCGGACCGCCGGGTGCTCCTGCTGCTGGACAACGCGCGTACGGTGGCGCAGTTGCTGCCCCTGCTGCCCGGCTCGGCCTGCCTGGTGCTGGTCACCAGCCGCGACCAGCTACGCGGGCTGTCGGTGCACGGCGACACCCGCCATGTCGACCTCAACGTCTTCGCGCCGGAGGAGTCCGCGGCCCTGCTCACCTCGCTCCTCGGGGCCGGCCGTACGCGGGCCGAGCCGCACGCCACCGCCGAGCTGGGACGACTGTGCGCCCACCTGCCGCTGGCGCTGCGCATCGCCGTCGCCAACCTCACGATCGACGGCTACAGGAGCGTGTCCGAGTACGTCGACGACCTGCGCGGGGACGACCGGCTGGGCGCCCTGCAGATCGACGGCGACCAGCAGAGCGCCATCCGCGGCACGCTGGACCTGTCGTACGCCGCCCTGCCGCCACGGACCAGGGCGGTCTTCCGGCTGCTCGGCCTGGTGCCGGGGCCGGACTTCACGCCTGAGGCCGCCGCCGCCCTGACCGGGTCTCCGCTGCCCGCGACCCGGCAGGAGCTGACCCGGCTGACCACCGCGCACCTGATCGACCAGTACGCCCCAGGCCGCTACCGCTTCCACGACCTGCTGCGCCTGTACGCCACCGAACGCGTCCACGCGCAGGAGAGCCCCGAGAGCGTACGGGAGGCCAGGCAACGGCTCTACGACTGGTACCTGCTGAGCGTCCGGGCCGCCGCCGACCTCGTCGATTCGCACTGGTCCAGGCTGCCCACGCCACCAGGGCTCACCGCGGTCACCCCGGCCGCCTTCGAGGACGTCACGTCCGCGCGAACCTGGCTGGCGGTCGAGCACGCCAACCTGGTCACGGCCATCCACCAGGCGGTCTCGACCGGCCCGAGACAGTCGGTGTGGCTGCTCGGCGACGCGATGCGCAACCATTTCTGGACGGGCCGGCGCATGAACGACTGGCTCTCCTGCGCGCAGGCGGGCGTGGCCGTCGCCGAGGAGGAAGGCGACGCGGCGGCCACCGCCGCGGCCCTGCGCGGCCTGGCGGACGCCTACTCGCACCAGGAACAACACCACGCCATCGCCCTGTACGCGCGCGCCCTCTCCTTCGCCGACCAGGCCGGATGGTTCCACGGCAAGAGCGGCATCCTGAGCAACCGCGCCAACACCTACTGGCGTCTCGGCCGGCTGACGGACGCGGCCGAGTCGCTCGAAGAGGCCATGCGGCTGGACCGGCAACTCGGCCGGGCAGGCGCGTTGCGCTCGAAGCACAACAACCTCGCCGCCGTGTACACACAGCTCGGCCGCCTGGAATCGGCACTCGGCCATCTCACCGTGGCGTTGGAGTCCGGCTCGTCCGGGTTCGTCGAATGCAATCTCGGCGAGGTGCGGCTGCTGCAGGGACACTTCGACCAGGCGCTGCGGCACCTCACCGCGGCCAGGTCGATCCTGCGCGAGAGCGGGAACCACGCCGTCGAACCGTACTGCCTCGTCCTGCTGTCGGATCTCCACTGCGACCTCGGCCGGTACGACGAGGCGGTGGCCCTCGGCGAGGAGGCCCTGGCGCGCAGCCGTGACGTCGAGGACCAGCACGCCGAGTCGCTGGCGCTCAACGCGCTCGGCCGGGCCTACGCGCGGACCGGCCGCCGCGCGCTGGCGGTGCACCGGCACCGGCGAGCCGTGGACCTGGCCGGCGACGACAATCTCTTCCCCAAGACCGCCGGGCTCATCGGCCTGGCCGCCGTGGTCACCGAGCACGCCCAAGCCGTGCCCCTCGCCGAGCGCGCACTCCGGATCGCCCGCGAACGCTCCTTCCGGCTGCTGGAGGGGCTCGCGATGACCGCGCTCGGCGACCTCGCGCTCCGGGCCGGTGACCCCGCGGAGGCGGCGCTGGACGTCCATCGCGAGACCGGCCACCGCCTCGGTGAGGCCCGCACCCTGCGCCTCCTCGGCGAGGCGGTGTCCGCCCTGCACGGCGGCGAGGCCGCCGGGCCGCACCGGCGAGCGGCCGCGGCCCTCTTCGCCGAACTCGGCGTCGCCGAGCCGGCCTGAACCGCCGCACGCCGTCGACCGAACCGCCCTGACCCGGTCAATCTTCCGGAAAATGCATGTCAGAGGCGGTATCGGCGGGCGGGCACGCGGGCATTGAGGCGGGCGTCCCACCTCATGCCCGAGGAGCGCCATGTCCCTGTCACGCCTCGCCGCCGCATCGGGACTGGCCCTCGTGCTGGTGACCGGCTGCGGCGGCACCACGACCGTGCGGGCCGTCCCCGCCCACCCGGCCTCCCCCACCGCCGAGGCCCTGCCGTCGTTCCGCCAGCCGCTGGAGCTGAGGAGCAGCAACGGTCTGCTGCGCGTGCGGCTGCTGGTGGAGCAGCGCACCGTACGGCTGGCGGGCCAGAACGTGCGGGCGATGACGTACAACGGCCACTACATGCCGCCGACCCTCCGCCTGCGCCCCGGCGACCGGCTGGACCTGACCCTGGTCAACCGGCTGGGCGACGAGACCAACCTGCACACCCACGGCTGGCACGTCTCCCCGAGCGGCAACTCCGACAACATCTACCTGCACATCAAGCCGGGAGAGAGCTTCCGGCACAGCTATCACCTGGGCAAGGACTTCGCCCCCGGCACCTACTGGTACCACTCGCACGCGCACGGGCACACGGAGGCGCAGGTGTTCTCCGGGCTGTCGGGCGCGATCATCGTCGACGGCCTCGACCGCTATCTCCCACCCGAGCTGCGCGGCATCACCGAGCGCCTGATCGCGCTCAAGGACTTCCAGGTCAGGAACGGCGCCATCCCCACCACCAAAATCGACAGCAACGCCCCCACCAACCGGACCGTGAACGGGCTCATCAACCCCGTCATCAGCATCCGCCCCGGCGAGACCCAACTGTGGCGGCTGGCCAACATCGGCGCCAACATCGCCTACAACGTGCGGCTCAAGGGCGCCCGCTTCACCGTGCTGGCCCAGGACGCCAACCCCGTCGACCGCACGTGGAGCGCAGAAGCCCTGCTCCTGCCGCCGGGCGCGCGCTACGACGTGCTCGTGCAGGGCCCTCAGGAAGGCCGGACCGACCTGGTCACCACGCCCTACTCCACCGGCCCGGCCGGCGACTCCTACCCGGAGAAGACGCTCGCCACCCTGATCTCCTCGGGCACCCCCATGCGTCCGGCCGCCATCCCCGCCGACTTCGCCGCGATCGACGACCTGAGCCACGACCCGCTGGCCCAGCGGCGTACCGTCACCTTCTCGGAGAACAGCGGGGCCAACCAGTTCTTCATCGACGGCAAGCTCTTCGACGCCAACCGCATCGACGTGCGGGCCAAGCTCAACACCACCGAGGAGTGGCTCGTCCGCAACGCCTCCGACGAGCAGCACACCTTCCACGCGCACGTCAACGACTTCCAGGTGATGAGCGTCAACGGCCGGCCGTACCCGTTCCGCGGCTGGCAGGACACCGTCCAGTTGCCCACCCGGGGCGAGGTCGTCATCCGCATGCGGTTCCGCGACTTCACCGGGAAATACCCCTTCCACTGCCACATCCTCAGCCACGAGGACGGCGGCATGATGGCCAACCTCGAAGTCGTCCCCTGAACGGGTGTCAGGCGGCGGCGAGGGCCCCGGCGAACTGGTCGACCTGGCTCACGTCCGAGGCCCAGCAGTAGAACATGACCTCGTCCGCGCCGAGGTCCGCCATCCGGGCCGTCGCCTCGTGGATCTGGGCGGGCGTGGTGAGCATGTTCGCCACCGCGGCCTCGGCGAACCCGGCGGGCATGTTCATGTAGGTGGGCGCGCTGTAGTACTCGTACAGCCGGTCGTGGGCCTCCTTGATCAGGTAGTCCGGCCCCAGGGCGGCGTTGAACTGCGCGACCAGCCGGGGACGGCCCGCGCGGCCCTGGGCCCGCCACTCCGTCTCGATGGCCCGGAACAGGGAGTCGGTGTCGGCGATGTGGGTCGAGCACAGAAAGCCGTCGCCCAGGCGGGCCGCACGGCGGATCGCGACCGGGCTGAAGGCGCCGAACAGCACCTCGGGACCGCCCCTGCGCGCGGGGTGCGGGCCGATCGGGCCGACCCCGTCACCGTACGGCTCGCCCGACCACAGGTGACGCATCGCCGTCACCATCTCTTCCATCCGCGCCCCGCGCGTGTGCACGTCGACGCCCGCGGCCGCGTAGTCGTCGCTGCGCGCGCCCAGCCCGATGCCGAGCGTGAAGCGTCCTCCCGACATGCGGTCCAGGGTGGCGGTCTGCTTGGCCAGCAGCGCCGGGTCGCGGAGCGGGGCGAGCAGCACCTCGGTCTGCAGGCGGATCCTGGAGGTGGCGCCCGCCAGCATGGCCAGGGTGATCAGCGGTTCTGGATTGTCATAGACGAGCCGGTCCAGCAGGCCGAGCGTGCTGAACGGGCCCTCGTCCGCGCGCCGTGCCCACTCCGGCAGGGCCACAGGGTCGCTGATGGGCAGGCCGAGGCCGACTTTCATGAGTCCCCCCAAGGTCCTCGCCGCCGGCGACTCGCCGGCGGTCGCGCTGCGTACCCCGGTCACCGTGCCCGGCCCGCCGCCGCCGATGCCATCCGCCGGGTCTTCGTGTGACAACCTTTCCCACCCCTTGGCGCGTCGGAGACCCGTCGGGGCGGTTTCCTTGACGGGCTCTGGACAACGCGCCACCGACGTGATCTGACGGAGGAGTGAGCGCCCACGATCAGGAACAGGAGCACCGGGACATGAGCGATTCGCCGCGACTGCACACCGCCGGTACGACGCTGCTCGAGCGCGCCCGCGACCTGCGCCCGCTGATCGAGCGCGAGGCGGGCACCGCCGAGGCGCAGGGCAAGCTCACCACCCCCGTGGTGGACGCCCTGCACGAGGCCGGGCTCTTCGGCGTCTGGGTGCCGGAGCCGCTCGGGGGAGCAGAATCGTCCCCGAGGGAGCTGCTCGACGTCTTCGCCGAGCTGTCGTACGCCGACCCCTCGACGGGCTGGGTCGTCATGGCCACCACGCTGGAGAACGGCACGGCCGGCGCGTACCTGGGCGACGACGCCGTCGAACGCATCTTCACCGGCCCCCGGATGCCGCTGATCGCGGGGCAGGGCACGCGGCCGGGCGTGGCCGTCCCGGAGGACGGGGGTTTCCGTCTCAGCGGCCGGTGGAGCTTCGCCTCGGGCATGCTGCACTCCCAGTACGCCCACAGCCTCGGCGCCATCGAGGGCACCGGCGAGGAACGGATCTTCATCACCCCGATCGAGGACGTCGAGCCGCTCGGCAACTGGGACGTCCTGGGGCTGCGCGCGACGGGCAGCATCGACTACGCCATCGAGGGCGCGTTCGTACCGGCGTCGCAGTCGCACGTCTTCGACCTGGACGAGCCGCTGCGCGGCGGCGCGATCTACCGCCTGGGCCTGCTCGACCAGGCGCTGATCTGCCACACGGGGTGGGCGCTCGGCGTCGGCCGCCGGCTGCTCGACGAGCTGGGCCGCCACGCGGGCGCACGCGCGGGACGGCCGGGCCAGATCGCCGGCAGCGACGCCTTCCACACCGACTTCGCCCGCGCCGAGGCCCGGTTCCGCGCGGCGGCGGCCCTGGTGCGCGAGACGTGGGACGACGTCGAACACACCCTCGACTCGGGCCGGACGCTCGACGTACGGCAGGAGACGATGGTGCGGCTCGCGCTCAACCACGTCACCTCGACGCTGGCCGGGGTGGCCGGGTTCGTCTACGCGTCGGGCGGCACCTCGACGCTGCGCGACGGCCTGGTGCAGCGGCTGTTCAGGGACGTGCACGCGGGCACGCAGCACATCACGTCGGGCCCGCAGGTGCTGCGCGAGTGCGGACGGGAGCTGGCCGGGCTGGCCAGGGGCCAGTCGTGGGTGATCTTCACCCTGGAGGACTGAACACCAGCGGCGCCGAAGGCCGGTCGGGAGGCGCCGGGGAAGGGATCGCCAGAGGCTAGTGCCACATCGCGGCCACGCCGGCGACGAGGGCCCGGCCCTGGGCGTAACCGGCCTCGGCGCTCGGCGTGCGTACCGCCGGGGAGAGCGGGTTGACGCCGAAGGCGGCCAGCGCGGCCGCGTCCGGCTCGATCACCTCGACCGTGCCCTCCAGCCGCGCCCACGACGGCTCCTCCGGCTCGGCCATGGGCGCGAGCACGAGTACGCGATCGAATCCGGCCGCGTAGTCGGCGTTCGCGCCCGTGCGCACGCCGCCGTCCATGTAGCGCGCCCCGTCGATGGTCACGCACGGCCACACGCCGGGGACCGCGCAGCTCGCCGCCACCGCGTCCACCATCTCCACCCCGGAGCCCGGCCCGAACAGGCGGGGCTCACCCGTGACGGCGTCCACGGTGACGATCACCAGGTCGCGCTCCGGCCATTCGTGCACCGGCAGCCGGGCCTCGATCACCGCGCGCCGTTCTGCCTCGCCGACCGTGGCGGCGGCCAGCGCCATCGCGCCGACCGTGCGCCGCTGCGCGACGGGATCGGCCGCCCCCTCGGCGATCCGCTGGAACTCGGCCCACAGGTCCTCCAGCGACACCCCGCTGTCCAGCTCGGGTGTCTGCAGCGCGGGATCGGCCTGGCGGGCCAGCAGGTCGGGCAGCGGCAGCCCGCTCGTCACCTGGGCGGCCACGGTGGAGCCCGCGGAGGTGCCGACGATCCGGTCCGCGGTCGTGACGTCCACCCCGCCGTCGGCGAGGGCGGCCAGCACGCCCGTCTCCCACGCGATCCCGGCGACTCCCCCGCCGCCCAGCACCAGCGCCCGCTTGCCCGCGCTCATCCCCGCACCTCCATGCATGCGTTCACGTGTGGCAACACCCGGCCACGCCCATCATTCTCGGGTCTCATTCTCGGGTCTCATTCTCGGGTCTCATTCTCGGGTCTCATTCTCGGGTCTCATTCTCGGGTCTCATTCTCTGGCAAAGCCGCACATCAGCGGGACGGTCACAGCCGTCACTCCGGCCCGAACCGTACGGCAACCGTCACCGAGGCCCCCTCCAGGGAGCCCAGCCGGTCGAACACGAGCCCGCCACCGGCCGGTACCGCGTCGCCGTGCAGCACCTCGGCCACCGGCCGGTCCCAGGTCAGGGACAGCTCGTCCAGGTCGCGTCGCGGGTCGGCGACGCTCACCGTGGCGCTCCCGTCCGGCCGCCCGCGCACCAGGACCGCGCACGGCGCGGAGGCCGTCAGGTCGCCGGCGGTACCGGCGTTCCAGAAGCAGGCCGCCGTGAGACCCAGCGCGGGCACGTGAACAGCCTGGAGGCGCGCGGTGTTGGCGAGCACCCGCGGCCATCCCCGGTCGGCGGCGCGGGCCCGCGTCCGCTCCCGGCTCGCGCCGGGCAGGAGCGTGTAGACGTAGGCGGCCGAGCGCGGATCGACGCCGTGGTCCAGCCAGAGCGTCACGTAGTCGCGGCTCACCCCGTCGCCGGAGCGGCGCTCCCGCAGCGTGCGCAGGGCCTGGCCACCGGGCACGAGGTAGCCGCCGTGCCCGTCGAGGTGCGCCCAGTCGCCGCCGGTGGTCAGCCGGGCGGCGGTCCTGCGGTTGTCCACGACGGTCTCGACGGGGGTGCCGTCCTGGCCGGTGATGCCCGCGCCCAGGCAGACGACGGCGTCGTCGAGGAAGAACCACGACTTGAACGCCTCCATCGTGCTCTCCAGCCCGCTGAGGTGCTGGCCGACGGCCGCGTACGCGCCGTCGGTCGCGCCGCCCACCCACCGCCACGGCGTACGCGTGTCGCCCCAGCCCGCGCCCGCCCCGTCCGGCAGCCGCCGGGTGGAGACCGTGGTGCCCGGCAGCCGGTAGGGGTCGACGGTCGGCCAGAACGAGTCGGAGTACTGGTCACCGTGCCCCTCGGCCCACCAGTAGAGCAGGCCGGAGCCGGTGTGCCAGCCGCGCAGGTTCTCGCCGTTGCCGTGCTCGTAGTGGCCGATCCGGTCCGAGGCCATGCTCAGCGCCGCGCACCAGCCCGGCCCGCGGTGCACGGCCCGTGCGCTCATCGGCAGCAGCCGGTGCCCGACCGGCTCGGGCGCGGCGGGCACGGCGTCGTCGGCCATGACCGCCGACAGGCGGGCGTGGAAGGCGGGCTCTGCGTGCTCCAGCATCGGCCGGTACGTCGCGCGCTCGGCCCACCCCTTGACCATGGCCTGCCAGCGCGCCCGCTGCCCGGCCGGCGCGCTCTCGCCCAGCAGCAGCACCGCGGCGGCGATCTCCCGCCCGCGCTCGTGGTCGCCGAACGGCCTCCTGCCGACTCCCCTGCCGCGTACGAGGTCCATGCAGGCGCCGTCGCGGACGAAGGGGGCGTACGAGCGCTCGACCGTGGCGAACAGGCTCCGGTCGGCGATCTCCCAGGGCGAGCCGCGCAGCACGGCGTACAGGGTGGCCAGGCCGGACAGCAGCGTCACCCCGTACGCGCCCTGGTAGGGCACGTACGAGTGCTGGATGAACGAGCCGTCGCGGTAGAAGCCGTCGCCCTCGGACACCGTGCGGAACACCGGTGACAGCGCCGAGACGGCCAGTTCGGCGCGGCCGTGGTCGTCGTCGAGCATGGCCCGCAGCAGCGTCACCAGGCACAGGTCCACCCGGTTGGCGGCGGTGCTGTTGCCGCTGTAGCGGGCGAGCCGGCTCGGGGGCACGAAGTGGTCGACCGCGGTGGCCAGGGCCGGGGTGCGCATGCCGGTCAGCACGGCCGCGTCGAGCAGCGCCTTCGGCACGCCGATCGCCCAGTGCCACCAGTTGCCGCTCGCCCGCGCGCCCGTGGCGTACACGTGGCGGCGGTAGTGGTCGACGCCCTCGGCGACGGCTTGGGCGAGCGCCGGGTCGCCGGTCAGCCCGGTGCCCTCCACCACGTACGCCTGCGCCATCGTACGCAGCCGCCGCGGCGTGGCCGTGAAGGACGGGAAGGGCTGGTCGGGCCAGAGCGAGGAGGGGCCGGGCGCCATCGTGGCGCGGTAGCGGGCGGCGGCCCGGCCCAGCGCCCCGGCCGGTCCCGCCGCCGGATCCCGGCCCAGTCCGGGCACCGGCCCCGCGGTCACCTCCCGCCAGCGGCGGCGCAGCAGGACGAACGTGTCGTCGGGCGTGTGCGCCACCCCCGCCGGGACGACCGCCCCCACGGTCCCGGCCACGGCGGCGCCGCCGAGCCGGAGGAAAAGTCGCCTGGATGGCCACGACACGCCTCGATTATCACGCGAGACCCCCATAGGCCGATCACGCCCGCGGAAAACGGACTGGAGGTCAGAGGGACAGTGCGGCCCCCGCCCGCTTGATGGTCCTGATGATCGGCGCGGTCTCGATGTGCCTGATCGCGGGCAGCGCGCCCACGCTCTCGGTCAGGAAGCGGTAGAGCGCCGCGTCGTCACGGCACACGATGGAGGCGCTCAGGTTGGTCGGCCCGGTCGTCGCTCCGGCGAACGCCACCTCCGGGTGCCGGATCAGCGCCCGCCCGGTCGCGTCCAGCTCGGCCGGTGGCACCGACATCCAGAGCTGTGCCTCGATCTGGTAGCCGATCAGCCAGGGCAGCACGTCGGTGTCGAAGAAGAGCGCACCTGCCGCGCAGAGCTGCTCCATCCGGCGTCTGGCGGTCGACTCCGACCAGCCCGTCGCCGCCGCCATCTCCGCGTAGCCGACGCGGCCGTCGCGGGAGAGCAGGTCCAGCAGCGCCTGGTCGCCGGGGCCCAGCGTGATCGGTTCGCCAGTTTCGTGCGCGCGGGGGATCCGTCCTGCCTCCAGGTGGGCCACCTGCTCGGACGAGAGCACGGCCAGCCCGGACCAGCCCAGCCGCCCGCCCGCGAACAGGTGTAACGTCCGGTGCGCGGACAACGACAGCACGCGGTTGGTGCGCGCGAGCTTGTGCAGCAGCAGCGACTCGCGTTCCTGCGCCGTACGCTGCATCGTGCCGCAGGAGATCTCCGTGCCGCCTGAGAGCAGGTGCACCCAGAACGTGTCGGAGCGCCTCCCCAGCGCCTCGGCGATCGCGACCGCCGCGTCGGGCGTGCTGCGCAGCCTGATCGCCCACGACTCGTAGCCGAGGCGCCGGCCGTCGATCACGCCGGCCACCCTGAGCAGGCCGGTGGAGCGCAGCCGCCGGTAACGGCGGGCCACCCGCTGGTCGGACACGCCGAGCACCTCGCCGATGCGGCTGAACGAGGCCCGCCCGTCCACCTGCAGCGCGTGCAGCAGCCCGCGATCCACGTCGTCCAGCTCGATGGTTTTCACCACCACAGGCTAACCGGCACGGAAAACCACCAGAACTATCGCTTCAGCGGGCGAGAATCCGCATCCTGGGTCACGGTTGTCGCCATGACGCAAACCCGAGCGCCCGAGACGGCGACCGTCTCCTGGTCACCCCTGGTGGCCGTCTGCCTGGGCGCTTTCATGCTCCTGGCGGACGTCACCATCGTCATGGTCGCCCTCCCGGACCTCACCGAGGACCTGGCCCTGTCCTTCACCGGCGCGCAGTGGCTGCTGGACGGCTACGCGCTGGCCCTGGCCGCCCTGCTGCTGGCCGCCGGCTCGCTCGCCGACCACGCCGGGCGGCGCAAGGTGTACCTGTGGGGGCTGGCGGCCTTCGCCCTGGCCTCGCTGGCGTGCGGGCTCGCGCCCAGCGGCGGGCTGCTGGTGGCCGCCCGCGTGCTCCAGGGCGTGGCCGCCGCCGCCATGATGGCCACCACGCTCGCCCTGCTCAGCGCGACCTATCACGGCAGGCGGCGCGGCATCGCGTTCGGCGTGTGGGGCGGGGTCAACGGGGCGGCCGCGGCCATCGCGCCCGTGCTGGGCGGCCTGCTCACCGAGCACCTGCACTGGCGGGCCATCTTCCTGGTGAACCTGCCCATCACCCTGGTCGCCGCCTGGCTCACGCTGCGGAACGTCGAGGAGTCACGACTGCCCGGCGGGGCCCGGCTCGACTGGGCCGGGATGCTCACGTTCACGGTGGCGGCGGGCGCGCTCACGTACGGGCTCATCGAGTCGGGACAGCACGGCTGGGCGGCGGCGCGCACGCTGGTGCCGCTGGCCGTGGCGGTGGTGGCGTTCTGTGCGTTTCTCGCGGCGGAGACGCGCGGCGCGCATCCCATGCTGGATCTGCGGCTGTTCGCCGGGCGGTCGTTCGGCGGCATCATGGCGGGGGCCGGGCTGCTGATGCCCGCCGCGTTCGCCTGCCTGGCCTTCACCTCGCTGTGGTTGCAGCGGGACCTGGGGCTCGGGCCGGTGATGGCGGGGCTGGCGCTGTCGCCGATGGCCGCCACCTCGCTGGTGGTCTCCGTGGCGTCGGCCCGGCTGTTCCCCGGGCTGTCGCCGCGCGCCGCGCTCGGCGGCGGGCTGCTGCTGATCGGGGCGGGCGCGTTCCTGCAGGGGCTGCTGGACGCCCACTCCGGCTGGACCGCGCTGACGGCCGGGCTGGTCGTCAGCGGCCTCGGGGTGGGGCTGGCCGTGCCCGCGCTCAACTCGGCCGCCATGGCGTACGCGCCGCACGAGCGGGCCGGCATGGCCGCGGGGACGGTCAACACGGTACGGCAACTCGGCTACGCGCTGGGCGTCGCCGTGCTCGGCCTCCTCTACCAGGGCAATGAGACCGGGTACGCCGCGCTCAACGACGTCTACCGGGCCGGCGGGGTCACCGGCGTCGCGGCGGGCCTGCTCGTCCTGGTCGCCGTCGGGCCGGTCGCGCGCGCGGCACGTACCCCGCAGGCGTCGGCGAGGGCCGGTCAGAGCAGGCGCCGGATGTCGCCGTAGGCCCGGTAGAACCCGCCGCGACCGGCCGACCGCACACCGTCGACCAGGTAGCGGGCCCCGGCCTCGCGGATCTCCTTCGGGAACTGCACGTTCCACGACTCGTAGCCCGGGGTCACCACGCGCACGCGCAGCCGCTCGCCCTCGCTGACGCACTCCACCACCACGCCGTCGCCCACCTCGCTCGTCGTCTCCAGCACGACCGAGGGCTCGACGACCGCCAGCGAGGCCGCCGCCTTGACGTCCACCGGCTGCGGCACGTCGCCGGACTGGGCCGCCGCGATCGCCGCCTCACTGGCGTCGATGCAGGCCAGGGTGCCGTCGGTGGTGACGATGTAGAGCCGTTCGTCCAGGTACTGCATGGAGAACGCCGAACCGCAGCCGGTGCCGAGCTTCCACAGGCGTCGGCCGGTGGCGTCGAAGCAGTAGACGGAGGAGTGGTTGTCACCGGCGAAGACGTGGCGGCCGCCCGGCGAGGTGGCGCAGGAGTAGACCGCGCCGTCGCACCGGTAGACGGCCTCGACGCGGCCGTCGTCCTTGGCCAGCCGGTGCACGGTGCGGCGGCCGGTGCCCGCGTACACCGAGTGCTCCTCCTGCCAGCCGAACAGCACGTGGTCGACCGTCTTCGTCTCCCATACGGGCGTGCCGTCGGCGAGGTCGTAGCGGGCCACCCCGCCCGAGTGGCCGAAGTAGACCGAGTCCTGGTCGCACCTGACCATCCACGCCGAGTCGCCGCCCGCGGTGCGCGCCCACTGGAACTCGTCCTCGTAGTCGATCGCGGTGACCCGGCCGGCCCGGTCGGAGACGCCGAGCACGCCGTCGTGGATGTCGAGCCAGTAGATGTCCACGTCGTGCGCGATCTCGTACGCGGCCCTCGGGACCTTGCCGCTCAGGTCGTACACGCGGCCGTCGTCGCACCCGGCGTAGATCCAGAAGTCGTCGGCCACGATGCACTTCACGCCGTCCGGCAGCCGGAAGCGGCCGGTCACGGTGCCGGAGTGGCCGAGGGTGTAGACGTCGCCGCGCTGGTTGCCGACCCAGCAGCGCTCCTCGTCCACGAAGATGCCGAACGCCGACGCGCCGCTGTCGAACCGCCACAGGACCGGCGCCTGCTGGGCGGTCGAGCCGGTGCTGGCGATGGCCCGGCGGGTGACGGCCCGGCGCAGACGCACGCCGCGCACGGCGGGCGCGTAGCCCTTGCGGGCCTTCTCCGCGAGCTTCTTGGCCGCCGCGGTCTGGGCCTTGGCCTCCGTGGGGAAGGCGGTGACCTTGGTCTGGCCGGCCTCGCCGATGCGTCCGTACGTGATCGTGACCTGCGTGCCCGCCACGGTCACCTCGTAGAACTTGTGCGATCCGCCGCCGTCCTCAGACAGCTCGAGGTAGGTCATGTCCGCGTTTCTCCCAGATCCGCCTGGCTTGATCGATTGATCCGGGAGCGTAGAGGACGGTGGCGACAAAAGTCATACGCCCGCTGTTCGGGGGAAACTTCGGGGAGAAATCGCCATTGTTTTGCCCGGCGCTCGAAACGGCCCCGGCGGGGCCGGGTACGGACACCCGCATGAGCAGTCCTGAGAACGCACCCAAGACCGACGCCGAGCCGCTCCAGAAGCCCGCGCGCAAGACCGGCCTGCCGGGCGAGCGGCCGCGACGGCCCGCGGAGCCCAGGCCGCACGACCCCAGACCGCACGAGCCCAGACCGCACGAGCCCCGGCCGCAGGAGCCCAAGCCCGCCGGACGCAAGGCGCTGGAGCAGGCGCTGCTGGAGTCGGGCAAGGACCTCGAAGACCTCACCCGGCCGCGCGGACCCGGGGCGGCCTGAAACCCGCGGCCGGCTCACTCCGCCGACGTACCTGCCCTTTCCGGTCCAGCCTCGCGACCTCCCGTCGCGGCGTCCGTACGCCGGCATAGGCGTCTCCCATGGCCTGATCGTGAGCGCCGCCTGCCGGACGGTCCATACGATCCGCGGGAAAGGGCACGTCCGGGAGTATCGATGCAAACATTCCTGCCATATCCGGACTTCACCGCGACGGCTGCGGTCCTCGACCCGCTGCGGCTGGGCAAGCAGCGCGTCGAGACCCTCCAGATCCTGCGCGCCCTCACCGTCCCCGGGTACGGCTGGCGCCACCACCCCGTCGTGAAGATGTGGGCCGGGTACGAGGAGGCCCTCGTACGGTACGGGCTGGAGGTGTGCCACCGCTGGTGCTCCATCGGCAGGTCCGACACCTGCGCCGCTACGCTGGCCGACGAGCTGGCCCGGCACCGCGGCACGCCCGGCGTACGCGCGCAACAGGAGCTGGCGGCGGCCGGCGAGCTGCCGCCCTGGCTCGGCGACGAGAAGCTGCACCTCAGCCACCGCTCGGCACTGCTGCGCAAGGACCCCGGCCACTACCGCCCGATCTTCGGTGACGAGCCGGACGACCTCGACTACCTCTGGCCCCGCTCCGACCGCCTGCCCTCCTGACCACCCCCACCCGCGAGGGCTCAGACCACCTCGAAGGCGGCCATCATCGCCATGTCCTCATGTTCGAGGTTGTGACAGTGCAGGACGTAACGCCCCCGGTAGTCGGTGAAGCGGGTGACGATCTCAACGGTCTGGGCCTCGCGCAGCTCGACCGTGTCCTTCCACTCCGGCGGCCCCTCCGGCCGCTCCCCGTTGACCGACAGCACCTGGAAGTGGTCGAGGTGCAGGTGCACCGGATGGGCGACGTCGCTGGTCAGCCGCCAGATCTCGATGTCGCCGAGCTTGGGCCTGGCCTCCATCCGCTTCGGGTCGAACGGCCGGCCGTTGACCAGCCAGCCGGTGCCCCCGTGCATGCTCCCACTGGCGAACTCGAAGTCCCGCGTCACCACCGCCCTGGCCGGGTCGAGCGCCTCGACCGTGGACAGCCGCTGCGGCACGGCCGAGTCGTCGGCCTCGTCGCGGTCCACCGCGAACCGCATCACCCGCGCCTGAGCGCCCTCCCCCGCCAGGTTCCGCAGCTCGACGTGCTGCCCCACCCGGTACGCCGAGAAGTCCACGACCACGTCGGCCCGCTCGCCCGGCGCGAGCCTGACCTGCCGCACGGTACGCGGCGCGGCCAGCAGCCCGCCGTCGCCCCCGATCCGGATCATCGGCCCGCCGGTCGACAGCTCGTACGCCCGCGCGTTGGACGCGTTGCACAACCGCAGCCGGTGACGCGCCCTGGCCACCCGCAACTCCGGCCAGGGCGCCCCGTTCACCAGGATCACATCGCCCAGCACACCCCCCATGTACGCCTCCCGCACCCCCGGCCGCCCCTCCAGCGCCGGGTACAGCAGGGTGCCGTCGGCCGCGAACGACCGGTCGCAGATCAGCAGCGGCAGGTCGCGTTCCCCGGACGGCAGCGGCAGCGCCTTCTCCTCGGCGTCGCCGATCAGGAACATCCCCGCCAGGCCCCGCCACACCTGCGGCCCCGTGTGGTCCATGCGGTGATCGTGGTACCAGAGCGTGGCGGCCCGCTGCTCCAGCGGGAACGCGTACTCGCGAGAGGCCCCGGGGGCCACCAGGTCCGTGGGGAAGCCGTCGGACTCGGGCGGGGTGTGCCCGCCGTGCAGGTGCAGCACGGTCGGTTCGCCGAGCTGGTTGACGAGCTTCACGACCGTACGCCGGCCGCTGCGGGCCCGGATGGTGGGGCCGGGGAAGGTGCCGCCGTACCCCCAGATCGGGGTGCGCAGCCCCGGCAGCAGCTCCGCCTGCGCCACCCGCTCGGTCAGCTCGTAGTAGTCCACGCCGCCCGCGTCGCGGACCGGCTGGGCCACCTCGGGGACCGGCAGCGGCACCGCGTACGGCTTGGGCAGCGGGGCCGCGCTGGTCAGGAGCTGCGGCTGCGGGGTGCCGGCGATCAGCGAGCACCCCTGCGCCCCGGCCGCCGCCACGGCGCCGAGCCCGAGCAGCCGCAGCACCTCGCGCCGGGTCGGGCTCATGCCTTTCCAGGCCGGGCCATGACCCTGATGAGCTGGACGACACCGCCGCCGAACAACAGGACCCCGAGCGGCAGGTGAACGACCTTCACATGCGCCACGCCGAGAACCGCCGCCACCACCGTGAACACCAGCAGCCCCGCCGCCGGGCCGATGAACCTGGCGGACCCGCCGCCCGGCCACCGCGCCAGGATCGCCGCGACCAGGTGCAGGAGCCCGATGACGGCCAGGGCCATCGCGGAGGTGGCGTGCAGTGCCCGTCCACCCGGCGAGGAGAGCAGCATGCCCGCCGTCACCGCCTGGAACAGCAGCGCGACGACGTGCAGGAGTGCCATGGCCCTGAGCGCCTGCATGGTCCAGGACGCCTGCGCGGGGCGGGCGGCGAGCGTGTGTTGCGCGGTCATGAGGAGTCTCCCGACGTACGGATCGTGTGCATGTTGGAATCGTGCTCCCCGGACCGGCCGCCGGTCGTCGTGCACCGGGCGAATCCTGCCGCTACGACCAGGACAGTAGGACCGGGCCGAGTACCACGCCGGAAGTAGTGCGAAATTCCGCCCGGACGCCGACGACCGGGTCCAGGAACAGGCTCTAATGTGCAGGGATGAGCTCGTCGCACGGATGGCACGGGTGGCGCGGATGGCCGGATTCGGGCGGTCCATGGCGCCCGATCGCCATGGATGGCGCCCTGGCCGCCGTGCTGGCCGTCATGCTGTCCGCCACCGTGCTGACCAACCCTGCGGCGGGAGCCCTCGACCTCGTCGCGGTCCTGGTCGGCTCGGCCTCGCTCGTCGCCCTGCGCCGGGCGCCGCTGGTGCCGCTGGCGGTCACCACGGTCTGCATGCTCGTGTACGCGGAGCACGCCCAGCCCGGCCCGTCCGCCGCCTTTCCCGTGATGATCTCCGTGTACGGCTGCGTCCAGGCCGGCCACCGGCTGCTGCCCGCGCTGGCCGGGGCGGTGTTCCTGGGCTCCAGCCTGGCGGTGAACCTGGCCAACGCGGGCGATCGGCCGCCACTGGAGATCGCCCAGGCGACGACGCTGCTGCTCGGCTGGTTCCTGGCCGCCGGGGTGGCGGGGACGGTGAGCCGGCACCGGCAGGCGTACCTGGAGCAGGCGGAGCAGCGCGCGCTGGCCGCCGAGCACACCCGCGAGGAGGCCGCCCGTCGCCGCGCGGGTGAGGAACGGCTGCGCATCGCCAGGGAACTGCACGACTCGCTGACCCACAGCATCTCGATCATCAAGGTGCAGGCAGGCGTGGCCGTCCATCTGGCGCGCAAGCGCGGCGACGAGGTGCCCGCGGCGCTGCTGGCCATCCAGGAGGCCAGCGGCGACGCCATGCGCGAGCTGCGTACGACGCTGGAGGTGCTGCGCGACCCGGGCGAGCGGGACGACGACGGACCGGCGGCCAGCGGCCTCGACCGGCTCGGCGACCTGGTGGAGCGGGCCCGCTCGACCGGGCTGTCGGCCACGGTGACCGTCTCGGGGCGGCGTCGTGAGCTGCCCGCCGAGGTGGACCGGGCCGCGTACCGGATCGTCCAGGAGGCGCTCACCAACGTCTCCAGGCACGCGGGCGGGGCCGCCGCGCGCGTACGCGTCGACTACGCGGGTCAGGAGCTGGCCGTGCAGGTCGACGACGACGGCCCGGCGCAGGTGGACACGCCTCCCGTGCCCGGCGTGGGCCTGCTCGGCATGCGCGAACGCGTCGCCGCGCTCGGCGGCCGGCTGCGGGCCGGACCCCGCGCCGAGGGCGGCTTCACCGTCCGCGCCGAACTCCCCCTGCACGAACCCGCCCCCGCCGAACTACGCCCGGACGAACCCGCACTCGCCGGACCCCCCTCGGACGAACCCGCGCCCGCCGAGTTGCCGCAGGGGGAACGATCGTGATCCGCGTGCTGCTCGTGGACGACCAGGCGCTCATCCGCGGCGGCTTCCGCGCCCTGCTGGAGGCCGAGGACGACATCGAGGTGGTGGCCGAGGCCGCGAACGGCGAGCAGGCCGTCGCCCTCGCCCTCGAACACCTGCCCGACGTGGCGCTCATCGACGTCCAGATGCCCGTGATGGACGGCATCGAGGCCACCCGGCGCATCGCCGCCGACGAGCGGCTGAGCGGCGTCCACGTGGTGATCCTGACCAACTACGGCCTCGACGAGTACGTCTTCAACGCCCTGAGAGCGGGCGCCGGCGGATTCCTGGTCAAGGACACCGAGCCCGCCGACCTGCTGCAGGGCGTCCGGGTGGCGGCCCGCGGCGACGCCCTGCTCTCGCCCGCGATCACCCGCCGCCTGATCGGCGAGTACGTCGCCCGCCGCCCCGAGCCGGAGCCCGCGGGGCTGGACGTGCTCACCAACCGGGAGCGGGAGGTGACCGCCCTGGTGGCCCGCGGCATGTCCAACGACGAGATCGCCGCGCACATGGTGATCAGCCCGACCACCGCCAAGACCCACGTCAGCAGGGCGATGACCAAGCTGCGCGCCCGCGACAGGGCGCAGCTCGTGGTGTTCGCCTACGAGTCGGGGCTGGTCACCCCGAGGACGGGCCGCTGACCTCCCTTTCCCCCCTTTCCGGACCGACCTGACGGGACGGGGCACGCGATCAGGCCCGAACGAGTACCATCGGGCACGTTCAACGGCCGAGATCTGTACGGCGAGGCTCTTGGCCAGGGCGGCGGCCCTCGGCCCCGTCCCTGTTGGAGTCACGTGAGCAGCGTTGTCGACGCGCCGACCACCGAACCCACCGACGGGCCCGGCGCGCAGTCGCCGCGGCGCCGCCGCCGCTGGCTGCGCTGGACGGTCGCGATCGCCGCGGCCGTCGTGCTCCTCGGCGCGGGCACGGCCGTGGGCGTGGTCACCCGCCTCACCGGCAACGTCAAGCACCAGGACGTCACCGTCGACGACCTCGGCGCCACCCGGCCGCCCAAGGTGGCGGGCACGGCGATGAACGTCCTGGTCGTCGGCTCCGACCAGCGCGACGGCAAGAACGCCAAGTACGGCCAGTTCGCGGGCGAGCGCACCGACACGATCATGCTCGTGCACGTGTCGTCGCAGCGCGACAACGCGATGGTGATCAGCTTCCCGCGCGACTCGCTGGTCCAGTTGCCCGCCTGCCGCGCCGCCGGCGGGCTGCCCGGACAGCAGGCGCACCTCGGCATGATCAACGAGTCGTTCAACTCCGGCGGCATCGGCTGCACCTGGAAGACCGTCGAGTCGCTCACCCGCATCCACATCGACCACTTCGTGAAGGTCGACTTCACCGGCTTCAAGGGCATCGTGAACGCTGTCGGCGGCGTCGAGGTCTGCCTGCCCGAGCCGATCGACGACAAGAAGGCCCTGCTCCACCTGTCCGCGGGCCGCCAGACGCTCAACGGGGAGCAGGCACTCGGCTACGTACGCGCCCGCTACAGCCTGGGCGACGGCTCCGACATCGGGCGGATCCAGCGGCAGCAGATGTTCATCGCCTCGATGGTCAAGAAGGTGATGAGCGGTGAGACGCTCACCGATCCGGCCAAGCTCCTCGGCATCCTCGACGCGGGCACCCAGGCGGTCACCACCGACCGCGGGCTGACCTTCGGCGTCATGAAGGACCTGGCGACCAGCCTGCAGGGGATCGACGCGGGCAGGATCCGCTTCATCACCACGCCCTGGCACTACTCGCTCACCCAGCCCGGCCGGGTGGAGTGGGTGCAGCCGCAGGCGGGACGGCTGTTCCAGATCGTGGCCAAGGACCAGAGCGTCGAAGGGGTCAAGGGCGGCCAGGCCAAGGTGGGCCGGTCGAAGATCCAGGTCGAGCTGCGCAACGGCACCTGGCGTTCCGGGCTGGCCACCGAGGCGGCGGCGTTCCTCGAGCAGCGCGGCTACCACATCGCCAAGATCGGTGACACGGCGCGCAAGCCGCAGGCGAAGACCACGATCCTGTACGGGCCCAACGGCGAGACCCGGGTGCCCACGCTCTCCGGCGACGTGCTGCGGGCCGCCTCGCGGGCGGTGGCGGGCGCGCGGACGAGCCGCCTGGTGCTGGTGATCGGGGACGACTGGAGGGGCCTCAAGCCCCTGCGTACGGACGACACAGAGGCGATCAAGGGCTTCGACGCCACGCACGACACGTGCGCGACCTGATCGCTCCTGGGGCCCCTGGCGCTGGGGCACCGTGATCCCGCCGCCTTCTCCGCGCCCGGACAGTTCGGTCCTGAGCGGTTCGTGGTGAAGGGCACCCGAGCAGGGCCGGATGCCGTTCGGCGGCGGGCGGCGCTTCCGCGTGGGAGCGCGACCGGCGCTCCCTGAGCCGCGCGTCGTCGTTCGCGAGGTGCCGCGACCGCGCGGAACTCGCGGCGCCCGGTCAGGCGCCGGAGGCCGGGCGGTCGAAGGACGTCAACCTCACCCCCGCGAACCGACCCGCGTCACCGCCCGCGTTCGGACTCCTGCTCGGACGGCGTGGGCGGGTAGATCTCCTCGCTCCGAGTGTCGGCGCCCAACTCCTCGCGGAGCCGGTCGTAGTCGATGTTGTGGTTGGTGTACTTCAGTTGGCGAGCGACCTTCGTCTGCTTCGCCTTGGCTCTTCCTCGGCCCATGGCTACTCCCTAGTCCCCGCTGTCATGCTATCCAACAACGTTACGACTTGAAGAATTATGCAACTGCACTGGATTAGTCTGGCAATATGCACGTGGAGGTCTACCAGGCCAAGGCCGACTTCTTCCGAACGCTCGGCCACCCCGCTCGCATCCGAGTGTTGGAGCTACTCCAGGAAGGGCCACTACCCGTCAGGGACCTGCTGGCCCAGATCGACATCGAGGCATCGAGCCTCTCCCAGCAGCTCGCCGTCCTGCGCAGAGCGGGAATCGTGAGCGCGATCCGCGAGGGCAGCACCGTGGTCTACACCCTGGCCACGCCCGAACTCGCCGATCTGCTGGGCGCCGCCCGGCGCATCCTCACCGACATGCTGGCCGACCAAGGCGAACTGCTCGCGGAGCTGCGGGCCGAGGTCACCTAGCGAAGGCCGGTGGGGTCGAAGGGACCGGAAGCCTGATCCGTTAGGCTCTCGGCCATGGTCTCCGAGCTGTTCGATCCCAAGGCGTGGCAGGCGGTCGAGGGATTCGACTTCACCGACATCACCTACCACCGGGCGGTCGACCAGGGCACCGTACGCGTCGCCTTCAACCGCCCGGAGGTACGCAACGCCTTCCGCCCGCAGACCGTCGACGAGCTCTACCGCGCGCTCGACCACGCCCGGCAGACCACCGACGTCGGCTGCGTGCTGCTGACCGGCAACGGTCCCTCGCCGAAGGACGGCGGCTGGGCGTTCTGCTCGGGCGGCGACCAGCGCATCAGGGGCAAAGACGGCTACCAGTACGCCGACGGCACCCCCTCGACCGGCCGGCTGCACATCCTGGAGGTGCAGCGGCTGATCCGCTTCATGCCCAAGATCGTGATCTGCGTGGTGCCGGGCTGGGCCGCGGGCGGCGGGCACAGCCTGCACGTCGTGGCCGACCTCACCCTGGCCAGTGCCGAGCACGCCCGCTTCAAGCAGACCGACGCCGACGTGGCCAGCTTCGACGCCGGGTTCGGGTCGGCGTACCTGGCGCGGCAGGTCGGGCAGAAGTTCGCCCGCGAGATCTTCTTCCTCGGCGACACCTACAGCGCCGCCGACGCCCACCGCATGGGCATGGTCAACGCCGTGGTGCCGCACGAGGAGCTGGAGAAGACGGCCCTGGAGTGGGCCCGCAAGGTCAACGGCAAGTCGCCGACGGCGCAGCGGATGCTCAAGTTCGCCTTCAACGCCATCGATGACGGGCTGGTGGGGCAGCAGGTGTTCGCGGGTGAGGCGACGCGGCTGGCGTACATGACGGACGAGGCGGCCGAGGGGCGCGACTCGTTCCTGGAGAAGCGCGCGCCCGACTGGTCCCCGTTCCCCTGGCACTTCTAGCCGCCCGCCCTGGAGACGCCTCCGTCCGGCCCTGCCTGCGCCGTTGGCAGACTGGGGTCATGAGGATCACGGTGCCGCGGGCGTTGACCGAGTCTCACGTGAAGTACGACGGTGCCGCCGGGCGCGCCTGGTCGGCCGGGCTGCCCGCGCTGGCCGAGCGGTTCCTGGAGGAGTGGGAGCTGCGGCCGGACGGCGAGTCCAGGCACGGGTTCGTCGCGCTCGTGCTGCCCGTGGTCCGCGCCGACGGCACGAAGGCGGCGCTCAAGCTGCAGCCGGTCACCGACGAGACCGCCTGGGAGGCGTCGAGCCTGCGGGCCTGGGCGGGCGACGGCTCGGTGCTGCTGCTCGACTCCGATCCCGAGACCGGCACCCTGTTGCTCGAACGACTGGAGGCGGACCGCTCGCTGGCCACCGTGCCCGACGTGATGGCCGCACTCGACGTGCTGACCACGCTGCTGCGCCGCCTGGTCGCCCATCCCGGGCCCGCGGACGTCAGAAGGCTCGGCGACCTCGCCCAGGCCATGCTGGACGACGTGGACGGCGCACTCGAACGTCTGCCGCGCGAGCGCGACCGCCACTGGCTGCGGTGGTGCGCCGGGGCGGTCGCCGAGTTGGTCCCCGACCCGGGCGATCGGTTGCTGCACTGGGACCTGCACTACGAGAACGTGCTGGCCGCCGACCGGGAGCCGTGGCTGGCCATCGACCCCAAGCCGCTGGTCGGCGACCCGGGGTTCGACCTGCTGCCCGCCCTGCACAACCGGTGGGACGAGGTGGTCGCGACCGGCGACGTGCCGCGGGCCGTGCTGCGGCGCTTCGACTTCATGGTCGACGGGCTCGGCCTCGACCGGCGGCGGGCGGCCGGGTGGACGTTCGGCCGCGTCCTGCAGAACTGCCTGTGGGACGTGGCGGACGGCGCGCTCGAACTCAGCGAGGTCCAGCTCGCGGTGGCCGAGGCCGTACGGCTCAGATGGTGAGGACGACCTTGCCCCGGCCGTGCCCGGTCTCGATCTCGCGGTGCGCGTCCGCGGCCCCCTCCAGCCGGTACGCCCGCCGCACCGGGAAGGCGAAGGCCCCCTCGGCGTACAGGGCGGCGTAGCGCCCGAGCCGCTCGGCGGAACGCTCCCCCCGCACCAGCTTCACGCCGAGTCCGGCGGCCTTGTCGTGCTCGACCAGGGTGACGATGCGCGCCGGGTCGCGGACGAGTTCGAGCGAGACCTCCAGCGCGTGCCCGCCCGCGCCGTCCAGCGAGGCGTCGATCCCGCCGGGCGCCAGCGCGCGCACCCGATCGATCAGCCCCTCCCCGTACGCGACCGGGACGGCGCCCAGCTCACGCAGGTGGTCGTGGTTCACCTCACGCGCGGTGCCGATCACGGTGGCCCCGCGCCGCCGGGCGATCTGCACGGCCGCCGTGCCCACGGACCCCGCCGCGCCGTGCACGAGCAGCGTCTCGCCCGGCGCCAACCCCATGGTGTCGATGGCCAGCTCGGCCGTCTGCACGCCGGAGGTGAGCCCGCCGGCCACCTCCCACGGCACTCCCGCGGGCTTGGGCGCCACGTCGGTGCCGGGCACCACGATGCACTCGGCGTACGAGAACAGCCGGGAGAACCCGAGCACCTCGTCACCCACCGCCACCCCTGTCACGCCCGCGCCCACCTGGTCGACCACGCCCGCGAACTCGTTGCCCGGAATGCGAGGGTAAGGGACCTCCTCCATGTAGGGAGGCAACCAACCGGTGCGTACCGCCGTGTCGAACGGCTGCACGCCGGCCGCCCGCACCCGGACCCGTACCTCTCCTGGGCCGGCGTGCGGGACCGGCAGCTCCATCACCTTCAGCACTTCGGGGCCGCCCGGCTCGGCGAACGCCGCGGCCCTCATCGTCTCCGTCATGCCTTCGAGCGTGGCACCTCAAGAGTGCTTGAGGTCAAGCGTCCCCGGGTGACCGAGGTTTCACGTAAAACATTCGCCACGCGGGACGTGTCAAAGGGTGTCCTCGTGAATGGCGAGGGCTCGGGCCACCGCTTCGGCGCTCGCGGGGAGCAGCGGCAGCCGTACGTCCGGGGTCGGGATCAGGCCCTGGGCGTGCAGCACGCCCTTGAGCACGGCCGGGTTGGGCTCGGCGAACAACGCCGCCGAGAGCCGGGCCAGCGTGTGACCGGAGAGCCTGGCTCCCTCGGCGTCCCCGGTGCGCCAGTAGTAGACCAGGTTGGCGAACATCTCGGTCTTCAGGTGCGCGGAGGCCAGGATGCCGCCCGCTGCCCCCAGCCCGAGCATCGGCGAGATGAGGACGTCGTCGCCGCCCACCACGTCGAACCCGTCGATCGGCTCCCCGAGCAGCTCGACCGTGTCCTGATCGATCCCGCCGACCGCGTACTTCATCGCCACGATCCTCGGATGGGCGGCCAGCCGCCGCAATGTGGCGATGCTCAGGGTCTGGCCGGTGCGGTAGGGGACGTGATAGATCACCAGCGGCACCGGCGTCTTCTCCGCCAGCGCCTCGAAGTGGGCGACGACCCCGCGCTCGCCGGGCCGCAGGAAGTACGGCACCGTCACCAGCGCGGCGTGCACCCCCTTGGGCAGCTCGCGCAGCGCCCTGGCCGTCGAACGGGTGTCGTTGCCCGTCACGCCCACCGTCAGCACCGCCCGCCCCGCGCAGACCCGCACGCACGCCTCGATCACCCGCGCACGCTCTTCGGGGTCGAGCACGGCCACCTCGCCGGTCGTGCCCAGCGCGACCAGTCCGTCCGCGCCGTTGTCGAGCACGTGCCGGCCGAGCTTCTCGATCGCGTCCACGGCCACCTCGCCCGCGGAGTCGAACGGCGTGACCAGCGGTACGTGGATTCCCTTCAGCATGCTCCGATACTGCCGCCCCGGGACACGTTAGGTCCAGCGCGGATTTCTTTGTTTGAGCTTAAGCTGAACTTATGCTCGACCCGCGCAAGCTCCACCTGCTCCGCGAACTCGCCCGGCGCGGCACGATCGCCGCGGTCGCGCAGGCCGTCACGTTCACGCCGTCGGCCGTCTCACAGCAGCTCAGCGCGCTGGAGCGGGAGGCGGGCGTGCCGCTGCTGGAGCGCACGGGGCGCACGGTGACGCTGACGCCCGCCGGGCGGTTGCTGGCGGAGCACGCGCAGGCCGTACTCGAGCAGCTCGAACGCGCGTCGGCGGCGCTGGCCGCGGTCCGAGGCGGGCCCTCGGGGCCGCTGCGCGTGGGCGCCTTCCCGACGGCCGCCCGCGTGCTCCTGACGCCCGCCCTCGCCGACCTGACCGGCGCACATCCGGGGCTGGAGCCGATGGTCTGCGAGATCGACCCCGCCGACGTCTCGGCCGCGCTGCGGGCCGGGGAACTGGACGTGGCGCTCGTGCACGAGTACGACTTCGTCCCGCCCGTCACCGACGCCTCGATCGAGACCGAGCCGCTGTTCAGCGAGGCGATGTACCTGACCGGCCGCCCCTCCGTCGCCGCCGCCCGCACCGACCCGTGGATCACCGGCAAGCCGGGCACCCTCTGCCACACGATGGCGATCCGGGCCTGCCAGGCGGCCGGTTTCGAGCCCCTCGTACGGCACCACATCGACGACTTCGACACCGTCCTGGCCCTCGCCGCGGCCGGTCAGGGGGTCGCGCTCGTGCCCCGCCTGGCGGCCACCGGCCCGCCGGAGGGCGTACGCCTGACCCGCCTGCCACTGAGCCGCCGCACGCTGGCCGCCTTCCGGCGGGGGAACGGCGAACACCCGGCGATCCGCGCCGCCATCACCGCCTTCCGCGCCGCCATCCCCCACCTCCCCCTCTGACCAGCACCGCCATCACCGGCCGCCCTCCCCGAACAACCCCCTGATCAGGACGGCGAAGCCCGCGGCGAGTCGTTCCGGCTTCCCCGCCCGCAACTGGCCCGCGATCGGCTCCATGTGCAGCGTACCGAGCAGCATGTGGGCGATCTGCTCGGCGTCCACGTCCGGCCGCCCCTCGGCGATCAGCCCGGAGACGTGCCGGTGCCAGGAGGCGTAGATCGGGTTGGCCTCCCTGGGCTGTTCCGCGGCGCTCTTGCTGGTGACGATCGCGTGCTCGTGCGCCGCCATGAGGTTGCCGTTGCGCGCCCCCAGCGCCGCCACCTCCGCGAGGAACGCGACCAGCCGCTCGGCGGGCCCGGTACCGGGTCCGAGCGGCGGCGGCCCCTCGGCCACGGCCTGCTCCAACTCGCGGGCCCGTTCGGCCATGAGCGCGAGCATGAGCCCCGTACGGCTGCCGAACCGGTGGAAGACCGTCCCCTTGCCCACGCCCGCCGCCGCGGCCACCCGCTCGACGGAGACCTGCTCGGGCGGGTGCCGCCGCAGCAGTTCCTCGGCCGCCCGCAGGATCGCCTGCCGGTTGCGCGCGGCGTCGGCCCGCTCTCGACGTTCCATCCGGTCATTCTTTCGCATAGACAAACTTGACCGCTGGTCCATATATTAACCGGACCACTGGTTCAGATATCTGGAGGAAATCATGCGCGCGATCGTCCTGACGGCCACGGGTGGGCCCGAGCGGCTGGAGCCCGCCGAGCTGCCGCGCCCCCAACCGGGCGAGGGGCAGCTCCTCATCCGGGCCCAGGCCGTCGGCGTCAGCTACGCGGAGACCCAGATCCGCGCGGGCACGCTGCCGTTCCCGCTGGAGCTGCCTGCCGTGATCGGCGCCGAGGCGGTCGGCGAGGTCGTCGAGGCGGGCCCGGACGTGACGGACCGGCCGATCGGCGGCATGGTGGTGGGCATGACGGGCGGAGTGGGCGCGTACGCCGAGTACGTGCTCCTCCCTGCCGCCCTGACCTGCCCCGTACCGGACGGTGTGACCCCGGAGGAGGCCCTGGCGGTGGCCACGCCCGGCGCGATCGCGCTCGGCCTGCTCCACCGCGCCAGGTTCGCGGGCGGGGAGACGGTCCTGGTGGAGGCGGGCACCAGCTCCGTCGGCACCTACCTCGTCCAGCACGCCAAGGAGTTCGGCGCCGGCCACGTGATCGCCACCGCCGGGTCGCCCGGCAAGCGGGACCGGGCCGCCGAGCTGGGCGCCGACACCGTGCTCGACCACGGCGCGCCCGGCTGGCCCGGCGACCTGCCCGACGTGGACGTGGCCTTCGAGGCCATCGGCGGCGCGTCGGCCGCTCAGGTGCTCGGCCACCTCACCCCGGGCACCGGCCGCATGCTCTCCTACGGCCTGCTGAGCGGCGAGCCCGCCGCCGTCACCGCCGCCGACCTCATGGAACGCGGGGTGACCATCACCGGCTGCAGCGGCCCCGCCTGGGCCGCCCAGGTGTTCGGCACGCACTACCCGGAAATGCTGGCCCGCCTGGCGTCGGGACGGAGCGAGGCGTACGTCGCCCGCACGCTGCCCCTGGAGAAGGCCGCCGAGGCGCACCGCCTCCTGGAGAGCCGGACCGTGACGGGCCGCGTCCTGCTCACCCTCTGACCGAGGCTCACCCCTGATCGGGGACGCGCGCGGGTTTGACGCCCAGCTCGGCCAGCGCCCGCGCCCAGGGGTCGGCGCCCGGCTCCAGCACCACGCGCACGCCGTCCGCCCGCAGGTCCTCGACACTGCGCACGAACGGCGTGCGCCCGGCCAGCGCGCTGTTGACGAACGGCAGCACGACCACGGGAATGCCCAGCCCCGGCGCCTCCGCCAGCACGCCCAGGGCATAGGTGTCGGTGATGCCCAGGGCGAACTTGTTGATCGTGTTGTACGTGGCCGGCGCCACGATCATGGCGTCGGCCCTGGGCGGCTTGGGCTCGTGCGGCTTGCGGTAACGGCTGCGCACGGGCCGTCCCGTCCGCCTCTCCAGCTCGGCCACGTCGATGAAGTCCAGCGCGGAGGGGGTGGCCACGACCTGCACGACCCATCCGTCGTCCTGCGCCAGGTCGATCAACCGGCCCACCTCGGCCGCCGCCCCGGCCGCGCAGACGACGACGTAGAGGGTCCGACCCGGCGATGCGTTCACGCGATCCACTCCCAGGGACACGACGACGTTCCCCGCCATTCTCCGCCGACGCGGGGACCGAGAGCGCGGGGACCGAGAAGGGCGGGCAGTGCGGCTGAGAGGCTCCTCAGGAACTCTCAGGCCGGGCACAGCGAGCGCGACGCAGTCTGGAGACATGGATCAACTGCTGCGCAACCCCGCCATCGCCGCGGGGCTGGTCAAGGTGGAGGCCAGGATCCGGCGGCTGAGCGGCTCCTCCGCGCTGCCCGCCATCAACGCCGGCGCCGGGCGCATCGTCGCGGCGGGCGGCAAGCGGCTGCGCCCCGCGATGACGCTGGCCACGTCGCTCGCGCTGGGCAAGGCCCCCGACCGCCGCGTGATCACCGCGGCGGCCTGCGTCGAGCTTGTCCACGCGGGCTCGCTCGTCCACGACGACCTCATGGACGGCGCCGCCGAGCGCCGCGGCGCCCCGACGCTCAACGCCGAGCTGGGCGACGGCAAGGCGCTGGTCATCGGGGACTTCATGCTGGCCAGGGCCGGGCTGGCGGCCATCACCAGCGTGTCCAGGCCGGTCGCCGAGGTGCTCGCGGCCGCCGTGGTGGAGCTGGCCGAGGGGCAGTACCTGGAGACGGCCGAGCTGTTCAACACCGCCCGTACGAGGGACAGCGCGCTGCGTTCCATCACCGGCAAGACGGCTGCCCTGTTCAGGGCCGGGTGCCTGGTGGCGGCGGTGTGCGCCCGCGCCACGTCCGAGGACAGGGCGCGCGTGGCGGCGTACGGGGAGAGGTTCGGGCTGATCTTCCAGGTGCTCGACGACCTGCTCGACCTGACCGCGTCCAGCGCGCAGCTCGGCAAACCGGCCGGGCACGACCTGCGGCAGGGCGTCTACAGCCTGCCGCTGCTCATGTCGGGCGCCGACCTCGGCGGCCTGCTGACCCGGGACATGGGTGACGAGCAGGTGGCGGAGGTGCTGCGCAGGCTGCGGGCGAGCCGGATGACGGTCAATACGATCGAGTACTGCCGTGGTCTGGCCGCCGACGCGCTGGCCGCCCTGCCGGTGATCCACGACGAGGAGATGGCGGGCCTGCTGTACACGCTCCCGTCCGCCTACATCGACCACGTGGAGCGTATGACCGCGCTGACCCCGGTCGGTTGAGATTTGTTGGAACAATTGGTAATAATCAGCGGCAAAACCTGGAAAGAGTACTCATACTTGGGGTACACAGACCAGGAGCCCGCTCATGCGAAAGATCCCCCCTCGCATGGCCATGGAGGACGACCTGGCGCCGAGCCAGTTCCTCCAGCTTGCCACCGTGGACTTCACCGGTATCTACGCGGTCCACCTCGCCGCCAAGGACGAGCGGCTGAAAATGACCAGGCTCGCGCTGAGCCTGCTGTCGGGCCCGTTCCTCGCGGCCGTCGCCCTGGCCGGCGCCAAGGTCGTGGACCCGCAGACCCTGACCCAGTGGCAGCACGTGCCGTGGTACCTGTTCGCGCTGGTCACCGCGTTCGGCCTGCTCAGCGTGCTGCCGTTCTTACGCCTCATCGAGGCGGTCGACGCGCACGCCAGGACGGCCCGCGCGATCAACAACTTCCGCCTCCTGTACGCCACGAAGCTCAGGGACCAGCTCGGCTGGAGCCCCAATCTGCCGATCGACCCGCGCTTCCCCGAGACGTACGCGCCGCTGGCCTGGCCGGGCATCAACGTCATGGTGCTCGCGACGGTCAACTCGACCTACCTGACCGTCGGCGTCACCGGCCTGAGCGGCCAGGAGCCCAACCTGCTCCTGCTCGTGACCGGCATCCTGCTCGTGGCGCTGGTCCACTACGCCGTCTACTACGTGCGCTGCAACGTCACAAGGCGACGCCGGTTTCCTCACAACCCGAATTTGGAGGGATAAATGCCCAGCCCAGCACATTGGGCGTCATGTGGGGAGGCGTGGATCTGGTTGATGCGCCATGTCTGGTCGGCGGGCAAACCCGCCGACGACGATCGGGGACCGGTCATCGAGGGGCCGGCGGTGTTGTTCGACATCGCGCGCGTGAGCGGGGACGACCCGATCATCGCGCGGTACGGCGACGCGGACCGGCTGGCGCTCTACCGCAGGAAGTTCAGCGAGGAGGTGGTGGTGCCGCCGTTCAAGTACAGCTACGGGGCCAGGCTCGCGGGCCAGCTCGGGTGGGCCGCCGACCTGCTGCGGGTCAGGCCGTACAGCAAGAGCGCGTGGATCTCGCTGACCGCTCCCGGCGAGGAGTACGACGCGGTGCCGTGCCTGATCGGGCTGGCGTTCCGGATCAGGGAGGGCGCGCTCGTCATGACCGCCACCTTCCGCTCCCAGAACGCCTTCACCAGCTACCTCAACTACCTGCCGCTCTCGGAGGTGCACGCGGCCATGGCCGCCAAGCTCGGAACGGAGCCGGGCCCGATGCGGGTGTTCGTGGACGTGCCGCACCTCTACCTGTCCGACACCAGGCAGGCGCTGGAGGTCATGCGCCCCGCGTCGCCCCGGCCGCCGTGAGCGGCTCCGCGATGTCCTCCAGCGCCCTGCGCTCGGCCTTGACCCCGAGGAACAGCTCCACCAGCCCACCGGCGATCATCACCAGGCCGCCGATGACGAACGCGAGCGCCGTGTCCCTCGGCACCCCGCTCGAGACCAGCGACGAGAACACCAGCGGCCCCGCGATGCCGCCGGCCGCCGTGCCGACCGCGAAGAAGAACGCGATGGCCATGGCCCTGGTCTCCATGGGGAAGATCTCGCTGACCGTCAGGTACGCGGAACTGGCCCCCGCCGAGGCCACGAACAGCACCGCCGACCAGCACGCCGTCAGCGTGACCGCGGTGAGCACGCCCTGGTCGAACAGCCAGGCCGTGCCCAGGAGGAGCACCCCGGACCCGATGTACGTGGCCGAGATCATCGGGATCCGCCCCACGGTGTCGAAGAGGTGGCCGAGCAGCAGGGGCCCGAGGAAGTTCCCGACCGCGATGACCGCGAAGTAGTACCCCGTGTACGTGTCGATCCGGAAGAACGTGGACAGGATCTGCGCGTACCCGAAGGTGATCGCGTTGTACAGGAACGCCTGCCCGACGAACAGCGACAGCCCCAGCACCGTCCGCCTGGGATAGAGCGCGACCATGGTGTGCGCGATCCGGACGAACCCGATCGACTTTCGCGTGTGCACGGTGATCGACCGCTCGGGCTCCGGGAGGTCGTCCCTGCCGATCCCGCGCTCGACGTCGTCGACGATCCGCTCGGCCTCCTCGCCCCTGCCGCGGATGAACAGCCAGCGCGGGCTCTCCGGCACGTTGCGCCGTACGAGGAGGATGGCCAGCCCGAGCACCACGCCCAGCCCGAACGCGACCCGCCAGCCGATCGCGAGCGGCAGGTCGTTCAGCAGCGGCACGGTCAGCAGCGCGCCGCCGGCCGCGCCGAGCCAGTAGCTGCCGTTGATGATGATGTCGATGCGCCCGCGGTGCCGGCTCGGGATCAGCTCGTCGATGGCCGAGTTGATGGCCGCGTACTCGCCGCCGATCCCGAAACCGGTGATGAACCTGAACAGGAAGAACCACCACGCGCTGAACGAGAACGCGGTCATCAGCGTGGCCACCAGGTAGACGACCAGCGTGATGATGAACAGCTTCTTCCTGCCGAACCTGTCGGTCAGCCAGCCGAAGAACAGCGCGCCCGAGCACGCCCCCGCCACGTAGAGCGCCGCGGCCGTGCCCGCCACCTGGGCCTGGGTGATCTCCAGGCCGCTGCCCGGCTTGGCGAGCTGGGCGGAGAGGTTGCCGACGATGGTGACCTCGAGCCCGTCGAGGATCCAGACGGTGCCGAGACCGACGACGATCATCCAGTGCCAGCGGGACCAGGGCAGCCGGTCCAGCCGCGCGGGCACCTTGGTGGTGACGGTACCGGTTTCCACGTCGCTCATAGGCTCACGCGGCTACCCGGAGATCGGGATTTCTATCCGGCGGGCTTCCTGGCCTCGACGATTACGGTGCCGGACCAGGGGCCGCCGTACCAGAAGCGCCAGCCCGCGTCGCGCCGACGGACGTCGACGACGCCGAGCCCGCGCAGCGTCTCCTCGTACGCGGCGGTGTGACCGGCGTCGGCGATCAGCATCAGGCCGCCGGGCCGCAGCACCCGATGGGCCTCGCGAACGACCTCGGCCCGCCCGTCGGCGTCGCGGACGGTGTGCACGGCCCGGCTCGACACCACCACGTCGAAGACCTCGTCACCGAACGGCAGGTCGCGCAGGTCGCCTGTCACCAGGTCCACCCGCTCGGCGACGCCTTCCGCCTCGGCGTTCACCCTGGCCGAGGGCGGGCGCGCCCGCGACCGCCCTCGGGAGCGCCACCGGTCGACGCCGATCGCCCGGCCGCTCGCCAGCCGCCCGGCGGCCAGCAGCAGCACGGTCCCCCGGCCGCAGCCCAGGTCGAGCAGGCGCTCGTCGCCGCGCAGCCGCCGCAGCTCCTCGGCCCAGACCGCGAACTTGCCGCGCCGCACGGTGTAGACGTGACTGACCGCGCCGGCCAGCGTGTAGAGCGCGCCGAACAGGAAGGCCAGGCCCGCGGCGAGGATGTCGAGGGAGAAGGAGAGCGCGGCCAGGGCGCCCAGCACGACCGCTCCGAGGAGCGAGCCGGCCACTGCCCACGGCGCGTCGAAACCGTAGCTGCCGTGTCGCTTGCTCACGTTCACTTTCCAGCTCAAGCTCGTCTTGACGGGGAATTGACCAACCCCTTCCCTTTCGTCCCGCCTATCAAGCACAACGCTTTACTACGGTGACCTGGATGGGCACACAGTGGGGGATTGACCAGGCATGATGGGGGTAGATCGGCGATTCGGGCTGGTTGCGAGCATCGCGCTGACGGTGGCCTCGACCATGCTGTGGGGCGTCGCGCACCTGGCCGCCGAGCGGCGCAAGACCGGCTTGACGCTCATGTTCGCCTACGTGCTGATGCTGACGGCCGTGCTGGGCGTGTTCACCGCCTTCAGCGCCAACCTCCTGTCCCTGGCCGTCCAGCCGCGCTGGCTCACCTGGCTGACGGTGGCGCTCGTGGTGATCGCGCTGATCTGGACCGGTGTGATCATCTGGTCGTTCCTCCTCGTCCGCCCCGACCGCTCCCACACCGTCAGCCGCTTCCTGACCACCGTCCTGACGATCGCGCTGTGCGCGCTCGTCCTGGTGCCCACCGTGTACGCCGCGCGGCTGGCGTACGTGTCGCGCGACGTCGTCACCACCCTGTTCGCCCCCAGCGACAACACCACGCCCGTGCTCGCCCAGGACCCGTGGAACGGCGCGGAACGGGTCAACTTCCTGCTCATCGGCGGCGACGCCGCGCCGGGGCGGCCGGGGGTGCGTACCGACAGCATGACCGTGGCCAGTGTGGACGTGGAGACCGGCGCGACCGTCCTGTTCGGCCTGCCGCGCAACCTCCAGCAGGTCCAGTTCCCCTACGGCCCGGCCAGGGACCTCTACCCCTTCGGCTTCACCGGCACGGGCCCCGACACCCCCGGCCTGCTCAACGAGATCTTCCAGTTCGCCGAGGACAACCCGAGCATGGTGCCCGGCGTCGAGGACGGCAGACGCGGCCCCACCCTGATCAAGCAGACCATCGGCGACATCCTCGGCCTCCCCGTGAACTACTACGCCATGGTGGACATGAAGGGCTTCGCCGAGATCGTCGACGCCATGGGCGGGGTGCGGGTCACCATCAAGGCCCCCATCGTGTACGGCAAGCGCCGCGAGGGCCTCCTCCCGGCCGGCACCCGCAAGCTGTCGGGCGAGGAGGCCCTCTGGTTCGGCCGGTCCCGTACCGACAGTGACGACTACGTGCGCATGGGGCGCCAGAAGTGCCTGCTCAACGCCGTCGCCCAGCAGGCCGACCCGATGACGGTGCTCAACAGCTTCGAAAGCCTCGCCGCCGCCACCAAGCGCGCCATCTCCACCGACCTCCCCCAGGATCTCCTGCCCGCGGCCGTGGACCTGGCGCAGAAGGTCAAGGACACCAGGATGCGCAGCCTGAGCTTCGTACCGCCGCTGATCAACACCGCCGACCCGGACTGGTACCTCATCCGCCGCGAGGTCACCCAGGCCCTCGAGGAGCACTCGCCCTCCCCCACGGCTCAGGAGGAGCCCAGCGGGACGGCCGTCGACCCCTACGCCCCGTCCCCGAGCCCCGCCCTCAGCCCGAACGTCCCCATCAACCTCGACACCACCTGCGCCTGATCGCGCATACCCACCGCGACCGGGACCCCGTCCGCTCCCGGTGACCTCCCGGGCCGGGAAAGCTCCGCCGGCGTGCACCGGCTGTGGCATGATGGTGACCGTCCAGAACGGAAACGATTTTCATCACCATCGGGAGGACCGCAGTGAGAGTGGCGTTCGTCGGAAAGGGCGGCAGCGGCAAGACGACGATGTCGGCCCTGTTCGCCAGGCACGTGGCCGTCCAGGGCGCCCCCGTGGTCGCCGTGGACGCCGACATCAACCAGCACCTTGCCCTCGTCCTCGGCCTCGACGCCCAGCCCGAGCCGCTCGGCGCCCACCTCACCGAGATCAAAGACCGCCTGCGCGGCGCCAACCCGCGCATCCCCTCGGCCGAGGCCATGGTCAAGACCACCCCGCCCGGCCGCGGCTCCACCATCCTGAGCTTCGACGACCTCGCCGCCGACCCCTACGGCCTGACCACCCCCGACGGCCTGCGCCTGCTCGCCACCGGCCCGTTCAGCGAGGACGACCTGGGCGTGGCCTGCTACCACTCGAAGGTCGGCGCGGTGGAGCTGCTGCTCAACCACCTGGTCGACGGCCCCGGCGAATACGTCGTGGTCGACATGACCGCCGGCGCCGACTCGTTCGCCTCCGGCCTGTTCACCCGCTTCGACCTGACCTTCCTCGTCGCCGAGCCGACCAGGCAGGGCGTCAGCGTCTACCGCCAGTACCGCGACCACGCCGCCAGATACGACGTCGCGCTGGCCGTGATCGGCAACAAGGTGCACGGCGAGTCCGACGTCGAGTTCCTGCGCGAGCACGTGGGTGACGATCTCCTCACCTGGATGGAGCACTCCGCCGCCGTCCGCGCGATGGAGCAGGGCCGCCACCTCACGCTCGACGACCTCGAGCCGGCCAACGCCGACGCGCTCGCGCTGCTCCACAAGACCCTCGACGAGCAGGTCAAAGACTGGGCCAGGTTCGGCCGGCAGACGGTGGAGTTCCACCTGCGCAACGCCCGCGCGTGGGCCGACGACCGCACCGGTCTCGACCTCGCCGAGCAGGTCGACCCCGGCTTCGTCTACGGCCGCTGACCACACGAGTGTTCCCGCCAGGACTCTGGAGCGGGCCGCTCCGGGGACCTAACGTCCGATTCGACCCCTTCGAGAGGAGACAGCATGTCGCTGACCGTTCCGAACGATCTGCTCGACCAGGCCAGAGCCGGTGAGGTGGACGACGCGGCGTTCCTCGCCTGCGTCCGCGACTCACTTCCCTACGCGTGGTCGCTGATCAGCGAGCTGGTCAAGCAGCGTGAGCACAGCGGGGCCGAGTTCGCCGACAACGAGGTGCCGCCGCCGTCCGAGGAGGCTCGCGGCCAGCTCCTGCGCTGCCTGGCGAGCGACTCGATGCGCGGCGCGCTGGAGCGTCACCACGGCGTGCGCCTGGCCTTCCAGAACTGCCACCGGGTCGCGGTCTTCGACCCGGCGGCGACGAAGGCCCTGGCCGACTTCGTCACCCCGCGCGCTCAGATCCTCAACCAGAAACCGGAGCTCGTCGACTGCTGAGCCCCACCCCGCGAGCCGGCCCCTGCGGCCGGCTCGCCCCTTACCAGTTCTCTCCAGGCCGCAGCAGCGGGAGCACCTCGGCGCCGAACCTCCTGATGTTCTCCAGCGTCCGCCGGTGCTCGCCCAGGCCCTCCACGAGCAGTACGAAGTGCTCGATGCCGGTCTCCTCGGCCGTCCGCCGCAGCGTCTCGGCGCAGTGCTCGGCCGACCCCACCGGGTGGATCCGCGTCAGCAGGTCCACGTACGCGCCGACGTCCCGCCTGGCGCGCGGCCGGCCGTCCACCGGCACGTAACCGGCCAGCCCCGGCCCCAGCCACGCGGGCATCGCCTCCTTCAGCTCGCGGACGGCCGCCGCCGTGGAGTCGGCCACGTACGCCACCCCCGCCGCCACGTGCCCCGTCACCGGCCCGCCGCGCTCGCGGTACCGCCCGACCACGGCGGCCTTCTCCTCGTCGCCGATGTGCAGGCCGAGCAGCATCGGCAGCCCGCGCTCGGCCGCCATCGCCACCGTGCCCTCGGACGTGCACGCGACGACCGGCCGCAGGCGGGCCGCCGGCACCATCGGCACCTCCCTGAAGCGGAAGAACTCCCCGTCCGCGGCCACCGAGCCGTCCGACAGCGCGGCGACCAGCAGGTCGAGCGATTCGCCGAAGCCCCGTTCGTAGCGTTCGAGCCCGGTGCCGAACACCTCCAGGTCCACCCACGGCCCGCCCCTGCCCACGCCGAGCGTGAACCGCCCGCCCGACAGGTGGTGCAACATCGCGGCCTGCTCGGCCAGCGCCACGGGGTGCTGGGTGGACAGCACGCTCACGGCCGTACCGAGCCCGATCCGGGTGGTCCTGCCGATCGCCACCCCGGCCAGCGTGATGGGCGAAGGGCACACCCCGTACGGCATGAAGTGGTGCTCGGCGATCCACGCGTCGTCGAAGCCCGCCTCCTCGGCCGCGACGATCCACTCCAGCGCGTTCGCCAGCACCTTCCCGGACTCCTGGCCGGGGAACAGCCCCGCGACGACAAAGATCCCGATCCGCATTCCCCGAATGATGGCCGAACACCGCCGCGGATGCGTACCGTCCGCGCGCGCGGCGGTCAGGCGAAGAGGCTGTCCTGGCCCTCGCCCACCAGCGGGTCGCGGTGCCGCTTCAGGTGCCGCCACCGGGGCAGGTCGTCGAGGTAGGACCAGGAGAGCCGGTGGTGCGGGGTCGGCCCCAGCCGTGCCAGTGCCTCCTGGTGCTGGGGCGAGGGGTAGCCGGCGTTCTCGGCGAAGCCGTAGTCGGCGCATCCGATCGTCGCCATGTACGCGTCTCGCCGCACCTTGGCCAGCACCGACGCCGCCGCGACCGAGATGCTGGCCGCGTCGCCCTTGACCTCCAGGCGTACCGGCCAGGGCGCGCCGATGTAGTCGTGCTTGCCGTCGAGGATCACCGCGTCGGGGCGCACCGGCAGCGCCTCCAGCGCCCTGCGTGCCGCCCGGCGCAGGGCCTCGGTCATGCCGAGTGTGTCGATCTCCCGGTGGGTGGCCTCGCCGAAACCGATGCCCGCCGCCCAGCCGGTGAGCGCGTCGGCCAGGGGTCCGCGTCTGGCCTCGGAGACCTGCTTGGAGTCGGTGAGGCCGGGCGGCGGCTCGGACAGGTCGGTGACGACGGCGCACACCGTGACAGGACCGGCCCACGCGCCGCGCCCCACCTCGTCGACGCCGGCGACCGTGCGGGTGCTGGGCTGGGAGAGCAGGAGCTGTTCGATGTCGTACGTCGGCACCATGAGCGCAGACGCTACCGCGTCCGGCGACTTCGCACGCCGCACACCGAAGGACGGCACCGCACCGCGCGACCCGCCGTCGTCACTCGCCGAACGAGCGGCCCACGTCGTTCGCCGAGCGCACCGGGTCGGCCAGCGGGTCGTCACCGGCCGGTCTGTTGTTCTGTGCCCGTTCGGCCGGCCGCACCGGCTCCAGGTCGGCCGCGATGTACCGGGCGGCCACGTGGATGGCCCGCAGCGTCACCGACACCGACGGCCGGTGCACGCTGGAGCCGCGCGCCACCGCGTGCACGTCGCGCCCCACCGGGTTGCCGGGGAACTGCCGTACGGCCAGCCCCCGCACTCCGGCGGCCAGCGCCAGCGCGGGTACGGCCGCGATGCCGATGCCCTTGGCGACCAGCGACAGAATGGTCCCGAGGCCCTCGAACTCCCACGGCGTCGGCCGGGTGCCGCCCACGTCCACGAGCAGCCGGTCCACCGCCAGGCGCGAGGGCTCGCCGTCGGGCGTGGCCATCCAGGGCTCGTCCCGCAGCTCGCGCAGGACGACGGGCACGTCGGGGTCGGCCAGGCGGTGCTTGCGCGGCACCACCAGCACCAGGGGGTCGCTCAGCAGGGGGAAGACGCGCAGGCTCTCGCTGTCGCGTACGCGGCCGTACCAGTCGTCCACGAGCGCGATGTCCACCTCCCCCGACTGCACCTCGCGCATCCCGCGCCCCGACCTGCTCTGCCCGAGCCGCAGGGTCAGCTCGGTGTGGCGGCGCAGCGAGCGGGCGAGCGCGGGCGCGAACGCCACCGCCGCGGTCGGGAAGGCGGTCACCACGACCCGCCCCGACGGTGTGCCGGCGTGCGCGGACAGGTCGGACTCGGCCTCCTCCACCATCGACAGGATGCGTTCGGCGTGCATGACCAGCCGGCGGCCCGCGTCGGTCAGCTCGGCGCTGCGCGCCGTCCGGTCGATCAGCGCCGTGCCGGTCTCGCGTTCGAGCGCGACGAGCTGTTGGGAGACGGCCGAAGGACTGTACCCGAGCGACTCGGCCGCCGCCGCGATACTTCCCTTCCTCGCGAACTCGCAGATCAGGACCAAACGCCGCAATTCGAGCATCAGACTTCCTTATGCCTACCCACAAAAAGCCTCGCTTGTGCTGATGCCTTCATCCAACCACGCTGGGAACGTGACAAACATGACCGTAACTCTGTCGGCCACCCTGGCGGCCAACGAGGACATCGAGCGAAGACGACGCGCCGGGGAGCGCGTGCTGCACCTGGCCTTCGGTGAGGCAGGTCTGCCCGTCCACCCGGCGCTGCGCGACAGGCTGGCCGCCGCCTCAGAACGCAACGGCTACGGGCCGGTCGCGGGCGCGCCCGAGCTACGGGCCGCGGCGGCGGGCTACTGGACACGACGGGGACTCCTCACCGACCCCGAACTGGTCGTCTGCGGCCCCGGCAGCAAGTCACTGCTGTACGGCCTGCTCCTGGCGATCGGCGGCGACATCGTCCTGCCGATGCCCAGTTGGGTCAGCTACGCCGCACAGGCCGACCTCGTGGGCTCGCGTCCTATCCTGGTGCCCGCACCGCCAGGAGAGGGCGGGGTGCCCGACCCCGACCTGGTGGCCGCGGAAGTGCGCCGGGCAAGGGCGGAGGGCAGGACGGTCAGCTCCGTGCTGGTGACCCTGCCCGACAACCCCACCGGGCGCCTGGCCACGCCGGCCACCGTCGCCCGACTGGTGCGGGTCGCCCGCGACCTCGGTCTGATGATCATCTCCGACGAGATCTACCGCGATCTCATGCACGACCCGTCGCTGCCGTACACCTCGCCGGCGGACCTCGCGCCCGAGCGCACGATCATCACCACCGGGCTGAGCAAGAGCCTGGCGCTGGGCGGCTGGCGGATCGGCGTGGCCCGGCTGCCGGAGAACGGGCACGCGCTGCGCAGGCGCCTGCTCGCCGTGGCCAGCGAGATCTGGTCCGCGCCCGCGGCTCCCGTGCAGGAGGCCGCCGCGTACGCCTTCGGCGACCCGCCCGAGCTGACCGACCGCATCGTCCGCAGCCGCCGGCTGCACGGCCTGGTCGCGCGGGCCGTCTACGAGCGCTTCGCCGAGATCGGCGCCCGCGTGGCCGTGCCCCAGGGCGGCTTCTACCTCTACCCCGACCTGAGCCACCTGCGACTCGGCGGCTCCGTCGAGATCACCAAGCTGCTGCTGGAGGAACACGGCATCGGCGTCCTGCCCGGACACGCCTTCGGCGACGACCCCGCGGCCGCCCGGGTACGCGTCGCGGTGAGCCTGCTCTACGGCGACACCCCCGAGGAGCGGCAGGCCGCCCTGACCAGCCCCGATCCACTCCAACTCCCCTGGATCGCGGACAATCTCCACTATCTGTCCATGGGTCTGAAGGGGCTGTCGCTGATCCGGCACGGCGTGGTGGGCGAACCGCACCCCGCGCTCGTCCCGGCCCCATGTCACGGTTAGGCGAATCTTTCCCCAAGAGCGGGTTTACCATCCCCCAAAAGGGGCCTCTGACCTGCGAAAACTCGGGGCCCGCGAACGACGCGGAAAGTTGGGGCCAACTGCCTGGTGACGTGCGCGGCGAGCAGCCCCCATCATGTGCTCATGCCCGCTCTTGTCACCCTGTCCGGGCGCTCCGTGCGCCTGGAACCTCTCAGCCTCGCGGTGGTCGATGACCTGGTCACCGCGGCGAGTGAAGACCGCTCCACCTATGCCTTCACTCGTGTCCCGAATGGGCGGGACGAGGTGGTCTCGTACGTCGAGGCCGCCATGGCTGAGCAGGCGGAGGGCCGCACCATGCCCTTCGCCATCCGGTGGCTGAACACCGACCGCGTGGTCGGTGCCACCCGTCTCATGCACCTGGAGTATTGGCAGGGCCCCATGCCCTGGCCGCCGGGTACACGCGGTGCGGTGGGCGACATTCCGTCCGTGGCCGATATCGGTTACACCTGGCTGGCCGCCAGCGCCCAGGGCACAGGTGTCAACCGGGAGAGCAAGTTCCTCATGCTCTCGCACGCCTTCGAGACGTGGAGCGTCCACCGCATCACCCTCAAAGCAGACGTACGCAACACCAGATCCCGGGCCGCCATCGAGGCCCTCGGCGCACACTTCGACGGGGTGCGGCGAGCGGATACCCGAGGCGCCGACAACACGGTCCGAGATACCGCGTTCTACTCGATCCTGAACTCCGAATGGCCGGTCGTGCGCGACCGCCTGCTCATGAGGCTCGGACTGGTCGAGGCAGCCTGAGAAACCACCCACCCACGGCCCCGCCCGATTCCCAGGGCGGGGCCGGTATTTTTCGCGGCCTCCGCGCGCTCTACATGACACACGCCCCCGCGATGTGCGTCACGCCTGGCCGACCTTCAGCATCCAGGGGCGGGCTCAACACCTGATTAAAGGCGGATCAACGAGTCGGTTAACGGATCAACCCGGATCTAGGTGACGAGCGACTCGGGATCTATCATTTGGTAACAAATCATTCCATTGGCTGGGAGACAGACGGCATGGCTGGTCAGAGCGATGAGGGCGGGCTGCGGTTCGCCGTGCTCGGTCCTGTCCGCGCGTGGCGCGATGGTCAGGAGCTCGACCTGGGCACCCCGCTGCAGCGTTCCATCCTCGGCATGTTGCTCCTGCGCGCGGGCCACGCGGTCACCCCCAACGAGATGATCGACGCGGTGTGGGGCGAGGACGCGCCGCCGCGGGCCCTGGGCGCGCTGCGCACGTACGTCTCCAGGCTGCGTACCGTGCTCGAACCCGGCAGGCCCGCCCGCTCCCGGCCCGAGCTGCTCACCTCCATCGGCCGCGGCTACGCGCTGCTGCTGCCGGAGGACGCGCTCGACCTCACCCGCTTCGAACGCGGCATCGGCCAGGCCGAGACCGCCCGCAAGACGGGCCGGCTCCCCGAGGCCGCCGCGGCGCTCCGGGCCGCGCTGGCGCTGTTCGAGGGCGAGCCGCTGGCCGGCACCGTCGGCCCGTACGCGGAGCACCAGCGCGACCGGCTCGTCGAACGGCGCATCAGCGTCGTCGAGACGCTCATGGACGTCGACCTGGAGCTGGGCAACCAGGCCAGGATCGTCTCCGAGCTGATCGCCCTGACCGCCGACCACCCCCTGCGCGAACGGCTGCGCGCCCAGCTCATGCTGGCCTACTACCGCTGCGGCCGGCAGGGCGACGCGCTCAACGTGTTCACCGAGACGCGCGAGGCGCTCATCGACGAGCTGGGCATCGAGCCCGGCCCCGAGCTGACCGCCCTGCACCAGCGCATCCTGGCCGCCGACCCCACACTCGCCGCGCCCGTCCAGGTCCACCAGGACGTGCCACGGGAGGAGCCCGCGGAGGCGGACGAGCCGCAGCCGCCGATCGAACTCCCCAGGCCCGCCCAACTGCCCGCCGCGCCCGGCGACTTCACCGGCCGCAAGGAGATCGTCGTACGCCTGCGCACGCTGCTGTCGGCCCAGTCGTCGGCCGAGGGCGTGCCGGTGGCGGCCATCTCCGGCATCGGCGGGGTCGGGAAGACGGCGCTGGCCGTACACGTGGCGCACCTGCTCGACGACGTCTTTCCCGACGGCCAGCTCTATGCCGACCTGCGCGGCTACACCGACGGAGCGACCGCGCCCGAGTCGGCGCTCGGCGGCTTCCTGCGCGCGCTCGGCATCCCGCCCGACGTCATCCCCGACGGCGCGGCGGAACGTTCCGCGCTCTACCGCTCCATCCTCGCCGAGCGCCGCATCCTCGTCCTGCTCGACAACGCCCGCGACGCCGAGCAGGTCAGCCCGCTGCTGCCGGGCTCGCCGGGCTGCGCGGCCATCGTCACCAGCCGCGTCAAGCTCGCCGACCTGCCCTCGGCCCGGCTCGTCGACCTCGACGTGATGGAGCCGGGCGAGGCGCTGCGGCTCTTCGCCGCGGTGGCCGGGGCCGAGCGGGTCGCGGCCGAGCAGGGCGCCGCCATGGACGTGGTGGCCGCGTGCGGGTTCCTGCCGCTGGCGGTGCGCATCGTGGCCGCCAGGCTGGCCGCGCGGCCCTCGTGGACCGTCGCCTCCCTGGTGCCCAGGCTCGCCGACGAGCAGCGCCGGCTCGACGAGCTGCGGGTGGGGCACCTGGCCGTGGAGGCCACGTTCGCGCTCGGCTACGGCCAGCTCACCACCGCCCAGGCGCGCGCCTTCCGGCTGCTCTCGCTGCCCACCGGTCCCGACATCTCCGCGGGGGCCGCCGCCGCCGTGTTGTCGATGAGCGCGTTCGAGGCCGAGGAGATGCTGGAGTCGCTCGTGGACGCCAGCCTGCTGGAGGCCCCCGCGCCCGGCCGCTACCGCTTCCACGACCTGCTCAAGCTGTTCGCCCGCCGCGCCCTCGACAAGTCAGAACGGCCCCAGGCCCAGACCATGGCGCTGCGCCGGCTGCTCGGCTTCTACCTGGCCTCCGCGCGGTCCGCCCACACGCTGGCCTACGAGGGCAGCATGATCCCCGGCAACCTCGTGGTGGTCGGCAGCGGCCTGACGTTCACCTCCGCCGACGAGGCCGTGGCCTGGCTCATCTCCGAGGGCGACTCGTTGTTCGCGGCCATCAGCCAGGCCGCCGCGGCGGCGCGTACCGCGGAGCAGCTCCTGCCCGCCGCCGACCTGCTGGTGGCGATGGAGCCGCTGCTGGAGTCGGGCACCCACACGCGCGAGTTCGACCACAGCACCCGCGCCGTGCTGGCCACCGCGCAAAAACTCGGCGACCAGGCCGGCGAGCTGCGCGCCCGCTACGTGCTGGGCCGGGTGCTGTTCGCCGGCAACCGGCTCAAGGAGGCCGAGCGGCAGTTCAGGATCGTGGACGAGCTGTCGCGCGCCCGCGCGGAGCGGATCGTCACCGGCGAGGTGCTCAACGCGCTGGCCGTCGTCGTCGGCAGGCAGCGCCGCCACACCGAGGCGCTGGCGCTGTTCGACGCCGCGACGCGCTTCTACCGCGAGAACGACGTGCCCGCCGGCGAGGCCCTCGTCCTCAGCTACTCGGCCCGCGACCACCTGGGGCTGAACCGTCCGGAGGACGCGATCACCGCCGCGGAGAAGGGCCTGGCCATCTTCACCGAGATCGGCAGCGGCGCCGGCACCGCCCGCGCCCGCTACCACCTCGGCGTCGTGCTCAGCCGCGTGGGCCGCCTGACCGAGGCCGTCCACCACCACGCCGAGTGCCTGGCCTTCTTCCGGGCCGGCAAGCAGCGCGTCTGGGAGCAGCGGGTGTGCTCGAGGCTGGCAGAGACGTTCATCGCCGCCGAACGCTACCCCGACGCCGTACGCCACGCCGAGGAGGCCCTCGTGGTCTCCCGCGAGATCGGCCACCCCTACGGGGAGGCGCTCTCGCTCACCGTGCTCGGCAAGGCGCTGCACGGGCTCGGCAGCACGACCCGCAGCCGCGAGTGCCTACGGCAGGCTTTCGAGATCTTCTCCCGGCTCGGCGCCCCCGAGGCCGGCGATCTCAAGGTCCTGCTCGACAACGTCCCCGCCCGGCCCGTCACCGACCCCACCACCGGCCCCACCACCGGCCCCGCCGCTGAGTCCGCCGGCCAGTCCGTCGTCGAGTCCTGAGTACAGCTCGTCGTCCAGACGTGTCATCCACACATGGTTGATCAAGGCTGTCCTTAGGGAGTCACGAAGATCGTCGTGATCGAATGTGTGCAGCCCGGCCGGCCATCCTTGGCCACCACGCGTCGCTAGGGGGCCCGGTCATCCGGATGCTCCGCGCGGCGGCCGGCCGCCTCACTCAGACGACCGGCCGGACCTGACACGGCCCTCGAACCCCCCAGGTCCGTGTCTTCCCCAGAGCCTCCACCCGCGGTGTCAACGTCGAATCAACACCGGATCAAAGCAGGAAGTAACCCTCGGCGATGAGCGGCCGGACCGCGTCGGCGTCAGGAAGCTCACCGTCGCCCACCAGCTCGGCGATCACGTTGAGCAGCGGGCCGAGCGCCAGCTCGCCGTCGCACACCCCGGCCAGCGCGGCCTCCACCGTGCCGACCTCCCTGCTGCGGCGCAGCCCCTGCGTCTGGCGCAGCACGATGCGGATGGGGTCTTCCGCGCCCGGCAGGCTCACGCGCTCGTCGAGCAGCCCGGCCACGGTACGCAGCCGCGCGCCGTCCAGCCCCGTCACCCGATGCGCGGCGGCGATGGCGTCGACGACCGCGTCGACGTAGTCGCCGACCGGCAGCGAGACCTGGTGGGAGAGGTGCTCGACGCGGACGACCGGGTCGAGCGTGCCGGAGTTCCGCATGGTGATCCAGCCGAACCCGACGCCCTCCACCCGGCGCTCCTCGAACCAGGCCAGCCAGCGGTCGTAGTGCTCCGCGTAGGCCGGGGTGCCCTGCTCGGCGGCGTCCTTGAGCCACAGCTCGACGTACTCGGCCGGGTCCTGCACGTCACGCCGGACCACCCAGGCGTCGCAGCCGGTCTCGCGCAGCCAGCCGCCCACGCGGTCGCGCCAGTCCTCGCCCTCGACCTGCAGCCAGTTGGCCAGGAAGTGGGCCTGACCGCCGGGGTTGAGGTGACGGGGAACGCGGCGGACGAGGTCGCGGCAGAAGTCGTCGCCCTCGGCGCCCGACTCGCGGTAGGTCAGCCTGCCCTCGCGCGCCGGGGCGACGACGAACGGCGGATTGCTCACGACCAGGTCGAACAGCTCGCCCTCGACCGGCTCGAACATCGGCCCCGTCCGCGCCTCGACCCCCTCGACGCCGGACAGCTCCCAGCTCAGCCGGGCCAGCTCCAGCGCCCGCGGATTGACGTCGGTGGCCACGATCCGCCCGGCCCGCCCGGCCAGGTGCAGCACCTGCACGCCGCAGCCGGTGCCCAGGTCGAGCGCGCGGCCCACCGGGCGGCGGCTGACGAGCTGGGCCAGGTTGGCCGAGGCGCCGCCGGCGCCCACCACGTGGTCGGGCCGCAGCGCGGGGTCGCCCGGGCGTACTTTGCGGTCGGAGACGAGGTAGCCGCCGGTCTCCCACGGCTGGAGGTGGACGGTGGCGCTGACCTGGTCACCTTCGGCGGCGACCAGCCCCGACGCGAGCACCTCCGGCGCGACCGCCTTGGCGGGCACGGGGACGCCGAGCCACCACAGCCGGATCAGCGTGCCGAGCGGATCGCCGTCAGCCGTCGCGCGCAGGGCCGGCGTCAGCTCCTCGCGGGCCAGGGCCGAGGCGGCCACCGCGCCCAGGCGCTCGCGTACGCCGTCGATCGTGTAGCCGGTGTCGAGGAGATGATGGCGCAGTCGTTCCACAGGACCATCTTTTCACCGCGGGCTCCCCCGCATGATCTGGTGTCGACGGTGCTCATACTGTTACGTACGCGCCCAAGCGTTCCGCAAGCGGGGAACAAGTGACGCGCGGTATCTGTAGGGGGCCGGCACGTCACCCCGAGGAGCGGACCGATGCTGATCCCCTGCTTGGCCTGCGGGTCCCGATTCGGGCCCGACGAGTACTTCAGCGCCTGCTCCGACTACAACCGCGGCCGCGACCTGGTCTCGTGGACGTGCCCGCGCTGCGGCAACCGCGACGACCTGCGCGTGTTGCCCGGCGAGCTGGGGTTCGGCTATCCGCACCGGGGCAGGTTCGACGTGCTCGACCGGGTCCGCGTGCCCGGGCTGCGCAGGCAACGCGGTGACCTGCGGCTGGACATCTCGCTCGACCGGGCGAGCTGGCGCGTCCCGGTTCGGCTCCGCCAGCCCGTCTGACCCGCGCGGACCGTCGCGCTCCGGTCTACGCGGGCGCGCGCGCCTGTGCGGGCCGGTCCCCGCGCAGCAGCCGCGCGATGTCCTCCACCAGCTTGTCCGCCAGCTCCTCCCGGCTCTCCCCGGTGGCCTCGCCGAGCCGGGGCGTCAGCACCACGTTCGGCAGCCGGGTCAGCGGATGGGCCCGGTCGAGCCACTCGCCCTCGAAGTGGTCGAGCCCCGCGCCGCCCACCCGGCCCCATTGCAGCGCGTCGACCAGCGCCTTCAGATCGTGCAACGCCCCGCGCGAGGTGTTGAGGTAGATCGCCCCTTGGCGCATCGCCCCGAACTCGGCGTAGCCGAACAGGCCCCTCGTCTCCTCGGTCAGCGGCACGTGCAGCGACACCACGTCGGCCTCCGCGATCAGCGCGGGCAGCGTGTGGGTGGCCTCGGGCACGAACGGGTCGCAGACGATCACCCGCATGCCCAGGCCCTCACAACGCCAGCGCAGGGCCCGGCCGACGCGGCCCAGGCCCACGATGCCGACCGTCCTGCCGGTCAGCCTGCGACCGCGGTGGCGCTGGGCGGGCGGCACCCTGCCGTGGTAGACGCGCCCTCTGCGCACCTCGCGGTCGGCGGCGACGATGTTCCTGCTCACCGCGAAGAGCAGGGCGAGCGTCAGCTCGGCGACCGCCTCCGGGTCGCGTTCCGCCGCGTGCAGCACGGTCACGCCGCGCTCGGCGGCCAGCGCCAGGTCCACGCTCGCGGGCGGTCCCATGGTGGCCACGACGTCCAGGTGGAGCCCGAGCACCGACGCGCGCACCTGGTCGCCGTCGGTGATGAGCACGGTCGCGCCGGTCTCGATGACCAGATCGGCGAGCTGCTCGTCGGTGAAGCCGAGGCTCGGTCGTGCGGGAACCTCGGTCAGATCGGCGATCTCGCCCAGGCGGGCGAGCGCGCTCTCCGGCAAGGTGGGCAGCACCAGCGCCCGAGGTCGTCTCACATTTGCGACAATAACACCACAGACGGTGCTCGGATCATTGCTCCCCGCGCAGGGCGGAACCCCGCGCAGGCGCTCACTCGGGAGGCTGGCGCAGGCTCTGCCAGGTGCTCACGCGGGAGGCTGGCGCAGGCTCTGCCAGGCGGCCTCGCCCAGCCCCTTGATCTCCTCCTCGGTGGGGGCGTGCGCGCCGGCGAACCACAGCCGGCACATCTCCTGCGCGGGCCCGAGCCACAGCACGTAGCACATGGTCGCGTGCACGGGCTGGAGCTGGCCGTTCTTCATGTGGGGACGCCACCAGTCGGAGACCTGCCGGAAGAACCCGCGCCGCGCCTCGGCCACCTCGGTGCCGCCGGGCTCGTGCTTGCGCGGGGGCCGCTCGCTGATCAGCAGCCGCGCCCGCTCGGGGTGCTCGCCGGCCCACCGCATGTGGAAGGCGACGATGGCCTCGATGCCGTCGCGGGCGCTGTCGTGGCGGACCAACTCGGCGAGGAAGGACTTCTGGTACGCGTCGAGGATCTCGGCGTACAGCACGCCGAAGACGTGCTCTTTGCTCGCGAAGTGGTGGTAGAAGCTGCCGACGCTGACGCCGCTCTCCTCGCGGAGACTGGCCAGGGTGGTGGCCGACACCCCGTCCTGGCTGAATCGCCGCAGGGCGCCCTCGATGATCCGGGTACGGCCGTCGCGTCCGTTCTTGGCACTCTTCACACTGTCAATGGTGTGCCAACAGAACCTTGTTCCGCAAATAGGCCAGCCTCGTCGATCTTAGCGGTCACCTCCACCGTTCCGGATGTGATCTTCATCTCAGCATCCGGCCACAGGCGGCGGACCAGCCTGAGCGCGCGCCGGTTCTCGCCCATCACGTCCATGCCCACGGTCCTGGCACCCCGTACGGACGCCCGCAGCAGCAACGTGTCGACCAGCCGGGGCCCCAGCCCGCGCCCCTGCCACTCGTCGGTGACGACCACGGCGATCTCCACGTCCGACCGGTCTCCCCGGTAGCTCATCGCGTGGCCGACGATCTCGCCGCAGTCGGTGGTGGCGACCAGCGCGTCACGGCGCTCGTCCAGGGCGAGCAGCACCCGTACGAGCCCGGGGGCCGTGACGGAGACGCCGGTGAAGAACCGGAGCGTCCGGGTGTGCAGCGACAACCCGGCCAGGAAGCGCCGGATCCGGTCCTCGTCCTCCGGGCGGGCCGGCAGAATCTGAGTTCGTTGCATAGACCCAGCCTCTACCGAAAGGCTGGGTCTGTCAATTGAACTCAGATATACTACGTGGATGAACGTGCCATCCCGCATGGGTTTTCGGGTGGACAACTGCTCGATCGAGCGCACCCTGGACATCGTCGGGGAGAAGTGGACCTTCCTGGTGCTGCGCGAGGCGTTCACCGGCGTACGGAGGTTCGCCGACATGCAGGCCACCACCGGCGCCCCCCGGCAGGTGCTCAGCGCCCGCCTGGCCCGGCTGGTCGACGAGGGCCTGCTGCGCAAAGAGCCCTACCGCGAGCCGGGGCAGCGGCAGCGCGACGAATACCGCCTCACCGAGAAGGGCCGCGACCTCTATCCCCTGCTGGTCGCGCTCATGCACTGGGGGGACAAACACCTGACGGGCGAGCAGGGCCCGCCGGTGCTGCTCACCCATCGCGACTGCGGCGCCCCCGTCGAGCTGCGCTTCCGCTGCGCCGCGGGCCACGAGGTCGGCGGGCCGCGCGAGGTCACCCCCGTGCCGGGGCCCGCGACCGACCTCAGGAGCGCCTGAGCCCAGGTCGCGTTGGGGAGCACCCCTCCCTGTCCCTAACCTGGAAGGCGTGTACCGGTTCCTGCTGACGCCCCGCTGGATCGCACTCCACGTGGTGGTGCTCCTGGTCATCCCCGCCTTCGTGTTCCTCGGGCGATGGCAGTTCGGGCGCTTCGAGGAACGCTCGGCCAACAGCGAACGGGTCACCGCCAACATCGAGGCCGCCCCCGTGCTCCTGGGGCGGCTGGCCGCGCCGGGGCAGCCGGTCAAGGAGGACGACCGGTTCAGGAAGGTCACCGTCACCGGCACGTACGACCCCGCCCACGCCCTGCTCGTACGCCGCCGCCCGCAGGAGGGCCGCACCGGCTACTACGTCCTGACCCCGCTGGTCACCGGCGGCGACACGGCCGTGATCGTGAACCGGGGCTGGGTCCCCGCGGGCGCCACCGCCGACACCGCCCCCGAGGTGCCCGCCCCGCCGACCGGCCAGGTGACGGTGACCGGACGGCTCCGGACCAGCGAGACCGAGGAGTCCAGCGGCATCCGCGACCTCTCCGGCCTGCCGGCCGGGCAGGTGCTGCTGATCGACGCCGGCCGGATCGGCGAGGGGCTGCCGTACCGGCTGGTCGGCGGATACGTCGAGCTGACCGAGCAGCAGCCCAGGCCCGCCGCCGCGCCCGACCCGGTGCCCGCGCCCGACGTCGGCTCGGGCGGCGGGCTCAACCTGGCCTACGGCGTGCAGTGGTGGATGTTCATCGGGATCGCGGTCGCCGGATGGGCGCTGCTGATCCGGCGCGAGGTGGCCGAACGCAGGGCCCAGGAGACCGCCGGGAGCACTGAGACGGCCGGGCCGCAGAATGCGGAGACCGCCGCCAATTAAGGTATTGGGGGTGATCCGCCACATTGAGTTCACCCACCTCCGCAACTTCCGCGACGTAGGCGGATATGCCGCCCAGGGCGGGCGCTCCGTCCGGTGGCAGCGGCTCTACCGCGCCGACTCGCTCGGCCGGCTGCAGGGAGCCGACCTCGCGACCTTCAGCGCGCTGCGCGTGCGCAGCGTGATCGACCTGCGGCACCCGTACGAGGTCGAACGGAACGGACGGGCCCCCGAGACCGAGGGCCAGCACTACACGAACCTGCCGATCGAGGGCCGCCCCTGGGACGTCGACGCCTACGACGAGGAGCTGGGCGTCGCCCGCTACCTCGCCGATCGCTACCTGGAGGTGAGCGAGGACGGCGTCGGCAACCTCAGGACCGCCCTGGAGACGATCGCGCGGGCCGACAACGCCCCCGTGGTCATTCACTGCGCCGCCGGCAAGGACCGCACGGGGGTGCTCACCGCGCTGGTCCTGACGCTGGCGGGCGTGAGCGAGGACGACATCGTGGCGGACTACGCGCTCACCGGCCTGGCCGCCGAACGCGTCATCGCCGACTGGGGCAGGAGGCACCCAGACGTGCCCGTGTGGCCCGGACTCGGCCGGGCGCCCGCCGAGGCCATGCGGCTCTTCCTCGCCGATCTCAGGGCCCGGCACGGCTCCGCGGAGGCGTACGTCGCCCGGGTGCTCCAGGTTTCTCCCGCGACGGTCGAGGAACTCCGCGGCCATCTGCTGACTGACTCGAACGGAGAGGGGTAGTGAGCATGCGGGACCGTTCCTGCGCGAGACGGGCCCGGCTCTCCCGGGATCGCCAGTCATCCCCCTCCCGGCGGTCCCGGGTCACAAATCTCGGAACCCAACGGATACGTCGCAGCTTGTTCGACGTTATGCCGTCGTCGTACGGTTACGTGCGTGACTACGCCGCTGCTCCCCGAACCTGACCCCAGGCGGCGCGACTACGTGATCGTCTCAGCCGACGATCACCTGATCGAGCCTCCCGACCTGTTCGACGGGCGTCTGCCGGAGAAATACGCCGAGGTCGCGCCCAAGGTCGTCGAGACGGAGGCGGGTCACCAGGTCTGGCGCTACGCCGGGGCGACGTACCCGTGCGCCGGCATCGACGTGGGCGCCGGCAAACCGAGAGAGCAACGGACGCTCGATCCGGTCAGGTTCGAGCACATGCGCCCCGGCTGCCACGACATCGAGGCCCGCGTCAGCGACATGGATATCGCGGGCATCTGGGCCGCGCTCTGCTTCCCCGGCATGCTGGCCGGTCAGGCGGGCATGCCGTTCGCCAGGACGCGCGACCAGGAGCTGGGCCTTGCCCTGGTCAGGGCGTGGAACGACTGGCACATCGACGTCTGGGCGGGCACCTACCCCGAACGGATCATCGGCCTGCAACTCCCGTGGCTGCCCGACCCCGACGTGGCCGCCAAGGAGATCCGCGCCAACGCCGCCAGGGGCTTCAAGGCCGTCGTCTTCCCCGAGTTCCCCACCAGGCTGCGGCTGCCGTCGATCCATACCGGCCACTGGGACCCGTTCTTCGCCGCCTGCGAGGAGACCGGCACCGTGGTCTGCCTGCACGCCGGCGACTCGTCCTGGTCGCCCGTGCCCTCGCCCGACACGCCCATCGAGGCCATCACCACGCTGATGTCGACCAGCGCGATGTTCGCCTGCGCCGACTGGCTCTGGTCGGGGCTGCCGCTGCGCTTCCCGTCGCTGCGCATCCTCATCGTCGAGGGCGGCGTGGGCTGGCTGCCGATGCTGGCCGAGCGCGCCGACTACGCCCTCGACCACCCCGTGGCCGGTGAGGCGTCGTGGGAGGGCGGGCTCAAGCCCAGCGAGGTGCTGCGCCGCAACTTCTTCTTCGGGACGCTCGACGACCACGCGCTGTCGGGCGTGCGGCTCGCGGTCGGCCTCGACCACGTGCTCCAGGAGAGCGGTTACCCGCACTCCGACTCGACCTGGCCCGACACGCAGAAGGCGGTGGCCCGCAACCTCGGAACGCTCCCACCGGCCGACATCGCCAGAGTCGCCTACGGCAACGCCGCCCGTCTCTTCGGCCACCCGCTGCCCTCGCGGGCCTGGCTGCGGATGGAGGAGATCTAAGCCTCTTCGAGGTGGCCCTCGATCACCTGGCGTTCGTGCTGGACATAGCGCCCGCTCTCACCGAGCAGCGCGGCCACGAGCCACAGGAGCACGCCGAAGTCGTCGGCCACCCCGATCAGCGCGAGGAAGTCGGGCACCACGTCGAAGGGCGACACGAGGTAGACCACGCCCAGGCCGAGCAGGGCCAGCTTGCCCTTGCCCAGGCCCGCGTAGTCGCCGCGCACCACCGCGCGCACCATGCGCGGGACGGCGCGGATCCTGGTCGCCAGCTTGGGCGAGCCGGGCTTGGTCACCTCGCGGTACGTGCGCCACGCCGCGGCCGCCCGTGCGGTCTTCGCCATCATGTGCTCCCCCTTACCCCCGGATTCTCACGATATAACGCGTCGGAACGGACAGGAGTTCCTGCCCTCCCCGGTCGCCTATGCCCGCGCTTTCGGGGCCAGATCGCGTACCGCCTGGTCGATGGGGACGTCCCCGCCGGGGATGGGGGCGAGCACCGGGGTGTCGAGTCCGTTGGCCACGTACTCCCGGATCCGGGCGCGGCAGGTGGCGGCGTCGCCGTGCACGACGAGGTCGTCCACCAGCTCGTCGGGGATGGCCTTGAGCGCGGCCTGCCGGTCCCCGGCCGCCCACGCCTCCTGCATCGGGCGCAGCACCGCGCCGCGGCCGAGCCAGTCGTGGAAGGCCGCGTACACGGGGACGGTCAGGTAGCTCGCCAGCATCCAGCGGGCCGTCTGGCGTACGCGCTCGGCGTCCTCGTCCACGCAGACGAACAGGCGGGCGATCAGCTCGGTGTCCGGGCCCAGCTCGGCCCGCACCTTGCGCACGTCGCGCGGGGCGAGCCAGTTGGTGATGGCGCCGTCGGCCTCCTCGGCGGCCAGCCGCAACATCCGCGGACGCAGCGCCGCCAGCACGATCCGCGGCGGCGTGCTCGGCGCCCGTTCCAGCCTGAAGCCCTTGATCTCGAAGGTCTCGTACCTCTCCGAGACCTTCTCCCCGGCCAGCGCCTTCTTCAGGAAGCGCAGCGTGTCGCGGGTGCGCGCGTAGGGCTTGGCGAACGTGCCCGCGTTCCAGCGCTCGACGATCGCAGGAGAGGACGCGCCGATGCCGAGCACGAACCGCCCGGGCGCCAGGTCCGCCAGCGTGGCCGCGGACATCGCCAGCAGCCCTGGCCCGCGCGTCGAGACGGGCACGATGGCGCTGCCCAGCCTGAGCCCCGGCGCCCACTGCGCGGCCATGGCCAGCGGCACGAACCCGTCGGTCCCGTTGACCTCGGCCGACCACGCGTCGGTGTAGCCGAGCGCGGGCAGCTCCGCGACGAGGTCCTGCGACGCGGACAGCGAGCGGTCGTGGAAGGGGATGGTCATGCCCCAGTTCTGCGTCATACACGGCCTCCAGCGTTTGGAGGCACCATACCAACCGCTCGGTATGTCCCTCTAGGCGCGCAGTTCGTGGACCGCCGCGATGAAGTCCTTCGTGATCCCCCGCAGCCCAGGCAGATGCGACAACCCCACCAGCCGGTCCACCAGCGGCACCGTGACCTCGATCAACCGGTACGTACGCGCGCACCCCGGCGACGTGTCATGCACCCAGAACAGCACCATCCCCATGGACAGCAGCCACAGCAGCTCGGGCAGCTCCTCGCGCAACTCGGCGTTCATCCGGTCGCGCGAGCCCTCCACGACCTCCCGATAGATGGCGATGGACGCCTCCCTGGCCGGGGACGACTGCTCGCTGAACGGACTCAGCGGATTGGTCGGCTCGGCCGCGTGCTTGAAGAACTTGACGGCGAACTCGTGGTAGGGCTCGGAGACGCGTACCCATTCGCGCAACACCCCGCTCAGCCTGGCCGCGAACGACTCCTCCGTGGCCAGGAACTCCCCGCAGGCCGCTTCGTGCTCGGCCTGGGCGCGGTCGTAATACGCCTGGATCAACGCCTCTTTGCTGTCGAAGTAGTAGTAGGCGTTGCCCACGGACACCCCCGCCTCGGCGGCGATGGCCCGCATGGTGGTCGCGTCGAAGCCGCGCTCCCTGAACAGTCGCAAGGCCGTCTCGACGATGACCTCTCGGGTGCTCTCCGATCCGCGGTTTCGGGCTTCGGACACGTTCGTCACTTTACGTCGTGGATCGTGGTTCGGTCATGAAGCCGCACGGTGATCACCGCCACAAGGCAAAGTTGCGCTCGCGGCATGAGTTATCTCCAGTGTTTAGTGGGATTGTCGTTTCAGGCGGAAGGGCTATTTCCGCGAAAAGGCATCGACATGTGGATACGTGGAACAGTGCGCCTCCTGGTAGTCGCGCTCCTCGGCATTGAGATCACCATAATCGCGCTGGCCTCGACCGCCTTCGCCGCCACCCACCCCCAAGGGACGGCGGCTCAGGGCGGCCTTCACCAGGCCAGGCCCACCGGCTGGCAGGACGACCCCGCCCAGTGGGGCACGACCGCGACCCTCCTGACGGACGCCTACGAGATGGGCTCCTACGAGATGGGTGCCTACGAGATGGGCGCGGGCAGGGCCGGCGCCTGGGCGCACGACAGCCTCATGGTGGCCGGGGAGCGGCTCGACATGATGCGGCACTGGCCGGCGACGCTCGACTCCCGGTGGCTGTTCGGCGACTCCCGCTGGACGCGGAGCGGCTCTCCCCGCCATCGCGGCGAGGCGCACCGCGCCGGCGAGGCGCACGCCCTGGCCCGTGCCGACGAGGTTCGCGCTCAGCAGATCTGGAAGCCCACGGTCGAGGAGCGCGCCGACGTCATCACCGCGGCACTGGCGGCTCCGGCGGAGGCGGCGGAGGTAGCGGAGGCGGCCCTGGCTCAGGTGACCCAGGCGCCGCCGATGGCCGCCAGAGCGCCGAAGAAGCCCGTACGCGCCGGAGTGGCCAAGATGCCCCGGGCGCGCACGCGCGTCGCCCACAAGCGCGCTCAGATCGATCTGGCGCGGGTCCTGCCCAGGAGGGCCGCCGTTCAACTCTCCCACGCGAGCGCGGAGGGATGGCTGAAGAGCGCGGGACTGCGGACGAAGTCGTCCGGCAACTGCGTGAGCAAGCACCAGCACCACTGCACCTCGCTCGACTCGGTACGGACCGGCACCATCGCCAAGGTCATCGAGCTGAAGCAGGAGAGCGGCTGCCCGATCATGGTGACCGGCGGCACCGAGCGGGGCCACGCGCCCGGCCAGTTCAGCCACGGCAACGGCTACAAGCTGGACATATCGCACAACGCCTGCATCGACCGGCACATCACCAAGAACCATGACAAGGCCGGGGTGCGCGGCGACGGCGCCCGGCTCTACAAGTCAGCCTCGGGCACGACGTTCGCCGACGAGAGCGACCACTGGGACATCCTCTTCCGGTGACAGGGCCCGCCCGCACGCACCGTGCGGGAAGCCGTCCCGCACGAGGAAAAGGTGTGACGCCGCACGATGCGCACGGCGCCACACCCTCGACAGACCTACTGGAGAGCCACGGGAACCAGATCAGAACTCGGCAGCGACCAGCTCGGCTATCTCCGCCGCGTTGAGCGCCGCCCCCTTGCGCAGGTTGTCACCGCACACGAACAGGTCGAGCGTGTTGGGGAAGTCGATCGCCTGGCGGATGCGGCCCACGTAGGTCGGGTCGGTGCCCACCACGTCGAGGGGCGTCGGGTAGACCCCGTTGGCCGGGTCGTCCATGAGGACCACCGTCGGCGCCGCCTCCAGGACGCGGTGCGCGTCGGCGACCGTGATCTCGCGCGCGAACCGCGCGTGCACGGCCAGCGAGTGCGTGGTCACCACCGGGACGCGGACACAGGTCGCGGAGACCTTCAGGTCGGGGATGCCGAGGATCTTGCGGGACTCGTTGCGGAGCTTGAGCTCCTCGGAGGCCCAGCCGTCGGCCTTGACCGAGCCCGCCCACGGCACCACGTTGAACGCGATGGGCGCCGGGAACGGCGACTCCTGCGGCAGCTTGTTGGCCAGCACCTTGCGTACGTCGCCGACAGCCTGCCCGACCGTACGGTCGCCGGCCAGCGCCTCGGCCTCGTCGTAGAGCCGCGCGGAACCGGCCACACCGGCGCCGGACACCGCCTGGTAGGAGGCGACGACCAGCTCCGTGAGCGTGAACTCGGCGTGCAGCGCCCCCATGGCCGCCATCATCGACAGCGTCGTGCAGTTGGGGGTCGAGATGATGTTGCGCGGGCGGTTGCCCGCGTCGAGCGGGTTGACCTCGGGCACCACCAGCGGCACGTCGGGCTCCATGCGGAACGTGCCCGACTTGTCGATGGCGATGGCGCCGCGCTCGGCCGCGATCGGCACCCAGACGGCCGACACCTCGTCGGGCACGTCGAAGATGGCCACGTCGATGCCGTCGAACACCTCGGGGGCCAGGGCCTGCACCACGACGTCCTCGCCGCGTACCTGGAGGACCTTGCCCGCCGAGCGCGGCGAGGCGACCAGGCGGATCTCACCCCAGACGTCCTCCCGCGTCGACACGATGTCACGCATGACCGTGCCCACGGCTCCGGTCGCCCCGATCAGGGCCAGACTGGGCCTCTCGCTCATCTTCCTGAACCTCCGTACACCACGGCTTCGACCTGGTCGGCGTCGAGATCGAAGGCGCGGTGCGCGGCGGCCACCGCCGCGTCGACGCCGTCCTGCTCGACGATCACTGAGATGCGGATCTCCGAGGTGGAGATCATTTCGATGTTGACCCCCGAGTCGGCGAGGGCCGCGAAGAACGTCGCGGTGACGCCCGGGTGCGAGCGCATGCCCGCCCCGATCAGCGACACCTTCCCGATCTGGTCGTCGAACAACAGCGACTCGAAACCGATCTGGGGCTGGATCTTCTTCAGCGACGTCAGCGCCGTCTGGCTGTCGGCCGTGGGCAGCGTGAAGGAGATGTCGGTGCGCCCCGTGGCGGCGGCGGAGACGTTCTGGACGATCATGTCAATGTTGATCTCGGCGTCGGCCAGGGTTTTGAAGATCGAGGCAGCCTCGCCGACCTTGTCGGGAACCCCGACAACAGTGATCTTGGCCTCGCTCCGGTCGTGTGCGACGCCGGAGATGATCGGCTGCTCCATCTCGGTTCCTTCGGTGTAAGGGTCGGAGACGACCCACGTGCCTTCCTTGGTGCTGAAAGAGCTGCGTACGTGAATCGGCAGGTCGAATCGGCGAGCATATTCCACGCAGCGCAGATGCAGGATCTTCGCGCCGCAGGCCGCCATCTCCATCATCTCGTCGTAGGAGATCCTGGGGATCTTGCGCGCCGCGGACACGATGCGCGGATCGGCGGTGAAGATGCCGTCGACGTCGGTGTAGATCTCGCACACGTCGGCGTTCAGCGCCGCCGCCAGTGCCACGGCCGTGGTGTCGGAGCCACCCCGGCCCAGCGTGGTGATGTCTTTGGTGTCCTGCGAGACGCCCTGGAAGCCGGCCACGATCGCGATGTGACCCTGGTCGATCGCCTCCTGGATGCGGCCGGGCGTCACGTCGATGATGCGCGCCTTGCCGTGCGTGGAGTCGGTGATCACACCTGCCTGCGAGCCGGTGAACGAGCGGGCCTCGTGCCCCAGGTTGGCGATCGCCATCGCCAGCAGGGCCATCGAGATGCGCTCTCCCGAGGTCAGCAGCATGTCGAGCTCGCGGCCCGGAGGCAGCGGCGACACCTGCTCGGCCAGGTCGAGCAGCTCGTCGGTCGTGTCGCCCATGGCGGAGACGATCACGACCACGTCGTTGCCGGCTTTTTTCGTCGCGACGATCCGCTGCGCGACCCGCTTGATGCAGGACGCGTCGGCGACGGACGAACCACCGTACTTTTGCACAACGAGCGCCACGAGAGTCTCCCGGTTTGGACTATGAGCTGCCAGTCTAACGGGGGCCTCTTACGGGCCTGATGGTTCGTACCATTATGTGGATGATCAGACTGTGACGTGCCCGGACCCGCTCCGGGCGGGGCGTCGCGGCGGGCCGTCGCGAGGGGTCGTCGCGGCGGGCTCAGACCGTCGTGGCCTCCTCGGCCACGTCGAGGCGCGAGTGCGCGACCAGGGCCTGCAGCGCGCGCATCGCGGCGCCCGCGTGGTTGCCCCAGGTGTTGAAGTAGGAGTACTGCCACCACCACAGCGCCTCGTGCGGACGGCCGGCGTGGTAGTGGCGCAGCCCGTGGATGAGGTCTGCCGCGACCGCCGTAAGGTCGTCCGACAGCCGGTACGGGGTGACGCCGGTGTCCTTGTACGGATCGAACACCTCGGCGTAGTCGTCCACCGCCTCCAGCCGCTCGGCCAGCGACGTGCGGACCCCGTCGATGTCGGGGTCCTCGCTCATCGGCGGCTCGTAGTTGCCGGCGAGGATGACGTCGCGGTTCGCGCCCAGCTTGGCTCCCGCCAGGCTCACCTGGGCGACCTCCACCAGCAGGATCGACCAGATGGCGTCTCCGCCCTCGCCGCCCGCCACCCTGGTCAGCCCGTCCACGTAGTTCTGCGCGTGCCCGGAGATCTCCTCCGCGAGGGTGCTCCACTGGTCAGACATCCAGCAGCCTCCGTCCTTCGAACGCGCGGCCCAAGGTGACCTCGTCGGCGTACTCGAGGTCACCGCCCACAGGCAGACCGCTGGCCAGTCGTGTCACTTTGATGCCCATCGGCTTGACCAGACGGGCGAGGTAGGTAGCCGTCGCCTCGCCTTCGAGATTGGGGTCGGTGGCGAGGATGAGCTCGGTGACGCGGCCGTCGGCCAGGCGCGTCATCAGCTCACGGATGCGCAGGTCGTCGGGGCCGACCCCGTCGATCGGGCTGATCGCGCCGCCGAGCACGTGGTAGGTGCCGCGGAACTCGCGCGTCTTCTCGATCGCCACGACATCCTTCGGCTCCTCCACCACGCAGATGACGTGCGTGTCGCGGCGCGGGTCGCGGCAGATGCGGCACTCCTCCTCGGAGGCCACGTTGCCGCAGACCCGGCAGAACCGGACCTTCTCCTTGACCTCCAGCAACGCGTGCGCCAGCCGCTTGACGTCGGCCGGGTCGGCCGCCAGCAGGTGGAACGCGATCCGCTGCGCGCTCTTGGGACCGACCCCGGGCAGCAGGCCAAGCTCGTCGATCAGGTTCTGGACGACCCCTTCGTACATGCCTAGAACCCTGGCAACTGTCCGAGGCCGCCGCCACCCAGACCCTGGGCCAGCGGGCCGAGCTTTTCCTGCTGCAGGTCGGCGGCCGCGCGCACGGCGTCGCGGACGGCCGCGATCACCAGGTCGGCGATCGTCTCGGCGGTGTCCTGCGCGTCGCCGGCGTCGATCACGCTCGGGTCGATCCTGAGCTCGAGCAGCTCGCCCGAGCCGTTGACCACGGCCGTGACCAGGCCGCCGCCCGCCGAGCCCTCGATCTGCGCGTCGTTGAGCTCCTGCTGGGCGCTCACAAGCTGCTGCTGCATGAGCTGGGCCTGCTCCAGCAGCTGCTGCAGGTTGACATCCCCTGGGTTCACCGTCGTGCGCTCCTCGTGGCTCCGCGTTCTTGACTGCCACGAGCCTACGGTGTTTGGGCGGTGTCATGTACTGGGGTGTCCCCCTGTTTCGTACCCGGTTCCTGTATGGGACGACCTACCCGGCCCCATGCGCCGCCCGTTGCGGGTGTTTTCCCTCCGGAACAGGCGATCCGCCCCGATCCCGACTTCTCGGGTTCTGTCGGGCGTCGGCGTGTTTTGGCCGGGTCTCGGCCCCCCTCCAGCGTCCGAGACCCGGCCATCACGCCGGCGGAGCGGCCGCACCACGCCGACGCGTTGGATCGAGACGCTAGTCAGCGGAACGTTGCACACACGTTGCTTTCGTTCAATCACTCTCCGCAATCCCCCTTGAACGGGTTGCACTTCCGGCGCGCAGGACGGATGCTCTAGATGACTACTTGGAGTGACCGATGAGTTACGCCCACCTAGACGCGTACTCCCGCCTGCTGCGCGGGGCGCACGAAGCCGCGGCCACGGGTCTCACCTCGCCGCAGTCGCCCCGCCGCCTGATCAAGGCATCCTGGCGGCGTTCGCTGGATGCAGGAATCGACCCGGAAGGCAAGAGTGCCCCACTTGCCGTGGACCTGTCCCACATGAGGGACCTCCGTCAGGCGCACCCCCTGCGCCCGCTGCTGCCGATGATCGCGCAGACGCTGTCCGGCCTGGCCGACGAGTCCGGACATGTCATGATTGTCACAGACTGCGACGGACGGGTGCTGTGGCGCGACGGCAACCACACCACCATGGGCCGCGCCGACCAGATCGGCCTGACCGACGGGCACCACTGGTCCGAGCACAGCGTCGGCACCAACGGCATCGGCACCGCCCTGGCCACGGGCCGGCCCGTACACGTCTACTCGGAGGAGCACCTCATGCGCGTGCTGCACGTGTGGTCGTGCAGCGCCGCCCCGATCATCGACCCCGACTCCGGCCGGGTCATCGGCTGCGTCGACGTCAGCGGCACCGCCCGCAGCCTGCACCCCGCCACGGTGGCCCTGGTCGCCGCCACGGCCAAGCTCGCCGAGACGCAGCTCGCCCTGCGCATGCACGAGCGCGACGAACGCCTGCGCCGCCGCTACGAGTCCCTGCGCGGGCGGCCGGGCGTCCTGCTGTCCGCCACCGGCCGCGTCATCTCCGGCGACCCTGCCGGCGACCTGGGCATACGCGTCCACCTCGGCGAGCGGGCCGTCCACGTGCCCGGCCGGCGCATGATCCTGCGCGACGGCACCACGGCCCTGCTTGAACCGTTCTCCGACGGCTTCCTCCTGCGCCCCTCGGCCACCGCCGCGCCGCCGGTCCTGACCCTGTCGTTCCTCGGCGAACGGTCGCCCTCGGCCACGTTCGGCGACCGCGACCGGCCGCTCTCGCTGCGGCACGCGGAGATCCTCACCCTCCTCGCCCTGCACCCGCACGGGCTGACCGCCGAACAGCTCTCCTGCCACCTGTACGGCGACGACGGCAACCCCGTCACGATCCGGGCGGAGATCCACCGGCTGCGCGCGCAGCTCGGGGAGGCCATCGCGGCCAAGCCGTACCGGCTGACGTGCCCGGTGGAGGCCGACTTCCTGACGCTGGGCCGGCTCCTGTCGGCCGGTGAGCCGGGTCCGCTGGCGCGGGCGTACCCGGGGCCGCTGCTGCCACGCTCGGAGTCGCAGGAGATCCGGCGGGAGCGGGACGAGCTGGAGGCGCAGGTACGCGCCTGCCTGCTGCGGCGGGGGGCGCCGGAGGACCTGTGGGCGTACGCGCAGACGAGCGGCGGGCGCGACGACTACGAGGTGCTCGAACGTCTCGCGGCCCTCCCGTCCACCGACCCCCGCTCAGCGGCCGCCCGCTCCCGCCTCCTGTCCTGAGGCCGTTCACCTGGGTTCGCCCGAGTTCGCCTGGGTTCGCCTGATTCAGCCCGCCCCACTCGGCGTCGGCTCATCCGACTCGGCGTCGACCCGCCTGCTTCGGCTCGCCCATCACCCGGCCAGAGCGGGCCGAGTACCGGTGATTCAACGCGCCCTTCACCCGGCCAGGGTGGCCCGCGAGGCGATCCAAGGACCGGACACGTGTGATCAGGCGTGCGATCAAGTGGGTGATCAGGTGGGTGATCAGGTGGGTGGTCAGGTGGGTGGTCAGGTGTGGTCGATCTCGCCGATCACCTGGGCGCCCAGCTCCCGTTCGAGCAGGGCCATGCCCGAGACCGCGTCGACGTCGGCGTCCGCGTCGTTGAGCGGGTCGACCTCGTCGGACTCGGCCCCCTTGGCCCGGCCGGGAATGGCGTCGGGCCAGGCCCCCGCGCCGGCGCTGCGAGCGGCCGGGACGCGTGGGCCTCCCTGAGCCGCCGCCTTCGCCGCCGACCTCGCGGCGGCCAGCCCGGCGCCCGTGGCACCCCCGTTGGCCGCCTGCTGGGTCGCCGGGACGGTCTCCGTCGGGTCGGGACCGGGCGGGGAGCCCAGGCCGGGATCGTCGGGCGCGTCGGGCCAGGACTCGTCGGTGGTCTGGTGTGCCGGTGCGGCCGTCGCGGCGGCGGCCGGAGGCTGGTCGGGGTCCTGACCGCTCCGGTCGTCACGGGACGCCCCGTGCGAGGCCGTACGTCCCTGGGGCCCCGGCGCGTTCTGCCCTCCTGCGGCCTGACCGCCCGCCGCAGCCGGGGAAACCGGCGCGACAGACCCCGGAGCACCCTGAGGCCCGGTCACCGGCCCGTGACCACCGGACGCCGCGCCATGAGAGGCGGGACGGGCGGCACCACGGGAGGCGGGCGGAGGCCCGGAGCCTCCGACGACCGCCTCCACGCGCCAGGTGCCGCCGAGCACGTCGCCCAGCGCACTGGCCACCACGGCGTCCTTGCCGCCTCCTGTGAAGTTCTTCATCGCGCCGACCTGGGTGAAGCCGAGCGTGACCAGGTTGCCCTCCACGCCCACCACCTGGGCGTTGGTGCTCACGTTGGCCCAGACGACGATGCTGCGCTGCTTGAGCGCGGCCAGTACGCCGGCCCACTGCCCCTGGATGGCCCCCGCTCCCCCGGCCACCGGGGCACCGCCCCCGCTCGGAGCGGCGGCCTGCGACGCGGGTGCGGACGCCCCGCCCGCCGACGCCGCAGGCGCGGACACGACGGGCGCCCCGGGACGCGCGGGCTCGGGCCAGTCATCCCCACTCGGCGCGGCAGGCGACGGCACAGCGGTGGACGGCACAGCGGGGGCCGACGCAGCGGAGGGCGGCGCGGCGAGGGACGACGCGGTCCCGGCAGGCGCGCTCGCCACGACCGCCGGTGCCACGCTCCGCTCACCCGAAGCCTGCCCACCTGAAGCCTGCGCACCCGAAGCCTGCGCACCTGAAGCCTGGGCACCTGAAGCCTGCGCACCGGACGCGGACGCCTGCGGCCGTGGAACGCCCACCGGACCGACCACGGAGGGCCCGCTTCCGGCCGAAGCCGAGGCACGCGCCGCCATCTGGGCGACGGCGCCACCACGTTCGAGGCGCTCGATGCGGGCCAGCAGCGCCTCTTCCCCCTGCGCCGCCCCCGGGAGCAGGACGCGCGCGCACATCAACTCCAGCAGCAGTCGCGGCGAGGTGGCCCCGCGCATCTCGGTGAGACCGGCGTTGAAGACCTCGGCGGCCCGGGTCAGCTCAGCCGGCCCCATCGACGCGGCCTGCTGGACCAGGCGCTCCAGCTCGTCGGCGGGCCGGTCGAGCAGACCACTCGAGGCCGCCTCGGGAACGTTCGCCAGGATCACCAGGTCGCGGAAGCGCTCGAGCAGGTCGGAGGCGAAGCGGCGGGGATCGTGGCCGCCCTCGATCACCCGGCTGACCGTGTGGAAGACCTGCGCGCCGGCTCTGGCCGCGAACGCGTTGACGACCTCGTCGAGCAGGTCGCCGTCGGTGTAGCCGAGCAGGGAGACGGCCTTGGCGTAGGTGATGCCGTCGTCCTCGGCCCCGGCGAGCAACTGGTCGAGGATCGACAACGAGTCACGGGCCGAACCGGCGCCCGCGCGTACGACCAGGGGCAGCGCGGTCGGCTCGAAGGGCACGCTCTCGGAGCTGAGGATCTCCTCCAGCAGCCCCCGGAGCGTCGCGGGCGGCATCAGCCGGAACGGATAGTGGTGCGTACGCGACTTGATGGTGCCGATGACCTTCTCCGGCTCCGTCGTCGCGAAGATGAACTTCAGGTGCGGCGGGGGCTCCTCGACGAGCTTGAGCAGCGCGTTGAAACCCTCGCGGGTCACCATGTGCGCCTCGTCGATGATGTAGATCTTGTAGCGCGCGGAGACGGGGGCGAAGAACGCCCGTTCGCGCAGGTCGCGGGCGTCGTCGACACCACCGTGGGAGGCGGCGTCGATCTCGATGACGTCGAGGTGGCCCGGGCCGGTCGGAGCCAGCGCCACGCACGACTCGCACTCGCCGCACGGGTCGGGGGTGGGGCCCTGCTCGCAGTTGAGCGACCGCGCCAGAATGCGGGCGCTGGAGGTCTTGCCACATCCGCGAGGGCCGCTGAACAGGTAGGCGTGGTTGATGCGGCCCGTACGCAACGCCTGCCGCAGCGGGTCAGTGACGTGCTCCTGACCCTTGACCTCGGCGAAGGTCCCGGGTCGGTACTTGCGGTAAAGCGCAAGGCTCATACGACCATCCCGCCTGCGAGGGGGCTCCCAACGAAGAGACCCCCCGCACACCCGCCAGAGCCCGCTTATCCTTGCTGCCTTCCGGCCCTGGGGAGGTTCACAGGATGACGCCGCGCGAGGGGTCCTTCGACAGTCTAGCCGGATGCCGCAGTGTTCGCTCCACCCCCGCGATCCCCGGCGAAAACATGGTCCGCACACCCCGAGAAGTCCGGTAAGCTCGTCGGCGGAGGATTCGCCTAGTGGCCGAGGGCGCACGCTTGGAAAGCGTGTATAGGGCAACCTATCAGGGGTTCAAATCCCCTATCCTCCGCGCCTGGTTGAGGCAGTAAACGCAAAGGGGCCGACCCCATCCAAGTCGGCCCCTTTGCTATCCGGGTCTCAGTTTGGGTCTCACTTGACCTTCCAGCGCCTCTGACTTGCTTGGCCACGAATGGAACAGGCACGCGGCTGAGGAGTTCCCGTGGCGATCGTCAGTAGCGACTCCGTGGCCGCTGTGTCGGCCTACCTGGACCGGGAAGGGCTCGGCGGTCTGGCGGAACACGTCTCCGCGCGGGCGGCGGCGGACCCCTCGTTGATGAAGCCGAATCCCCACCTGCTCGACCAGGCACTCGTTCGCATCGGCGCGGGGGCGGACCTCATCGTCACCAGCACGGAAGACCTGGCGGACGCACTCACGACGCTCTGAAGACCTTGGCGATGGCGACAGAGGCGTTCGACAGTTCTGCGCCGTAGCCTGTGGATGAAGGCATGCAGGAGAGGCGGCAGGGTCTATGACCGATGCCAATACGCTGGGCGCGCGTCTCCGCGCCGTACGACGAGACCGTGACCTGACTCAACAAGAACTTGCCGAGCGAGCAGGCCTTTCACGGGACCTGATCGCCAAGTTGGAGCAGGGGCAACGACGATCGGCCCAACTCACCTCGCTCATACGCCTGGCCAACGCTCTCGACGTCGAGCTGTCCAGGCTGGTGGGCAGGCGCGATCAGCTCGGCGCTGACCGAGACGGTGGGAGCGTCCTGGCCCTGCGGGACGCACTACTCACACCGTCGCTCCTGCCCGGCCTGGACGACGGCCTGGACGGCGAACCCACCCCTCTGCCCGACGTCGAGCGTGCGGTGAGGGAGGCGTGCCGTTCCTACTGGCGCGGAGACTTCCCCACTCTCATCGCCAACCTGCCGGGCCTGCTCGCCGAAGCGCGCCTCTCGCACGTCGTTCACGGTGCCGCCGCCGTCTCCCCGTTGGCCATGGCGTACGACCTGGCAGCGGCCGTGATGGTTCACCTTGGGCGGGAAGACCTGGCCGCCGTCGGCGCCGAACGCGCCATCACCACAGCACACGGCGGCGACGACGAAATGCTGTGGGCCTGCTTGCACGCCACGTACGTGTGGGTCCTCCTCCACCAGGCCCGACTCACCGAGGCCGAGCAGTTGGCCACCACCATGGCCACGCGCATCGAGCCCGCCTTTTCCGCGCCTGCTCAGCACATCGCCGCCTGGGGCAAACTTCTCCTCAGCGCCATCGCCCCGGCGGCAGCGGCGGGGCGGGACATCACCGAGTACGCAGCCCTGGCCGCTGCCGGTGCCGAACGGTTGCGCGACACGGTCACGATCTACAACAGCCGGTTCGGCCCGGCCATGGTGGCAGAGCAGGAGACACACGCCTACACCGTGCTCCACGAGCCCGCCATGGCGTTGCAGGCCGCCAGGCGGATTCAGCCAGGCAGCCTGGAAGGCATCGCCTACGGCCGTCACCTCATCGACGTGGCCCAGGCCCACCTGGATGCTCGACACCGTGTCGCGGCCACTGAGCGGCTGCTGGAGGCCCGCGAGCTGTCACAGGTGTGGTTCCGCCACCAGGCGGTCGCGCGAGACCTCGTTGAGAGTATTCGGAACGAGGAGACCCGCCCGTCGCCTGCCGTGCGGTCGCTGGCCCGTACTTTCAACCTGAGCTAGTGGCACAGGCTCTCGATTTCGGCGGCCAACACGGCCATGTCGCGCACATGGGTGTAGTACCTGATCGCATACTCGCCGTCGATTGTTGGGAGAACGTCCTCGAACACCGACGTCAGCCGCGTCAGGCCAGAGCGGTGTTGTTCGCTGAGCGAGCCTTTGAGGACGCCTCCGGCGAAGCCGTAGGCGTCCGCGTCGAGCATCACCATGTCCTGGCCCTCGATGTCGAGGCCGCAGAAGTCGGCTGGGAACGACATGGCCATGTGCTCGGCCATCATCTGCGAGAGCGCTTCGAGCTTCTCTTCCAACATGCGGGAAATCAACCCCATCTTTCCGCCCGAGTGGCGGGATGCGGCCTGGGCGACGCTGCTCCCCGACGAGCTGGCAGAGTGGTCGGGCAGATGGCGGCACTGGTACGCCGAGACGACTGCCGGCGGGTTCCGTCACTACCACGACCGGCTGCGTACGTGGGACACGAGCCGCTTGCTCGCCGAAACCCAAGCCGATCTCCTCGCGACGGCACGGGCCACCGAGGACCGCACGAACGCCTGGACCCGCAAACCCGCCTTCATCGAGGCCCGCGACCACGTGTTCGCCCTGCCGCCCCCGCCCGTCGTGCCCGACCTCGACCCGCCGCCTCGAGCCGCCGACGACGCCGGCGGGACACGTGGGTGGAGGAGTTCTTCGACTGGCTGGACCCGGTCGTACGCGCCGGCCACGGCCTGTACCTCTGGATCTGATTGACCGTTTGAGAAGTGGATCACGGGTGCATAGAGGGGCATCCCGGCTCAGCCGTAGTACTTGGTGACCTTCGTCGGCGGCGTACCTTCCTTGACCCAGCCACTCCTGACGTTGCTGGAGACGAGAGCGAACTCCCATCTGCTCATCTCGCTTGTTTCAGCGGAGCCCTCCGAGTCCGTGACGGGCCGCGTCTCGCCCTCTTCCAGAGACAGCCACCCGTTTCCCAACGTCTCTCCGTCGGCGTTGGATGAGAAGATCTCTCCGTTCTCCGTATCGAGAACCAGAAAGGCGCAGCGCGCGCCGCCCTCCATGATGACGCGGTAGAGGTAACGGCTCTCCATGTTGGTGAGCAACTGCACATGGAACGACATCATCATGGTTGGACTCGACCTCCGGTGGCCAGCCCCGTCAGCGGGGCGAGAGGGCGGAGAGGAACGCCGCTTGCATGGCGTCCAGGCGTTCTTCGACCTTCTTGGCGTCGAAGGACGGACGCTCCCCGCCGTACGCCGCGGCGAACCGCTCCTCCTGTTGCGCGCGGACCGAGAGCTGGGCCGTACGCAATGCCGCCACGATCGCCTCGGCCAGCTCATCGCTGCTCATCGTGCGCAACAGGCGCGGATCGAAGCTGATCTCGCGTACGAGGCCGTCGGACTCCACCGCGGCCCGGACCTTCCCGTCGGCGGCGGTACCCTCCCCGGTGACCTCTTGAAGTCCGGTCATCGCCTCGGCCAGCTTGGCCATGGCCTGGTCCGCCTGCCGGCTGATCTTCTCGAGTTCTTCGGGCGTGATGGCGAGCGGATCGAAGTCGGACATGCCACGGCCTTCCCTGTTCGACGGCACAGCCTAGAAGTGATCAAGATTGCCCGAACGGCCCGGCAGCGAACAGCGTCTCGACGATGAACATCCGGCGAAGCCAAACGATCAACTCCCTTTCCCGGATAAAGATGACCTTGGATGAAATATCCCTGAAGGGAGTGGCATGTCCGGTCCGGAGGAGACAAGGTTCATCACCTTTCGCACGATCGAGACGATGAGCGAGCGCTACCAGGACGTCTACGCCGGCTACCGCAGCAGCCTCGACCGCATCTGGGACACCGACCTCGGCGACGCCCTGGGCCCGCTGTTCACCTCACATCTGCACGCCCCCTACGCCAAGGCGCAGAAGGGCTGCGTCGACGCCCTGCAGGACGGCGTCGAAGCGTCCCTGGGCATCTCCGAGACCCTGATGGTCTGCGCCCGCAACTGGCACACGGCCGAGCAGCTCAGCATGGTGGAACGCCGCTGATGCCCGTACCCCCGCCCGCGCACACCCTCGCGGTGCTCAGGAGCCTCCAGCTTTACGCGGCCGTACCCCTGGTCTGCCTGGCGCTCCTGACGAACTGGGGCGTGGACACGGACAAGATCTCGCAGATCGCCAAGATCTGGAAGCGGATGGCCCAGGACCTGGACCGCCCCATCGAGGTGCTGGACGACCTCCCCTACCAGTCGCGGCTGGGCTGGATCGCCGCGGACCAGCGGGAGTTCTCCCGGGTGACGGACGACATGCGCGCCGCCACCGAGGCCCTGCGGGACGCGTTCCACAAGATCGGCGACATACTCGAGAGCATCGCCATCGCGTTCCGGGTCTTCCTGCTGGCGATGGCGGGTCTCGGCGCGATGCTCATCCCGCTGACCGCGTACCTCATCGCGATGTCGCGGGTGCCCGTCGCGACGCTGCAGTCCTCGCTGGCTCTGAGGTGGTTGGCGAACGCCGCCGACAAGTTCGTGACTGTGATGTGGGTCGCGGTCTTCCGTCAGGTCGCGATGCAGTTGGCCATCGTTCCCTTCCTGCTGGTGCAGATCGATCGGCTGGACAGGATGGCCGACTTCCACACCGCAGAAGACGGAAGTGTCGGAGCGAAGCTGCGGGACGTGGATTTCGCCACCGTCAAGATCGACACGTCGGAGTATCCGACCTATCAGAGGCCGGACGACGGGGACGAACTGCCCGACGCGGCGGAGGGCTTCGAGTGGATCGCCCCGACCGAGCCAACCTCCGAGCCAACCTCCGAGGCACCAGCCGGGCCACCCACTGACCCGCCTGCCGAGCCGACCCCGTCCTGACCCCGACGTCCTGACCCCGACGTCCTGACCCCCGACGTACTGAGCCCCGACGTCCTGAGCGCCCGGTGAGGTCAGGCTTCGAACGACGACAGGCTCGCCGTGCTGAGGGTCTGCTCCGCGCCGAACTCCTCGAAGGTGCCGACCTGGCGGAATCCGAGGCGGGCGGCGAGTTTCAGCGAACGTTCGTTCGCGGTCTGGGTCACGACCACGACCGGCTGGTCGGGCAGCTCCGCCGCGGCGGCCCGCAACGCGACCGTCGCGGCCTCGTACGCGAGCCCCGCACCCCACGCACCGCGCCGCAGCACATAGGACAGTTCCAGCTCCCCGCCTTCCTCGGTGACGTGCCCGGGTCTCTCGGCGGGGCGGCGGTCGAGCATCAAGGTGCCGAGGAGGCTGTCCGTCGTGTGGTCGGCGATGACGTAGCTGCCCGGCATGGACGTCGCGTTGACGACGCCGATCGCGTCGAGGTACTGCTCGACGTCGCTCCTGGGCCGTGGGCCGCCGAGGTGGGCCCGGACCTCGGGATCGGTGAAGAGTTCGATGAGACCTTCGCGATCGCCGTCGTACGCCTTGCGCAGCCGGAGCCGATCCGAGGCGATCTCCATGGCGGACAGCGTGGTCGATTGCTCCATGACGCCCCATCCTGGCCGCGCCCGCCCTGGCGTTCAACCGCGCCGCATCCCCGGCACCCGCGGACCGTGGCAGCCGCTCGGGTCGACGGCGAAATGCCGGTACGACCCAATCCCATGCGTCTGCGGTCGTTTCCCAGACATGACCATCTGGGGCGGTTTTATGCTCACCCAGTCAATCGCTGCCCCTGAATCGGGAGGCTCGAATGTCCGAGCCCTATGGCGTCGAGGTGATGCCCCAGTCCGTTCTCGTGGCCAGGCTCTGCATGTGGGTCCAGGCGGTCTTGGGGATGGTCGGCCTGTTCCTGCTCTTCGTGCTGCTGGGGAGTGCCCCGGTCGGCGCGGTGGGCGGGGTTCTGCTGGCCGGGCTCACCGTTCCGCTGGTGATGATCCTGCTGATCGGCTTCCTCGCGATGCGGGTCGCGTCCCGGCGCGGCTGGGTGCGTACCTGCGGGATCGTCATCGAGTTCCTGCTCGTCCTGCTGGGCGTCTGGCAGCTCGTGGACGGCGCCGGTTTCGGGAACGTGCTGGGCGTGCTGCTGGCCGGGGTCGTGTTCGCGCAGTTGTGCAGGGCTCCGGCGGCGGCGTGGTTCGACCGGTGATCGCTCGGGGCCCTGGCGGTCAGGTGCTGACCAGGGCCTTCGAGCGGTCGGTCGCCATGCTGACGGCGAAGGCCCCGAGGACCGTGCCGGTGACGTACCGCTGGACGCGTACCCAGACGGGACGGCGGGCCAGGAACGCGGCCAGGCCGCCCGCCGTGATCACGATCAGGCCGTTGACCAGCGTGCCGACGGCGATCTGCACCGAACCGAGCGCCAGGCTCTGCAACAGCACGTGCCCCATGGCCGGGTCGATGAACTGCGGGAGCAACGACAGGTACAGGATCGCGATCTTGGGGTTCAGCAGGCAGGTCAGCAGGCCCATCGTGAACAGTTTGCCGGGACGCTCCTCCGGCAGGTCTCGCGGCTCGAAGGCGGACGTGCCGCCCGGCTTGAGGACGTTCCAGGCCAACCAGAGCAGGTACGCGGCCCCGGCCAGCTTGAGCGCCGTGTACGCGGCCGGCACGTACGCGAAGACGGCCGTCAGACCGAGGCAGGTCGCGGTCAGATAGACGCTGAACCCCAGGAAGACGCCCGTGAGCGAGATCAGCCCGGAACGGCGGCCCTGCGCGATCGAGCGCGAGATCAGATAGATCATGTTCGGACCGGGCGTGAGAACCATGCCCAGCGACACCAGCGCGATCCCGATCAAGCCAGCCGTCATGTCGGCAGATTATCCGACAAGCCGCTAAAAGTCCCACCCATTCCCATCGCGGTGCGTATTTGTCCCACTACGGGGGAGAACTGCGTCGGGGGTAGCGATGCAGTTCGACGACGACAAGCCACTCGATCCGTCGCAGGTCGAGGACGTCCGGGCCTCCGGGCCGCAGCCGGGCCGCGGGGGCGGCGGCGGGTTCGGCGGGATGCCGGGCGGCGGCTGCATGCTGCCCATCGGCGGCCGAGGCGGCGGTTGCCTGTTGCTGCTCCTGGCGGTGGGTGCGATGTTCCTGTTCGGGATCGTCCCCACGCCCTTCTCCGGCAACGAGGGCGGGCAGCAGGGCGGCGGGCAGCAGCCCAGCCCTCCGCCCGCGATCTCTCCCAGCGGGAACCTGGCCGAGCGCTGCCGCACCGGCGCCGACGCTGAACAGTCGGAGGACTGCCGTGTCGTCGGAACGGTCAACAGCATCCAGGCCTACTGGCGGCAGGAGTTCCAGGATCTCGGGGTCCGGGCGTACACGCCCGCCAAGACCGTGCTGTTCTCCCAGGCGGTCAACACCGGCTGCGGGCCTGCCGACTCCGCCGCGGGGCCGTTCTACTGCCCGGCCGATCGCAAGGTCTACCTGGACCTGACCTTCCTCAACACGCTCCAGCGCGACTTCGGGGCCGAGGGCGGGCCGTTCGCCCAGGCGTACGTGATCGCCCACGAGTACGGCCACCACGTCCAGAACCTCCTCGGCACCATGGACCGGGTCGGCCGCGACAACCGCCCCGGCGCCGAGAGCCCCTCCGTGCGCCTCGAACTCCAGGCCGACTGCTACGCCGGGGTCTGGGCCCAGAACGCGGTCAAGACCGGCTTCTACCGGGAGCCGTTCACCCAGAGCGACATCAACCAGGCGCTGAGCGCCGCTTCGGCGGTCGGCGATGACAGCATCCAGCGGCGTACGCAGGGCCGGGTGACCCCGGACGCCTTCACGCACGGCACCTCGCGGCAGCGCGAGAAGTGGTTCACCGTCGGCTACGACGGCGGCGATCCCCGGCGGTGCGACACCTTCTTCGGTCAGATATAGGCCCTCTTCGGAAGCCGTCTTACGAACGGACGCGAAAAGCACGCGCCTGCCCACTGGGCTGCGCCGACGTCACCGAGATAGCGCGAGGAATCGGAATCTCTCCTAAAATCGGAGGGTGATCTTCAAGCTAGTCGGCGACGGACGCCCTTATCCCGACCACGGTCTGACGCACCGCGAATGGGCACAAATCCCTCCACGGCAGGTCCGGCTCGACTCGTTGGTCACCACGAAGGCCATGCTGGACCTGCACTCGCTGCTCGCCGCCGACTCCACCTTCTACGGGGACCTTTTCCCGCACGTGGTGCAGTGGCAGGGCGAGCTCTATCTGGAGGACGGCCTGCACCGCGCGTTGCGGGCGGCACTGCAGCAGCGATCGATCCTGCACGCCAGGGTCCTGGAGCTGCCCGACTGAGAAAGGGAAAAGGGAGGGGCCGCGAATCCCGGCTCCTCCCTTTTCGGTGCCCGGCCAAGTGGCCCGAACTTTCCCACCTCATTCGGGAATCCCACTGAAAACGGTTATGCCCGTCGCCCTGCGCGACCGGCGCGCGTCCCCCGGCACGCGAAAGGACCTTCGACTGCCGGACGGGATTTGCACCCCAGCCCGTAGCCGGTCAGGACGGACGCAGACAGACCCGGCCGGGACCGGACGGACGGGCCACCCGGCCCCTCGGTCGGCCAAGGTTCTTTCAACACTTCGTCCATCCACAGCCTGCGAGTCCCTGTGGATCACCTCACGTGAAGCTCTGACCTGCAAAAACTAGCCGATCAACGTTTCACGGTGTGGACTCCGTCCACACGAATCCACAGACCTTTCCACAGCTTGTCCACAGCCCAGGAGCCAAGTTGTGCACAGGTTGTCCACAGGATGGGCGGGGGCGTCGTTCGTCATGTCCGGGACGCGGCGGGCGGGAGTCCCCCAGTCTCGCGCACGAGAGCCGCGACCCCGGTCGCCGCCAGGCCGACTCATGGGGCCGTGCCCCTTGCGGTCGGGCAGGGATGGGGCACGTGCCGGTTCGGGCAGCAGATCATGGCGATCGAGGCGAACCGGCCGGCCCGCAGCCACTCGCCCCACTGCACGTCCACGCCACGCGACAGCGCATCGGCAGCCCACTCCAGACGGTCCTCCACCAGGACACTCTCCGGGTGCAGGAACGCCGCCCGCACCGTGCGGTACTCGGACGTCAGCCAGGCCACCGCCTCGGCGGGGTCGTCGAACGTGGCCGCGATCAGGGAGGCGGGCTTGGCCAACCAGTCACCGGTCCGCATCGGCGGCAACGGCGACGCCGCGAAGTCAGGGGACGACGGGCGGCGTTCGGCCTCGTTGCCGCGGTCGGCGCCGACACCGACCCACTGGTAGGCGTGCCAGTGCATGATCAGGATGCTCCCGTAGAGTTCTCCGAGTGCGGCCCCTGCTTGCTAGACCCAGGCAGGGGCCGCCGTCTCGGACTGCTAGATGGTGGTTACACCGGCCGAGCGACGCTCGGCACCGGAGAACCGGAGCGTCCCGGCGTCCGGGTTCTTCGAGTCACGCAGCGCGTAAGCGTCCTCGACGCCCGGAATCGGGGCGATCTCCACGCACGACTCGCCGTCCTCGTTCTGCTGGTTGCCGCCGCAGAGCTTGGTGAACGGCACGTCACCGATCGGGCGTGCGTACAGATCCATGGGATCTCCTCTCGCCTGGCCTCGGGAGATTCCGAGGCGGCTCACCCCGAGCACGGGATTGCGCTCGAGGGCTTGAAACCCCAGCCCGCCGCCTGCCGTGCAGACAAGGGCGGACCGGGGCTGCTCATTGGGGCCGTGCAGACGGGCCCACCGTCATGTCCTGGGCGCACAAGCCGCCCATCAGCGTGATCCACCCACCGGCAAGACCTCTGAGGCAGTGCCGCCGACAGGGCCGCGAGATCTCGGCAGGAGCCCGAGAGGGCCTGTGGATCGGCGTCTCGAAGGCGGTCCTGGACTGTCCACGGATGTCAGGACCTCGATTCCTGATCAAGGGCCCGTCCGACGTCCCACAAGGTCGTGGCGGGCCCGATGCGTCTGGAGCAAGGCCGAAGGACCTACCGAGTGGCGCGACAAAGCCTTACTGCGATTCCCGAAAAGCAGCAAGGCCGCAAGGAGAGGCGACGTGGATACTCTTGATCTGGCCGCCATCTACCGAACCGGCGCGGTGGCCGGTAAATGGCCCTTTCTGCCCAACGGAGGAACTCATGGCAGACACAGGCTGGGTCAGTGTCTCTGCTCCGTATGTACGGCCTCGCCGCCCCGGAGAGCCGGACGCCTGGGCTGAAGAGGCCGCGCAGCAGGGCCACGTCGGCACGCATCAACTCCGCAGCGTGGAAGAGGTTCGTGCGCCGCGGAAGGTCGCAGAAGCGTTCGGCTTCGGCGCGGAGGAGACCGCGATCGTCCGACGCCGACTGGTGCTTCTTGACGGGCGGCCGACAGAACTCGCCGACTCCTACTACCCGCCGGCGATAGCTCGCGATACCGCCCTCGCTGAGATGCGCAAGATTCGGGGCGGGGCCCTTGCCCTGCTGGCCGAGCTCGGCCTCGAGCCGTGCGACGCCGAGGAGAGTGTCACCGCTCGACCCTCGACGGAGGAAGAGCAGGCGACGCTCGACATTCGCCCACAAGACTGGGTCCTGGTACTCACAAGAGTGCTGCGAGCCGGCGACGGGACGCCGATCGAGGTCACCGTGATGACGATGGTCGCCGAGGGCCGCGAACTGCGCTACAAAATGATCATTAATGAGGAGAGCTGACCATCTTGGCCAGACGGCTGGACCCGCGTCCTCGTCATCAGCAGATCGCCGCAGAGTTGCGCGCCGAGATCATGTCCGGCACTCTGCGGCCGGGCGAGCAGCTTCCTTCCACGTCAAATCTGGTCGTGCGTTTCAGCGCGGCCAACGCGACGATTCAACGAGCCCTGCAAGCTTTGAAGGATGAGGACTTCGTACGCGGACACGCGGGTAAGGGCGTGTTCGTACGAGACAGAAAGCCTTTCGTCGTCGAAGCCTCGGCATACAAGTCCCCGAACCCGCGCGGCTACAGCTACGAACTCCTCAAGGTCGGCGAGGTGCAGCCACCGAACGACGTGGCCACCGCGCTCGGGACCGAGGACGGCGGCCGCGTCGTCGTGCGCCAGAGACTGCTGGTCCACGATGGTGATCCAGTTGAGCTGTCATGGTCGTACTATCCGGTCCACATCGCCGCCGGAACTCCGCTGGCAGCCCGTAAGAAGATCCGTGGAGGCGCACCGGAGGTCCTGGCCGACTTGGGCTTTCCAGAGCGCTACTTCGAGGACCGAATTTCTGTACGGCAACCGACATCGGAAGAGGTCGAAGGGCTGGACCTACCGCCCGACGTGCCGGTGTTCCGTCAGTTTCGCACTGTCTACAGCAATTCCAGGCAGCCGGTGGAAGTATCCGTTCTCATCAAGGGTGGCCACCTCTACGAGCTGTCCTACCGGCAACTCGCGGAGTAAGTGGCCGTCGCACCTCGGTCGGCGCCGACACGGGGGGCTCGAGCCAAATTCATCGGCCCCTCTGGCGTGTGTCCGAAGCGCGGCGAAGATCGTGGGCGGTGTCGTCTGCGCGATCACGGCTGAGGGCCGATGCCCCCATATCCCCTCATGACGGGAAGACGAAGGGCCTCCAACCTACTTTCGCAGGTCAGAGGCCCAACTTAGCGGCGGTGGTGGTGGGATTTGAACCCACGGATGAGTTGCCCCATCACACGCTTTCGAGGCGTGCGCCCTCGGCCACTAGGCGACACCACCGCGGACGAGCTTACCGGATCCTGCGAGTGGCGAAGAACCGCTTTAGTACGTCTCCACACTGCTCCGCCAGGACCCCCATCACGACCTCGGGTCGATGGTTGAGCCGCCGATCGCGTACGACGTCCCAGAGTGAGCCCACGGCCCCGCCCTTCTCGTCCGTGGCGCCGTACACGATGCGTTCGACCCTGGCCAGCACCGCGGCCCCAGCGCACATGGTGCAGGGCTCCAGCGTGACCACGAGCGTGCAGCCGCTGAGGCGCCACTGCCCGCGCAGCGCGGCGGCCCGGCGCAGCGCGAGCACCTCGGCGTGGGCGGTCGGGTCGGCGGCCGACTCGCGGTCGTTGCCCGCCGCCGACAACACTTCACCGAGCGGGTCGAGCACCACCGCGCCCACGGGGATCTCCCCCCTCGCGCCGGCCGTGACGGCCTCCGCCAGGGCCAGGCGCATGGCCTCCTCGTCGGTCACCGCGAGCCCCGGTACGTCACCGCAGTCGGTCGAGCTCGTCGCCGAACGACAGCCGCTCGGCGATCACCGACAGGATGTCGGCGGGCAGCAGGCCCTCTTCCATGCTCAGTTCGAGCAGTTCCTCAGAACTCACGCCCAGGTCGCTGAGCAGTTCGAAGTCGCCCGCCGGGCGTACGCCGAGGCCGTTGCTCTCCTTGTCGGGCACCACCCCGGCGAACTCGGCGAACAGCTCGCCCAACCTGTCGGACAGGATCGCGTGCACGTCGGAGAGGAACACCCGTGGCTCGTCCTCGCCCCGGTAACGGGCGATGGCGAACCATTCGTCCTCGACCTCGACGCACAACAGGGCGAGTTCGTCGCCGGAGAGGCCGAGCGTCTCCGTGACCGCGTCGCCGAAGTCGTCGACGATCTCGGCGTCCCCGAGGTCGACTTCGGCGCCGCTCCAGCCATCGGAAGTCCTGACAAAAGCCGCAGTGAAGGTGTTGGACGCCATGTCCGCGCTCCAGGGGGTCAGCCGAAGACCGATTCGATGGCACGCTCGAACGGCTCGGAGAAGCCGAGCCGCGCGGCAATGCTGGACAACACATCTTCGGGAAGCAGGTCGATGTCGCCGGAGAGGATGCCCAGCTCCATCTCGTCCAACCCGAGGTCGGCGAAGATCGACAGATCACCGGCGGGGAGCACGGTCTCCTCGTCCTGGAGGATCTCGTCGAGCTCCTCCTCGTCCGGCACGGGGACGTCGAGGTAGTGGAGGACCTGACGCGCCAGCGGGAAGTCCCAGGAGGCGGCGATGTCGGAGAGGAAGACGTCGACCCGCTCGCCGAGGACCCGCAGCGCCACGAAGAACTCATCGCCGACCGCGACCAGCCCGATCGTGCCGCTCTCGCTCGGCTGCTGCTTCAGGGCATGGATGAGCCCCTGCAGGTCGGACGTGAGCGTGACCGGCAGCAGCGCGGCCTGCCAGCATTCGTCCTCGCGATAGACCACGATGGCGAAGTCGAGAGCGTCTTCGTCTGTCATCGCCATCCCCACCCGACCTCTGACACGACAGATATCACCGAGACCCAATCGTTCCAGAACCGGCCACTGGCCGTGTGCCTCTCGGGCCAAATTGTGATCAAAACCAAAGATGTCAGCTCCCCGGGACCGTCTTGTCGTGTTCCACCGCCGCCTTGTCGTGTTCCACTGCCGCGTGCGGACGGGCTCCGAGCCGTCCCCGCCGTCACCCGGGAATTTGTGACGTTCGCCCCTGGTACGGGGGGTCGGCAGCAGGGTGGGTCAGGAGATAGCGTGGGGTCCCATGGAGACCCTCGTCGTCGATCATCCGCTCGTGGCCCACAAGCTCACCACGCTGCGCGATGTCCGCACCGACTCGCCGACCTTCCGCAGGCTCGCGGACGAGTTGGTGACGCTGCTCGCGTACGAGGCCACGCGTGACGTCCGGGTCGCGGAGGTCACCGTCGACTCCCCCGTCTCGCCCGCCCGCGGTGTGCGCATGGCCAAGCCGTACCCGCTGGTCGTGCCCATCCTGCGGGCCGGGCTCGGCATGCTCGACGGCATGACCAGGCTGCTGCCCACGGCCGAGGTCGGGTTCCTCGGGATGATCCGCAACGAGTCGACGCTCCAGGCGGAGACGTACGCCACGCGGCTGCCCGACGACCTGTCGGGGCGGCAGTGCTACGTGCTCGACCCGATGCTGGCCACCGGCGGCACGCTGTCGGCGGCGGTGCAGTACCTGTTCGACCGCGGCGCGGTCGACGTCACGGCGCTGTGCCTGCTGGCCGCGCCCGAGGGGCTGGCGTACATGGACAAGGTGTTCGCGAACTCGGGCAAGCCGATCCGCGTCGTCACCGCCGCCCTCGACGAGCGGCTCAACGAGAACGGCTACATCGTGCCGGGCCTCGGCGACGCCGGCGACCGGCTCTACGGCGTCGTGTGACCGCGTCCCAGACGTATAGACGTCCCAGACCCAGACGTATAGACGCTGTCAGCGACGCGTAAGCGCCGCCGGCGTCAGGTAGCCGTCGGGAGAAAGGCACGCCCCAGGATCCGTCCGGAAAGCCCGCTTCTCATCACGCCGAGTCATCGCTTCGTTACATACTGTGGTTTGGTGGGTACGAATGAGAACGGAAGGCAACTTCCGGATGCGCGTGGGGGAAGCACGATGAGCGATCACACCGAGGCGGATCCGACTCCGTACGCGGATGTGGAGTCGGTGCTGTGCGACGAGTTCGCCGGCGTCCACTCCACGACCACCGTAACGCGCTGCGTGGAGGCGGCGCACTACGGCGCGCTGGAGGTCACCGGCTACGCCCATCCCAGCCTTGTCGAGCGCATCGCGCGCAAGCACCTTCACGTGCTGGCTCTGGTGGCCAGCGAACGTGGCTAAGCAAGATCCGAACTAACCCGCCAAGTTACCTTTACCCGGGCACCCGGGTGGGTAATGTAGTTGGCGGGTGGAGTGGGTAAGTGGCACGGAGGCGACGGTGCAGGTCAAAAAGGTCCTCACATACGGTGGTATCGCATTTGTTGCGTACTACCTGTTCGCGCGACCAGCAGACGCCGCGGATGCGGTGAGGGGAGCGTTCGACACGGTGTTCAACGCGGCCGACTCGCTGGCTCAATTTGTGAACAGCCTCTCATGAGACTTGTGACCCACGGGGACTCCGCTCCATCGTCGGTCAACCGCTACCTCCTCCCCCACGAACAACAGGTCATCATGGTGCGGCGGCACCCTGCCATCCTGCTTCGCCCGGTCGCCGAGGTGCTCGGCGGCCTGATCATCGCCGGAGTGCTCAGCAGGTTCTTCGGCGGCGGCGAGGCGGGTGGCACGACGCTCGTGGTCGTGTGGTGGCTCTGGCTCCTGCTTCTGATCCGTTTCGTATGGAAAGTCGCGGAGTGGTCGGTCGATTACTTTGTGGTGACTTCGAAGCGTATGTTGCTCACCACAGGGCTCATCACGCGCAAGGTCGCGATGATGCCCCTGGGCAAGGTCACCGACATGAGCTTCCAAAGATCTCTGCTTGGGCGCATGCTCGGTTACGGTGAGTTCATCCTCGAGTCAGCCGGTCAGGATCAGGCTCTGTCAACGGTGGAGTACATTCCGTATCCGGAGACCCTCTACCTAGAGGTCTGCCAGATGCTTTTTCCCGGCAAGGACGACAGCGACGATTAATCTCGGCGTGGCAAATTCTTCACGCGGGGATACCAGATTCGGCTACTTCATGCAATCATTGCGTGTTGTTGACCCTTCCCCGCCTTGAGAGATGAGATGCCGAGTCAGGGAACCATCGGTGACCGCGTCCGCGGACTGCGGCTGAACAGGCGGATGTCCCAGGCCCAACTGGCCGGACCCGACCTGTCTGACAGTTATGTCTCGCTCATAGAGTCGGGCAAGCGCACGCCGACTCCAGTGGTGGCACGGCTCCTGGCTGAGCGGCTGGGGTGCACGACCGAGTTCCTCCTTCACGGGATCGAGCCTCGGCAGCGCATCGACACCGAGCTGGGGCTGCGTCACGCCGAGCTCGAGTTGCAGCACGGCGATCCGTCCGTCGCCGCCGACCGTTTCACGGAGATCGTGAAGGCGGCCGACGAGGAGAACGCCATGCTGACCGCGCAGGCGCGGTTCGGCCGGGCGCGTGCGCTGGAGGCCCAAGGCCGGTTGGGGCAGGCGGTGGAGGCGTTCGAGCGCCTGCGCAGGGAGGCGGCGGCGCACCCCGAGCGCCTGGCCGACCTGCCGATCACCATCGCGCTGAGCCGCTGCTACCAGCGGGCGGGCGACCGTCTGCGGGCCCGCGACCTGGCCACCGCCGCGCTGGGGCAGGCCGAGCGGCTGTCCATCACCCAGGGAGAGCTGGCCACCGACCTGGCCGCCGCGCTGATCGAGGGGCGCAGCGAGCGCGAGAGCGACTCCCCCGAGCTGGCGTACGTCCAGCACGTGCTGGACACGACCGGCATACCTGAGGTTGTGGACCGTTCCGGAGAGATCCAGGCGCTGTGGCGGGCGAGTGCCACCGCGGCGGCCGGTGAAGACTCGGCGCTGGCCGTGCGCCTGGCCGACGACGCGATCATGGCGGGCCGCCAGACTCGGCTCGCGCTGCAGCTCGCCCGTACGGCCATGCACTGGGCCAGGCTGTCCACGGCGCCGGCCGACGAGGCCGAGCGGCTGGTCGCGGGCGCGGTCAGGACGTTCTCGGCGTTCCCGTCCACGGCGCGCGAGCACGGGGAGAGCCTGGTCGTCCACGCGCGGGTCAAGCTGCGCGCCGACGACCTGGTGGGCGCCGGCGAGCTGGCCGTGACGGCACTGGGGCCGGCGCACGACCGCGTGGGCACGACCGCCGCCGAGGCGCGTCTCGTGCTGGCCACCGTCGCGCTCGCCCAGGAGGGGGACGCCTCGGCGCACCTGCGCGGCGCGTACGAGCTGCTCGACTCGCTCGACCGGCCGGTGTTCGGCACCGACCGCCAGGCCGCCCGCTGCTGGCGTGAGCTGGGCGACCTGTACGGCCGGGTCGGGTCCAGGACTCAGCAGACGGCCGCATATCGTAAAGCCCTCGAAGCTGCCGGAGTTCGCTCCGCCATGGCGGGGGTGACGGCTGACGCCACGGTCTCTCGCTGAACCTCCGGGAGCTCCAGATTTGGCCTTTCGAGTCTGGAATAATTAGGGTCGACCAGTCATTGACTCATAGGATGATTGGTTTCCCGGAGGAGGCGGACTGTGAGTCTGCGTACGGCGCAGCGGGCTTCGCTCGTCGACCAGGTGATCGATCAGCTCAAGGAGCAGATCACCTCAGGGTCGTGGCCGATGAACGGCAAGATCCCGACCGAGACCGTGCTCGCCGAGCAACTCGGGGTGGGGCGTAACACCGTTCGTGAGGCCGTCCGCGCGCTCACGCACGCCGGGCTGCTCGAGTGCCGTCAGGGCGACGGCACTTACGTCCGGGCCACGAGTGAGCTGTCCGGCGCGATGCTGCGGCGGCTGCGCCAGGCCGAGCAACTCGAGATCCTCGAAGTACGCCGTGCGCTCGAGGTCGAGTCGGCCCGGCTGGCCGCCACCCGGCGTACCGACGAGGACATCCGGCGCATCGAGGAGGCGCTGGCCGAGCGCGACCGCGCCTGGGAGCTGGACGACCCCGACTTCTTCGTCGAGGCCGACCTGGCCTTCCACATGGCGGTCGCGCACGCGACGCACAACCTGGTGCTCATCGACCTCTACGAGGACTTCTCTGCGGCGCTGCGGGCCAGCATCACGGCGGTCGGCACGTCGCTCAACAAGAGCTACATCCCGCACGACGCCATCGCGCGGGCCATCGCGGCCGGCGACGCGTCGGCGGCCGAGCGGGCGGGGCACGCCTGCATGGAGCACATCCTCATCGCGCTCACCGACTCCTGATCGGCGGCCCCCGGGCCGATCACGATCCCGCCGAGGGCCTGATCGGCGCGGTCATTCGACGGCGCCCTCCACGTTGGTGGTCATGACTCGACCATCGGTGACCAACAAATGCCAATCCTCGGGAGTGCGTGGTGCGCAGGAGCCGACGCAAGCAGGATGATCCGGATCTCGGCGTCCTTTCCGGCAGGACGCTCTTCAGCCTGCAACGCGAGCTGTTCGCCAAGCTCGCCGAGCAGGGGCACCCAGGGCTGCGGCCCCGGTACGGCGCGGTGCTGGCCTACCTCGACGAGGAAGGCAGCCGGGCCACCGACCTGGCCGCGCAGTCGGGCCAGCACAAGCAGGTGATCGGCACGCTGGTGGACGAGCTGGTCGAGCTCGGGTACGTGGAACGGCGGCCGGACCCGGCCGACCGGCGGGCCAAGCTCATCGTGCCCACCGCCAAGGGGCTCGATCACATGGCCAAGTCGGACGTGATCCTCGCCGAGATGGAGGCGGCCCACGCGCGGGCGGTGGGCGAGGAGGCGTACGCGGAGTTCAAGAGGGTCTTCCGGCTGGTCGTCGAACGCCAGACCGGCGACAGGACCGACCCGTAGCCCGACCAGCGCGTCGAGCCTCGGCCCTGCGGCCCGGGGCGGGGCGGGCTCAGCTCTGGCGCAGGGACATGACGAGGTAGCGGAAGGCGGGCTGGGCGTCGCCGGGCACGTCTTGGATGAGCGCGGGCCTGGTGGGCGACTCGAGGTTGATGCGGGCCAGCTCGGTCTCGATGCCCGTCAGCCCGTCGAGCAGGAACTGCGACTGGAAGGCGATCTCGAGGTCGTCGCCGCGCAGCTCGCACGGCACCACCTCGGCGCCTCGCCCGATGTCGCCGCCACCGGCCTGGATCAGCACCTGCCCCTGGCTGAACGCCAGCCGGATCGCGGTGTTGCGCTCGGCCACCAGGGCCACCCGCTTGATCGCCCCCACGAACGGCGCCACCGGCACGTCGGCTCTGATCGACCAGTCGGCGGTGAGCCTGGTGCGATAGTCGATGAACTGCTCGTCGAGCAGGCGGACGGTCGTGCTGCGGCCGACGCTCTCGAACCCGGCCACCCCGTCGCCCATCGCGACCGAGACCTCGCCCCCGCGCAACGACTTGGCCACCTCGACCAGCACCCGCGCCGGCACCATGGCGGAGACGGCGGCGTCGGGACCCGCCGGACGCCAGGTGAAGTCGCGGGCGGCGATGCGATAGCGGTCGGTGGCCGCCATGGCGACCGACTCGCCGTCGATGTCGATCCGGATGCCGGTGAGCATGGGCAGCGTGTCGTCGCGGCTGGCCGCCGGGGCCACCTGGGCGACCGCCGAGGCGAACACGCCGCCGCCGATGGCCCCGATGCCGGGCGGCATGGCAGGCAGGGTCGGGAAGTCTTCGACCGGCATGGTGATCAGCCCGAACTCCGCGCTGCCGCAGGTGAGGACGGCCTCGGGCCCCTCGGTGACGATCTCGACGTCGTCGGCGGGCAGGCTCCGGCTGATCTCGGCCAGCAGGCGGCCGGGGATCAGCACGCGCCCCTCCTCGGCCACGTCGGCGTCGATCGTCGCCCGAGCGGAGACGTCGTAGTCGAACGCGGACAGCGTGACCTCTTCCCCCGCCTCCAGCAGCAGCCCGGACAGGACGGGCACCACGGGGCGGCTCGGCAGGGCTCGGGCAGCCCATGCCACCGCATCTGCCAGAACATCGCGGTTAACCCGGATTTTCACCTGATACCACCTCTTCGTCGTGCCGTGCCTCTATGAAAATAGCCGGTGCCACCGACAAGTCACGGCCGTTCGAGGAGTTACCGGGTCGGCCGACCCGGTAACCCCGGTCAGCGGCTGTTGAGGTAGGCGAGCACGGCCAGGACGCGGCGGTTGTCGTCGTCGGACGGCGCGAGACCCAGCTTGCCGAAGATGGAGGCCGTGTGCTTGGCCACGGCGCTCTCGCTCAGGTAGAGCCGCTGGGAGATGGCCGCGTTGGAGCGTCCCTCCGCCATGGCCTCCAGCACCTCGCGTTCGCGCGGCGTGAGCGCGGCCAGCGGCTCGTTCCTGGCGTTCCTGGCCAGCAGTTTGGCGATCACCTCTGGGTCCATGGCGGTGCCGCCCGCGGCCACCCTGCGTACGGCGTCGACGAACTGCTCGGCGTTGAAGACGCGGTCCTTGAGCAGATAGCCGATCCCGCCCGAGCCGTCGGCGAGCAGCTCACGGGCGTAGAGCTGCTCGACGTGCTGGGACAGCACGAGGACGGGCAGGCCGGGCATCTGCTTCCTGGCGGCGAGCGCGGCCTGCAGGCCCTCGTCGGTGAAGGTCGGCGGCAGCCGTACGTCCACGATGGAGACGTCGGGGCGCAGCTCCAGCAGGCCCTTCAGCAGCTCGGGCCCGCTCTCGACGGCCGCCACGACCGTGAAGCCGTGCGCCTGGAGCAGGTGGACCAGGCCGTCCCGGAGCAGGTAGAGGTCTTCGGCGATGAGTACGCGGCTCACGAACACCACGGCTTCCCCGGCTGCGCCTCGGCCATGAAGCACCCGCGGTCGTGCGCGGCTGGGATGCGGATGGCCATGACATGCATGATGACACCCAGCGAGACCATGCCGAGGATCACCGGCCACTGCCAGGGCTCGGGCACGTACAGGGCCAGGAACCAGCTCTTCTCCTCGACCCCCAGGATCTTGAACACCGCCGCCACCAGCCCCTGCGGGAACGTGGGACACCAGGCCGTGGCCCAGAGGAGCATGACCGTGACGGACTTCCAGCGCGGCAGCCTCGACAGGTTGCCCGCCCGGTGGTCGGGCAGCACCTTGGGCAGGTTCATGGTCACGATCGTGGGGCCGCCCGGCGGGCTGTGCAGCGCGAGCAGTCCGTCGAAGGCGGCCAGCCGCCGTTCGATCCCGGCCAGGCCGCTGCCCCTGGCCGGATCGGCGCCGCCGAGGCCGTCGTCGGTGACCGTGACCCGCAGGTCGGCGCCGTCGGTGCTGATGTCCACGATCGCGGTCTCGGCGTCGCCGTGCCGCGCGGCGTTGGACAGCAGCTCGCTGACGGCGAAGTACACCGCGGCCTCGACGGGCGCCTCGGGCCGGTGCGGCAGGTCGACGTCCACGGTGACCTGCAGCGGGCTGTCCATGGCCAGGGCGCGTACGGCGTCGGCCAGCCCGCGCTCGGCCAGCACCGGGGGGTGGATGCCGCGGATCACCCGGCGCAGCTCGGTGAGCGTCTCGGAGGAGGCGTCCCTGGCCTTGGCCAGCAGCGCCTTGGCCGCCCCCGGGTCGGTCTCGACGAGCTGCTCGACCGCGCCCAGCGTCATGCCGATCGCCACGAGCCTGGCCTGCGTGCCGTCGTGCAGGTCGCGCTCGATCCTGCGCATCTCGGCCGCCTGGGAGTCGGCCGCCAGGTTGCGGGTGCGCCTGAGGTGGCTCACCTGGCCCGCCAGGCGGCCGGCGGCGGTCGCGCCGAGCAGCCACCGGCTCCACCGGCCGTACAGGCGCAGGCCGGGCCCGGGGAGCAGGACGAGCACCGGCAGCAGCACGACCTTCACCAGCGGGTCGAACAGCAGCCAGACCTCGTCGCGCCACGTCGCCGGATCGCTGACCAGCCACTTCCACCGGTTGTTCCAGGCCGGAACGCGGGGTGTCCGGTAGAGCGTGCGCTCGGAGCGGTACATCCCGTCGGCCTGCGGAACCGGGGGCAGGGGCGCGGGCAGGTAGGGGGGCTCGATGTCGAGCCCCGTCCAGTCGCGTACGAGTCGCCGATTCAGCTCGGCCAGCTCCCTGACCATCATCACCTGCGGCGGGAACAGGAAGACCATGCCCAGCGCGAACGCCAGGAGCAGCATCACGGCGGTCAGGGCGATCATGGGGACCTGCACGAGCACGAGCGCGAGCAGGGTCACGACGTTCCCGAGCCTCCGAAGCATGCCACCAGTCTGCGCCACGGCCAGGGGCCAGGTCACTGCACCTAGATACACCCCTGCCGGGCATCCAGCCCGATTCCCCGAGGAATGCGGCGTTCCTAGCGTCGTAGCCATGAAAATCATCGAAGTCAGGAACTTGCGCAAGCAGTATCCGAACCACCTGGCGGTCGACGATGTGTCGTTCGAGGTGGCGGAGGGGGAGATCTTCGGCATCCTCGGCCCGAACGGCGCGGGCAAGACCACCACCGTGGAGTGCGTGGCGGGCCTGCGGGAGCGCGACGGCGGCACCGTACGGGTGGCCGGGCTGGACCCGCGAGACAACCGCGGCGAGCTGCGCCGGGTGCTGGGCATGCAGCTCCAGAGCGCGGCGCTGCCCGAGAAGATCAAGGTACGCGAGGCACTCGACCTGTACGCCTCCTTCTACCCCGACCCGGCCGACTGGACGGAGCTGCTCGAGCGGGTGGGCCTGGCCGACAAGCGCGAGACCACGTTCAGGAAGTTGTCCGGCGGCCAGCGGCAGCGGCTGTCCGTGGCGCTGGCGCTGGTGGGGCGGCCCCGCGTGGCCGTGCTCGACGAGCTGACCACCGGGCTCGACCCGCAGGCCCGCAGGGACACGTGGGAGCTGGTCGCGCAGCTACGCGCCACGGGCGTGACCATCGTGCTCGTCACCCACTTCATGGAGGAGGCGGAGCGGCTGTGTGACCGGCTCGCGCTCATCGACGCGGGCAAGGTCGTCGCCACCGACACCCCGGCCGGGCTCATCGCGCAGGTGGGCGGTGGGCAGCGGCTGCGGTTCCGGCCGTCCGCGCCCGTGGACGACGCGGTGTTGCTGGCCCTGCCCGAGGTGCGGGAGGTGACCAGGAGCGGCGAGCAGATGGTGGTGAGCGGCTCGGGCAATCTCGCGCCCGTCGTCACCCTCGCCCTGGCCCACCACCAGGTCGTCCCCGGAGACCTGCGCATCGAGCAGGCCACGCTCGACGACGCGTTCCTCGCTCTGACCGGAAGGAAGCTGTCATGAAGCTGCTCCTCGTGGAGACCAAGCTGCACCTGAGGGACTGGCCGTTCCTGATCTTCACGATCGGGTTGCCGGTCGCGCTGCTGGTCGTGCTGGGGATCAGCATCCCCGACCTCACGACGGTGGGCGAGTCGGGGGAACGGTTCGTGGACACGCAGATGCCGAGCATGATGACGCTCCTGTCGTTGATGACGCTGGCCTGCAACGTGGTGCCGGCGGTGCTGACCACGTACCGGGAGCAGGGGGTGCTGCGGCGGATGTCGACCACGCCCGTGCACCCCGCACGGCTGCTGGGCGTGCAGCTCCTGATCAACCTGGCCATCGGGGCGCTGTCCACGGTGATCCTGATCGTGACCGGGGCGCTGGTGTTCGGCTCGTCGGCGCCGCGGCAGTGGGTGGGGTTCGTCCTGGTCTTCCTGCTGGGCAGCGCCGCGTTGATGGCCCTGGGGCTGGTGATCGCCGCCCTGGCCCCGAACGGCAAGGTCGCGCCGGGGATCGGGTCGGCGGTGATGTCCCCGCTGTTGTTCCTGGCCGGGATGTGGGTGCCGCGCGACGTCATGCCGGACGCGCTGCGCACGGTCAGCGACTACTCGGTGGCCGGGCCGTTCGGGCAGGCGCTCAGGGACACGTGGGCGGGCCACGCGCCGCAGCTCACGCACCTGATCGTGGTGGCCGTGGGGCTGGTCGTCCTCGGCGGGCTGGCCGTGCGGCTCTTCCGGTGGGAGTGACCGCCGCGCGAGTCGGCCTGGGGATCGGGCCCGCCGTCGCGGGGGCGCGGCGGGAGGCGTCAGCGCCCGGCCCAGACCGGGCGCGCGCCTGTGACGTTGGTCATCAGGGAGTACAGCGAGGACGACGCCGCGATGAACATGCGGTTGCGCTTGAGCCCGCCGAAGACCAGGTTGGCCGTGAACTCGGGCAGCCGGAGCCGGCCGATCAGCGTGCCGTCGGGGTCGTGGCAGAGCACCGCCTTGCCGGCCGCGGCCCAGACCCGGCCGGTGTCGTCGAGCCGCAGGCCGTCGTACGTGTCCGGGTCGCCGCCCGCGGCGAACACCTTGCCGCCGCCCAGCGTGCCGCCGTCGCCCACCTCGAAGACCCGCAGGTATCTGGCCTGGGTGTCGGCGACGTAGAGCAGGCGTTCGTCCAGGGAGAAGGCCAGGCCGTTGGGCCGGGTGAAGTCGTCGGCCACCACGCGCACCTCGCCGGTCACCGGGTCGGCCCGGTAGACGTGACAGCCGTCGATCTCCTGCTCGGCGGCCACGCCCTCGTAGTTGCTGGTGATCCCGTACGGCGGGTCGGTGAACCAGATGGAGCCGTCGGAGTGGACGACCGCGTCGTTGGGACTGTTGAACCGCCTGCCCTCCCAGCGGTCGGCGATCACCGTGATCGAGCCGTCGTGCTCGGTGCGGGTGACCCGGCGGTTGCCCTGCTCGCAGGAGATCAGCCGGCCCTCGCGGTCGAGCGTGTTGCCGTTGGTGTAGCCGGACGGCTGCCGGAACGGGCCCACCGCGCCGGTCATCTCGTCCCAGCGGAGCATGCGTTCGTTGGGGATGTCGCTCCAGGCCAGGAACCGGCCGGCCGGGAAGTAGACCGGGCCCTCCGCCCAGCGGGTGCCGGTGTGGAGGATCTCGACCCGGTCGTCTCCGCCGATCGCGGCGAAACGCTCGTCGAGCACCTCGAACTCAGTGGGGATCGTGTCCGTCATGCCGAACACCATACGCGGTTCGGCATGAATGGCATATTGCCAGATATCATTCGGTGATGGATGAAGTCGACAAGATGTTGATCGGGCTGCTCCAGGAGGACGCGACGCGGTCGTACGCGGTGCTGGGGCAGGCGGTGGGATTGTCCAGCGGCGCGGCGCACGAGCGGGTGCGCAAGCTGCGTGAGCGCGGCGTGATCAGGCGCACCACGATCGAGGTGGACCAGGCGGCGCTCGGGCGGCACGTGACCGCGTACGTGCTGGTGGACGGCGGTTCGTGGATGGGCGACAGCAAGGAGGGGCTGGCGGCGATCCCGGAGATCGAGGAGGCGCACGTCATCGCGGGCCCGGCGTCGGTGCTGGTGAAGGTCCGCACTCCCGGCACCCGCGAGCTCCAGGACGTCCTGCGCCGGATCTTCCAGGTGGACGGCGTGACCGGGACGCGTACGGTCGTCGTCCTCGAAACCTTCTTCGAACGCAGCCTCAAGTAACCTTCAGGTATGACGAAGGTCGCCTGGAACACCAAGGAACTCACCGTCGGCCAGCTCGCCGAGCGCAGCGGCGTCGCCGTCTCGGCCCTGCACTTCTACGAGGCCAAAGGGCTCATCCAGAGCCGTCGTACGGCGGGCAACCAGCGCCGTTACACCCGTGACAGCCTGCGCAGGGTGGCGTTCATCCGGCTGGCCCAGCGCATCGGCATCCCCCTGAAGGTGATCAAGGACGCCCTGGCCGAGCTGCCCGACGAACGCACCCCCACCCGCGACGACTGGGCCCGGCTGTCGGCGGCCTGGCGCGGTGAGCTGGACGACCGGATCGAGCAGCTCCAGCGGCTGCGCGACGACCTCACCGACTGCATCGGCTGCGGCTGCCTGTCGCTCGACCGGTGTCCGGTGGCCAACCCGCACGACCGGCTGGGCGAGGAGGGGCCGGGCGCGCGGCGCATCGACACCCGGCTGTGCCCACCTCAGACCTGCGGCACCAGCACGGCGTGCTGACCCCGGAAGTGACAGGAGCGCCCGGGATCGCCGCCTATGAGGGAGTCTCAGGCGTCTTGACGGCGGCTTACGAGGGAGTCTTGGGCGTCTTGGCCGGAGGGACGATGAGGGTCGGCCGGTGGGCGTGGTGCAGCACGTGGTTGGAGACGCTGCCGAGCAGCACCGACCTGACCCCGGCCAGACCACGCGAGCCGGTCACGATCAGCGAGGCGTCGATCTCGTCGGCCACGTCGACGATCGTCTTCCAGATCGACTCGTTGTCGGCCACCGCCCGGTAGGTGACCTCGCCGAGCCCGGAGGCGAGCGCCAGTTCGGCCCCCTCCTTGGCGTGCTGCTCGGCCTGGGCCTGCGCCTCACCCTCGGTGCCGGGGTCGATCGCGCCGGCGGCCAGCGGATACTTCTTGAGCTGGACGAGCAGCGGCTCCCACACCGTGATGACGACCGTGGGCTCGGCGGCAAGGTGCTTGGCGGCGAACTCGATCGCGGCGCGCGCGTCGGCCGAGCCGTCGTAGGCGACGAGGATGGTCATGGCGTTTTCCCTTCGCTTCAGTCATCCGCTTCAGCACTGGAGCGATCGGACGCCATTCCTGAGGACGTTGTCTGGTTTGTCACACGTCTGTCCCGTGCTGCCGTGGGTCGTCGACTTTCCGGGAACATTTGTCCAAGACCGATGACCGACCGCCCGTGCACAGTCCCGGTATGAGTGAGTCTTACGTTGAGCACTCGCATCGGATGCACGTGGTCCACGACGGCCCGCGGGAGGCGCCGCCGCTGTTGCTCATCCATGGATCGGGGGCCTCGAGCGGCTCCTGGAAACCGGTGATCCCCGCACTCGCCGGCCACCATCACGTCATCCGGGCGGACCTGCCGGGCTGCGGCCAGTCCCCGCCCCCGCCGTCCTACGACGTGCCCGCGCAGGCGGGCCGGGTGGCGGCACTCCTCGACAGCCTCGAGATTCGTTCCATCACCGTGATCGGGCACTCCAGCGGCGGCTACGCCGCCACCGCGCTCGCCGAACAGCGCCCCGACCTGGTGACGTCGCTCGCGTTGATCAGCACCGGCCCGAGTATGGACGCGTTCCTTCCGCAACCGCTCCTCCTCCGGGCCCTGATGGCCCCGCCTCTCGGCCCGCTCCTCTGGTCGAGGCGTACGGACGCGACAACCCGTAGGGCGATAGGCGCGACGTGCGCCCGTCCGGTGGACATCCCGGACGACGTGATCGCCGAGCTACGGGGCACCACGTACCGCGCGATGAGGTCGACGTTGCGGGGGAACAGCGCGTACCTCACCGAGCGGAGTGTGCCTTCGCGTCTCGCCGCCCTCGACGTCCCGGTGCTGGTGCTCTTCGGCACGGCCGACCCACGCTGGGACCCGTCGTCGGCGCACCAGTACGACGCGGCCCCGAACACGCGGGTCGAGCTGCTGCCCGGCGTCGGGCACCTACCCATGTTCGAAGCGCCCGAGACCACCGGCGAACTGCTGCTCGGCTTCACGGCGACGAGCGCTGACGCCCCGCCCGCGAGCCCTGACGCATAGACTGGTCATGTGCTGTCGGCCGGGACACCACCACGCGGATGGGCATGGTCGGACGTGGAGGTCGCCGTCCCGCGCCCGTCAGATCGGCTGCCGGGGATCAGCATGGCCGGGTTCCGCCAACGTGCCCCCGCGTTCGGTGACATCGCCATGGTGGCGCACCCCTCCGTCACCGTGCTCGTCGACTTGAGCGAGGGAGACGGCCTCGCGTACGACGTCCAGGGCCGGCACGAGCGCGGCAGCGTCGTCGTCGGGCTCCTGCCCGGCGATCTTCGGGCGGCCGGCTGGGCGCGGATCGAGTGCCTCCAGATCCGGCTCGAGCCGGTCGTGGCGGCTGCGGTGCTCGGCGCATCGACCGAGCTGAGCGGGACGGTGACGTCGCTGGAAGACATCTGGGGCCGCGACGCCGGGCGGACCGAGGACCGGCTGCGCGCCGCCGCGTCGTGGGACGAACGGTTCACGATCGCCGCGGAGATCCTCGGCCGACGGCTGTGCGCCCGCCCGCCGGTCGATCCGGAGCTCGCCTACACCTGGCGGCGGACGCTCACCAGCCGGGGGCGGGTGCGGGTCGACGGCCTGGCGGACGAGGTCGGCTGGAGCCGCAAGCGCCTGTGGTCCCGCTTCCGGGCCCGGCTCGGCATCACCCCCAAACGCGCCGCCCGACTGGTGCGGTTCGACCACGCCTGCCACCTTCTCGCGGCGGGCCACACCGCCGCCGGCGTCGCCGCCGAGAGCGGCTACGTCGACCAGTCCCACCTCCACCGCGAGGTCAGGACCTTCACCGGGCTGACGCCCGCGGCCGTGGCCGTCGCGCCGTGGCTCGCGATCGACGACGTCGCGTGGCCGGCTTCGTCGCCGGCCCGGCGCCCTGTGACGGGTGGCGTACGCATCCCCGACCTCCGTTGAACAGGCGACCGACCTGCGCGGGTGCAGGGTCTCATCGATCGACGACCTGTCCACGGATCCGTTCGACGAGAGCGAGCGCGATGCCTGGGGGCGGAGCGTTTCAGCTCTCTCGGGCAGACCGCAGATCAGCCCTTCGCTTGGCGGACGTCCGTTCCGTGCTCGGCGAATGCCTTGAAGTCCTGCATGTGCTGTAGCGACTGCTTGCGGAAAGCGCCGGGCATCAGGAGCCCCATCAGCCGCATCAGCAAGCTGCTGAACCGGTACTCGCTCTCGCTCGCCCAGAGCGTCGTCTCCGGGCCGGTTTCGGTCAGGCGGTCGCGCGCGGCGCTCCACATGCCCTTGCCGACGATCTCGCGGTCGAAGTGGACGACGATCTCCCGCGGGATCCCGTGCAGGTCCACCGGTTCCCGGCGCGTGATGGTCTCGGTGGCCTCCATCTTCTGCTGCCCCATCTGCATCACAACTCGTGACTTGGTGCCGACCTGCCCGTGCACCCCGTTCAGCGGCTCGTGCAGCACCAGGCCCCGCAGCCATTTCGACAGGTGTTCCGGGTCGGCGAGTAGCTGGGCCACCCTCTCCCGCGGCAAAGCGATCTCGATCGAGACGGTGTACTTCATGTGGGAGTGCTCCAGCTCTCGAGTGAACGGACGCACACTAACAGCCTTGTCTTATATTAGTCCATACTAATTAATTGCCAAGAAAACTGAGACCCTGCAGCGGGGGGCGGCTCAGTGCTGGGCCATGTCCACGAAGCGGCTGTAGTGGCCCTGGAAGGCCACCGTCACGGTGGCGGTGGGGCCGTTACGGTGCTTGGCCACGATCAGGTCGGCCTCACCGGCTCGGGGTGACTCGGGCTCGTACGCGTCCTCGCGGTGCAACAGGATGACCATGTCGGCGTCCTGCTCGATCGAATTATGGACGCTGATCCCGTTGGCCACGAAGTTGTGGGTGCCGAGCACGGTGGCGTCGTAGACCGGCTGCTCCCCCAGGCTTTCGACGGAGGCGATCTCGTCCCAGAAGACGTCGTTCGTGGCCAGGATCTCCAGGTCGGCCTCATCGAGGATCGCGGCGACCCGGCCCAGCGGCTCGCGACCGGGTGCGTGCTCCCCCTGCGCGCCGGCCCCGGCTCGGGCGGCGACCCGGCGGTGCGTGCCACCCCGCTCCACCAGCGCTTCGCGGACGCGGCCCCACACCTCACCCGGAACGGTGTCGAGGCCGGCGGTGCCGGTGATCTTCCGTAGCTCGGCGACACACCGGTCGGCCTCCGGGGACCACTCGCCGGGCACGCCCACCTCGTCCAGGAACCGAAGCTGGTCCTCCGCGCCGTGGATCACCAGGTGGTAGCCCGGCCCCCGGCCGTGCTCGCGCACCTGCGCCAGCACGTTGAAGCGCAGCAGCAGTCGCGCGACGTCGTCGGCGAGCCGCCGGCTCGTGGCGGCGTAGTGGATCCGCGCCTGCCCGAGCGGCTCGTCCCATCGGACGCATCCACCGGTGGCCCACAGGCTCCGCAGGAACTGTGCGAGCCGCCGCCTGGGCAGCGAGAAGACCTCGGCGGGAACGGACCTCCCGTGGCCGCGCAGCGCGTGCGGCCACTCCCGAAGACGCTGGGGGGCGGGGACGTGGCGCGGGACGGCGAGTCGTGCCCCTGGGGACAGCTCGCCCAGCGGACGCCAGCCGTCGAGGGTCATGAAGGGGTGGTTGGCCGTCGCGTCGACCTCCCGGCCGGACTTCAGCCGCAGCCGGAAGACCTCCTTCACCCCGCTGGAGAAGACATGGGTCATGGTCTGCGGGACGAGCCTGAGCCTCTCGTCGAGAGACCACACCGGGACGTCGCGGGCCCCGGACTCCAGCAGCTCGCCCAGCGACACCTCAGCCCCGGTGTCGGCCCGCAGCACCCGGGTGTCCGCGGTGAGGCAGCCCGACTCGCGCAGGTCGCTGACCATCGGACGCTTGTCGGTACGTTGCTCGGGACCACGGTTGAGCTGGGAGATCGCGATGACCGGCACCTCGAGCTCCTTGGCCAGCAGCTTGATCGCACGCGAGATCTCCGAAACCTCGTTCTGGCGGCTCTCGGTCTTCTTCGGCGAACTCATGAGCTGGAGGTAGTCGATGATCACGAAGCGCAGGTCGTTGCGCTGCTTGAGCCGCCGGCACTTGGCCCTGATCTCCATCATCGACATGTTGGGCGAGTCGTCGATGAACAGCGGCGCCTCGGCCACCTCGCTCATCCTGCGGGCCAGGCGGGTCCAGTCGTCGTCGCCCATCATGCCCGAGCGCATGTGGTGCAGCGCCACGCGGGCCTCGGCCGACAGCAGTCGCATGGTGATCTCGTTGCGGGACATCTCCAGGGAGAAGACGACCGTGGTCATCCCATGCTTGATCGCCGCGGACCGGGCGAAGTCGAGGCCCAGCGTGCTGTTGTGGGTGGGAATGCACGACCGGCCGGCGAGGTACAGGTGGTCGGCGTTGTCGACCTCGACACATCGGACCGGGCGCGACGGGACGGGGCGCACGTCGACGACGTATCGCAGGCGCGCGGACGGGCGCGCGCCGGCCTGCCCTGGGAGCTGGAGGGACTGCTCGGAGGCGGCGTAGTCGATCAGGTGGCAGCCGGGCGTGCGCCCGTCGGCCCGCTTCGCGCGCATCGTCGCCTGGTGCCCGAGGCTCAGGACCAGCTCCAGCACGTCATCGGCCAGTCGCCGGCCCGGCACGGCGAGCTGGAGCCGCCCTTCGGGGTCGAGGTGTGCGTCGGCGCCGAGCAGCCCGTCGAGGAGATCGCGGCGCTGCTTCTCCGATGCGCGCAGGTAGAGCGCGGGGATGTGCCTGTCGTGGAGAACGCCCAGCTCGCCCAGGAGGTCTCGGACGGTGTCGTGGTCACACATCTCGCGACGTCGCGGACCACTCGAAGGGTCCGCGCAGGCGGGACACTCCGGGGCGCCGTGGGCGGCGCCCAGCCAGGTGCCGAGCACGTACGGCGGCAGCGGCAGGGCCCGCTCCACGAGCTGGAAGGGCGCGGCCACGGGCACCGCGTGGCGCGGCCCGCCACCGGGCGCCGTGCGGCGTAGCGAGGCGGCCAGCTCTTCTGTGGTGTGCACGGTCTGGTGCTCGGCGGCGCCGGTGGTCGTGCGCCACTGGTGCCGCGCGTCGGCGACGATCACCGTGCCGTCGCTGAACTCCACCTCGTAACACGGCCGCCCATGCATGACCTCGGTCGCCGCGACCACGCAGGTCGGCTCACCGTCGGCGCCGATGAGCAGGTCGCCGACCCGGACCTCGCCCATCGTCGTCCAGCCGGTCGGCGTGGGCAGCGGCGTGTCGAGGGCCAGGGCCTTGCCGATCGCGGGACGGGCGGCCACGACGATCATCTGGCCCGGGTGGAGGCCGTTGGTGAGCGAGTCGAGGTCCTGGAAGCCGGTCGGCACGCCCACCATCTGGCCGCCGCGGCTGCCGATGGCCTCCAGCTCGTCGAGGGCGCCTGGCATGATGTCGGCCAGCGGCGCGTAGTCTTCGGCCGTACGGCGCTCGGTGACCTGGTAGATCTCGGCCTGCGCGCGGTCGACGAGGTCGTCGACCTCTTCGTTCTGGCCGCCGTAGCCGAAGGCGACGATGCGGGTGCCGGCCTCGATGAGACGGCGCAGGATCGCCTGCTCCCGGACGATCTTGGCGTAGTAGCCGGCGTTGGCGGCCGTGGGCACGACGGCCGTGAGCGTGTGGAGGTAGGCCGCGCCGCCCACCCTGGCCATCTCGCCGCGCTTCTGCAGCTCGTCGAAGACCGTGACCGCGTCGGCCGGCTCGCCCCGGCCGTAGAGGTCGGTGATGACGTCGTAGACCATCTGGTGCGCCGGGCGGTAGAAGTCGTCGGAACGCAGGATCTCCACCACGTCGGCGATGGCGTCTTTCGACAGCAGCATGCCGCCCAGGACGGACTGCTCCGCCTCCATGTTGTGCGGGGGTGTGCGCTCGAAACCAGGGCCTCCGCCGGCCTCTTCGTCAATGCTCACCGCGCCCCCTCGAACTCGCAGGCGGTCGCACCACCCCCACTTGTAGTCGACCGGTCTGACAGTTTCGCGGAGTCTCGGTCGCTCGGCAACGTGGCCTGTGGACAACCCTGTGGTCAAGCTGTGCACGATGGCGCCAAGGGTGTGAACGACCTGTGGACGGGGCTGGGGATAACTCTTGCGGATATCCACCGAAGCCCGTGTGAGCGGGGCGAACGGTGTCCACTGGCTGTGGAGGAAAGAAAGTTGGTCCGACGCGCCGTGTAATGGCCATAATGGACAAATGCTCATTACCCCCCGGGATCGGGAGATTCTACGGCTTGCCGTGCCCGCTTTCGCGGCGCTGGTGGCCGAACCGCTCTTCCTGCTCGCCGACTACGCCATCGTGGGGCACGGCCTCGGCACCACGGCGGTGGGTGCGCTGGGCGTGGCGGGAACGGTCCTGGCGACGTTGATGAACCTGTGCGTGTTCCTCGCGTACGGGACGACGGCGGCCGTGGCGCGGCAGTCGGGGGCGGGCGAGCACGCGCGGGCCATGCGCAGCGGTGTGGACGGCATCTGGCTGGCGCTGGTCATCGGGGCCGTCCTGATCGCGGTGTGCTGGCCGCTGGCGCCGACGATCGTGGGACTGTTCGGCACCACGGGCACGCAGGCGGAGCAGGCCGTGACGTACTTGCGGATCAGCCTGCTCGGCGCGCCCGGGATGCTGGTCGTGCTGGCGGGGACCGGGGTGCTGCGCGGGCTGCGGGACACGGTGACGCCGCTGGTGGTGGCCGTGGGCTCGTTCGCCGCGAACGCCGCGCTGAACGCCTGGTTCGTGCTGGGGCTGGGATGGGGCATCGCGGGGTCGGCATGGGGGACGGTGCTGGCCCAGACGCTGGGGGCGGCCGTCTACCTCGTGGTGGTGGCGCGGGGCGCGCGCCGGATGGGAACGCCGCTGACGCCTGGGCTGCGGGGCGTCAAGCAGGCCGGTACGGCGGGGTTCGCGCTGTTCATCCGTACCGTGAGCATGCGGGTCGTGACGCTGGCGGCCACCGTGCTCGCCACCAGGATGGGCCAGGCCGAGCTGGCCGCGTTCGCGCTGGCCACCCAGGTGTGGACGCTGCTCGTCTTCGCCCTCGACGCCATCGCCATCGCGGGACAGGCCATCACCGGGCGCTCGCTCGGCGCCGGTGACGTGGCCGCCACGCGGGCCGCGACGAAGCGCATGGTGCAGTGGGGCGCCTGGTCGGGCGCGGTGCTGGGGCTGCTCGTCGTGGCGGCGCGGCCGGTGTTGCCGGGGCTGTTCGACGCCGAGGAGCGGGTGGCCGGGATGCTGCTGGACCTGTTGTGGCCGGTGGCGCTCTTCCAGCCGGTGTCCGGGATCGTGTTCGTGCTCGACGGGGTGCTGATCGGGGCGGGCGACCAGCGGTATCTGGCGTGGGCCGCGGTGTGGACGACGCTGGCTTACCTGCCGGCCGCCCTGCTGGCCTCGGGTTACGGAGTGGTCGCCCTCTGGTGCGCGCTCGGGGTGTGGATGGTGGCCCGCCTGATCACCCTCGTACGGCGGGCGTCCGGCACCGCCTGGCTGGTGACCGGCGCGTAGCCACCCGCACCCTCCGGGCACGGTCCACCCGTAATGGTTTCGTGCTTGCCGTTGTTCAAGGGGTGAGACAGAGTGGGCGCGTTCCCTGAGCGGGGTGTTCCGTGTCCACGATTCTGCGAAGACTGCCTGCCTCGGAGGCAACTGGCCTGCGTATCGGCGCCCGGCACAGCCTGGTCGAGGTCTACCGCCCTGCCGACCTGGTGGTGCTCGGTCTCGGCGTGATGATCGGCGCGGGCATCTTCAGCATCGCGGGCGAACAGGCCGCCACCACCGCCGGGCCCGGCGTCATCCTGTCCTTCATGATCGCGGGGATCGCCTGTCTGCTCGCCTGCCTGTGTTACGCGGAGCTGTCCTCCACGATGCCGACCTCCGGCAGCGCCTACACCTTCACGTACGTCATCTTCGGCGAGGTCTGGGCCTGGATCATCGGCTGGGCGCTGATCCTGGAGTTACAGTTCGCCGCCGCGATGGTGGCCAGGGCCTGGGGCGCGATCGCGGTCGGCGCGATCACCAACTTCGGCGTCCGCGTCCCCCACGAGGGTGTCGTCCAGGACGTGCTCGTGTTCGTGATCCTCGTGCTGCTCACCGGCATCGTGGCCCTGGGCGCGCGGGTGGGGCTGCGCGCCCTGTGGATCATGGTGTCGGCCAAGCTGCTGGCCATCGGCGCGGTCATCGTCGTGGGCCTGCCCTACATCCAGGTCGCCAACTTCGGCGAGTTCTACGTGCCGCCGAAGACGCTGGACACCGCGCCGGCCACCGTGCTCGAGGTCTTCATCGGGGAGAGCCAGGCGTTCGGCTGGTTCGGGATCTTCGCGGCGGCCTCGGCCATCGCGTTCGCGTACATCGGGTTCGACATCGTGGCCACCTCCGCCGAGGAGACCGCGAACGCGCGCCGGGCCGTGCCCAGAGGCATGATCCGCAGCCTGGTGATCGCCACGGTCATCTACCTCGCGGTGGCGCTGGTCATGGTGGGCATGGTGTCGTACACGCGGATCTCCGAGCAGGCGCCGCTGGCCAGCGCGTTCCAGGCCGTGGGCGTGGGGTGGATGGCGCACGTCATCGACGCGGGCGCGGTGCTCGGGCTGACCACGGTGATCCTGGTGCTGATCGTGGGGCAGACGCGGGTGCTGTTCTCGATGGCCCGCGACGGGCTCATCCCGCGCGCCCTGGCCTCGGTCAGCCGCCGCTACCACACGCCCACCCGGGTCACGCTGGTGATCGGGCTGGTGGCGATCGTGCTGGCCGAGTTCGTGCCGGTGCTCACGATGCAGCAGCTCGTGGTGATCGGGACGTTGTTCGCCTTCACGTTCGTGGCGGCCGGGGTGATCGTGATGCGGCGGCGCATGCCGTACCTGGAGCGGGGGTTCCGGGTGCCGCTGTCGCCGTTGCTGCCCGCGCTGTCGCTGGTGGCCACGCTCTGGCTCATGGTCAACCTGCGGGTGCTGACCTGGGCCTGGTTCGTGCTGTGGATGGCCTTCGGCCTGCTCGTCTACCTCGTGTACGGCCGCCGCCACAGCGTCCTGGCCCAGCCGGACCTCCCCGCCAGGCCGGTCCCCGGGCGGCACCGCCGCTAGAACCGTCCCGAGTCCAGGACGCTGCGCAGGAACTCCCGCGTACGCGGGTGCTCCGGCTCGGTGAAGATCTGCTCGGGCGGCCCCTTCTCCAGCAGCACGCCGCCGTCGAGGAAGCACACTGTGTCGGAGATGTCCCGGCAGAAGCCCATCTCGTGCGTCGTGAGGATCATCGTCATGCCCGACCCCTTCAGCTCCCTGATGATCCCCAGCACTTCCAGCACCAGCTCGGGATCGAGCGCCGAGGTGACCTCGTCGAGCAACATCAGCCTGGGCTGGGTGGCCAGCGCCCTGATGACCGCCACCCGCTGCTGCTGTCCGCCGGAGAGCTGGTCGGGGTAGGCCCGTGCCTTCTCGGCCAGCCCGAACCTGGCCAGCAGGTCGTACGCCTCCTCCTCCGCCCGCCCCCTGCTCACCCCGTGCACCCGGCGGGGCGCCAGCGTGATGTTGTCCAGCACGGTCATGTGCGGGAACAGGTTGAACGCCTGGAAGACGATGCCCAGCCGCTTGCGCACCTCGTCGACGTTCACGCGCGGGTGGGTGATCTCCTCGCCGTCGAGGAAGACGGCGCCGTCGTCCACCGTCTCCAGCAGGTTGACGCAGCGCAGGAGCGTGGACTTGCCCGAGCCCGAGGCCCCGATCAGGCTCACCACCTCGTGCGGGGCCACCTCCAGGTCGATGCCGCGCAGCACGCTGTGGCCGTGGAAGTTCTTCCACACCCCCTCGACGGTCAGCAGGCTCGGGTGCTCGCTCATGCTCCACGCCTCCTGCGCGTGCGCGCTGCCAGGTGGTCGGTGAACCTGGCCATCGGGATCGTCAGCAGGATGAACAGCAGCGCCGAGGCCAGGTAGGGCGTGTAGTTGAACGTGCTGGCCGCGTGGATCTGCGCCTGCCTGAGCGCGTCCAGCGGGCCGATGGTGGCCACCAGCGCGGTGTCCTTCTGCAGGGAGACGAAGTCGTTCAGCAACGGCGGCACGACCCTGCGGGTGGCCTGTGGCAGGACCACGAACCGCATGGTCTTGACATGGCTGAGCCCGAGCGAGCGCGCCGCGGCCACCTGGCTCGGGTGCACGGACTCGATGCCGGAGCGGAACACCTCGGCCACGTACCCGCCGTACGAGAGCGTCAGCGCGATGATCCCCAAGGTCGCCAGGTCGGACGGGATGCCCTGCAGCCGCAGCGCGGGCAGCCCGAACCCGACCAGGTAGATCACCAGGATCGTCGGCACACCGCGGAAGACGTCGGTGTAGAGCGTGGCAAGCGCCCGGATCGGGAAGAACGCCGGCGACCTGATCCCCCTGGCCAGCGCCACCAGCAGCCCGATGACCAGGATCAGCACCTCGGCGACGAGGAAGATCTTGACGTTGAGCACGAACCCGCTGAGCACGTCGGGCAGCGCCGCGGCGAACCGCTCACCGTCGAAGAACGTCTCCCGCACCCGCGACCACCCAGGGGAGTTGGTGATCCCCCAGACGACCAAAACGATGAAGACCAGCGTCGAAGCCGTCGCGATCGAGGCCGAGCGGCGGGCGCGCGACCTGCGGACGTGCTCGCGCTCGGCCTGCCGCTCGGACTTGACCCACTCGCTCATCGCAACTCGGGGGCGCCCGCCGCCGAGCCGAGCCACTGCTGCTCGATCTTGGCCAGCTCGCCCTTCGACTTCAGCGCGTCAACGGCCTTGTCGACACACGTCTTGAGCGCGCTGCCCTTCTCCATGACCAGCCCGAACTCCTCCGGCGTGCCGCCGGTCGAGCTGAACTGGCCCACGATCTTGGAGTTGTCGACCTGGGCGGCCGTCACGTAGAACGCGGTCGGCAGGTCCACCACCACGGCGTCCACCTGCTTGTTCTTCAACGCGTTGACGACGTCGATCTGCTCGTTGTAGACGTTGGGGTCGTCGGCGGGCTTGATCACGTTCTTGACCGCTTCGAGCGAGGTCGTCCCGACCTGTACGCCGATCTTCGCGTCCTTCAGCTCGGCCAAGCTCTTCGCCCCGGCGTACTTGCCGCCCTCGACGGCCACGATCGCCTGCTTGACCGTGTAGTAACCCTTGCTGAAGTCGACCGCCCCGGCCCGCTCAGGAGTGATCGAGACCTGGTTGACGTCGAAGTCGAACTGCTTCTCCCCCGGCGCGTACGCGGAGTCGAACTTCACCGTGCTCCACTGCACCTCACTTCGGTCGAAGCCCAGCTCGCCCGCCACCGCGAACGCCACCGCGCTCTCGAAGCCCTGGCCGTTGCTCGGGTCGTCGTCCTTGAACCAGGGCTCATAGGCGGGCTTGTCGGTGCCGATGGTCAGCTTGCCGGGGGTGACGAGTTGGAGCTGCTCTTTGGCGCAGGCCGTGGACTGCGACGGGGCCGCCGCGGTGGCCGTACCGGCGCCGGCGGTGTTGTCGGTGTTGTCGACGGGCGCGCACCCGGCCACGGCCACGGCCAGCGCGAACAGCATCAACGGGCGAGTGGCCATGGCCTTGCCTCCAGGGGGAACGTGCAGAAGAACGACGGCATTCTACGCGGCCCGGGTAGGAAATAGCGCCCGAGGGGTCCCTCGACGGTCGCCCGGCAGCCGCAGCACGCGACAAGGGCAACGCGGCAAAGGCGCAGGAAAAGGAAAACCCCCGCACGAGGCGGGGGTTTCGCAGACGGGCTCAGCCCGCGACGACCTCCACGGCAACCGATGCCCGCACCTCGGGGTGCAGCTTGACGGTGACCTTGTGGGAGCCGACACTCTTGATCGGGTTGACGATCTCGATGCGGCGGCGGTCGAGGATCGGGCCACCGGCGGCCTTGACGGCGTCGGCGATGTCACCCGTGGTGATCGAGCCGAACAGGCGGCCCGTGTCACCCGCGCGGGTGGCCAGGCGGACGCGCAGCGCGCCGAGCTGACCGGCGACCTCCTTGGCGGTGCCGAGGTCGCGGATCTCGCGGGCGTCGCGAGCCTTGCGGATGGTCTCGATCTGCTTCTCGGCCCCACGCGTCCAGCGCATGGCGTAGCCGCGCGGAATGAGGTAGTTACGGCCGTAGCCGTCCTTGACCTCGACGACGTCGCCAGGGGTGCCGAGGCCGGAGACCTCGTGAGTGAGGATGAGCTTCATTTCGACAGGCCTCCTTAGCGCGCGGTGCTCGTGTAGGGCAGCAGAGCCACCTCACGGGCGTTCTTGATCGCCGTCGCCACGTCGCGCTGGTGCTGGGTGCAGTTGCCCGTCACCCGGCGCGCACGGATCTTGCCGCGGTCGGAGATGAACTTCCGCAGCAGGGCCGTGTCCTTGTAGTCGACGTAGGAGATCTTGTCGTGGCAGAACAGGCAAACCTTCTTCTTGGGCTTGCGCAGTGCCGGCTTTGCCATCGTGGTGCTCCTTTCAGAGCCCCGCCTTCTGGGCGGGAATGGACTCGGACTGGTGGACTGGATCTAGAAAGGCGGTTCGTCGCTGAAGTCGTTGCCGCCGCCGAAGCCGCCGCCGCCCTGCTGGCCGCCGCCGCCACCGCCGCCGCCCTGGAAGCCGCCGCCCTGAGGCGGGGCGGGCGACGCGGAGGCCCACGGGTCGTCGGCCGGGCCGCCGCCGAAGCCGCCGCCCCCGCCCCCGCCCTGACGGGAGGTGCGGTTGACCTTGGCGGTGGCGTTGCGCAGAGACGGGCCGACCTCGTCGACCTCGACCTCGTAGACCGTGCGCTTCTCGCCTTCCTTGGTTTCGTAAGACCGCTGCTTGAGCCGCCCCTGCACGATGACCCGCATGCCGCGCTGCAGGCTCTCGGCGGCGTTCTCCGCCGCCTGCCGCCACACGTTGCAGGTCAGGAAGAGGCTCTCGCCGTCTTTCCACTCATTGGTCTGTCGATCCATGAACCGCGGAGTGGACGCGATGCGGAATCGAGCCACCGCTTGCCCCGTCGGGGTGAAGCGCAGCTCCGGGTCGTCGACCAGGTTGCCGACGATGGTGATTACGGTGTCGCCTGCTGCCATGGCTAGCGCTCGCCTTCCTGCACGCCTTCGCTTGGGTTACGGCTCAGAGTACGGGTCTTCCCCGACAAAAGCCGGAGGTTAGTGCACGTCCGGACGCAGGACCTTGGTGCGCAGGATGCCCTCGTTGAGGTTCATCTGCCGGTCGAGCTCCTTGACCGTCGCGGGCTCCGCGGACAGGTCGATGACGGCGTAGATGCCTTCGGACTTCTTGTCGATGTCGTAGGCGAGACGGCGCCGACCCCAGACGTCGACCTTCTCCACAGTGCCGCCGTCGTTGCGCACGACGGTGAGGAACTGGTCGAGGGACGGCGTGACGGTGCGCTCATCGAGCGAAGGGTCCAGAATGACCATTACTTCGTAACGACGCATGCGGGACTCCAACCTCCTCTGGACTCTTGCGGTCACGACGCTCTGCCGTGACAGGAGGACGCTGACGTGAGCCCGGACGTGACCCCTTTTCGGCCTGCCCGGGGTGATGGGTCACCCATCACAACGCAGCGTGCCCAGGTTACCAGTCGCGCGATGGTGGGAAAGCCTTTAGGAAACCAAGGGGGTGGTGGCTGTGCCACATGTGCTTCAGCCCTCCGAGAGGGAGCGGTTCAGGCTCACGCTCAACACCGACGGACGCTCACACCCGGTCGAGAACGCCCTGGCCATCGCCACGCTGGCGTGTGGCGTGGTGGCCTTCGTCTCGACGTTCTGGATCTCGGCGCACATCATCGCGTCGTGGTTCGGCACCCTGGGGTTCGGGATGGGCCTCTATTCTCAGTACATCTCGGCGACCACGCCGCAGCGTTCGCTCAACATCATCGGGCTCGTCGGATCATTCGTCGGGGCCGCGCTCGGCATCGCTCACGGCGGTTTCCTCCCTCATCCCTAGCTCTCCCCAGGCCCGAGCGGCCGACGCCGAGCGTACGGACACGGGTGACGGCCCCGGGCGTGCCTGCTCCGGGGCCGTCCGACGGGCGGCTCACCCGCCGATGCGCAGGTCTGTTCCGAGCAGGACCAGGAACCACAAGAAGATCGCAAGCAGCGCCTCGACGAGGTCCTTGAGCAGCCCCGGCGTGATGTAGTCGTACACCCAGGCGATGTAGAGGCCCACGGCGACGTAGATCAAGACGATCAGCGCTCGTAAGCGCCAGCGGCTCATGTTCGGCTTCTCCTCAGGAGGTTGGGGTGCCTCCCGACTGCCCGAACGCGCGCCTGCCAAACGGATAAGCTCGGTGACATGGTGCGCATCGGAGCTCATGTCGATCAGGACGACCCCGCCGCCCACGCCGCGGAGGTGGGGGCCGAGGTGGTGCAGTTCTTCCTCGGCGACCCGCAGGGTTACGACAAGCCCGTGCTGCCCGCCAAACCGGTCGAGGGCGTGGACATCTACATCCACGCCCCTTACCTGGTCAACGTGGCGACCACCAACAACCGCATCAGGATCCCCAGCCGCAAGCTGCTGGAGCAGCACCTCAAGGCCGCGGCGGGGCTGGGCGCCAAGGGGCTGATCGTGCACGGCGGTCACGTCAACAAGGACGACGATCCACAGAGCGGGTTCGACAACTGGCGCAAGGTGTTCGAGCGCATGGAGTGCCCCATCCCGGTGCTGATCGAGAACACCGCGGGCGGCGGCAACGCGATGGCGCGCAAGCTCGAGCGCATCGCGCGGCTGTGGGACGCGCTCGACGGGTTCGACGTGGGGTTCTGCCTCGACACCTGCCACGCCCACGCCGGCGGCGAAGAGCTGGTCGACGTGGTCGACCGCGTCATCGCGATCACCGGGCGCATCGACCTCGTCCACTGCAACGACTCGCGCGACGACTTCGACTCCGGCGCCGACCGCCACGCCAACCTGGGCCAGGGGAAGATCGACCCCGAGCTGATCCTGGCGGTCTGCCGGGCGGCCGGCGCGCCGGTCGTGGTGGAGACGCCCGCCGAGGGCCAGGCGGCAGACATCGCGTTCCTGAGGAAGAACCTCTAGCGAATACACACAGCCTGTGGATAACTTCCCTGGATTACCGAGACGAGAAACCGGGTAAGCAAGTTGATCGCCGTCAGCCGGCCCAGGCTCCGCTCAGGAAACGGCCGGCGTTGGCGATCATCAGCGGGGCGGAGATCAGCGCGTAGACGGTGATCACCCACGTACGCCGGGTCGCGAGCCTGGCCACCAGCACCCACAGCGGAAACCACAGCAGCAGCGACCGCGGGATCGACAGATAGTACGCCGACGTCATCAGCGCCGCCGCCTGCGTACCCGTGTAGACGGCCTCGCTCCACCGCCGCAGCACCAGCAGCCAGACCAGCACCCCCACCGCCGCCACGGCCCCGACGATCTCCATGCGGAAGGCCACCGCGAAGTCACCCGACTCCATGGCCGACTGCCAGGTCGTCCCCCACGCCTCCCACGGCCAGGCGAAGTCGCGCCCCCACCCGGCCTCCTGGGCGTGCTTCCAGGCCAGCCAGTCGCCGGTCCTGCCGTAGTGGTAATACGAGTACGCCACCAGCGGCACGAACGGCACGACCAGCCACGCCGCCCGCCGCACCTGATCGCGCCGCATCACGAACTCGACCACCAGCGCCACGGCCAGGAACAACCCCGTGATCCGCACGCACGAGGCCCCCGCCGCCAGGAACGCCGCCGACGCCCAGTTCCCCTGCCTGGCCGCCAGCCACGCCGGGATCGCGAAGGCCAGGAAGAGCGACTCGCTGTATCCCGCGGACAGGAACACCGCCATCGGGAACAACAGCAGCGCCAGCACCGCGATCCAGCCGGAGGCGCCCTCGGACTCGGCCAGCCGGGCCAGCGCCACCACGGCCACCGCCCCCGCGACCAGCGAGACCAGCAGCCCGGCCACCCCCCAGTCGGGGATCACGAGGTGGACCAGGCGCAGCGCCGCGGGCAGCCCGGGGAAGAACGCCGGCAGCCCCTCGTCGGGCGGCTTGCCGGGCTCTCCGTCGTAGCCGTACTGGGCGATCGTGATGAACAGGGTGGCGTCCCACTTGCGCCACCTGTCGGCGTACTCGGCCAGTGCCACCCCGAGCACCGTCGCGACCAGCAGCCCGGCCCGCGAGCCCAGCCAGAGCAGCAGCGCGTCCCGGCCGATCGAGCGAGTGATCATCTGCCGGGCGCCTGGCGGGTCACTTGGTGAGGGTGGCCAGCGTGAAGCGGTCAGGGGCGCGGTCGAACACGCCGCCCGCCTGGTCGTCGATGTCGGCCTGGCGCACCACGTCCTTCTCGGGACGCAGGATGTCGCGCACCACCAGCGCCATCATGATCCCGATCGTGATGACCCGGCCCCAGACGGCGGTGAAGTACGTGTCGTCGGCGATGCCCAGGTCGTCCCGATCGAGCGGCGGCTGGGCGAGCAGGTAGAGCCAGATCGCGACGAAGTACCAGACCTCGGCGAGCTGCCACAGCGCCAGCGGCTTCCAGTTGGGCCTGGCCAGCACCGCGAACGGCACCAGCCACAGCACGAACTGCGGCGACCACACCTTGTTCGTCATCATGAACGCGGCCAGCGCCAGGAAGCAGATCTGCGCCAGCCGGGGACGGCGCGGCGCGGCCAGCGTCAGCACGGCGATGCCCAGGCACATGACGGCCAGCGCCACCATGCCGAGCGTGCTCACGTCGGCCTCGCCCAGGACCGGCCAGCCCTTGTTCTGGAAGAACAGCCACGGCGAGCCCCAGTCGACCCCGCGTTCCTGGGAGAAGACGTAGAACCTGCGCCAGCCGTCCCACGCGAAGACCATGAACGGCACGTTGACCACGAGCCACGCCGCCGCCGCCGAGCCCATCGTGACCAGGAACGGCCGCCATCGCCCGGTACGCAACGTCAGCAGGAACAACGCGCCCACGAACATCAGCGGATAGAACTTGGTCGCGATCGCCAGCCCCAGCAGCACCCCCGCGGGCACCTGCCGGCCCCGTTTCCAGGCCAGCAGCGCGCCCAGCGACAGCGCGCCCGCGACCAGGTCCCAGTTGATGTAGGCGGCCAGCACCACGGCGGGCGAGATGGCGTACCAGAGGGGGTCCCAGCGGCGCGTGGGCCCGGCCACCGCGGCCATCAGCAGCACGCCGACCACGAGGCAGAGGCCGAGCAGGATCACCGTCAGGTCGTAGAAGCGCACCGCCTGCGCGACGTTGTCGGGGTCGAGCGCCCGCGCGATCCAACTGAACACCTGCATGACCTCGCCCAGCACCACCGGGTACTCGACCTGCTTGTCGAACGGCACCTGGGCGAAGTAGGGGTTCTGGGTGGACAGCTCCCGGTCGAAGTAGAGCGGGTAGATGTCGGTGTAGCAGAAGTTCGTGTACGTGGTGACCTGGTTGTTCCAGCCGCCGGTACGGCACGGCAGGCGCACCACGTACGCCAGGCTGGCCCCCAGGACCGCGATCAGCCCCAGGGGCAGGTACGGCACGGCACGCGCCACCCAGGGGGCGCGTGCCTCGGTGCTCGTCACTGTGCTCGTCACTGGTCCTCTGGCCTGACGGGCACCTGCCGCGAGCCGCCGGACCCCTGGTTGTCGGGCGAGCCGCCGCCCGCGACGCCCACGTCACCGACGTCGTCCTGCGTCTGGGGGAAGCCGTCGCCGTCGTCGATGGTCGGCTGCTCGTCGGGGACGGTCGGGTCGCTGCCGTCACAGCCGATCAGGCAGTCCTGGTTCTCGTCGGCGAACGGGTCGTCGGGAGCGAACGGATCGTCGTCGGCCTCCGGCGTGGGCGACGGCGTGGGCGTCGGGCTCGGCACGATGTTCTCCGCCACCCCGACCTCGGCCCGGTCGGGGAACTGCTCGACCGGCAGCTTCTCGTGCGCGAGCTGCATGAACCGCTGCCAGGCGATCGTGGGCGGGCCCGCGCCCTCGAAGCCCAGGGAGACCTCCTTGGGCTCCGTGTACGGGTTGTCCGGGCCGTACTTGTCGCTGCCCTTGCGGAGGTAGGGGCAGTTGGAGTGCTCCGGCGGCACGACCTTGCCCGACTTGGTCTTGCACTGCTCACGGTAGAACCCGACCGCCGTGGAGATCTGCGGCGTGTAGCCGACGAACCAGGCTTCCTTCTCGTCGTTGTTCGTCCCGGTCTTGCCGGCGGCCGGCCTGTTGCCCAGGCCCTTGCCCGCTGCCGTGCCGCTCTTGAGCACCTCCTGCATGGCGATCGTCGAGTCGGCGGCGACGCCGGCGTCGATGACCGACTTGGAGCTGGCCTGCTCGCCATAGACGAGCTTCTTGTTCTGCCTGACCTCACGGACCACGTGGTAGCGCGTGTACTTGCCGCCGTTGGCGAAGATGGCGTAGCCGGCCGCCTGCTCCACCGGTGTCACCAGGGCGCTGCCGATGGCGAACTGGTAGTGGTGCTCGTTGATGTCATCCTTCATGCGCTTCGGGTTGAACCCGGCGTCCTCGACGAGTTTCTGGACGTCGTCGAGCTGGCCGGGCAGCGCGAACGCCATCGACACGAAGGCCGTGTTGACCGACTCGGCGGTGGCCTTGACCACGTCGACGGCGGCGCCGACGTTGTGGCTGTTCTTGATGCCGCCCGGCTGCTGGCCAGGCAGTTCCTTCGGCACCGTCTGGTTGCCCGGCACGAAGCTCTTGAGCGAGTAGCCGGCCTGCAGCCAGGCCGCCAGCACGTACGGCTTGAAGGCGGAGGCGGCCTGCTTCGTGGACTGGAAGGGCTCGTTCCACGGGTCGGTGAGGTAGTCGTCACCGCCGTAGAAGGCCAGGACGCGGCCGTTCTTGGCATCCACCGCGGCCAGACCCCCGTGGAACTCGGTGCTCATCCGAAATTCCCTCATGGTGCTCTTGACCGCGGTCTGCGCGTCCTTCATGAGCTTCTTGTCGAAGGTGGAGGTGATGTGGTAGCCGCCGCTCTTGACCTCGTCGCGGCTCAGGCCCCGCTGGTCCAGCTCCTGCAGCACCTGCTCGACCATGTAACCGTTGGTGCCGGCCAGGTCGTTGTCGGACTGGTTCTTGACCGTCTTGGGGAACTTGGCGGTCTTCGGGAGGTCGCCGTACTTGTCGGGCCACTGCTTGGACATGTAGTCGATGACGGTGTCGAAGCGGTACTTCAGCGCGGGGGCGTCGGGCTCCCAGTTGGGCTGCTGGATGCGCGCGGCGAGGTAGGCGCCCTGCTCGGGGGTGAGGTTGGCGGCGGTGGCCTTGGAGCCGAAGTACGCCTTGGCGGCGGCCTGGACACCGTAGGCCCGACCGAAGTTGACGGTGTTGAGGTAGTTCCGCAGGATGTCGTCCTTGGACAGCTCGTCGTCGAGCTTGACCGCGACGAAGATCTCCATGACCTTCCGCTTGATGGACACTTCCTGGCTGAGGCCGTCGTAGTAGTTACGGGCCATCTGCTGGGTGATCGTCGAGGCGCCCTGGAGCTGCTCCCCCGACACGGTGTTCCACAGCGAGCGGAACATGCCGGGGATGGAGATGCCGGAGTCCTCGTAGAACGTGTCGTTCTCGATGGCCACCGCGGCGTCCTTGACCACCTGCGCCATAGCCGTGATCGGGACGGACTCGCGCTTGAAGCCCAGGTCGGCGATCTTGGTCTTGCCGTCGCGGAAGTAGATGGTGCTCTGCTGGGCCAGTGCCTCTGCCTGGGCTTCCGTGGGAACGGGGGTGTTCGCGTACGCGACCATGACCATGCCGAAGAGGCCGGCCGAGAGCACGACGACGCCGACCACGACGATCTTCCAGTTCGGGACGAACCTGCGCCAGCCGCCGCGGCCGCCGCCGTCATTCTTCGTGGGCGGCCCGGGGGGCTCCGGCGGACCGCCCGGCCCCCGGCGGCGCGAGCGCCGCGGAGCGTCGCTGACGACCGTCTCCTGATGACTCATCCCGCGCGTGTCCTGGCGGGCACGCGAGCGCGGCCCCGGCTGGTCGCCGGCGCCCGCGGGGTGCTCGGCCCGTGCCTGGCGGGACTGCGCGCGCCTGGGCGCGGGCTCGTCGTCGTACGACTGCGCACGCCTCGGCGCCTCGTCGTACGACCGCGCGCGTCCAGGAGGCTCGTCGTACGACTGGGAGCGCCTGGGCGGCGGCTCGTCGTACGGCTGCGCGGCCATGGCGCCGGTCTGCTCGTAGGCCGCTTCCGGACGACGCGGCGGCTGTGCCGCACCGTAGCCCTGGTCCCCGGTTTGGGCCGGGGAACCCTGGGGCAGAGAACGGGATGAGTTGGAGCGACGGCGCCTCCCCGGGCGGGCCGTCCCCTCGTTCATGCTGTGACTCACACGTCCTCGCAACGTCGTCGGAACTGTAACGGCGGTTGGGCGTGAGGCATCTCGCCGCCCTCGGTCTTCACGTCTGATCGACGAGGTCAGGCGGTCCGTTGCCCAGGACATACGAAACCGCCAGGTGATTCCAGGAACAACCTTGGCAGACCTCGACAACGTACACCCGGAACTCATCGTAATCATGAGCCATGGCGTCGAGTTCTGCGGTGACCTTTGCCTGACCGGCATGCCGACCGAGGGAATCGCCGTAGACGTAGGTCACGTCGGTGACGTTCTCCCGTTCGCAGACCGGGCAGATACGTCCGGTCGGCTCGCCGAAGTGGCGGGCCGCGCGAAGGAGATAGGGCTGTGCGTCACAGACGTCACCGCGCGAGGCACGCCCCGCGCGCAGAGAGCGGACCACCGCCCGTTTCGCGAGGCCGTAATCCACCACCCTTCTCTGTGACCACATGAGCGCCAGACTACGGCGTTTTACGGGTTCATCCCAACGGCTTGGCAGATTCACAGATTGCGGCCATATAGCGGCTGGACGTATCCTCGAGATGTATCGGCTCGATACATCGATGCGAGAGGGGGCGGTTCCAGTGGCCAGCGGACAGGGCAGGGTCTTGGAACTGGCCGTGCTCGGGTCGCTGCACGAGACGCCGCTACACGGCTACGAGCTGCGCAAACGGCTCAACGCCCTGCTGGGGATGTTCCGTGCGTTCTCCTACGGGTCGCTGTACCCGTGTCTGCGATCGCTTCTGGCTCAGGGCCTCATCGCGGAGGAGCAGCCCGCTCCCTCCGCGATCGTCGGCGGCAGATCGAAGATCGTCTACAAGCTGACCGCCGACGGCAAGGAGCGCCTGCAGGACATGCTCACCCAGGCGGGTCCCTCCGCCTGGGAGGACGAGAGCTTCGGCGTGCACTTCGCCTTCTTCCGCCACACCGAGGCCGAAGTGCGGCTGCGCATCCTCGAAGGCCGCCGTAGCAGGCTGGAGGAGCGGCTCGACGCGGTGCGCACTGCGCTGGCGCGTACCAGAGAGCGTCTCGACAGCTACACGCTCGAGCTGCAACGTCATGGGCTCGAGTCCGTCGAGCGCGAGGTGCGCTGGCTGAACGAGCTGATCGCAACGGAGCGTCGGGCCTCGTCAGAGGAGAGGCCCGACCGAGACACCACGTCAACTGATGAGTAAGGGAGCGAGTGCGATGGGTTCGGTTCGCGTGGCCATTGTCGGTGTCGGCAACTGCGCGTCGTCGCTGGTCCAGGGCGTTCACTACTACAAGGACGCGGACCCGGACACACGGGTCCCGGGCCTGATGCACGTGAAGTTCGGCGAGTACCACGTCGGCGACGTCGAGTTCGTCGCCGCGTTCGACGTGGACGCCAAGAAGGTCGGGCGCGACCTGTCCGAGGCGATCGTCGCCAGTGAGAACAACACCATCAAGATCTGCGACGTGCCGCCCACGGGGGTGACGGTCCAGCGCGGCCACACCTTCGACGGCCTCGGCGAGTTCTACCAGGAGATCATCGAGGAGTCCGACGAGTCGCCCGTCGACGTGGTCCAGGTGCTGCGTGACAACCGGGTCGACGTGCTGGTGTCCTACCTGCCCGTCGGGTCGGAGGAGGCCGACCGCTTCTACGCGCAGTGCGCGCTCGACGCCAAGGTCGGGTTCGTGAACGCGCTGCCGGTCTTCATCGCCTCCGACCCTGAGTGGGCCGAGAAGTTCACCGAGGCCGGGGTGCCGATCGTGGGCGACGACATCAAGTCACAGGTGGGCGCCACGATCACGCACCGGGTGCTGGCCAAGCTGTTCGAGGACCGCGGGGTGGAGCTGCTGCGCACGTACCAGCTCAACTTCGGCGGCAACATGGACTTCATGAACATGCTGGAGCGCAAGCGCCTCCAGTCGAAGAAGATCTCCAAGACGCAGTCGGTCACCTCGCAGATCCCGCACGAGATGGGCAAGGCCGACGTGCACATCGGGCCGTCCGACCACGTGCCGTGGCTGGACGACCGCAAGTGGGCGTACGTGCGGCTGGAGGGGCGGTCGTTCGGTGACACGCCGCTCAACCTGGAGTACAAGCTCGAGGTGTGGGACTCCCCCAACTCGGCGGGGATCATCATCGACGCGGTGCGCGCGGCCAAGATCGCGCTCGACCGCGGCATCGGGGGGCCGATCCTGTCGGCGTCCTCGTACTTCATGAAGTCGCCGCCGGAGCAGTACTCCGACGACGAGGCCCGCGACTACGTCGAGAAGTTCATCCGGGGCGAGGTCGAGCGCTGACCCGCTGACCTGGGCCCCCGGTCGCGGCGCCGTGCCCTCGTAGCGGGGGCGCGGCGCCGTGCGCGTCGGCCTGCCTCAGAGCCGGGCCGCCGCGGGAAGGGCGGTGCTCGCGGCCGGCTGCCAGGAGAGCGGATCGGCGCCCAGCTCGGTCAGCAGCGGCACCTGCTCCCTGCACCAGGGCGAGATCGCCAGCAGCCCGTTGAGCGCGCCCTCCGCGAACTCCTTCCACGGCATCCACCGCGTCTCCCCCACCTCTTCCGGGTTGGGCTCGACCGGCCCGTCGGCGACCACCCGGTAGACCGGGCACAGCTCGTGCTCGACGATGCCGTTGGCCATCGCCGCGCGGTAGGAGAAGGAGGGCAGCATGAGGTCGGCGCCCTCGGCCGTGAGCCCCAGCTCGTAGGAGAGGCGGCGCAGGACCGCGTGGTCGAGCGGCTCGCCGGGCAGCGGGTGGCCGCAGCAACTGTTGGTCCAGACACTCGGCCAGGTGAGTTTGTGGTCGGCCCTCCTGGTGAGCAGCACCCTGCCTTCGTGGTCGAAGACGTAGCTGGAGAACGCCAGATGGAGGGGGGTCTCGCGGCCGTGCACCGACGCCTTGGGAGCGGTGCCGACGGCGCGGCCGTCGGGGTCGACCAGCACAACGTGTTCCTCGATGGTCACGCTATGAAGCGTACGAGATCACCCAGGCGATCCGGAACCCGAAGTTCATCTGTCCTACCGATCTCCGGGCATCCTAAAGCACGGACACGGGGCTAGGCTGACGGCGTGTCTTTTGTCGCCGATCTCCGCGTGGTCCTGCGGGGGCGAGATTTCAGGCGGCTGTTCGGCACTCGGCTGGTCTCCCAGTTCTCCGACGGGATCTTCCAGTTCGCGGTGGCCGGATTCGCCTTCTTCAGCCCGGAGAACCAGACGACCGCGATCGAGGTGGCCGCCGGGCTGGCGGTGCTGCTGTTGCCGTACAGCCTGCTCGGGCCCTTCGTGGGCGTCTTCATCGACCGCTGGCCGAGGCGGCAGATCCTGGTGGTGGCGCCGTTCGTACGCGGCATGCTGCTGCTGGTGGCGGCCGGGCTGGTCGCCGCCGACGCGCCCGATCCCGCCTTCTACGCGGCGGCGCTCGGCGTGCTCGGGGTCAACCGGTTCTTCCTGGCCGCGCTCGGCGCCTCGCTGCCGCACGTGGTGCCGCCCGAGCGGCTCATGGCGGCCAACGCGGTCACGCCGACGTCGGGCACGGTGATCACGTTCGTCGGCGCGGGCGTGGGCTTCCTGCTGCGCGAGATCTTCGGCGGCGACGACACGGGCGTGGCGCTGCTGCTGGTCACCTCCGGCGTGGTGTTCACGATGAGCACGCTGGTGGCGCGGACGATGGACCGCCAGTTGCTCGGCCCGTGGTCCGACCCCGAGCGTCCGCAGGCGCGCGAGGCCCTGCACAACGTGGTCGCCGGGCTGCGCGACGGCGCCCGGCACCTCGCGCACCGCCGCATGGCCGCCGCCACCATGGGCGCGATGGCCGCCCACCGCTTCCTGTACGGCATGTGCACCGCGACGGGCATCATCCTCTACCGCTACTACTTCTCCCACGGCGACCCCGAGGCCGCGCTGCGCGGGCTCAGCGTGGTGGTGGCCGTCTCAGGAGTCGGCTACTTCCTCGCCGTGATCGTCACCCCGTACGCGACCGAGCGGTTCGGGATCGGCCTCTGGGTGCAGATCGCGCTGGTGGCGGCCGGGGCGCTGGCGGCGGTGCTGATCCTGCCGTTCCAGGAGTGGGGGCCGCCGGCGGCCGGGTTCGTGCTGGGGGTGGCCGGGCAGAGCGTCAAGATCTGCGCCGACACCACCGTCCAGCGCGACGTGGAGGACATCTACCGGGGCCGCGCGTTCTCGATCTACGACATGCTCTTCAACGGCATGTACGTGCTCGCCGCCGCCCTGTCGGCGCTCATCCTGCCCGCCGACGGCAAGTCGTACGCGGCCGTGATGATCATCGGGGTCGGTTACGCCGCCGCGGCGCTCGTGTACCGGATGGTCATCACGCCGTCGTCACGCGCCGAGGTCGTCTGACCGAGACCACTCCAGCAGTGCCTCGGTGGCCGCCTCCTTGCCGATCACGCCCTTGTCGAGCCTGAGTTCGAGCAGGAACTTGTACGCCTTCCCCACCACCGGCCCAGGCCCGACCCCGAGCACCCGCTGGATCTCGTTGCCGTCGAGCTCGGGCCGGATCTTGGCCAGCTCTTCCTCCTCGGCGAGCCTGGCGATGCGCTCTTCGAGGTGGTCGTAGGTCCGCGACAGCGCCAGCGCCTTGCGCTTGTTGCGGGTGGTGCAGTCGGCCCTGGTCAGCTTGTGCAGCCGGGACAGCAGGTGGCCGGCGTCGCGCACGTAGCGGCGCACGGCGCTGTCGGTCCACTCGCCGGTGCCGTAGCCGTGGAAGCGCAGGTGCAGCTCGACCAGCCGGGCCACGTCGGACACGACGTCCTTCGGGAACTTCAGCTCGGCCATCCGCCGCTTCGTCATCTGGGCGCCGACCATCTCGTGGTGGTGGAACGACACCCGCCCCCCTGGCTCGTGCCGCCGGGTCTTGGGCTTGCCGATGTCGTGCAGGAGCGCCGCCCAGCGCAGGACGCGGTCGGGCTTGCCGTCGTCTTCCTGCGCGATGGCCTGGTCGAGCACGGTCAGCGAGTGCTCGTAGACGTCTTTGTGCCGGTGGTGCTCGTCGATCTCCAGGCGCAGCTTGGGCAGCTCGGGCAGCACGTGGGCGGCCAGGCCCGTCTCGACCAGCAGCCGCAGGCCCTCGCGGGGGTCGGCGCCGCAGACCAGCTTGTCGAGCTCGTCGCGGATGCGCTCGGCCGAGACGATCTCGATGCGCTCGGCCATCTCGGTCATCGCCGTCACCGCCCGCGGGTCGACCGCGAACCCGAGCTGCGAGGCGAACCTGGCGGCCCGCAGCATGCGCAGCGGGTCGTCGCCGAACGACCGCTCGGGGGGCCCCGGCGTGCGCAGCAGCCTGGCGCGCAGGTCGGACAGCCCGCCGTAGGGGTCGACGAACTCGTGGCCGGGCAGCCGCACCGCCATCGCGTTGACCGCGAAGTCACGGCGTTCGAGGTCGGCCTCCAGGGTCTCGCCGTACATGACGTCGGGCTTGCGCGACTTGGGGTCGTACGACTCGCTCCGGTAGGTCGTGACCTCGATCTGCCAGTTTCCCTTGCGCAGGCCGACCGTGCCGAACTCGATGCCGATCGTCCACACGGAGTCGGCCCAGTCTCTGACGATCTCGAGCACCCGCTCGGGGTGGGCGTCGGTGGTCAGGTCGAGGTCGTTGCCGCTGCGGCCGAGCAGGATGTCGCGCACGGGGCCGCCGACGAGGGCCAGCTCGTGCCCCTGGGCGGCGAACAGGCGGCCCAGCTCGTCGGCCACCGGGGCGATCTTTCTGAACAGGTCGTTCATGCCCTGCTGCTGGCTTTCCGTCAGAGTTGAGTCGGTCAGAGTTGAGTCGGACAAAGCAGAGTCGGCCTTCTTGTGTGCTTACCGTCGGTCCACGGACCGTCGGGGGCATGGAATGCGGCAAGGAGGACTATATGAAGGACGCCCCCGCGATCCACCGCCGGCTCCTCGCACACCAGGTCCATCATGAGATCGTAGCCTTCCGCGTCCCATGACACGCGCGGAAGAGCCGCCGGGGACGGTCCCGCGACCTGCCGGCACCGCCACCAGGAAAGATCGTCGGCCTACGGCGTCCGCGGGCCGGAGCGTCACGTGCGGCGGTCGCACGACGGCACTGAGCCCGTACCATTGCGGGCGTGCGTCGTCGTAGTCCAGGCCGGGCCTCCGCGTGATCCGTAAGGCCACGCTGATCGCCACGCTGTCCGCCGCGTTGCTCGCCCCCGTCATGGCGGTGACGCCGCACCAGGCTGCCGCGAAGCCGACCGCGAACGCGGCCGCGAGGCAGACCGCCTCGGTGTCGATCTCGTCGATCACGCCCGACGTCCCCAAGAGCCTGACCGACCAGATCACGTTCAGCGGCACGGTGCGCAACGACACCGGCTCGACGCTCTACAACGTGTTGATCCGGCTGCGCTACGAGTCGCAGCCGTTCGCCGACCGCGTCACGATGAGCTCCTACGCCGCCGACCAGAGCCTCACCACGCTGCCCAGCGCCGTCTCCGGCAGTTCGCGGGCGGTGATCCCGTCGCTGGCCCCCGGGGCCTCGCTGCGCTGGGAGTTCACCGCGACGCCCGTGCAGCTCGGCCTCCGGTCGTTCGGGGTCTACCCGATCGCCGTCGACGTGGCGCCCAACGGCGTGCCGCTGGTCGCCCAGCGCACGTTCCTGACGTACGCGCCGCCCACGGTGCCGAAGCTGCCGCAGAACAGGCTCTCCGTCGCGCTGCCCGTCATCGACCAGCCGCGCCGGGGCACCGACGTCGACCCGCAGAGCGGCAAGCCGCTGTTCGTGGACGACAAGCTGAGCCAGTCGATCGCCGGCCGGGGCCGCCTGGCCGACCTGGCCACCATCGCGCAGTCCGCGCCTGACAGCGTCACGTGGGTGATCGAGCCGTCGCTGCTCGACGACCTCAACGCGATGGCCAAGGGCTACGACGTCAAGACCAAGGACGGCCCTCAGGCCAAGCCGCCCAGCGCCGCGGCCACGCAGTGGCTGACGACCATGCGCACGGCGCTGGCCGCCTCGCCCGTGGTCGCGGTCCCGTACGCCGATCCCGACGTGGCCGCGCTGGCCCACCAGGGGCTCGACACGCAGACCGACCGCGCCGTCAAGCTGGGCGGCCAGACGGTCGCCGCGACGATCAGCCCCAACACGAAGACGAACATCAACTGGCCGCCCGCCGGGGTGCTCGACGCCGACGCGCTCGACCTGCTCTCGGTCAGCGGGGTCAACACCGTCCTGCTCAACTCCACCAACCTGCCGCCGCAGGCGCCCGTCACCACCACGCCCGACGCGGCCACGACGCTCGACGCGGTCAGCGGCCCGGTCACCGCGCTGGTCGCCGACGCCGAGCTGAGCCGCATGTTCGAGCCGGCCTCCGGCACCTCCACCCTGCTCAGCACACAGCGCTTCATCGCCGAGACCGCGATGATCGCCTCCGAGCCCGGCCAGACCCGGTCGAGGTCGCTGGTCGTCGCCCCCTCCCGCCGCTGGAACCCCAACCCGACGCTCGTCACCGCCCTGCTGAAGACCGCGGAACGGCTGCCGTGGCTGAAGCTCAGCCCGCTGGACACGGTCAAGCCCGGCAAGGCGTCCGTCCCACGCGCCGGCCTGACCTACACCGCCGCGGACCGCAAGGAAGAGCTGACCGCCAACTACCTCGCGCCGGTCAAGGACGCCTGGTCGAAGGCGGAGCGCATCGCGCAGGTGTTCGAGAAGGAGGAGCCGTCCCGCTTCGAGACGGCGGTGCTGCGGCTGACCTCCTCCGCCTGGCGCAACAGCACCCGTACGGGCCGCGCCGTCACCAAGCTGGTCGGCACGGCCGTCGACGCCAAGACCGCGCAGATCCAGATCACCGGAGAGGGCCCCGACCAGCCGCGTACGCTGGCGGGCAGCAACGGCGTGGTGCCCATCAGCGTCAAGAACGAGATGGAAGCCCCCGTCGAGCTCTACCTCGACGTGAAGTCCGACGACCCCGAGCTGCTCACGGTCAGCCTCACCCCGGACACGAGGGTGATCAGCACCGGGCAGATCACCACGTTCCAGGTGTCGATGAGCGCCGCCCCCGACACCAGCGGCGACGCGACCGTGACCGTCCAGCTCATGACCGCCGACGGCCGGCCGTACGGCGAGCCGCAGCGGCTGACGATCCGCACCACCGGCTACACCGGGATCGCCCTGGTGATCGTCGGGGCGGCGCTGACCGTGATGCTCGCCGCGGTGGTCACGCGGCTGCTGCGGCGGCGGTCGGAGCGCAAACTCGCGCGCGCCAAGTCCCGGGAGAGTGAGACCGAATGAGCCGCATGCTTCGGGCCAGCGCCATCATGGCGGCGGGCACCATGGTGTCCAGGGTCACGGGGTTCGTGCGGACCATGGTGCTGGCCTACGCCATCGGCACGGCGGCCCTGGGTGACGCCTACAACGCCGCGTACGCCATCCCGTACAGCATCCTCGACCTGCTGCTCCTGGGAGTGCTGAGCAGCGTCGTGGTGCCGATGATCATCCGGGCCCAGCAGCACGACGACGACGGCGGCCGGGCCTACGAGCAGCGGCTGCTGACGATCTCCACGGTCGCGCTGGCCGTGGTCGCGGTGCTCGCCGTGCTGGCCGCGCCGCTGCTGATCGACCTCTACACCGACTGGGCCCCGGGCAGCAGGAGGTTCGAGGTCGCGGTCACGCTGGCCCGCTTCATCCTGCCGCAGCTCGCCTTCTTCGGGGTGGGCGCGGTGGCCGGGGCCATCCTCAACACCCGCGACCGCTACGGCGCCCCGATGTGGGCCCCCGTGCTCAACAACCTGGTCGTCATCATCGTGTTCGTGCTCTACACCCTGGTCGGCACGGGCGCCGACATCGCCCAGGCCACCGACGGCGACCTGGCGCTGCTCGGTCTGGGCACCACGGCCGGAATCGTGGCGCAGGCGGCGGTGCTGATCGTGGCGCTGCGGCGGGTCGGGTTCAGCTTCGTGCCCCGCTTCGACCTGCGCAACGCCCGGCTGGGCGAGATGGGCAAGGCGGGCGTGTGGACGATCGGCTACGTGGTGGTCACCCAGCTCGGCTTCATGCTGACGACCAACCTGGCCAGCGCGGCGGGCAGCCTGGTCGAGGGGCACGGCATCAGCCCGTACACGCTGGCCTTCCAGCTCTTCCAGCTCCCGTACGGCGTGATCGGCGTCTCGGTGATCACCGCCATGCTGCCGCGCATGAGCCGGGCCGTGGCCGAGGGCCGGTTCGGCGACGTGCGTGCCGAGTTCGGGTCGAGCGTGCGGCTCGTCTGCTCGCTGATGGTGCCGGTGTCGCTGCTGCTCATGGTGCTCGGGCCGGCCATCACCGTGCCGATCTACGGGCACGGGGCCAACAGCGTCGCCGACGCCGTCTACATCGGCAACGTGTTGCAGGTCTACGGGCTGGCTCTGGTGCCGTTCGCGGTGTTCCAACTGCTGCTGCGGGTCTTCTACAGCTTCGGCGACACCAGGACTCCGGTGTTCATCGGGGCGGGGACGACCGCGGTCAACGCGCTGCTCATGGTGCTGCTGTACCTGGCGCTGCCGCCTCGCTACGCGGTGATGGGGCTGGCTCTGGCGTACGCGATCGCGTACGCGCTGGGCGCGACCCTGGCGTGGTGGCTGGCCGCCCGCCGGGTCCAGGGGCTGGGCGGCTGGGCCGTCGGCATGGCGATGACCAGGATGTACCTCGCGGCGCTGCCCACGGCGGTGCTCGCGCTGGCCGCGGTCTGGATCTTCACGGGCGTCTTCGACGGGCTCCGCTTCCTCAACTCGGTGATCGTGCTGGGCATCGGGGGCGGGCTGGGCATGCTGCTCTATCTCGCGGTTGCCCACAGAATGCGCATCCCCGAGGTCAACTCGCTCGTTGGGATGGTCGCGAGGCGGGTAGGTCGGTAAAGAACGCGGGCGGAATCTACTCGGCACTACCATGGAGCCCGACACGCGCGAATGGAAGCAGGAGGGGCGTGGGCGGATCCACCCGGCATAACGTGCCTTCGTGGGACATGACCACGCAGGTGAGTCGAGTCATGAGTACGCCCGATCGGCCAAGCGGAGTGAGCCAGTGAGCAGCACGTCGGCCGTCGAACCCGGCACCCGTCTAGCCGAACGCTTCCGGTTGGAAGATCGCGTCAGCGAATCCGACGGCGCGACGTTGTGGAAGGCCATCGACGAGATCCTCGCCCGTCCCGTGACGGTGCACACCTTCTCGCCCGACTTCCCGCGCGTCCACGAGGTCGTCACCGCGGCCCGCGCGGCGAGCAGGCTCACCGACCCGCGCCTGACGCAGGTGTTCGACGCGGCCGAGGAGGACGATCACGCCTACGTCGTCAGCGAGTGGGTCAACGGCGAGTCGCTGACCGACCTGCTGGCCGCCGGGCCGCTGGAGCCCGAGCGCGCCGCCGGGCTGGTGGCCGAGGCCGCCGAGGCGCTCGCCCACGCCCACGCGGCGCAGCTCTACCACCTGTGCCTGCGCCCCTCCCACCTGGTGTGGACGACCGGCAACACGGTCAAGGTGCTCGGCGTGGCGGTCGACGCGGCCATGTACGGGCTCACCACCGACCAGCCGGCGCTCGACGACGCCGAGGGCCTGGGCCGGCTGCTGTACGCGGGCCTGACCGGCCACTGGCCGGGCGACGAGGAGGAGGGCGGGCTGCCCGCCGCCCCCATGAACGACGGCCACTTCTGCACGCCCCGGCAGGTCACCGCCGGCGTGCCCGGCTACCTCGACGCGGTCACCGTGCGGGCGTGCCTGCCCGAGTCGCGCAGGGGCCAGAGCATGCTGACCAGCCCGTCCGAGGTGGCCGAGTCGCTGGCCGACGTGGCCAGGCCGATGCCGATCCCGATCTCCTACCCCTCGACCCCCGCGGTGGCCTCGGCGTCCCAGACCGAGGGCCTCGACATCGCCCACCGGCAGGCGGCCGCCATTCCCACGCTGCCGCCTCTGCCGCCGCGCCGGATGTCCGGCAACGGCGGCGGCGGCACGGTCAACCGGGTGCTGGTGACGCTGCTGGTGCTGCTGGTCATCGCCGCGGTCGGCGTCGGCGCCTGGACGATCGGCCGCAGCCTGGGCAGCCCGACCGCGTCGCAGACGGCCAGCGCGCGGCCCAGCGACCCCGCGGCGGCCTCGGTCGAGGCCAAGGTGGTCAAGCCCGACAAGGCCCAGGGCTTCGACCCGCTCGGCGACAACGAGGAGAAGTCCGAAATGGCCAAGCTGGCCATCGACGGCAAACCGGACACGTTGTGGAAGACCGAGACCTACAGCAGCGCCGAGCTGGGCCGGCTCAAGGACGGCGTGGGCCTGCTGCTCGACATGGGCGAGTCGATGCAGATCAGCGACGTGGTGGCGACGCTGTCGCCGGCCCAGGGGGCGACCGTCGAGCTGAAGGTGGGCGACTCCCCCGAACTGGGCGCGCTCAAGACCGTGGCGACGGCGAAGAACGCGGCGGGCAAGACCACGCTCACCCCCGAGCAGGCGGCAAGCGGTCAGTACGTTTTGATCTGGTTTACGCGTGTTCCGATGGATGCGGGCACTTTTCATGGCACCATCTATGAGGTAGTGGTGCACTCCCCCGGATCGGCATAATCAGGAATCCCTCTTGTGAACTCCCCACCCGAGACACCCTCAGCAGCGGAGCGGCCGGCAGTCACAGACGCCGAGCTGCTGACCGCGCACATCAACGGGGATCCACACGCCTTCAGCGAAATCGTCAAGAGGCACCGTGACCGCATGTGGGCGGTCGCCCTGCGTACGCTCGGTGACCCCGACGAGGCCGCCGACGCCGTGCAGGACGCCTTCGTCTCCGCCTACCGCAAGGCCGCCACGTTTCGCGGCGAGGCGGCCGTCACCACCTGGCTGCACCGCATCGTGGTCAACGCCTGCCTCGACCGGATGCGACGCAAGTCCGTCCGGCCGGTCGCCGACGACGAACTCATCGAGGCCGCGGAGCGCGAGACCCCGCTGCCCGACCAGACCGTCGAGCGCGAGGTCTCGATGGAGGTTTCTGCCGCTCTGAAGCTGCTGCCCGCCGACCAGCGGGCGGCGCTGGTGCTGGTGGACATGATGGGCTATTCGGTCGAAGACGCAGCTCAGGTGCTTCAGGTGCCCAGTGGCACGGTGAAGAGCCGGTGCGCCCGAGGGCGCGCGAAACTTGCCCCAATTCTTTCGCATCTGCGGAACCGATCGGACCTCAATCGCGTCTCATCCGCGAAGGGAGCAGAACTTCGTGACGGGTGATACGCACTACGATCTTGAGATCCTCGCCGAGCTGGCCGAGGGTCTCTTGGACGCTGCCACGGCACGCCGGGTCCGCGAGCATCTCGCGGTCTGCGACCCCTGCGGGGAGTCGCTGGCGGACCTGGCGGCGGTTCGCGAGGTCCTGGCCGCGACCCCCACACCGGCCATGCCGATGGGCGTCGCACTGCGCATAGACCAGGCCCTGGCCGCCGAGGCCGAGTCCTCCAGGCGGCGTGGAAGTGTCGGCCTCGCCGAACCACCTGACTGGGACGAGCTGATGCGGGACGCCCCGTGGGAGCGTCCGGTCGAGGTCCCCTCGCCGGTGGGAGGGGCCGACGTCCCCGAGCCGGTGCGCCTCGGCGTGGTGTCCGACGACGGCACGATCGTCCCGGCCAGAAGCCGTACGGTCCGGCGGCGGCGCTGGGCGATGCCCGCGATCGCGGCCGCGGCGGCGGCCGTCGTGGTCGGCACGGCCATGGCCGCCACCAACCTGGTGGTCGCCGGGGGCGATGACAGCGGCGTGAGCGTCGTGCCACCCGCCGCCCTGCCCCCGAAGCAGTCTCCGGCGCCGACGAAGTCCGCGACCAGGGCCAGGGCGTACGCGCTGACCGACAGCGGCCACAACTACAGCGACCCCGAGCTGCGGATGTCGCTGCAGAGCTTCCTCGGCCCCGCGCCCATGCTGCACAGCGACTCCAGCGACGCCGACAAGGTCGCCGAGTGCGTCACCGCGGTGTCCAACCGGTCCAAGCTCGACGTGTTCGCGGTGGACCAGGGGCAGTACAACGGCCAGGAGGCCCTCATCGTCACCTCCTGGAAGCAGCAGGCCACCAAGAAGATCCGCATCGACGTCGTCGACCCGTTCAACTGCAAGAACCTGCGTAAGCCCGCGCTGGGCCGCTGGTAACGGAATACCTGCGGTAACGGAAAGCCCACGTCAGAGCCCGCTTCGGCGGGCTCTTTCGTTTGTCCCGGCGGTGTGGGGTAGGGCTGGGGAATCACGGCGGCCTAGGATCTGTTGACGCCGATGGCAACAGCAGACGAGGAAGGCGTGGAGCGTTGAGCGACGTTCGTAACGTGATCATCATTGGGTCCGGCCCCGCCGGTTACACGGCGGCTGTCTACTCCGCACGCGCCGAACTCAAGCCGCTCGTCTTCGAGGGCTCCGTGACCGCGGGCGGCGCGCTCATGAACACGACCGACGTGGAGAACTTCCCCGGGTTCCCCGACGGCATCATGGGCCCCGACCTGATGGACAACCTTCGCAAGCAGGCCGAACGGTTCGGCGCCGAGTTGGTGGCCGATGACGTGGTCGAGGTCGACCTGAAGGCCAACCCCAAGGTCATCAAGACCCACAGCGAGACCTACTACGCCAAGTCGGTCATCCTGGCCATGGGCTCCGGCTACCGCGAGCTGGGGCTTGACAACGAGAAGCGACTGTCCGGTCACGGTGTGTCCTGGTGTGCGACCTGTGACGGGTTCTTCTTCCGCAACAAGGACATCGTGGTCGTCGGCGGCGGCGACACGGCGATGGAGGAGGCCACGTTCCTGACCCGGTTCGGGCGCATGGTCACGGTGGTGCACCGCCGCGACTCGCTGCGGGCGAGCAAGATCATGCAGGACCGGGCGCTCTCGAACGACAAGATCCGCTTCGTCTGGGACTCCGAGGTCGCCGACGTGCTCGGCGACACCAAGGTCGAGGCGGTGAAGCTGCGCAACGTCAAGTCCGGCGAGGAGTGCGAGCTGGCGACCGACGCGCTGTTCCTGGCCATCGGCCACGATCCCCGTACCGAGCTGGTCAAGGGGCAGATCGACCTCGACGAGAACGGCTACATCAAGGTGGCCTCCCCCTCCACCGCGACCAACATCGAGGGCGTGTTCGCCGCGGGCGACGTCGTCGACCACACCTACCGCCAGGCCATCACCGCGGCCGGCACCGGCTGCGCCGCCTCGCTCGACTCCGAGCGCTGGCTGGCCAACAACGAGAAGTAAGGAGCGCACCGTGAAGGCTGTCACCGACGCCACTTTCGAGTCCGAGGTCCTCAAGAGCGACAAGCCCGTGCTGGTCGATTTCTGGGCCGAGTGGTGCGGCCCGTGCCGTCAGGTCGCGCCCATCCTGCAGGAGATCGAGAAGGAGCATGGCGACAAGCTCGAGATCGTCAAGCTGAACATCGACGAGAACCCCGAGGTTCCGCGCCAGTACGGTGTGCTCCAGATCCCCACGTTGAACGTCTACCAGGGTGGCGAGGTCGTGAAGCAGATCATCGGCGCCAAGCCGAAGGCCATGCTGCTGCGCGAGCTCGAGGGCATCATCTAGCCCGCCCCGCCCGGTGACTCGCCCGTCGGGGCGCGCTTCGCCCGCCGACAGCCCCTCGCGGATCTCTGGCCCGCGGGGGGCTTTCGCGTGTGTGCCCGCCTGCCGGGCGTTGGGTGGCCCTGTGGGGCTCTCAGACGGGGCGTAGCGCGCGTTCCGGGCTCATGGAGCCGAGGAGGCGTTCCAAGGCGACCTCGACGTCCTCACGCCACGAGACGGCGCTCTTGAGTTCCAGTCTCAACCGCGGAAAACGCAAATGCGGACGAACTGTCTTAAACCCCACAGAAAGCAAGTATTCCGCCGGAACTATACAACTAGGCTCTTCCCACTTCAGGTCCCCAAAAGCTTCAATGGCTTTCACACCACGCCGCGTCAGGTCTTTGGCCACGCCCTGGACCAGCATCCGCCCCAGCCCGCCACCCGAGAACTCGGGAACGATGTGCGCCGTCATCAGCAGCACCGCGTCGGCGCTGACCGGCGAGGTGGGGAAGGCCACCGAACGCGGGGTGTAGAGCGGCGGGCTGTAGACCACGAACCCCGCGGGAGCCCCGTCGACATAGGCGATTTTCCCGCAGCTCCCCCATTCGAGCAGGGTGCCGGAGATCCATGCCTCCTTCTCCAGCCCGGGGTCACCCGAGTCGACCGCGCGCTCACCGCTCATCGGGTCGAGCTCCCAGAACACACACCGCCGGCAGCGGCGCGGCAGATCTTCGAGATTGTCCAGGGTTATGTTGACCAGCCGGCGCGACAACTACGGCCCCTATCGTTGACCAGGAAAAGCGCGCGAAAACCGCGTCTACAGGTGGCATCGTAGCCCAGTGAAGATGCCACCAGCGGACACCACGACGGTCGAGCCCGGTCACGGGCGACATGTCCGTCTGGCGTAATCTGGTATTTCAGTCCGATATGACACCTAGGAGGTGGGCCGTGACGCAAGAGCTTGATCACGGTCAGACGCCCGCGACCCAAGGGTCGCGCATCGACGCTTACGTCGATCGGTACGCCGCACGAGCTACCGGGATGGTCGCCTCCGAGATCCGAGCTCTTTTCGCCGTCGCGTCGAGGCCCGAGGTGGTCTCGCTCGCGGGCGGCATGCCGTACGTCACGGCTCTTCCCCTCGACATGGTCGGCGAGCTGGTCTCCGACCTCGTCACGCGGCGCGGCCCCGTCGCGCTGCAGTACGGCTCCGGCCAGGGCGACCTGCACCTGCGTGAGCAGATCTGCGAGGTCATGCGGCTGGAGGGGATTCGCGCCGGGGCCAACGACGTGGTCGTCACCGTCGGGTCGCAACAGGCCCTCGACCTGATCACCCGGATCTTCATCGACCCGGGTGACGTCGTGCTGGCCGAAGGCCCCTCGTACGTGGGGGCGCTGGGGACGTTCGCCGCCTATCAGGCCAAAGTCGTACACATCGCTATGGACGACCACGGCATCGTGCCCGAATCGCTCGCCCAGACGATTTACGCGCTGGAGACGGCAGGGGCGCCCATCAAGTTCCTCTACACGATCCCGACCTTCCACAACCCCGGCGGCGTCACCCTCAACATCGCCCGCCGCCAGCAGGTCCTCGACATCTGCCAGCGGGCCGGCATCCTGATCATCGAGGACAACCCGTACGGGCTGCTCGGCTTCGACGGGGAGCCCATGCGCGCGCTGCGTGCCGACAATCCGGACGGCGTGGTCTACCTGGGGTCGTTCTCCAAGACGCTCGCCCCCGGTTTCCGCGTCGGCTGGGCGCTGGCGCCGCACGCCATCCGCGAGAAGCTCGTGCTGGCCATGGAGTCGGCCGTGCTGTCGCACTCCTCGTTCACGCAGCTCGCCGTGGGGCAGTACCTGGCCACGCAGCCGTGGGAGGAGCAGATCAAAACGTTCAGGGAGCTCTACCGCGAGCGCCGCGACGCGCTGCTGGACGCGCTCGAGTCGCTGATGCCGCCCGAGGTGACGTGGACACGTCCCGGAGGCGGCTTCTTCGTGTGGGCGACCCTGCCCGAAGGGCTCGACTCGAAGGCGATCCTGCCGCGGGCGGTGGCCGAGCGGGTGGCGTTCGTGCCCGGCACCGGGTTCTTCTCCGACGGCAGCGGGGCGCGGCACATGCGGCTGTCGTACTGCTATCCCGAGCCCGACCGCATCCGCGAAGGGGTGCGCAGGCTGGCCGGGGTCATCGAGCAGGAGATGCAGCTCAGAGACACGTTCGGCACCGCCTCCGTGCGCGACCACCAGGGCGTCGACACTCCGGGGCCCGACCTGGCCTGACCGCTTCACGTGAGGGGCCGGCCGCCGCGCCGGCCCCTCACTTCGTCGTCAAGGAATTCCCTACCGTTTGGCTGGGATGGGAGGGGATCGCCGCAGATAGCACCTCCCGTACACCATTCACCCCAGGCGCCGGTACGGTTGGACAGCGTGCCGCGAGCGGAGGAGATGTGATGAGCGATCTGGGCCACGTGCTGGTGCTGGCCGGGGGTCTCTCCTATGAGCGAGAGGTCTCCCTGCGCTCGGGTCGCAGGGTCAGCGAGGTGCTGCGCGCGACCGGCATCGACGTGGAGGCACGCGACACCGACGCTTCGCTCGTCCCCTCGATCCTCGCCGACCCGCCGGACGCGGTGTTCGTCACCCTCCACGGCGGCGCGGGCGAGGACGGCGCCATCCGGTCCGTGCTGGAGCTGCTCAACGTCCCCTACGTCGGCGCCGACCCCGACGCGTGCCGGGTGGCCTTCGACAAGCCCACCGCCAAGGCGGTCGTCCGGTCGGTCGGGCTGCGCACTCCCGAGTCCGTCACGCTGCCGAAGGAGACCTTCCACGACCTCGGCGCCACGGTCGTGCTCGGCCGCATCGTCGAACACCTCGGGCTCCCCCTCTTCGTCAAGCCCGCGCGGGGCGGCTCGGCGCTGGGCGCCTCGTTCGTCCGCACGGCCGAGGAACTGCCCGCCGCGATGGTCGGCTGCTTCGCGTACGGCGACACGGCGTTGATCGAACGGTACGTGGAAGGCGTTGAGGTGGCGGTCTCCGTCGTCGACCTCGGCCACGGCCCAGTGGCCCTGCCGGCCGTGGAGATCGTGCCGGACGAAGGCGTCTACGACTACGCGGCCCGCTACACGGCCGGGCACACCGAGTTCTTCGCCCCGGCCCGGCTGTCGGCAGCGGCCGCGGCGGCGTGCGCCGAGACGGCCGTGACGGCCCACACGGCTCTGGGGCTGCGGGACATCTCGCGTACGGACCTCATCGTCGACGCCGACGGGGTGCCGCATTTCCTGGAGGTCAACGTGGCCCCCGGCATGACGGAGACCTCCCTCCTGCCGATGTCGGCGGAGGCGGCCGGACAAGACCTCGGCGACCTCTGCCGCACCCTCCTCCAGAACGCCGCCGCCCGCGCCCGGGCTTCGTAACCCGCTTCTTCCTCCCCACCGCCCGGTACCAGCTCCGCCCTCACTCGGCACGAGCCCGCGCCGACACGGGCACGGACGCACGCGGCGCGGACGCAGCGCGGACACGCGCGGCACGGACACGCGCGGCACGAGCGCACGCGGTGCGGGCGCACGCGGCACGAGCGCACGCGGCACGAGCGCATGCGGTGCGAGCGCGCTCATGTGAGCATGGCGGCGCCGCTCGAGCGAGGCGGTGGGTGACACGACCATCCGCCCCGATCCCTCTTGGAGGCGCGCCTCGTCCTCCGGAACCAGCCGTCCTCCGGAACCAGCCGTGTCCGCGTGCGGTCGGCCATGTGCGCGCGGCACGGCTTCCCCGTCACCCTCCCCGTCACCCTCCTCGTCGCCTTCCTCGTCGCCGCATCACCACCCCCCGGCCGACAGGCCGCCACACGCGAGGTAAGTAGCCTTACGGTGTGCTGATCGATTCCATGTACCCCAAGAGCTTCGCCAGTGACAACCATGCGGGCGTGCATCCGGCCATCCTCGAAGCGATGGCCGCCGCGAACCACGGAGACGCGCCGGCGTACGGCGACGACAGTTGGACGTCCACGTTCGAGGACAAGGCCAAGGAAGTATTCGGTCCGGGCGCGCAGGGTTTCGCGGTGCTCAACGGGGCAGGCGCCAACATGGTCGGCCTGGCCCTCATGCTCGGCCGCTACGACGCCGTCATCTGTGCCGACAGCGCGCACATCGCCACCCATGAGGCAGGTGCCGCGGAGCGCCTGCTCGGCGTGAAGCTCATGACCGTCCCGACACGGGACGGCAAGCTTCGTCCGGAGGACGTCACGTCACGCCTGGGCGGCCTCGGCAATCCCCACGAGACTCAGCCGACGGTCGTCTCCATCTCCCAGGTGACGGAACTCGGCACCTGCTACTCCCCCGCCGAGATCGCCGCGCTCGCCAACGTGGCGCACGAGGCCGGGATGCGCCTGCACGTCGACGGTGCCAGGTTGGCCAACGCCGCCGCGTACCTCGACTGCGAGCTGAGGACCATCACGACCGACGCCGGTGTCGACGTCTTCAGCTTCGGCGGCACCAAGAACGGCGCCCTGGCCGCCGAGGCCGTGGTGGTGCTCGATGGGTCGCTGGCGCATGCCGTCCCGTTCCTGCGTCGTCAGTCGCTGCAGCTCGCCTCGAAGATGCGCTTCATCTCCGCGCAACTCTCCGCCCTCCTGACGGACGACCTGTGGCGGCGGAACGCGGCACACGCGAATCTCATGGCCAACCGTCTTGCCGACGGGGTGGCCGAACTCCCTGGCGTCTCCCTCGCCCATCCGGTGCAATCCAACGCCGTGTTCGCCACCCTCCCGCCCACGGTCGCCGAGGCTCTCCGGCAGCGCTACCTCTTCCATTTCTGGGACGAGGCGGCCGGTACCGTCCGCTGGATGACCGCGTTCGACACGACACCCGAGAACGTGGACGACTTCCTCGACGACATCCGCAAAGCCGCCGCCGTGTAGAGAGAAGCCAACCGACGCCAACCGACGCCAGTCCTCGCCGCTCACCGGCCGCCTTTGAGGCGCCGTGTTTCACGTGAAACACGGCGCCCTTTCGCTCGTCGGGCGCGTACCACTACCCCGACCGCTCACGCCGCGCGACCGCCGCCACGACGCTTGTTTCACGTGAAACAAGCGCCACCTGTCGCATCCGATCTCCAGCGAGGAGAACCGCGGAGGCCGGAAGAAGACAGCCAGCGCGAGAAGGCAGTCAACGCGAGAAGGTGGCCAACGCAAGAGCAGCCGACCCGCGGAAGCGGCCAGCCCAAGGCAGCTGCCAGTCCGCGACGGTAACCGATGCGGGCAGGCGTCCGACACGCGGGGACGGCCGACACGCGAGGACGGCCCACGCGCGAGGACGGCCGACGTGAGGAGGCGAGCTAGAAGGCGTGGCCGATACGCCAGGCGCGCAGAGCTGTCAGTCGACGGCGTCGGCGGGCTTGGCCACCTGCTCAAGGACCAGGACGTCGTACCTGGCCGAGTTCGCCGCAGCAGTCCGGCAGGTGGGCAAGGGCGGATCGACATCCGACCATCGACGGCCGGGCTTCCTTGTTTCACGTGAAACCGCAACGTCCACGTCCACGTCCAACAGCTTCATGTTTCACGTGGAACAAAGAAGAAGCCCGAGCGTCAGTCTTCCGCTTCCCTCATCGCTCGGACCGCCTCCGGCGCCATCGTGCCGATGATCCGCTCAAGGTCGTCGATCGTCGCGAACTCCACGACGATCCGCCCCTTCCTCCGCCCCAGATCCACCTTCACCTTGGTCTCGAAATGATCCGAGAGACGGTCGGCGAGGTGGGTCAGGCCGGGAGCCGTTGGCTTGGCCGGCTGGCGTTCGCGGGGCGGATTCTTCGCGGCCTTGGCGCTGCCCATGGAGACGATCTCCTCCACCTCCCGCACCGACAGCAGCTCCGCCACGATTCGCTTGGCAAGCCGTAGCTGCTCTTCGGGGCTTTTGAGACCGAGGAGCGCTCGGGCATGGCCCGCGCTGATGACTCCGGCCGCCACCGTTCGCTGAACTTCTGGGGGGAGGTTGAGGAGGCGCAGCGTGTTGGTGATGTGGGGACGCGACCGGCCGACCTTCTGCGCGAGCTCTTCGTGCGTCGCCTGGAAGTCGTCGAGCAACTGCTGGTATGCCGCCGCCTCTTCCAGGGCGTTCAACTGCTCACGCTGAAGGTTCTCGATGAGCGCGTCGCGCAGGAGATCGGTGTCCTGGGTGTTGCGGACAATGGCCGGGACCGGATCCAGGCCGACCTGCTGGCATGCTCGCCAGCGCCGCTCCCCCATGATCAGCTCATACTTGCCACCGCCGACCGACCGGACCACGATCGGCTGCAACAGGCCGACCTCCCGGATCGAGGCCGCCAACTCGTCCAGGCGCTCCCCGTCGAAGATCTCACGCGGCTGACGCGGATTGGGGACGATCGCGCGAAGAGCGACCTCCTTGAAGTACGCCCCCGCAATCGGCTTCGGCCCCGTCTCCTCCGCTGAACCATTCGCCGGGGACGGCGCCGCCCCCGTGCCGTCAACGATAGGACCGGTCGGGATGAGCGCCCCGAGCCCCTTGCCCAATCCCCGCCGCTGCTGACTCACTGCGTCTCCTCATCCACCCGGTCGATTCCGGTCACTCCAGGAGAGGTTACCGTCGTACGCCCGACGTAGTGCCCGCTCGCCACACACCGTCCCGTTGGATTTACACCGACACGGTCACAAATCTGCCCAACTCGTGACTCCGGCCCAAGATGCGTACACGGGAACGCCACACCCTCGCCCGAACCGCCTTTCACCAACCACTCAACGCGGACTCACCGGCGTCCTCAAAGGCTCGGGGGAAGTTGAAGCGGTGGGGAAGACAAGGCCGCCCCCGGAATCGACCGCCCGCCGCTCAACGCGATCGACCCGTACTCCGCTCCACGCGGTCGACCACACACCGCTTCACCTGATGGACCGTTCGCCGCTCAACGCGATCGACCCGTGCCACCTCTCCATGCGGTCGACCGCACGCCTTCTCCACGCGAAGCAACCGCACGCGTCTCCACATGAGCGCACCGTACGCCGCTCCATTCGAGCGGTCGCCGACGGACTCCCGGCGCCGAGATCTCCCGACAACGCGCCCTCGAATGCGACCGGCTGACACGACCGCCCGCACACTCCCCTGGCCCGTCGCACTGCACGTACTCAACTCGCCGCTCCTGTGCCGCCCTCCGCCCGGCCGCACCCTCCCCCGCCTCAAGCCAGCGCACCCACCAGAACCGAGCGGAGCCGGAGAAGCGCCCACGCGCGCCTTCACGCATGCAGGAGCTGCGGTGCGTGCCAACGGGCCGACCCGCTACAGGACCGTGCACCGGCCCCAACGCCAACGCGCGAACGACCGGCGATCAGGCGACGGTGGCCCGGTGGGCTATCTCGCGGGCCGCGTCCAGGTACGCCGTCGCCCCGCTCGACCCCGGGTCGTACGTCATCACCGACTGCCCATAACTGGGCGCCTCCGACAGCCGGACGCTGCGCGGGATGACCGTCTCCAGCACGGTGTCCCCGAAGTGAGACCGCACCTCATCCGCCACCTGCGAGGCGAGCCGGGTACGCCCGTCGTACATCGTGAGCACGATGGTCGAGAGTCGCAGCGTCGGGTTCAGGTGGGCCTTGATCAGGTCCACGTTCCTCAGGAGCTGCCCGAGGCCCTCCAACGCGTAATACTCGCACTGGATCGGGATCATCACCTCGTCGGCCGCCACCAACGCGTTGACAGTCAGCAGGCCGAGCGAGGGCGGGCAGTCGATGATGATGTAGTCGAAGTCCACCCCCTCGTACGCCGCCAGCGCACGCCGAAGCCGCGCCTCCCTCGCCACCAAGGAGACCAGCTCGATCTCAGCCCCCGCCAGGTCGATGGTCGCCGGGGCGCAATAGAGGTTGGGCATGTCGGGCACCTGCTTGACGATGTCCGCCATCGGAAGATCGTCGACCAGCACCTGATACACGTCCGGGACGTCACCACGATGCTCCGTGGCCAAGGCGGTGGAGGCGTTGCCCTGCGGGTCGAGGTCCACCACGAGAACACGCTGGCCGTGCATCGACAGGGCGGCGGCAATGTTGACCGAGGTGGTCGTCTTGCCCACGCCACCCTTCTGGTTGGCCACCGCGACCACTCGGGTCTTGAGCGGGCGCGGCCAGGCGCCCGCACCGTCACCGGAGGTCTCGCCGGTCGGGGCGGCCGTCTGGGTCGCAGATGTTTCACGTGAAACCACTGAGCTGAGCGCCTCTCGTACCAACGGCGAATCACCGGGGTTCAGGGGGGTTTGGGTCACGATGGCCATCCTTTCAACCAGTGGTGGGCCGGTGCCGGGAGTTTGCTGTCGCGACACGCCCATTTCGGGCCAGCCAACCCCGGTTGGACTCTCGGACGGACGGCTGTCCGGCCAGCCAAGCCCGCTTGACGCGACTGGCACAACCGTCACCTCCTCTGTCGCCGCCTGGCTCTCTCCGGCGTGCGACCCGCTACCACCCGAACCAATGTTGCAGGCGGCTCGACCTTACCGCGCCCGACGGTCACGAGCTCAGCCGTTCGGGCACCGCTGGCTCGCAACTGCTCCTCGGCCCCGGCCAGCTCGCCGGCGGCCCGCTCCCCCTTCATGGCGATCAGCTCGCCGCCCTCGCGCAGCAGCGGCATCGCCCATTTCAGGAGGCGGTCGAGCGGTGCCACCGCACGGGCGCTGGCGACGTCGAACTCCCGCTTGCCCGCCAACTCCTCCGCCCGGCCGCGCAGCACCTCGACGTTGCCCAGTCCGAGCGCGTCGACGCACTCCTCCAGGAACACGGTACGGCGCAGCAACGGCTCCAGCAGCGTCACGGTGATGTCCGGCCGGACGATCGCCAGGACCAGGCCGGGCAGCCCGGCCCCCGAGCCGATGTCCACCAACCGTACGTCGGGCGGCACCACCTCGGCCACCACCGCGCAGTTGAGCAGATGGCGATCCCAGATCCGGGGCACCTCCCGCGGACCCAGCAGCCCACGGACGACACCAGGACCCGCCAGCAGCTCGGCGAACGCGTTGGCACGATCCCAAGCCTCCCCGGCGAAGACGTCCCGCGCTATGTCCGGCGGCTCCGGAAGCTCATCGCTCACTGCTCGGTGGCCCTTTCTGGGGCTGGTGGCCCTTGATCGGTGTGTCGGTACGGGGTCGTCGCCCGGCGTTCGATGTTCGCGGCGACAGGGTCTTGGGTTTCGAGTCCGATCTCTATCCAAGGCTATTGGGTGAGATCACAAGGGAAGACTAGCGGCCCCGGGTAAAGGCGGCCTGTGAGCACGCCGTCCGCGCATGGTTGGGGGCAGTTGGTGAATATTTCTCATGACATGTCAGGGCATATCCGAGAAGCGAGATAAGAAGGGATACGCCTTAAGTGCCCGGATAAACGAAACGGCCGCCCACCGCGCCACGAACGGCGGGGCGGACGGCCGGATCGACAGGCACGAACGCGCCTCGAACCCCGAACACGGGATCCGACTCAGGCGGGCAGGACCACCACGTACCGCTGCGGCTCCTCGCCCTCGGACTCACTGCGGAGCCCGGCGGCCGCGACCGCGTCGTGGACGATCTTGCGTTCGAACGGGGTCATCGGCTGCAGCGACTTCGGCTCGCCGTCCTCCTTGACCTCGTTGGCGACCTCGGTGCCGAGCTTGGTCAGCTCGACCCGCCGCCGCTCGCGGTAGCCCGCCACGTCGAGCATCAGCCGCGAGCGCTCCCCCGTCTGCCGGTGCACGGCCAGACGCGTCAGCTCCTGCAGCGCCTCCAGGACCTCTCCCCCGGGGCCCACCAGCTCGGTGCTCTTGAGCCCCACGACGGACACCATGGCGCGGTCGCCCTCGACGTCCATGTCGATGTCACCGTCGATGTCGGCGATGTCGAGAAGGCCCTCGACGTAGTCGGCAGCGATCTCGCCTTCCTGCTCCAGCGCGTTGAGATCAGGAGCCTTCTCCTGCTCGGCCTCGGTCATGGCCGGCCTCTCCTTCGTGTTCAAGACTTCTTGCTGCCGGTGCGCTTGCTGCGGGATTGCCGGCTCGGCTGCTGCCTAATGATCTTAGGCTCCGGAGGCGGCGGAGGGGCCTGTTCTTCCGGAGTGGTCTTGCGGAGCTTGGCAATGAGACCGGGCTTGGCCTGGATCGGAATCACGTTGCCCTTGGCGTCGTACTGCGGCATCGGATGCCGACTGTAGAACCAGTGCTGCTGAGCAAGCGTCCACACGTTGGTGGTGACCCAGTAAAGGATCAGGCCGAGCGGGAAGTTCAGGCTGAAGAAGGCGAACAGCGGCGAGATGTACATGAGGATCTTCTGCTGCTGCGCCATGGGGTTGTCCGGCATCTGGGCGATGGAGCGGGTGACGCTCTGCCGGACGGTGAGGAACGTGGTCAGCGAGCTGACCGCCACGAAGATCGCCAGGACCACCTTCGTCTGGACGACGCCCGCGTCGAATCCAGCGATCTCGGCGGAGGACATCCAGAAGTTGGCCGGCAGCGGCGCGCCGAAGATGTGCGCGGACCGGGCGCTGTCGACCAGTTCCTTGGTCATGCCGTACTTCGCGTGCCCGTTCGCCATGTTCTGGAGCACCGTGAACATGGAGATGAAGATCGGGAACTGCGCGACGACCGGGAGGCAGCCGCCAAGGGGGTTGGCGCCCGCGCCCTGGTAGAGCGCCATGACCTCCTGGTTCATGCGCTGCTTGTCGTTCTTGTAGCGCTTGCGCAGCTCTTGGACCTTGGGCGCGAGTTCCTGCATCTTCCGCGACGAGCGCATCTGCTTCATGAAGAGAGGGAAGATCAGGATCCGCATGAACACGGTCAGCGTGATGATCGTCAACGCCCAGGTCAGCCCGCTGTCCGGGTTGAGGACCGTGCTGTATGCAGTATGGATCCAAATGATGACTTGGGCTACGGCTTGGTACAGCCAGCTCAGCCAGGACAGCTCCACCGAGCTATCTCCCTTGCGTTTCGTGGGACCGGACCGGGCGTGGGGGCACCGGGTCTATACCTCCGGGATGGAATGGGTGGCACCGCCCGATGCGCCGGACAGTCAGCCATGTACCGCGCAATGCGCCATGTACGGCAATCGCTTCGAGCCCGTATGCACTGCACGACGGATAGAACCGGCAGCGTGGACCGAGCAGCGGGCTGATGAACGCCCGATAGAACCGAATGGGGATGATCAGCGCCTGGGCGACTAGGCCCGGCGCCGCCCCTTGCGGCTGCTCCGTCATTTTTGTCCACCCGTCGAGGACTCGCGCCGCCTGAGCAAACGATCCAGCGCGAGATCGAGCTCGGCGGCCAGTTGCTCGAATCGCACGGACGCGGCCGGTGGATTGGCGCGTACCACAAGCAGGCTACCTCGCGGCAGCCGGTCGAGACGGTCCCGCATCAGGTGTCGGAGCCGTCGTTTGACCCTGTTCCGGGTCACGGCGCCACCGACCGCCTTGCTCACCACGAAACCCACCAGAGGTGGCTCTTCCCCCGAAATGGTGAAATGCACCACTAGGGTCGGGCGGCCCGCGCGCTTACCGCGCCTGACGGCCGCTTCGAACTCCTCCCCGCGTCGCATGCGGGAGTGACGGGACAGCACCGTATACGTCTAACGCCCGCCGGCCTGATCTGCCGGCGGGCTGCACTCGCGAAGGACGGTCAGGCCGACAGCTTCTCGCGGCCCTTACGGCGGCGAGCGGCGAGGATGGCACGACCGGCCCGGGTGCGCATCCGCAGCCGGAAGCCGTGGGTCTTCGCGCGGCGACGGTTGTTCGGCTGGAAAGTACGCTTGCTCACGGGTGGGCTCCAGGCTTGATGGTGCGCCGCAAGGGCGCCTAACACACAGGGCTGGCCTGCCAGGAAAGCGAGGGCACGCGAAATAGCCGTCGCGTGACAAGCCGACCGTCGTACGTTACGGGCCAAGTGCCGTCCAGGTCAAACCAGACCGGTTATCCACTAATCCACAGGCCACTTTTCCACCGCCCGTCCCACGTCCACAGTTTGTGCACTCAGGTGCCACTAGGCTGTGGACAACGTCTTGAACACGGCTGTGCACATAGATACTGTCGGCCCTTTCGGGCCTGCCCAAGGGCTGTGGACAGCCTGTGGATCGCCTGTGGAGGGCGCGGGCAGAGAGACCGCCTGCCGCGTGTGGACGAAGGGGCCGCCGAGCACCGTGGGCGGTCGCGCCATGTGGATGAACGATCGCGGGGGGCCGCGAGAGGAAGGAAGGGACCACACCATGACCGGTGTCGACCTCAGCCAGGTTTGGGCGAGGGCCCTGGGCAACTTCCTCAACGAGAGCGTGCCGATCCAGCAGCGCACCTGGCTGTCCATGGTGCGCCCGATCGCGCGGGCCAACGACACGATCGTGCTCGGCGTCCCCAACGACTTCCTCAAGGACCTCATCGAGGGCAAGCTGCGCCCGCTGGTGGCGCACGCGCTCTCCCAGGAGCTCGGCCAGACCATGCGGCTGGCCGTGATGATCGACACGACGGCTCCCGAGCCGCCCGTCGTCGACTCTCATCAACAGCCTGTGACTCAAAGTTATCCCCAGGGTGTGGAGAGTCAGCTCCGCTATGCACTGCCCGCGCAGCCCCAGCACAACCAGCCTTCGGAGCCGCCGCAGTTCTACTCTCCACAGCCGGAGCAGCCTCAGATATCCACCGAGTATCCACAGCAGGGCTTCGGTTATGAACAGGGGCAGTCGTACACACCGCCTGTGGAAAAGACGCCCGAGCCCGCGCCGAACCGGTGGGAGGCGAAGAGCAACAAGCCCAGCGAACCGGCCAGACTCAACCAGAAGTACACGTTCGAGACATTTGTCATCGGAGCCAGCAACCGGTTCGCCCACGCGGCGGCCGTGGCGGTGGCCGAGTCGCCGGCGAAGGCGTACAACCCGCTGTTCATCTACGGGGACTCCGGGCTGGGGAAGACCCACCTGCTGCACGCGATCGGGCATTACGCCCAAAGCCTGTACGACGGCGCGCGGGTGAGATACGTCAGCTCCGAAGAGTTCACCAACGACTTCATCAACAGCATCCGCGACCACAAGGCCGACGGCTTCCGTGGCCGCTACCGCGCGATCGACATCCTGCTCGTGGACGACATCCAGTTCCTGGAGGGCAAGGAGCAGACCCAGGAGGAGTTCTTCCACACCTTCAACACCCTCCACAACGCCAACAAGCAGATCGTCATCTCCAGCGACCGGGCGCCCAAGCAGCTCATCACGCTGGAGGACCGGCTGCGCAACCGGTTCGAGTGGGGCCTGATCACCGACGTCCAGCCGCCCGAGTTGGAGACCCGGATCGCGATCCTGCGCAAGAAGGCCATCCAGGAGGGCCTGGCCGCGCCGCCCGAGGTGCTGGAGTACATCGCCAGCCGCATCTCCACCAACATCCGCGAGCTCGAGGGCGCGCTGATCAGGGTCACCGCGTTCGCCAGCCTCAACCGGCAGGGCGTCGACCTGCAGCTCGCCGAGGTGGTGCTGAAGGACCTCATCACCTCCGAGTCCGACACCGAGATCACCATCGCGGCGATCATGAGCGAGACCGCCCAGTACTTCGGCATCAGCATCGACGACCTGTGCGGAACCTCACGCAGCCGGGCGCTCGTCAACGCCCGGCAGATCGCCATGTACCTGGCCCGCGAGCTGACCGAGCTGTCGCTGCCGAAGATCGGCCAGCAGTTCGGCGGACGCGACCACACCACCGTGATGCACGCCGAGCGCAAGATCCGGTCCCTCATCGCGGAGCGCAGGTCGATGTACAACCAGGTCAACGAGCTAACAATGCGGATCAAGCAGACACAGCGCGGGTCGTGAAGTCATACACAGCCTGTGGAAAACACTGTGGACCAGCGAAAACGCAAAATGTCCCCCGCAGTTCACCCCACAATGCCGGGAAAAATCCATCCACATCGGTTGGGGACAGTGCTGGGGACATCCTGGGGAGAACCTGGGGACTACCAGTGGACAACGTGTGGACAGACTGTGAACAACCGATCTGGGGCTCCAGAACGGCCCGTTTTACCCCGTGGACAACCTGTGGAAACCTCGTGGATAACCCGCCCTCATCCGTGGATGAAGGCACCATGATCTGGGGACGGCCTGTGGGCGAAAATTCTTCGTCCCCAGGCACCATGAGTTCTCCCCAGGCTCCGCCCACACCCCCAGTGGATGAAAACAAGGCCACTGAGCAGCCAAGACACTGGTTGTCCACAGTTTCCACAGCCCCTAGTGTGATGACCTCTTATCTCTAACTAAGAAACTCAAAGACCCATAGAGGGGTTCTCTCGGAGCGCGAGTCCGGGAGGGTGGATCCTTGAGATCCTTCAATCAACGACGACCCAGGAGGCTGATGACCGTGATGTTCCGAATCGAGCGAGACGTCCTCGCAGAGGCGGTGGCATGGACGGCACGCAGCCTCCCGGCGCGGCCGTCGGTGCCCGTACTCGCCGGCATGCGCCTCGAGGTCACCGACGAGCAGCGGCTCAAGCTCTCCGGCTTCGACTACGAGGTCTCCGCCGAGGTGACGCTCGAGGTCCACACCGGCGAGCCGGGAGTCGTCCTGGTCTCCGGCAAGCTGCTCGCCGAGATCACGCGCGCTCTTCCCGCACAGCCTGTGGACTTCGTGGTGGACGGCGCCAAGGCGGTCGTCACCTGCGGAAGCGCCCGGTTCACCCTGTTGACCATGCCTGTGGAGGACTACCCGTCCCTGCCCGCCATGCCCCCGGCCGCGGGCCGGGTGGGCAGCGACGTGTTCGCCTCGGCCGTCGGCCAGGTCGCCGTCGCCGCGGGCCGCGACGACACGCTGCCGATGCTCACCGGCGTGCGGATGGAGATCGAGGGCGACACGGTGACCCTCGCCGCGACCGACCGCTACCGGCTGGCCGTACGCGAGCTGAAGTGGCAGCCGGGCCAGCCCGACTTCGCCGCCATCGCGATGATCCCGGGCAAGACGCTCGCCGACACCGCCAAGGCGCTCGGCGCGACCGGCGCCGAGGTCGAGATCGCGCTCAGCGCGGCCGGCGGCACCGGGGAGGGCATGATCGGCTTCTCCAGCGCCGGACGGCGTACGACGACGCGCCTGCTCGACCCCGAGTTCCCGAAGTACCGCTCACTGCTGCCCACCGAGTTCTCCGCCCGCGCCGAATTGTCCACAGGCACGTTCGTGGAGGCGGTCAAGCGCGTCGCCCTGGTCGCCGAGCGCAACACGCCGGTGCGGCTGGCGTTCAAGAGCGGCGAGGTCGTGCTGGAGGCCGGCAGCGGCGACGAGGCGCAGGCCGTCGAGGCGCTCCCGGTCGACTACGAGGGCGAGGAGATGAACATCGCCTTCAACCACCAGTTCCTCCTGGAGGGCCTGGGGGCCATCGACTCCGACGTCGCGCGGTTGCAGATGACCACATCGACGAAGCCCGCTATCCTCACGGGTGGCAAGCCTGTGGAGGACACCGCCACCACCGACTACCGTTATCTGATCATGCCCATCCGCCTGTCAGGCTGAACCTGTCATCGGGGATGATGGAAGTCCGACGAGGGGGTAGAGGACAGTCATGCAGATCGGCATGGTGGGGCTGGGCAAGATGGGCGGCAACATGGCCGAGCGGCTGCGCCGCGGCGGCCACGACGTCGTCGGCTACGACCGCGATCCGGCCATCAGCGACGTGGCCAGCCTGAAGGAGCTGGCCGAACGTCTGGAGGCGCCGCGCGTGGTCTGGGTCATGGTCCCGGCCGGCAAGCCCACCCAGACCACCATCGACGAGCTGGGCGGGCTGCTCGACCAGGGCGACATCGTCATCGACGGCGGAAACTCACACTATGTGGACGACCAGAAGCACGCCGCCGAGCTGGCAGGCAAGCGCATCGGGTTCGTCGACTGCGGCGTGAGCGGCGGCGTCTGGGGCCTGCAGAACGGCTACGCGCTCATGTGCGGCGGCGACAAGGCCGACGTCGACCGGGTCATGCCGATCTTCGACACCCTCAAGCCCCAGGGCGAGGACGGCTTCGTCCACGCGGGTGACGTCGGTGCCGGGCACTTCGCGAAGATGGTCCACAACGGCATCGAATACGGCATGATGCAGGCGTTCGCGGAGGGCTGGGAGCTGCTCGAGGCGTCCGACGTCGTCAAAGACGTCAAGGGCTCCTTCAGTAGCTGGCGCCACGGCACCGTGATCCGCTCCTGGCTGCTCGACCTGCTGGTGCGGGCGCTCGACGACGACGAGCACCTCGATCAGCTCCGCGGCTACGCGCAGGACTCCGGCGAGGGCCGGTGGACCGTGCAGGCCGCCGTCGACCACGCGGTCCCGCTGCCGGTCATCACCGCCGCGCTCTACGCCAGGTTCGCCTCGCGCCAGGACGACTCCCCCGCGATGAAGGTCGTCGCGGCGCTGCGCAACCAGTTCGGCGGCCACGCCATCAGTTCGTCGGAGGGCAGCACGGGCAGGGGCGCCGACTCCCCCGGCGCCGACGTGACGCCGCCGCGCGAGGCCGCCCGCTGAGTCGCCGGGTGCGGGCCAGGGTTATCCACAGACGCAGGGTTTTCCACAAGAACGCATGCCGGTGACCCCGGTGACCCGCGAGGCCCACTAACCTTCGTGGGGTGCATGTCGCCCACCTCTCGCTGACCGACTTCCGGTCCTACGCCTCCGTGGAGCTCGGCCTGGAGCCGGGCGTCACGGCGTTCGTGGGGCCCAACGGCCAGGGCAAGACCAACCTGGTCGAGGCCCTCGGCTACGTCGCGACGCACGCCAGCCACCGGGTCGCGAGCGACGCGCCGCTGGTGCGGCAGGGGGCCGCGAGGGCGATCGTGCGCTGCGCCGTCCACAGGGACGAGCGCCGGGCGCTGGTCGAGCTGGAGATCAACCCGGGGCGGGCCAACCGCGCCCGGCTCAACCGCTCCCCCGTGTCCAGGGCGCGTGACGTCGTCGGCCTGCTGCGCACGGTGCTGTTCGCGCCGGAAGACCTCGCGCTGGCCAAGGGCGACCCGTCCGAGCGCCGCCGCTTCCTCGACGACCTGCTGGTGGCCAGGGCTCCGAGGTTCGCCGGCGTCAGAGCCGACTACGACCGGGTGCTGAAGCAGCGCAGCGCACTGCTGCGCACGGCCGCGCAGGCCCGCAGGGGCAGCAGGAGCCCTCGGCGGCAGGAGGGCGACAGCGGGTTCGCCGCGGCGGGCGCGGGCGACGTGCTGAGCACGCTGGAGGTGTGGGACTCCCACCTCGCCAGGCACGGGGCAGAGCTGCTGCGGGCGCGGCTGGAGCTCATCGAGGCGCTGCGGCCGCTGGTGTCCGGGGCCTATGCCGCGCTCGCCCCGTCGAGCGCTCCGGCGACGCTCGCCTACCGCAGCACGTTGTCCACAGGGGAGGACCAGGAGGAGGGTCTTCCCGAGGGCGAAGTCCCCGGTGAGCGGGGATCTTTCGATACACAGACGTTATCCACAGACTTGGGGAAAACCCTTGAAGAACGTCTGCGGGAGCGGCTAGTGGAGGTCCGCTCGTCCGAGCTCGAACGCGGGGTCACCCTCGTCGGCCCGCACCGCGACGACCTGGTCCTCGGCCTCGGCGACCTGCCGGCCCGCGGATACGCCAGCCACGGTGAGTCGTGGTCGTTCGCGCTGGCGCTGCGGCTGGCGGCCTACGACCTGCTGCGGGCCGACGGCGGCGATCCGGTGCTGATCCTCGACGACGTGTTCGCCGAGCTCGACAGCCAGCGCAGGCGGCGGCTGGCCGAGATCGTGGCGCCGGCCGAGCAGGTGCTCATCACGGCGGCCGTGCCCGACGACGTGCCGCGCGAGCTGGTGGGAGGCAGATACGACGTCGCGGAGGGGGGTGTGGGCCGTGTCCGCTGACGACCCGCGTCCTGGCGACGGCGCCCCGAAGGCGGCCGGCGCTCGTCCACAGGCTGGGGACGACCCGAGGCTGACCCGAGGCGGGGAGAACGCGACCGCCAGGGGCGTGGCGATGGCCAGGGAGAAGCTCGCCCAGGCCAAGGCCGACGCGGCCAAGCGCGGCCAGCTCCCCCGCCGCGAGCCCCGGCGCAAGGCGAAGGGGCCGCGCCGGGAGAGCGGCGATCCACAGCTTTTCGGACGAGCCATCGCCGACCTGCTGGCCGATCGAGGCTGGGAGCGTCCGGCGGCCGTCGGCGCGGTGTTCGGCCGCTGGCCCGAGATCGTGGGTCCTGACCTGGCCGCGCACACCAGGCCCGAGTCGTTCGACGACGGTGAGGTGCTGATCGCGGCCGACTCCACGGCGTGGGCGACGCAGGTCAGGCTGCTCGCGCGCACCCTCGTACGCAGGCTCAACGAGGAGCTGGGCGACGGCAGCGTGACGAAGGTGAAGGTCAAGGGGCCGCAGAGCGGGCCCCGTCCGACGGGAGGTTTGCGGGTGACCGGAAGCCGGGGCCCGCGCGACACCTACGGTTAGGCGCCGGGAGCGATCAGACAGCCGCAGACGCGATAAGCCCCCTTTCCGGAGGGGGGATGCTTGACAGGGGGCAAAACGAGCTAGAGGGCATCACAGGCGCGTTCATTGCCACCTTGGCCCTCCGGAGGCGGTAGAATAAAAAAGGATTCCGGACACGTCCGCTTGCGTGTCACCCCGGCAGCAAGCCGACTCCCCTGGGTGACCGCGCATCGGGGCACTCACGACGGTGACGGGCACGGCAGGGGCAGCTTTCGCGAATGATGGCCTCCCCCGCCGCGTGTCCGCGGCAGGAGGATTTCGCAGTTGTCCTACGACGCTAGCTCAATCACCGTACTCGAGGGGCTTGAGGCGGTTCGCAAGCGCCCGGGTATGTATATCGGCTCGACCGGTGAGCGCGGCCTGCACCACCTCGTCCAGGAGATCGTGGACAACGCGGTCGACGAGGCCCTGGCCGGCTACGCCACCTGGATCGACGTCACGATCTTGGCCGACAACGGCGTGCGCGTCATCGACAACGGTCGCGGCATCCCCACGGGCATCCACCCGGTGGAGAAGCGCTCGGCCGTGGAGGTCGTGCTGACCACGCTCCACGCGGGCGGCAAGTTCGACAGCCAGTCCTACGCGGTCTCCGGCGGCCTGCACGGCGTCGGCTCGGCCGTCGTCAACGCGCTGTCGACCGCCCTGGAGGTCGAGGTCAAGCAGAATGGCTTCTACTGGCGCCAGCGCTACGAGATGTCCAAGCCCACGGCGCCCCTGGCCAAGGGCGAGCAGACCGACGAGACCGGCACCACGGTCACGTTCTGGCCGGATGCGGAGGTCTTCGAGACCACCACCTGGAACTTCGAGACGCTCTCGCGCCGCTTCCAGGAGATGGCCTTCCTCAACAAGGGCCTGACGATCACGCTCACCGACGAGCGCCCCGACCACGTCAACGGCGAGCCGCGCCGGGTCGTCTACAGCTACGCGGGCGGCCTGGCCGACTTCGTCCAGCACCTCAACTCCAAGAAGGAGCCGGCGCACGCGTCGATCATCGCCTTCGAGGAGGAGGGCGACGGCATCGCGGTCGAGATCGCCATGCAGTGGAACAACTCCTACTCGGAGTCGGTCTACACGTTCGCCAACACCATCAACACGGCGGAGGGCGGCACCCACGAGGAGGGCTTCCGCGCGGCGCTGACGTCGATCGTCAACCGCTACGCGCGCGAGCAGAAGTTCCTCAAAGAGGGTAAAGACGACAACCTCTCCGGTGAAGACGTTCGCGAGGGCTTGACCGCGATCATCTCGGTCAAGCTGTCCGACCCGCAGTTCGAGGGCCAGACCAAGACCAAGCTGGGCAACACCGAGGCCAAGTCGTTCGTCCAGAAGGCCTGCAACGACCACCTGCGCGACTGGTTCGAGCGCAACCCCGGCGAGGCCAAGGACATCATCAACAAGTCCCTGCAGGCCTCCCGCGCCCGCATCGCCGCCCGCCAGGCGCGCGATCTGACCAGGCGGAAGTCGCTGCTGGAGGCGGGCAGCGGGCTGCCGGGCAAGCTGGCCGACTGCCAGTGGAACGACCCGGAGAAGTGCGAGCTGTTCATCGTCGAGGGCGACTCGGCCGGCGGCTCGGCCAAGGGCGGCCGCGACTCGCGTTTCCAGGCGATCCTGCCCATCCGCGGCAAGATCCTCAACGTCGAGAAGGCGCGGATCGACAAGGTCCTCAAGAACAACGAGGTCCAGGCGCTGATCACCGCCCTGGGCACCGGCGTCCACGACGAGTTCGACATCACCAAGCTGCGCTACCACAAGGTCATCCTCATGGCCGACGCCGACGTGGACGGCCAGCACATCAACACGCTGCTGCTGACGCTGCTGTTCCGGTTCATGCGGCCGTTGATCGAGGCCGGTCACGTCTACCTGTCGTGCCCGCCGCTCTACAAGATCAAGTGGGACCGCAAGGGCGAGGACGCCTCCTACGCCTACTCCGACGCCGAACGCGACGCGGTCATCGCCGAGGGCATCGCCAACGGCAAGCCCGACCCGCGGCCGCGCGACAACGTACAGCGCTTCAAGGGGCTGGGCGAGATGAACGCGAGCCAGCTCTGGGAGACCACGATGAACCCGGAGACCCGGCTGCTGCGCCTGGTCACGCTCGACGACGCGGCCCAGGCCGACGACCTGTTCAGCGTACTGATGGGGGAAGACGTGGAGGCGCGGCGCGACTTCATCATCCGCAATGCGCGCGACGTGCGCTTCCTCGACGTTTAGCCACCAGAAGGACCTTTACCTGTGACGGACGTGAACACCACTCCCCCGGCTGAGCGCATCGAGCCGGTCGACATCCAGTCCGAGATGCAGCGCAGTTACATGGACTACGCGATGTCCGTCATCGTGTCCAGGGCGCTGCCGGACGTGCGCGACGGCCTCAAGCCCGTGCACCGGCGCGTGCTCTACGCGATGTACGACGGGGGCTACCGTCCCGACCGCGGCTACTTCAAGTGCGCCCGCGTCGTCGGCGACGTGATGGGCACCTACCACCCGCACGGCGACACCTCGATCTACGACGCGCTGGTCCGCCTGGCGCAGCCGTGGTCGCTGCGTTACCCGCTGGTCGACGGCCAGGGCAACTTCGGCTCGCCGGGCAACGACCCGGCCGCGGCGATGCGCTACACCGAGTGCAAGCTCGCGCCCATCGCCATGGAGATGCTGCGCGACATCGACAAGGAGACCGTCGACTTCCGTCCCAACTACGACGGCAAGTCGCAGGAGCCCGACGTCCTGCCTGCGCGGTTCCCGCAGTTGCTGGTCAACGGCTCGGGCGGCATCGCGGTCGGCATGGCGACCAACATCCCGCCGCACAACCTGCGCGAGGTCGCCGCGGCGGTCAAGTGGGCGCTGGAAAACCCCGAGGCCGGCGACGAAGAGCTGCTCGAAGCGGCCATCAGGCTGGTCAAGGGGCCCGACTTCCCGACCAAGGCGCTCATCGTGGGCCGGCGCGGCATCGAAGACGCCTACCGCACCGGGCGCGGCTCGATCACCATGCGGGCCGTGGTCGAGGTCGAGGAGGACAAGGGGCGGCAGGCGCTGGTCGTCACCGAGCTGCCGTACCAGGTCAATCCCGACAACCTCGCGCTGAAGATCGCCGAGCTGGTGCGCGAGGGCAAGCTGACCGGCATCGCCGACGTCCGTGACGAGAGCTCCTCGCGGGTGGGGCAGCGCCTGGTCATCGTGCTGAAGCGCGACGCGGTCGCCAAGGTCGTGCTCAACAACCTGTACAAGCACACCCAGCTCCAGGACACCTTCGGCGCCAACATGCTGGCGCTGGTCGACGGCGTGCCGCGGACGCTGCGGCTCGACCAGTTCGTCCGGCACTACGTGGCGCACCAGATCGAGGTCATCGTCCGCCGGACGCGCTACCTGCTGCGCAAGGCCGAGGAGCGCGCGCACATCCTGCGCGGCCTGCTGAAGGCGCTCAGCCGGCTCGACGAGGTCATCGCCCTCATCCGGGCCTCCGACTCCGCCTCCGCCGCCCAGCAGGGCCTCATGGGGCTGCTGGAGATCGACGAGGTGCAGGCGCAGGCCATCCTCGACATGCAGCTCCGCAAGCTGGCCGCCCTGGAGCGGCAGTCCATCCAGGACGAGTACGACTCCCTGATGACCCAGATCGCCGAGTACAACGCGATCCTGGCCAGCGAGAGCCGCCAGCGGGAGATCATCAACGAGGAGCTGGCGGAGGTCGTCGGCCGCTTCGGCGACGACCGGAAGACCGAGATCATCGCCTACGACGGTGACATGTCCATCGAGGACCTCATCGCCGAGGAAGAGATCGTCGTCACGATCACCAGGGGCGGGTACGCCAAGCGCACCCGTACCGATCTCTACCGGGCCCAGAAGCGGGGCGGCAAGGGCGTACGCGGGGCGCAGCTCCGCCAGGACGACATCGTCGACCACTTCTTCGTCACCACGACGCACCACTGGTTGCTGTTCTTCACGAACAAGGGCCGGGTCTACCGCGTCAAGGCGTACGAGCTGCCCGACGCTGGTCGTGACGCCCGGGGCATGCATCTCGCGAACCTTCTTGCCATGCAGCCCGACGAAACAGTCATGGAAGTTCTCGACCTACGCGACTACGACGTCGCCCCCTACCTCGTCCTCGCCACCCGCAGCGGGCTGGTCAAGAAGACCCGCCTGTCCGAATACGACTCCCCCAGATCGGGCGGTCTGATCGCGATCAACCTGCGGGAGGACGACGAGGTCATCGGAGCCCGCCTGGTCTCCGAGTCCGACGACCTGCTGCTCGTCTCCAAGGGCGCGCAGTCGATCCGGTTCACCGCTTCCGACGACGCGCTCCGTCCGATGGGACGGGCGACCAGCGGCGTCATCGGCATGAGGTTCCTCGAAGGTGACGAACTTCTCGCCATGAATCGGATCGCCGACGGTCAAGATGTGCTTATCGCTACCGAGGGTGGGTACGCAAAACGGACGCCAGTGGAGCAGTATCCAGTTCAAGGACGTGGCGGTAGGGGTGTGCTGACGGCGAAAATCGTGACTTCCCGTGGCAAGCTGGTCGGAGCCGTCATGGTCAACCCAGAGGATGAGGTCTTCGCGATCACGTCCGCCGGCGGGGTGATCCGGACGAGTGCCGGAGAGATCAAGCAGTCCGGCCGCCAGACCATGGGAGTGCGATTGATGAATCTCGCTGAAGGCGACAGCGTGGTGGCCCTCGCCCGGAACGCGGAGTCCATGGAGACTTCGGTGGAAAATGAGGAAGACGGGGGAGGAGAATAGTTCATGAGCGCCCAGGGTGGCTCCGCCAGGACCAAGGCGGCTTCGGGTAACGGACAACAACCGAAGAAGCCCAGAGAAACCGAGATCTTCGACGCGGTCGACGACGGCCGCGACACCTCACCCGCTCAGGGTGGGCCGTTGCCGGGCAAGGACGACGGCAGGCCATCGCCGCGTCAGCCGGGCACACCCGGCCCCGTCACCGGACCTGCCCCGGGCCCGGGCCCTGTCTCCGGTCCGAACGGGCCCGGCGGGCCTCGCGTACCCGTCGGGGCCGGACCCGGCGGCCCGCAGGGCGGCCCCGGGCAGCCGGAGGGCAACGACACGGTGCGCATCCGTCCGTCGCTGGCCACCGAGGCCCCGCCCGTCGTCGAGCTGACCAACAAGAAGAAGGGGTCGAACTCCTCCGGCGGCCGGCTCCCCCGCAAGGCCCACCTGGTCCTGCGCCGGGTCGAGCCGTGGTCGGCCATGAAGTTCAGCTTCGTGGTGTCCCTGGTCTGCTTCGTGGTGCTGTTCGTGGCCGTGGCCGTCCTGTACGGCGTGCTGTCGGCCCTGGGCGTGTTCGACTCCATCGTCGACCTGGTCAACCAGCTCGGCCAGGGTGAGGGCGGCCAGAACTCCATCCCGATCGACATCGCGTCCTGGTTCGAGCCGGTCCGGATTCTGGGGTACACGGCACTCATCGGGGCGGTCAACGTCGTACTGATCACTGCCCTGTCCACGTTGGGGGCGGTCATCTACAACATCGCCTCCGACCTGGTGGGCGGCGTCGAGGTGACGTTCAGCGAGGCCGAATAGGGGCTGCTGCGGCCGGGTGCTCGCGCCGTGCTCCAGGGGAGCGTACGGCGCGAGCAGCCCGCCGAAGGCGGTAAGCTTTTCCTCGTCCGAACAATCGGTTCGCCTTCTTCAGGGCGGATGCGATAGCGTTCGGGGTGCGAGCGGGGCTATAGCTCAGACGGTTAGAGCGCTTCCCTGATAAGGAAGAGGTCCCAGGTTCAAGTCCTGGTAGCCCCACATAGTTTGACCAGCAAGTTTGGCCGCTTCTCGATCTTCGGGGAGTGGCCTCTCCGCATTCTGCGTGACTATCTGCGTGACTAGGGTCCCTGGCCGGAAGCGATGGATGACAGTAGAGCCACTGTCTGAGGAGAACCGCCGTGGCTGAGATCAACTGGCATGTGATCAACAATGGATTAGATTTCCTCAAGAGCGCAGTCGAACTGCTTGGGGGCGGCAGCGATCGGGACGTCAAGTACGCGGCACTGCACCTGAGTGCGAGCTTCGAGACCTTGCTCAAGGCCCGCCTGGCTCGTGAGCACTGGTCTCTCGTCGTGGCTGACCTCCGTGAAGCTCAGCGAGCCAAGTATGAAGTGGGCGACTTCAAAAGCGTCACTATCGACCAGGCGTTGGATCGCCTAGTAAACATCGCGAACGTGACGATCTCGGACAAGGACCTAAAGCGGATCAAGGGGTTGAACCGAGTCCGCAACCAAGTCGCTCACTTCGCTCTCTTGTCGGACAACCCTCTGGTGACCAAGGCGACGGTGGCCGCAGCCATGGGGGCGCTTCTACGCTTCATCGAGAAGGAGTTGGCGCCGGGCGCTCCTGATGAGGAGCGTAGGCTCATAAGCCGCACGCTCAGAAGCGTCATGGAGCAGGTGCGCTCGATCGAAGTGATGGTTCGTGAGCTCTTGAACAGCTTGAAGCCCGTGATCGCCGAAGCCGACACCCCTGTGGTCAAGTGCCCGGAGTGTCTGCAGGACACGTTTCGGCTGGGAGGGAAAGGCTGCTGCCTGTTCTGTTCTTACTCTCCTATCGGAATCGTCTCCGCAGAGGCGTATGCGGAGAACGTCCTTGGAGAGTCGCGGTATCGAGTGCTAAAGCATGGTGGTGAGTGGCCTGTCAGCAACTGCCACTCCTGTGAGGAGGAAGCGCTGGTCCATAACCTTCAGACCGTGGCAACAGTCGACGCGGTGCATGGCTGCTTCGAGTGCGGCTATTTCGGCGACGGTGCGGATCTGGAACAGTGCAGTAGCTGCGGTGAATGGATGTCAGCAGATCGCGATGGGCTGACCGTGTGCGATCCCTGCTTCGAGTACATCGTGTCCAAGGATTGAGTGTCTCGTCCTCGGCACTTGCCGAGGACGAGACACTCGTGGTCATCAGGGGTCCGGTCTTGCGAAGATGCGGTCCATGACCACCGCTCCTCCCTGAAGCACAGGCGGAATCTGCTTGCGGTAGACGAGTTAGGTGACCGCCGTGCTTGCTGCTGTGGCCTACCAGCTGGGAGATCTCTTCCAACGGCGTCCCAGCGTCCGAGAGCAGGGAGACAAAGCTGTGCCGTAACTCTCTTGGCGTCCACTCCGATGGGTCCAGGCTGGTGTGCTTGATGACCCGGCGAAACGCTCGCCTTACGTTGGCCGCGTCCAGTTCGGTTCCGGCTGTGGACGCGAATACCAGGCCGCGCTCGGATCAGGCGTCGCCTTGCTCCTCCTGCTGAGCTGCCTGCTGCTGGATCAGGACGTCTACACATCGCTTGGGCAGTGCAAGCGTGCGGCGGGACTTGCGCGTCTTGGTGTCTCCACCGTTTCGTACTGAACGCCACACCGCGATGTACGGGGGCACGGATGGAACGGCGTCGAGGTTGGCTATCAGGTCCACGTGATCCCAGCACAGCGCGCGTAGCTCCTCGGCGCGTGCTCCTGTCAGGAGTGACACCATGATGGAGGCGTGCAGGATCTTGCCCTCCGATTCCTTCAGCACCTCCTCGGCCTGGGCCATTGTCAGGGCCTTGGACGTGGCGGCCCGAGTGAGTCTGGAAAAGCATCAAGCGTGATCGAGTCGGCCGACCATCGTGCGCTCCGTAAAGGACCTGGCGGACAGAATTGAGTGAGCCGTCGACCACCTCCAGGCGACACCCGAGCTTGTTTGCAGTTTCTTCCGTGATCGCGACCTGCTCTACATCACGTCGCCCGCAACTGAGCTACCGTCCAGTAGGCCAGTTTCTGCTCAGTAACGTGATTTTCGGTTACTGACAACACCTCACTGGAGCGACCAGCAATTCGCTCTGGGACCACAGCACAATGCGATGCGTGAGGCGATCAAGCGTGAACTGTATCTGCTCTCGGGAAACGATCATTCCTGGGTAGGGAAGCGATCTTCGAAGTAGCTCTCGCGCTGCAGATCAGCCGTACTCGTGAACACCCCACGTGGTGCGAGGATCGTCAGTGGGGCCAACGGCTCATCAAGCCGCTGGCCCCACCGCATTGTGCAGCGGGCCGGTCAAGCCGGTCGGCCACAGTCCACTCTGGCCTCGACGGCAGGGGTATCCCGTTCGTCGGGCTGCTTCACGGCCTGCCCGTACCCGCCTGCCCGGGGCGTGTCGCCGCGGTGGTGGACCTGGGTGACGTCGGCCGAGGCGTTATGGGTGGCCTCGATGCCGGGGTGGCCCGTGCTGGTGTTCGGTTCAGGCGGTAGGAATGATCCCGAGCTGCTGAAGAACCTTCACGCCGTCGTCGAGCCCGACTTCCTCGACGATGAGGCCGTCCTGGACCTTGAGCACCGTCGTGCCGGTGAATCGGAGCGTCTTGCCGGAGGCCGCCGGCACGGAGCCGATGGGAAGGTCGTCGAAGACGATCGGCCCGGTGTGCGTGCCGCCGCCCTCCCACTGGCCGACGACGTAGTCACCCTCGGCGATGAGGTCCGCGGTGCCCCAGAAGTTGAGGTCCGGGAACGCGGTACGGAAGTTGGTCGCGAACGCGCGCACCTCGTCTCGGCCGCGCATGGGCTTGTGCAGCGAGTACTCGAACCGGATGTCCGGGGCGGCGAGTTCGTCGATGATGCCGGGGTTGAAGGGGTTTCCCCAGAACTCCGTGAACCATCGGCCGACAATTTCCTTGTTCTTCTCAGACATTTGCTCATCCCTCTTTGTTGGTATCCGCCAGTAAGCGGAATGACATATCGAAAACGTTGGCCGGAGCCGATACGTGAGATTCACGATGATGAATCGAAAGAAATTTCCTGGCAGTCGCGCAGGCCGAGGAATTCGTAGACGCCCTCGGTCGCCGTGCCGCACCGGACGATCACCCGGTCGATGCCCGCCTCGCGAGCGTTGCGCAGAAGTTCCATCGCCTTCTGCGGGCTGGAGCAGTCCGGGGCGATCTGGCGCGTTGGCACGTCTCCCACAAGCCGCCGGCGCCGAAAGAGATCGACGCGTCCCTGGTGACTGCGGCATGGAGGCGGCCAGTGTTCGCTGATGTCGATCAGGGTGTCGAGGATCTACAGCGGGTCGCGCGGCGGGCCGGGCAGGACCATCTGGCCGATCCCCATCACCTGATCATTTACTGCGTTGAGGAGCGCGAAGCCGCATCCGGCAGCAACTCCTCGAAATGCCCGCCCCCCGTCGTCGCCGATGCCTCATCGGTCTTGCTGCAGTTCGGCGGCGGTGAGCGAGACCCGAGCGAGCGGCAGCCGGATGACGAAGCGCGCCCCCCGGCCGTCGCTCTCGGCGACCACCGTGCCCCCGTGCGCCTCCACCACCTCGCAGACGATGGCCAGGCCGAGACCGCTGCCGCCGCGATCCCGGCTGCGCGCGGTGTCCAGCCGGGTGAAACGCTCGAAGACGCGCTCCCGGTCGGCTGCGGCGATGGGCTCCCCGTCGTTGGCCACCACAACCACCGCCTCTCCGCCGCGGCGGCGCACCTCCACCGAGACCGCGGCGGCCGCATGCCGGTCGGCGTTCACCAGCAACTCGGTGAGGGCCCTGGCCAGCTGCGACTCCACCCCATAGACCCGGACGTCCTGGTCGGCGGTCAGCTTGGGGGGCAGCCGAGCCGGGCGGTTGGCCACATGAGTGGTGACCAGGTTGGTCAGGTCCACCTCCTCCGGCGCCTGAGCCCGGGCGGATCCGATCCTGGCCAGGAAGATCAGGTCGTTCACGATCAGCTCCAGCCGGCCGGTGTCCCGCAGCGCCGACCGGATCGCATCCGACATGTCCTCGTGGTGCAGCAGGCCGCTCTCCAGTTGGGCGCGGATGCCGGCGATCGGGGTGCACAGCTCGTGCGAGGCATCGGCGACGAACTGGCGCTGCCGTTCCATCACGTCCTCCAGCCGGTCCAGCGTGCGGTTGGCGATCATGGCCAGCCTGGCCAGTTCGTCGCTCCCAGCCGTGAGCTGCGCGGCTGCCTCTGCGAGCAGCGTGTCGTTGGCGCTCGCGACCGCGGGACCGAGCGTCTCCTGCGCGGGGCGGCGGAGATGGTGCCGCAAGTAAAGGCCCGTGACCGCGTCGCCGTCGGCGACGATCGTGAGCGGCCCAAGGGCGGTATCCACCACGGTGTGTCGAGTACTCATGTCGGCACCTTCCCCTCTCGCTACTGTGAAGACGTGCGGGTCGCCATGAACGTGAGATGCCGTGTGGTCGGACGTGTCGAATACGTCGCGGTCGAGGCGCCACCGTGACATGGCGCTGTCGGAACGGATGCGTCGCGGCATCTATGCGGCGGCGAGCCAGGTGGACAGACCGCATAAGGCGATCACGCTGACTTCTTGAGCGCTGGGTGGCGGCGAGCTGGGGTGCTGGTGCGTCCGCGGTCGTCCTGGGCCTGCCTTGGAGGGTTTCGGAGGGGCAGCGAGGGTGTCGATGATTGGTGGCACAGGGGCGAAATCGCGGCGGGCTCGTCCGAGGTGAGAGCCTGCGGCGGTGGCGGCGTTCCCAAGGGAAGCGTTGATCTTGGGCAAGGCCCGCGGGCGAGTAGGAGTTGGGCATAGGCGGTGAGCAGCACCCAGGTCCGGCGTTCGGCCTGTTCTGGGTGGCGGAGGGCGACATTCGTCCAGATCGGCACGCTTTCAGGAACTTCAGGTAATGAGGAGAACTGCTCGCCGTGGTGACGGGTCACGACCATCGTTTTAGAGCTTCGTTTCTGATGAGGCGTCCATCGGCTGTCTCTCAGTTGGTAGGAGGGGCTTCGTCACCGAGTTGGTGCTCGCGTGCTATGCGCTGTCCGCCCCGCCAGACGCCGAGGATGTCGAGGGTGTGGTCGATGTCGGCTGTGGGGTCGCCGTCGATGAGTACCAGGTCGGCGCGGAGTCCGGGCGCGATCGTGCCCCTGTCGGTGAGGCCGAAGCAGCGGGCGGGGGCGGCGGTCGCGGCGGTCAGGGCCTCCCGGGGAGTCAGGCCGGCGGCCACGAGCCGGCGCAGTTCATCGTGCAGGGTCGCGCCGTGGGCGGTTCCCATGTTGGAGGCGTCGGATCCGGCCAGTACGGTGACGCCGGCGTCGCGGAGTTCTGCCAGCGTGTGGGTCGCCACGTCGAAGTCGTGTCGTGCGCCTTCGCCGAGCGGCACGGGTTCCATGGTGAGCATGCGCCGTGCCCCTTCGCTCAGGTATGGCATGACCCGGGGGTCTGTGGCCAGTTGTCGGCCTTGCGACCTGCCGAACAGTTCGCCGAGTACGGCGAGCGTGGGGATGACCACAGTTCCCCTTGCCGCCAGCTCATCAGCGAACTCTGGGGCGGGCCGGTCGACGAATAGGTGGCCGAGCACGTCGACACCTGCCGCGACTGCCAGCCGGGCCGACTCCGCGGTCAGCGCATGGGCGATCGCCAGTCTGCCTCTGTCATGGGTGGCGGCGACCAGCGTATGGAGTGTCTCGTTGGGCATCGACGGGGTCGGCACGCCCACGGTCGAGCCGTCGTCGAGAAGGATCTTCAGGTAGTCGGACCCCTCGGCCAGTCGCTCGGCCACGAAGGCTTCTGCCTGCTCGGGGGCGGTGAGTGTGGGGAAGGGCGGCAGGAGGCCCATCTCGACGAGGTACCAGCCGTACCCGCCGGGAACCGTGGCGGCGGTACCCGCGGTGCGCAGGTCCGCCAGCTCGGGGACGGCTGCGGCCGCAGCGCGGAGCGTGGCGGCCTGGACGGGGTCGGCCATCATGTCGAGTACGGTCGTGACCCCGAATACCGAGGCCTGTTCCAGGTCGCCGGGGAAGACGTGCGCGTGCGCGTCGATGAGGCCGGGTATCAGGGTGGCTCCGCGCCCTTCGACGACGACCGCTCCGGGCGCCTCCGCCTCCCCAACTGCGGCGATCAGTCCTTCGACGACGGTGACGTGCGTGAGCGGAAGGACCTCCTCGCCGTCGAACACTTTGACGTCGCGGAACAGCAGCATGGCGAGCCCCTTTACATACATGCATCTATGTATCTTTAGTGAAGCATACATGCCCGCACGTATGGGAAACTGGCCGTCATGCGGAGAACTGCGGAGGAGGCGGCGGCCACCCGTCGCGCCCTGCTGGTCGCGGCTCTTGCGGAGTTCGCCGAGCTTGGTTACGCGGCTGCCACCCTCGGCGGGATCGCCGCACGGGCAGGAGTAACCCGCGGCGCGCTCTACCACCACTTCACAGACAAGGCCGCGCTGTGCCTGTCGGCGATCAGCGAACTGTGGGCCGAGGCCGCGACGCCCGTCTGGAACAAGCTCGACGGCCCAGAACCACCTCTCCGACGCGTCGCCGACTTCCTCGTCGCATTCTTCACGGCACTGGAGGAGGATTCGACGTTCCGGGAAGTGTTCGCACTGTCGATGCGCGGCATGGAGGGCGCACCCGAACTGGAACGCGGCCTGCACGACAAGCAGGCCATCATGGAAAACTGGCGACGGCAGATGGTGCAGTTGCTGAGCAAGGCCGAACTCCGTCCGGGCGTCACCGCGAACACCGCGTCGCTCGCGATCATCACCGCGGTCAACGGCACCGCCGCCACCTGGCTGGCATGCCCTGCCCTGTTCTCACCCGCACAACAGGCACAGGCGCTCGCCGACGCCATCCTTCACGGCTTCGCCGAGCCGCGGGACGCCGCCCGATAGGCACACCTCAACCGGCCGACGCCATCCGCCACCTCAAAACACAAGCTTGACCCATCCTCACCGTCAGGTCAGGTGCCTGTTCAGGAATTCGAGTATGTACCCCATGGTCTGCTGGCTGTTCCAGGGCTTGGAGGCTTCGGTGTCGCCTGTGAAGGACAGATCGCCGTGATCGGCGCCCTCGAGCACGTAACGGGTGGACTCGACACCCTCGGCGCGCAACGCCTCATGCACGATCAGGGTCTGACTGGGTGAGACGAAGTGATCCTGGGAGCCGTGCAGTGCGATGAACGGCGCGGAACGGCTGCTGACATGGCTGGCCGGGTTGGCCGCCCGGACCTCCGGCGTCTCGTCCTTGACGGACCGTTCGGTCCCCGGACCGTACACCCACTGCGCGAAGCCGTTGCCAGGTGTGTAGGTGTCGTTCTGCATGTCGACGTCGAAGTCGGCGGCGAGCTTGGACAGGTCTGAAGGGCCAAACTGATCCACTACGCCCTGGACCTCGCTGCTCTGGTCCAGGTTGTCGCCCTGCTCGTACTGCTTGTCCCCATTGGTGGCTCCGGCCATTGCGGCCAGGTAACCTCCTGCCGACTGACCCCACACCGCCACATTGGCCGGATCGATGCCGTACTCGCTTGCGTGCGCACGCAGGTAGCGCACGGCGGACTTCACGTCGGCGACCGCGTCCTTGTAGGTGGCGTTACCGTTGCTGACGGTCCGGTATTCGATGCTGGCCACCACGTAGCCCTGTTCGGCCACCCAGGTGCGCTGGTTCAGGTTCCCGGACTTCTGCGCGAAGTTGAACCCGCCACCGGTGATATAGACGACCAGGGGCTTGCTGCCGGCCGACTCCGGGGTCTGGATGTCGAGCTTCAGCGGGATCTGCCGGCCGTCTGTCGTGGTCGGAGTGGCATACGTGATGTCGGACTGAAGGCTGACCGGCGTCTGGCCGCAGGTGATCTCCGGTCCGGCCGGTGTGTAGACGGTGCTCGTGCTGTTGTCGCTCGGCTTGATCGTCTTCGCGACCGTCAGTTCCCGGATCGGGCCGGGGGATGTCCCTGCCGGAGGGCTCGCCGCACCGGGCGGCGAGGAAGGGGTGGCGCCGGCGGCCGGGCCGGACGGCGGGGCGCCGCCGTTGCGTCCGGCGAAGGACGGCTGCGGGCACGCCGCGGAAGCGGAGGCGGAAGAGGCGGAGGCGGGCCTCGGCGTCTCCGCGCTGCCGCTGCCCGACGAGCATGCGGCGACCGTCAAGAAGCCCAGAGCAGTCAGCACGGCCGGTACCGCTACCCTCCGTCTGCCGTACGGCCTGGCGGTCGGCTTCGCGTCTTCGTGGTTCACTGCTGTCTCCCTCCAACGGTCCGGAGCGGCTCACTCCGGTGCGATCCACTGTCGCGACCGGTGGCTGTAATCGGCGTCGTCTGCGCGCGGTTCGTTGAGGTACTGCGGCCGTGGTACGCCCGGCGTCCCGGCGGACGCGTCCGCCCGCACCGGCTGGTAGCCGCGGAAAATCACCGCACGCTCGCCTGGAGCGCAGCCCGGGGCGGGGGTCGGGCACGAGGCCGCTGCCTATCGTGGTCACGCCGCCGGGCCGCGGGTCGAGCACCGCCCACACGGCCCGTGACCTGCCGGCCGAGATCGGTTTCAACGCCTACCGCATGGTCAAGGACACGGCTAGAGGGTATCGCCGGGGCGTACCAGTCCGGTCTGGTAGGCGATGACGACGAGTTGCGCCCGGTCGCGTACTCCTAGTTTCGTCATGGCCCGGTTGACGTGCGTCTTCGCGGTGGAAGGGGAGAGGTAGAGCCGCGCGCCGATGTCGTTGTTGGACAGGCCGAGCGCGACCAGCGCGAGGATCTCGCGTTCGCGGTCGGTGAGGAGGTCGAGGACGGAAGCGTCCGGGAGCGGACCGGGGTCACCGCTGGCGAGGAACCGGGCGATCAGCGCTTGGGTGGCCTTGGGAGACAGGAGGGCGTCTCCATCGACGACGGTTCGGATGGCGTCGATCAGCTCCGTCGGGGTGGCGCCTTTGCCGAGGAAGCCGCTGGCCCCGGCGCGCAGGGCGCGCAGTACGTATTCGTCGAGCTCGAACGTGGTCAGGATGAGCACCCGCACTCCGGCCAAGTTCTCGTCGGCCGTGATCTGCTGGGTCGCCTGGAGCCCGTCGATCTCCGGCATGCGAATGTCCATGAGCACGATGTCGGCACGGGCGGTACGGGCGAGTGTGACCGCCTCGCGGCCGGTGGCGGCCTCGCCGACTACTTCGAGATCTGGCGCGGATTCGACGATGCCACGCAGGCCGGCGCGGATCAGGGCCTGGTCGTCGGCGATGAGGACGCGAGTCGTCACAGTCTGCTTTCTGGTTGGGCCGCCATGGGCAGGACGGCATGAACGTGGAAGCGATCCCCGGCAGGACCGGCCGCGATCGTGCCGCCGACGGCATGCACCCGTTCGCGCATGCCGATCAGGCCATGCCCTGTCTCGCCTGATGGCGTGATCGGGGGCGCTGCCGGGTTGTCGACGTCGAGCACGACGGCGTTCGCGCGGTATTCGATGCGCAGGTTCGCCAGAGGTCCGATGCCATGCTTGTGCGCGTTGGTCAGCGCCTCCTGGACGATGCGGTAGGCCGCCTGGTCGACTGCCGCGGGCAGCGGGCGCTCTGGGCCGACCTGACGATGCTCGACCCGCAGCCCGGCCGCGGCGACCGTGTCCAGCAGCTCGCCGAGCTGCGACAGGCTCCGTACCGGCTCGGTGGGCGCATCGGCGTCACCGTTCTGCCGTAGCACGGACAGGATCGTGGTCAGCTCGCCGAGGACGGTCTGGGCTGCCTGCCGTACATGGCCCAGAGACGCTTCGGCCTGCTCCGTCCTGGTGCGTACGGTGTGTTCGGCCAGCCCGGCGTGCACGTTGATCACCGCTATGTGATGGGCGACCACGTCGTGCAGATCCCGGGCGATGCGCATCCGCTCTTCGGCGATCCGGCGGCGGGCCTCCTCCTCACGAGTCTGCTCCGCCCTCCTGGCGCGCTCCCGGACCGAGGCTATATAGGCCCGACGGTTGCGAGTGGCATCACCGATCGCGGTCGCCATGCCGGTCAAGGCAGCCATCCCCAGCGGCGGGCCGAGCCAGACCTGATCGGTGAAGGCGACGGTTCCCACGTACCCCACGGCCGCCGCCGTCCCACTCGCCAGCCACGCGCTCCGCCGGTTGGTCTGAACGGCCACGGTGTACGCGGCGACGACAGTGGCCGCGACGAAGCCGGCCGGATCGTTCGCGGACAAGGCCGTGACTGTCACCAGCGCCGTCAACACAGCGAGCAGTGGCAGCGGCCATCGGCGGTGTACGAGGACCAGCCCGAAGGCGATGGCCGCGACGAGCGCATCGCGCCAGGTCATCGGCCTGCCTTCGGCGGTTCCCGGGCGGGTGACCATGATCAGGCCGGCCGCCACTACCGCGACCGCGAGAACGACGTCCAGCACTGGTGGGGGCACCTGTCGCCATGGCGGGGACGACTGGATGCCCGATTCATCCATAAAAATCACCTTACCGGCCTGGTAAGTCGTCCGGAATCGACTGCCTGCGGTATGCGTGCCTACCGCAGGCACGGTAGCGAACAGGTAGTTCCGCAGGCGGGAGACGGGCTGATGCCCAGGTCGGAGGGCCGGTTGTCGCCTTGGTGGGCGAGTACGACCGCGTGGGGCCGGCCAGGGCGGAACGGACCGTACGCGGTCGCGAAGGCATCGGGCGCGACCGCTGGACGCGGGGATGAATCACGGGCGCGATGTCGTACTCAACTTGCTGCTCTGCCGTCCCCTCGGTCGGGGGTCCGGCTCGTCCGGCATTCGTGGACAATAAGACCGGCCTCCACCTCGCATGCCTGTCAGGTCTCCGGGCTCTGCTCGGAAGCCGTGACAGGTAAGCTAGTCGTCATGATGATATGATGACTATTACGGTCAGGTAAAAACACGAGGTCGGTCTTGTTGCGGACGGAAAGGACGGCTGCGGTGCCCGAAGGTGTCGATCGATCCTCTCCGGTCCCCGCGTGGGCGCAGGTGGCGCAGATCCTCCGCCGTCAGATGGACGCCGGTGCGCTGGGCGCCGGTGAGCGGCTGCCCTCCGAGCAGGAGCTGGCGGTGGGTTTCGACGTCAGCCGGATCACCATCCGCCAGGCGCTGGCCCACCTCGCCGCCGAGGGTTACGTGGAGCGCAGACAGGGCGTCGGCACGTTCGTCTCGCCCAGGCCCGACCTCGTCCAGCACGATCTCGCCCTCAGCGCCCCGTGGCGCGACCGGGTCAGGGGTGCTGGGCACGACGCCGTCTCGCGCCAGCTCGGAGTCGCGGCGTACGAGAAGCTCCCCGCCGACCTGGCGCGACGGTTTCCGGACGAGGCGCTGACGGGGGAGCTGGTCTACCTCCGCAGGCTGCAGTGCGTCGACTCCCAGGCGATCGGCCTGAGCGAATCCTGGGTGCCGCCCCGGCTCGCCCCCGGGCTGTCGAAGGAGCCCCTGATGGAGGGCTCCCTCTCGCTCACCCTGCGCGAGCGCTACGGGATCCTCCCCGCCGAGGTCGACAACTCGCTCGAGACGATCCTGGCGAGCGCCGCCGACGCCCAGTTGCTGGGCACCGACGTCGACGCTCCGCTGTTCGTCGTCGTCGCGCGCAGCCGGCAGCGGAACGGCGAGATCATCGACGTCTCCAGGACCTCGTGGGTGGGCGGGCGGGTGCGCTTCCGCTTCGTGCACCACGCCGAGCCGGCGACCGACGCCTGACAGCGGCGCGTACCAGCCCATACCGCCCACAGGGCCGCACCTGGCTCCTTCCTGGACTGTCCAGGTATCCGGACGTACCTTTTGGTTGGGTCTGAACGTTTCCGGCAATACGTGCAAAACCCCCTCATGCGGTCTTGACGGCTGCCTGGCGCGGAATTAACGTACTGACCTCAATACAACAAACCATGTCTCAGGACGCATCGAGCCGACCCCAGGTGTGGACGGCTCAGGAAGTCCGGCCGGCTACTTCGTCGTCGCAGCCCGGCCGCATCCCACAGTGCGCATCCATGTCGTATCGGAGGTCAGGATGCCCTTGGTCACCAAATGGCGATCGGTAATGATCACGCTGGGTATTGCGACGATGGCGCTCAGCGCCTGCTCGTCCGGCGGTGCCGGCGGCTCGGACGCCGCAGACTCGGGCGGCCGCCAGAATCTTCAGTTCTGGTTCTGGGGCGCGCCGCCCGCCCACCAGGACGCGATGAAGAAGATCCTGGTGGAAGGCTTCAACGCCGCCCAGGACAAGTACACGCTGACGGTCACGTTCAACAACAACGTCGACCAGAACGTGCAGGTGGCGCTCACCGCGGGCAAGGGGCCGGACATCGTGTACGGCTCCGGCCCGTCCTTCGCCGCGGCCTACGTCGCCAAGGGGAAGCTCGCCGACATGGACGCGTACGCGCAGAAGTACGGCTGGAAGGACAAGATCCTCGCGCCCATGTACGAGGCGGGAACGGTCGACGGCAAGCTCTACTCGCTGCCCAACTCGCTGAACACCCTGGGCATCTTCTACAACAAGAAGGTGCTGGCCCAGCTCGGCGCCCAGGTCCCCACGACGTTCGCCGATCTCCAGGCCACCATGGACAAGGCGAAGGCGGCCGGCCTGTACGCCTCCGTGACCGGCAACAAGGGCTGGAAGCCGGTCAACGAGAACTACACCTCGCTCTTCCTCACCCACGCCGCGGGGCCTGAGGCCGTCTACAAGGCGCTCAAGGGCGAGATCCCGTGGACGGACCCGGCGATCGTGAAGGCGGTGCAGGACTCCGCCGACTTCTTCAAGAAGGGCTACCTGGCGGGCGAGGACTACAGCAACCTCAACTTCACCGACGCCATGCAGTTGCTGAAGGACGGGAAGTCCCCCTTCTTCATCGGGCCGTCGCTGGCCTTCCAGTTCGCGACCGACTACTTCAACGCGGAGAGCGGCAACGTCGACGACCTCGGATTCACGGCGTTCCCGAACGTCGACCCCACGCTCCCGTCGCCGCTGTGGACGCTCGGCTCCACCGCGTCCCTGTCGATCAACGCCGCCTCGCCGAACAAGGACGGCGCGGCCGAGGTCATCAACTACATGATGTCCGCGGACTTCTCCAAGAAGATGACCGCGGTCTGGCCGGGCTACTGGGGCGCGCCGCTGAAGACGCTCGACGCCGCCCCGGACGACTTCACCGGGCTGTCGAAGCAGTACATCCTCGCGATCCAGGACATGAGCGAGGCGGTGAACAAGGGCGACTTCGGCTACTTCACCGCGACGTTCTTCCCGCCGGCCACGCAGCAGGAGATGGTCAACATCGACTCGGTGTGGCTGGGCCAGACCTCCGCGCAGTCCTTCCTGTCCAAGGTGGAGAGCACCTTCAAGCCCGAGTTCGACAAGAAGCTGGTGCCGCCGATCCCCGAGCCGGCCGCTCAGGGCTGACGCGGCAGACCGTCACCACAACCCGCGGAGAACGAGCCGGGCGGAGACGGGCCCAAGAGGTGCCCGTCTCCGCCCCGGCCGCCTGAATCGAGGAGGGAAATTGGCCGCAGTCGAGGGGGCGACACGCCGTGGCAATGGCGCCATGGCGCGTCGATCCGGTGCCGACCCCGCGGGAGCGTCGCCCAGACGGTCTCGCCGCGGGCGCGGCACGCTGAAGTTCTACCTGCTCATCGCGCCGGCGGTGCTGCTGTCCGCGTTCGTCGTCGTCGTGCCGGGCGTCATGACCGCCGTCGCCGCGTTCACCGACTGGGACGGCATCGGTCTGCAGGCACAGTGGATCGGCCTGGCGAACTTCGCCGAGATCCTGGACGACCCGGTCTTCACCACCGCCCTCGGCAACAACCTCCGGTGGATGCTGCTGTTCCTGACGATCCCGGTGGGCATCGGGCTCCTGACCGCGCTCCTGCTGCTGACCAGGCCGCGGTCCAGAACGGTCTACCAGGTCGTCTTCCTCGTGCCGTACGTGCTGGCGCCGATCACCAACGCGATCCTCTGGCTGAACATCATCTACAACCCGATCTCGGGCGTCGTCGGCTACGCCAACGATCACGGGCTGGACCTCGGCACCCCGCTGTCGAACCTGAACTCCGCGATCTACGCGATCGCCGCCGTCGACATCTGGCACTTCTGGGGCTTCCTCACCGTCATCTACCTCGCCGCGCTCCGGCAGACCCCCGTCGAGCAGGTCGAGGCGGCACTGGTCGAGGGCGCCAACGGCTGGCAGGTGTTCCGTTTCGTCTACCTGCCCAACATCAGATCGACCATGCAGCTCATGTGGGTGATGATCATCATCTTCTCGTTCCTGGCGTTCGACTACGTGTGGCTGCTGACCCAGGGCGGCCCCGCGCACGCGACCGAGATGCTCAGCACCTACGCCTACAGCTTCGCCTTCGCGAGCTTCCAGTTCGGCAAGGCCGCGGCCGTCGGTCTCGTCATGAGCTTCTTCGGGCTGATCTCGTCGTTCGTCTACACCTGGCTGAGCCGAAAGGACCTGAACGCATGAGGGGCCGGATGAAGCACGTCGCCGTCATCGTCGGCCACGTCCTGCTGGTCGCCTTCGCGGCCACCGCGCTGTTCCCGCTGCTGTTGGTGCTGATCAACAGTTTCAAGACCTCGTCGGAGGTGACCGCGAACCCGCTGGCGCCGCCGACCGAGCTGCGGTTGGACAACTTCGCCGAGGCGTGGAACTACGGCCACTTCGCCCAGGGCTTCGTCAACAGCTTCATCCTGACCTTCACCACCGTGGTCGTCGTGCTGGTCTGCTCGTCCCTGGCCGGATACGTGCTGGCCGGGAAGAAGATCCGCGCCTGGCCCGCCGTGATGATCTACTTCATGGTGGCCATGACGGTGCCGATCCAGCTCTTCCTCTTCCCGCTGTACTACGTCTTCGCCCAGCTCCAGTTGCTCGGCAACGTCGTCGCCGTCGGCGTGGTGATCGCCGCCATCAACATGCCGCTGTCGGTGTTCCTGATGCGGACCTTCTTCCTGAAGATCCCGAAGTCGGTCGAGGAGGCCGCCCTGGTGGATGGGGCGAACACCTTCCAACTGCTGCGCTCGGTCATGCTGCCGGTCGTCTCGCCCGGGCTCATCACCGTTGCCACGATCGTGGGCCTGATGGCCTGGAACGAGTTCCTGATCACCTCCACGTTCCTGCAGGGCGGCGAGGAGTCCAGCATCACCGCCACCCTGGGGTACCTGTCGATGAACGGCACGTTCAGCACCGACCAGGGCGTGATGATGGCCGGCGCCGTGATCCTGGTGGCGCCGATCATGGTGGTCTTCATCCTGCTCCAGCGGCACTTCGTCGACGGATTCGTCAGCGGCTCGGTGAAGGGATGAGCAGGTCCGTATCGGCGTCCCCCGCGCCGTACGACGAGACGATCGCCGAGCGCACCTACGCGGGCGTGCTCGGGAAGATCATCGGGGTGTACTTCGGCCGCCCGGTCGAGGGCTGGAGCTACCCGGCGATCCGCGAACGGTTCGGCGCCATCGAGTTCTACGTCGCCGAGAGCCTGGGCGTCCCGCTGATCGTCCCTGACGACGACATCTCCGGCACGTTCGTCTTCTTCCGCGCCCTCGCCGACCACCCCGACGTCCGCCCACTGGACGCGGCGGCGGTCGGGTCGACCTGGCTGAACTACGCGATCGAGGGCAAGACGATCCTGTGGTGGGGCGGGCTCAACCGGTCCACCGAGCACACCGCGTACCTGCGGCTCAAGGCGGGCGTCGTCCCGCCCGCCACCGGCTCGATCGCCCTGAACGGGCGGTCGATGGCGGAGGGGGTGGGCGCGCAGATCTTCGTCGACGGATGGGGCCTGGTCAGCCCTGGCGACCCCGAGCGCGCCGCGGCGCTCGCGCGGGCCGCCGCCTCGGTCAGCCACGACGAACTGGCCGTGGACGCCGCGTGCCTGATCGCGGCGATGGAGGCGCTCGCCTTCACCGAGCGGGACATGACGACCCTGGTCGAACGCGGCCTGGCGTTCGTGACGGAACCCCGGCTGCACCGCCTCGTCGAGGAGGTGGTGACCACATGCTCGGCCACCGACGACTGGCACGAGGTCAGGGACTGGATCGAAGACCGGCACGGCTACGCGAACTATCCCGGCAACAGCCCGATGCAGACCAACCACGCCGCGGTGCTGATGTCGCTGCTCATGGGAGGCGACGACTTCCAGCGTAGCCTGTCCATCTGCACCTCGGCCGGCTGGGACACCGACAGCAACACCGGCAACGTCGGCTGTGTCAACGGCATCCGGCTGGGCCTGGCCGGGCTCTCGGCCGGCGCGGACCTGCGTACCCCGGTCGCCGACCGGCTCTTCGCCGTCAGCTCCGACGGCGGCGAGTGCGTGACGGACGCCGTACGGGAGACCCGCAAGATCCTCGCCGCGGGCGCCGAACTGCGCGGCGAGCCGGTTCCGCCGGCCACTCCGCGCTTCGCGTTCGAGTTCCCCGGCTCCACCCAGGGGTTCAGGCCCCACCCGGGCACCGGGCTCGACCAGGCGCTGACGTCCCTGACCAACACCGGCCAGGGGCTGACGGCCGCCTTCCGCGCGCTCGCCCCAGGGACGCGCGCCGCCATCTCGGTCGAGACCTCCTGCGATCCGCGGTCGACGGGGGTGGCGGGGACGAGCTACTTCGAGGTCGTCGGCAGCCCCTCCCTGTACGGCACGCAGACCGTCCGGGCGACCCTCGACGTACGAGGCGACCGAGCGCCCGCGATGAACTTCTTCATCGACGTCTACGGCGACGACAAGGTCGTGGAGACCCGCAGGGCCGAGCGCCGGCCGCTGGCCGTGGGCGTCAACCGGGTGAGCTGGACCCTGCCCGACACCGGCGGGAAGGCCGTCCACCGCCTGGGCCTCGAGTTCACCTCCGGCGCCCGCCTCGACGGCAGCGTCACCCTCGTCGACCTCGACTGGGCCGGCGCTCCCGAGGACTTCCGCCTCGGCCTGGCCGAGGAGCTCTCGCCCGATCTGACCCCGTGGACGACCGACACCGCCTGGCTGCGCACCTTCACCAGTTCGGCGGCGAACTTCGCACCCGACTACACGACCACGTTCTCGCTCTCCCATCCGGAGGAGAACGGGATCGTGACCATCGGCACCGCCGACTGGTCGGACTACTCGGTCGCCTCGCGCATCACCTTCAACCAGCAGGACGCGGCCGGGCTCGTGGGCCGCGCGCGCGGCCATCGCCGCTACTACGCGGGGCTGCTGTCGGCGGGGCGGGCCCTGATCGTCCGCCGTCGTGACGGCGCGCAGACCGTGCTGGCGAGCGCCCCGGTCGACCATCGCATCGACGACGTGCGCGACCTGGAGTTCAGGCTGTTCGGCGAGAGGCTGTCGCTCCTGGTCGACGGCGCCGTGGTCGCGGAGGCCCGCGACGACGCGTACGCCGGCGGCGGAGCGGGGCTCGTCGTCGACCGCGGGGCGATCCTGGCCCGCGGCCTTTCCGTGCAGAGATGGGAACCACGCAGGTGAGCAAGTCAGCCGCCGACTACGCCGAGGCGATCTACGCCGGGGTGCTCGGCAAGATAATCGGGGTCTATCTCGGCCGCCCGGTCGAGGGCTGGCCGTACGAGGACATCCAGACCCGGTTCGGGGAGCTGTCGTACTACATCAACTCCGCCCTGGACCTCCCGCTGATCGTCGCCGATGACGACATCTCCGGCACCTTCGCCTTCTTCCGCGCCGTCGCCGACCACGGGCCCGACCCCGAACCGACCGCCGAGCAGATCGGCGACACCTGGCTGAACTACGTCATCGAGGACAAGACGATCCTGTGGTGGGGCGGCCTGGGGCGCTCGACCGAGCACACCGCCTTCCTCCGGTTGCGTGCCGGAGTCACCGCGCCCGCGAGCGGGTCGGCCGAGCTGAACGGGCGCACCCTGTCGGAGCAGGTCGGCTCACAGATCTTCAGCGACGCCTTCTCGATGATGCACCCGGGCGATCCGGAACGCGCCGCCGCGCTGGTCCGCCGGGCGGCCTCGGTCAGCCACGACGGCATCGCCGTCGAGGCCGCCGCGTTCCTCGGCGCGCTGCGGGCCCTCGCCTTCGACGTCACGGACCTGCACCGGCTCATCGAGCAGTGCCGCGGCTACGTCACCTCGCCTCTCCTTCAGCGGGTGATCGACGACGTCGTCGATCTCTGCGCGAAGGAGGACGACTGGCGCGCGGTCCGCGACCGGATCGATCGGCGGCACGGCTACCGGCAGTATCCAGGGCCCTGTCATGTGGTGCCCAACCACGCCATGACGCTGGCCGCCCTGCTGCTGGGCGGCGACGACTTCCAGCGCTCCGTCATGATCGCCTCGTCGGCCGGTTTCGACACCGACAGCAACGCCGGCTGCGTCGGCAGCCTCAACGGCGTACGGCTCGGCCTGGACGCCCTGACCGCGCAGGTGGACCTGCGCGCCGCCGTCGCCGACCGGCTGCTCGTCGTCACCGCGGACGGCGGCGCGTGCGTCTCCGACGCCGTGCGCGAGGCCGACCAGATCGTCCGCGCGGCGGCCCGAGCCCGAGGGGAGAGCCTCAAGGACGACGTCGGCCCTCGGTTCGGCTTCCGGTACCGAGGCTCGGTCCAGGGCTTCCAGAGCTGCCCCTACGCCGATGCCGCCTACCCGACCGTCGAGGTGGAGGGCACCAGTGGCGCCGGTCTGCTCCTGCGCTGCCGCGGGCTGGGCCCGGGGCTCACCGCCGCCGCGTCCACCCCGGTCTTCCTCGACCCCGCCGACCGGATGACGAACTTCTCCACCGTGGCCAGCCCGTCCCTCTACCCCGGGCAGGTGGTCACGGCACGGATCCGCGCGGACCGGTCGCCCGCGCCGTCCGCGCGCCTGTACGTGCTGCACCACCGCGGCGGCGAGATCCGGCGCAGCGTCAGCGAGCCGTTCGCGCTGGGACAGGAGCCGGTGACACTGCGCTGGCAGGTGCCCGAGGTGGGCGCCGACCTGCTGTTCAGGTTCGGCATCGAGCTGGAGTCCGCCGAACGGTTCGACGGCGCTGTCACGGTGGAGGAGGTCGACTGGCGGGGCGCGCCCACGCGCTTCACCCAGTCGGGCGTCCTCCTGTCGTCCATCTGGGACACCCACCCGGTGCCCTTGGACGCCTGGGTCGCGTCGGCCCGCAACTTCGAGGCCGACTTCGGCTACAGCTACTCCGTGTCGCACCCGGGGGAGCTGGGCGTGGTCACGATCGGCGGCCGCGACTGGGACGACTACTCCGCCGGCTCGACCCTGATGTTCAGCCTGCACGACAGCGGCGGCCTCGTCGTGCGCAGCGCGGGACATCGCCGCTTCTACGCGGCCGTCTTCTCCGGCGGCTCCCGCGTCAGCCTGGTCAAGCAGCGCGATCGCCACCGGCAGGTGCTGGCGGTCCGCGACTGGCCGTACGAGCAGGACCGTGGTTACGACGTACGGCTGTCGTGCACGGGGAGCGAGATCGAGCTGCTGGTGGACGGGGAACGCGTACTCCACGCGTCCGACACGACGATGCCCTACCGGCACGGCGGGGCCGGCTTCCTCATCGAACGCGGCACCATGCTCGCCGACGGGATCGCCATCGCCGCGACCCGGCCAGAACGGCGGCCGGCATGACGGACGACACGATGAGGGAACCCGGTCCGGGATACGCCGTGCTGGGCCGCCTCATCATCGACGATCTCGTGCTCGCCGACGGTACGGAAGTGCCCGGCCTGCTCGGCGGCGCCGGGTTCTACGCCGCCCTCGGCGCGGCCACGGCCGGCGGAGGTCCGGCCGGTCTGATCTCTGGCATCGGCCGTGACCTGGGGCGGGCCGATCTCGACCGGTTGGACGCATGGGGGATCGTCACGACGGCGCTCAGGGTGGCGGGGGAGCGCACCCCCCGGTCCAGGATCGTCTACCGCGCCGACGGGGAGCGGAGCGAGATGCCCCTGCTGGGGCTGGACCACTTCGCGAGCATGGCGCCCAGGGTCGCCGACATTCCCGCCGATTGGGACTCGCTGCGCGGACTCTATCTGTTCGCCGGCGTCGATCCCCGCGACTGGGACGGCGTGATCGCCCACGCCCGAGCCGCCGGCTGCCCGGTGCTCTGGGAGATCTCGGCCGACGTCTGTGACCCGGGCCATTTCGACCAGGTCAGCGTCCTGCTCCGCGAGGTGGACCTCTTCTCCGTCAACCTGACGGAAGCCCGCGGGCTGTGCGGCGTCGAGCAGCCCGCGGCCTGCGCCGCCATGCTCGCCGAGGCGGGCGCCGCGCGCGTCAGCCTGCGGATGGGCGCTGCCGGGACCATCCTGTGCGACGGCGGTGAGCTGACGCACGTGGGCGTCGCCCCCAGCGGCCCCGTCGTCGATCCCACCGGAGCCGGTAACAGCCACAGCGGTGCCTTACTCGCCGCCTTCGGCGACACCGGCGACCTCGTGCTCGCCGCCCGCCGGGCGGCCGCGGCGGCGTCGCTCGTGATCGAGCAGTACGGGCCGCCCGCGGCCCACGGCCCGGCGCGGGCGGAACTGCTGGAGCAGCGGACCGCGCTGACCCCGGTCACCCACCACGCCATCTGATCCTTTTCCCGACAGTTCCCGACCCATCACGATCGGATTTCGCATGACACACACCGCTCTCCGCGCCCAGGTCGAAAGCCTGGGCGCGCTGATCCGCGACACGACCTGGGAGGTGGAAGACCACGCCCGCCGCACGATCGGCACACCGGACCACCACGCGCTCCAGTTGGTGCTCCTGACCGGATGCGGGGACTCGTTCTTCGCGGCCCGAGCGGCCCAGTTCGCCTGGCAGGAGCTGACCGGGCTGCCGTGCTTCGCCGACGACGCCCTCACCGCCGCCCGGTACCGGATCGGCGACCTCGTGGGCGGCCGGCGGTTCCGGCCCCTGGTCGTCGCGGTCTCCAACTCCGGCGAGGTCGCCCGCGTCGTCGAGGCCGCGCGTACCGCCCAGGCGCAGGGCAACTTCGTGGTGGCGGTCACCGCCGCCGCCGACAGCAGGCTCGCCGCCGCGGCCGACAAGGTCCTTCCGGTCGCCGCGCCGCCCTTCGCGGCGGCGCCGGGAGTGCGGTCCTACGCCATGAGCCTGCTCGGCCTGTTCCACCTCGCCATCCGCAGCGGCGAAGTACGCGGACGCTACACGATGGACGAGGCGGGCGTGCTGCGGCGCGAGCTGGCCGCGCTGGCCGACGCCGTCGACCAGACCGTCGCCGAGGTCGCGCCCGTGGTCGCGCGCCTCGCCGCGGACTGGGGCGACCGGGCACAGCTCCAGTACCTGGGGTCCGGCCCCTCCCGGGCGAGCGCGGGCTACGGCGCGGCGAAGGTCCTCGAAGCCACCGGGATCTCCGCCCGGGACCAGGACGTGGAGGAGTTCGCGCACCTGGAGTACTTCACCGCCGACACGTCGATCCCGGTCGTCCTCACCACGCCCGGTGACGGCGCCGCCCGGTCCCGCGCCGAGGAGATCGCGCCTCTCCTGGAGAAGCTGGGCCGTCCCACCGCCACCGTCTCCGACCAGCCGCTCGCCGGCGTGCACCTCCCGTACGCGGCGGGCGTGCGCGAGCTGTGGCAGCCGCTGCTGCACATCGTGCCGCTCGCGCTCCTCGCCGAGGAGTTGATGCGGCTGCGCGGCGAGGAGCCCGGTCGCGGCGGCCGGGACGGATGGGCGGATTCAGCCGACGGCTCGACCACCCGATCGAGCCGGATCACCGTGCCGCTCGCCAACTCCTGAAAGGCTCTCCCCACTCCCATGGTCGCGACATTCAAGCTCCGCACCGACGGCAACCGTGCCATCGACATCACCGACGAGGTCGTCAAGGCGGTGACAGAAAGCGGCGTCCGCGAGGGCGTCGCGGTGGTCAGCCTGCCGCACACGACCGCCAGCGTCGGCATCATCTCCTTCCCCGACCCTCTCGGCCTGGTCGACGTGATGGACGAGGTCAACCGGTGGATCCCGACCCGGATCGACTTCAAGCACCAGCACGACACGCCGCAGGACGCCGCCGGTCACGTCAAGTCCACCCTGATCGGCACGTCCCTGTCGCTGATCGTCACCGACGGCGCGCCGCTGCTCGGCCATTCCCAGAAGGTGTACTTCATGGAGCACGACGGGCCGCGTAACCGGCAGTTCCACGTCCAGGTCGTGGGGCAGTAGCGGTGAGCAGCCCGGACCCGAACGATCTGTCGTCGGTCGGCCCGCTCAACCGCAAGGCGCTCGAACGCTACGACCACGCGGCGCACGTCCCGCTTCGCGGGCTCTACGTCGACGGACGCCCGGCGCTGACGCGGGTCGATCCCGCCCAGGTCGGCGAGTACGTCATCGTCACGGTGCGAGACCCGCTGTGCGCGTACGACCTGGACCCGGCCGAGCAGATCGCCGCGAAGCTGGACGGCGCGCGGGTCGTCGGCCGGTCGGGCATGTTCAGCACGTGGACCGGCTCGTACCGGGGCGCGTCGGTCAGCGTGGTCTCCGGCGGTTCCGGCTCTCCCGAGGCGGAGCTGGTCATGCACGAACTGTTGGAGAACACCTCGGCCACGACGTACCTGCGGGTCGGCGGCTCGGGCGGCATGCACCCGAAGGTCCGCCCCGGCGACCTGGTCATCGCCTCCGGAGTGGTGCGCGACGAGGGCATGACGGCGGCGTACGTGCCGTCGTCCTGGCCGGCGGCCAGCCATCCGCTGGTCGTGCTCGCCCTCACCCAGGCGGCCCAGGACGCGGGCGCGCCGTACCATGTCGGCGTCACCCGGTCCACCGACAGCGACTTCGTGGCCGGCGGCCGGCCCGGCGTCGGCGGCTACCTGCAGTCCTGGCACACCACCGTGGTCGACGACTGGGCCAGGGCCGGGGTGCTCAACGGCGACAGGGAGTCCGCGGCGATCGTCACGCTCGCGCAGCTCTTCGGGCGGCGCGGCGGATCGATCTGCTCGGTCGCCGACAACATCAGCACCGGCGCGACCTTCCAGGCGGGCGCCGGGCACATCACCGCGATCGACGTCGCGCTGGAGGGGATCGCGCTCCTCCACCGGCTCGATCGCACCGCAGAAGCGGCCGGGCTGCCGATGTGGCTGCCCCGGCTCGGGATCCGAGGGGAAGGCGAATGAGGTCCGTACTGATCGACACTGACCCGGGCATCGACGACGCGGTAGCGATCATGTTCGCGCGCCGCGCCGGGCTCGACATCAAGGCGCTGACCGCCGTGTCGGGCAACCTGCAGGCCGACCGGGCGGCCGAGAACGCGCTGCGCGTCCTGCGACTGCTCGACGCGGAGTCGATTCCGGTGGCGCGGGGGACGCAGACGCCTCTCGTCCGCCCTTACCCGAGAGACCCGTTCTCGCACGGCGACGACGGGCTCGGCAACACGGGCCTGGCCGCCTCGTCCACGCCGCTGGACCCGCGGTTCGCCCCCGACGTCATCGCCGACGTGGTGAACGCCGCACCCGGCGAGATCACCGTCCTGGCCCTCGGCCCGCTCACCAACCTCGCCCTGGCCCTCATGCGCGACCCGTCCCTGGCGACCAGGATCGCCCATGTCTACCTCATCGGCGGCGCCTTCGGTCGCAACCGGTACGCCTACACCCGCGCCACCGGCGACAACCCCGTGAGCGAGTGGAACGTCTACGTCGATCCCGAGGCCGCCCAGCACGTCTTCCGGTCGGGCGTGCCGATCACCGCGCTCGGGCTGGACGTCGTCACCCACCCCGACCTCGACCTGCGTGCGGAGGACCGCGAACGGCTCGCGACGTCCGACCGTCCGGAGGCGGCGTTCCTGCTCGACATCGCCGACTACGTGCGCGACATGGGGTTCGACTCGTACTGTGGGCTGATCGACTCGATGGCCGTCGCCGCCTGCCTGGATCCGTCGGTGCTCACCACCGAGAAACTGCACGTCACCGTCGAGACCACGGGCACCGCCACGCTCGGGCAGACCGTCGTCGACGAGCGCGAGCACTTCCGCTGGGACCACCTGCCGCTGCTGAACGTCGCCGTGAGCGCCGACCACGACAAGATCCTGACCATGCTCGTCGACGCCCTGACGGCGGAGCCGGGCGGCGCGTCGTGACCCTGCCCTGCGCGGAGCTGCATCTGCACCTCGAAGGCACACTGGAACCCGAAACGATCTTCGCGCTGGCCGAGCGCAACCGGGTGACCCTCCCCTACGCCGACGTCGCCGACCTGGCCCGCAGGTACGACTTCACCGACCTGCAGTCCTTCCTCGACCTGTACTACGCGAACATGGCGACGCTGCGGACCGCCGAGGACTTCGCCGACATGACCACGGCCTACCTCGCCCGCGCCGCGGCGGGCGGGGTGCGGCACGCCGAGGTGTTCCTCGACCCCCAGGCGCACCTGGACCGCGGGATCGCGCTGGAGACGGTGCTGGAGGGCGTGTCCACCGCGCTCGCCTCCAGCGAGCGCGAGCACGGCGTCAGCACCGGGCTGCTGATCGCGTTCCTGCGCGATCTGGACGCCGACTACGCCCTGCGCACCCTCGACCGCATTCTCGCCCTCGGCACGCCGATCCTGGGCATCGGCCTGGACTCCGCCGAGGTCGGTCACCCGCCGTCCAAGTTCGCCGCCGTCTACGAGCGCGCCAGGGCCGAGGGCCTGCACTGCGTGGCACACGCCGGCGAGGAGGGCCCGCCGTCCTACATCTGGGAGGCCCTGGACGTCCTGCGGGTGGAACGCGTGGACCACGGCGTCCGTTGCCTGGAGGACGACCGCCTGGTCGACCGCCTGGTGGCCGAGCGGATCCCGCTGACCGTGTGCCCGCTGTCCAACGTACGGCTGCGCGTCGTGCCGGAGCTGGCCGCGCACCCGCTCCGGGAGATGCTCCGGCGCGGGCTGCACGTGACCGTGAACTCCGACGACCCCGCGTACTTCGGCGGCTACCTGGACGACAACGTCGGCGCGACGGCCCGCGCACTGGACCTGACCCCGGCCGACCTGCGCCAACTGGCGGAGAACTCCATCGAGGCGTCCTTCCTCGACCGCGCCCGCAAGAACGACCTGCTGGCGGAGATCGAGGCCGCGGCCGAGGTCGTGGCACCGGGCGGGAGCCGATGACCACGCTGGTCGGTGTCGTCGGCGGCCTCTCCGTGGACCACATCGTGCGGGTCGGACGGCCGGCGCACTACGACCGCCTCGGCGGTCCCGGCCTGTACGCCGCCCTCGGCGCGCGTCTCGTCGCCGGTACGCGGGTGCGGTTGCGGTGCAAGCTGCCGGACTCGGTCCCGGAGTTCGCCGAGACCCTCACCGCCGCCGGCGTCGACCTGTCCGCGTGCACGTCCGTACCGGATCCGGTGCGGGTCTGGCTGCTCGACTCGCCGCAGGGACGTCGCCTGGTGACGACCGCGCCGCCGCCCGGCATGGAGATCGCCGAGGAGGACGACAGCGTTCCCACGCCTGGCCCGGTCCCGCCCGGTTTCTTCACCGGCCTCGATGGTCTGCTGTTCTGCTCGCCGGTGCGGCTCGACCGCGGCTACGACGAGCGGACCGTGGTCGGCGTCGACCCGGATCAGTCGCAGGTGAGCAAGCTCGGCTGGGCGTACTGGGAAGCGATCCGGGTGGCCTCGGGGGTGCTGCTGCCGAGCAGGGTGCAACTGGCCGCCCTGCACCCCGAGCCGCGCGTCGCGGCCGGGCGGCTCGCCGTACGGCTGAACCTCGCGGTCGTCGCCCGCCTGGACGCCGAAGGCGCCTACGTCGCCGATCCGGCGGGACCGTCCTGGACGGTACGCGACTCGGCCATCGGCGGTGACGACATCGTCGACACGACCGGAGCGGGCGACACGATGGCCGGCGCCACCGTCGCCGCGCTGGCGGCCGGAGCCGACGTGGCCGAGGCGACCGCGTACGGGGTCAGCGCGGCCAGGATCGTCCTGTCCGGCGTCGGCCACCACGCACTCCCCGGGCATGCCCCGCTCACCGCACCGCTGCCCGGTGTCACGATGACGAAGGAAGGATAAGTAGTGACGTCCGAACCGGCGCTCGCCGCCGAACAACTCGCCACCCTGGCCTCCGCCCTGGAGTCCCTGCCCGCCCTGAACTCTCCCGCCGCCCCGAGCCCGGACGACCGCGGCGACCTCGGGAACGCCGTGTTCGTCGGCTCGGGCGACTCGCTCGCCGCCGCGCTCCTCGCGCAGCGGTACGGTCACCGGGCGCTGTCGGCGGGTGACATCGCCTGGACCGGGGAGATCCCGCCCCGGTGCGACACGGTGGTCGGTGTCTCCCAGTCGGGCAACACCGGCGCGACGGTGCTGGCCCTGCGCATCGCCCGCGCCGCCGGCCTGCGTACCGTCGCGCTGACCACCAACGGCGAATCCGCCCTGGTCAAGACCGCCGACCAGGTACGCCTGGTGCCCATGCCGCAGGTGACGGAGACGATCCCGGCCGCGGGGTACGTCTCCCTGTCGGCCGGCGTGCTCGGCCTGTGCGGCCGCGACCTGACCGGCTTCGGCCGCGAGGTCGGCGGGTTGCTGGCGGCGTTCGCCAGGGAACACGCGCGAACGCCGCTGCCCTGGCCCGGCACCGCTCCTTCGTCCGCAACGGTGCTGACCCTGCCCGACCTGCGCAGCGCCGGTGACTTCTGGATGCTGAAGCTCATCGAGGCCGCGGGCGTGGCCACCCGCGCCGTGGCGCTGGAGGAGAGCGGCCACGTCGACTTCTTCGTCGGCCCGCAGCCGCACTGCACCATCGACCTGACCGGCCGCGCCGGGCGGGACCGCCACGACCGCCTCGCCGCCGCACTGCGCGCCAACGGCCACGACCTCGTCACCGTGGACGCGATGCGGCTGTTCGGGGACGCGGCGGCCGCCGCCTCGGCCGACGGCGTCGATGTCGCGCTGGGAGCGGCAGGCGCGGCGGCCTGCCACGAGGCCGCGATCCGCTGGCACCGCCCGCCCTTCCGCGGCGGCGCCGTCCCCATGGACGCCCAGCACATCAAGCTCGGCGAGTAGCCCGCCCAAGGCGACCGGGCGCCCAGCACCCGGCGACTCAGGGGCTGCTGTGCGCCGTTTTCTCCCGCAGCCTCGACAGCGCTTCCTGGGTTGCGAGGGTGTAGGTGTTGTCGGCGCCCAGGATCCGTTGTCGAGCATCGAGGATCCGGCCGAACTGTTCGATGGCCTCGGGGTGTCGTCCTTGCGCCTCCAGCGCGTGCGCCAGCAGGTTTCCCGTGGTCAGCACGTGCGGGTGATCCTCGCCCAGCAATCGGCGGCGAAGTCGCAGGAGGTCCCGTAGCTCGGCCTCGGCCTCCTGTGGTTTGTCCTGAGCCAGGAGCGAACGGGGGATCTCGTGCCGGGTGACGAGCGTGTCGGGGTGCTCAGGGCCGAGGACTCTTACCTTGATGTCATGGATGGCACGCAGTTCGGCCTCCGCTTCGGCGCCTTTGCCCTGGGCCAGCAGGACCCGAGCCGCCTCGTGCCGGGTGGCCAGCGTGTCGGGATCCTCCGGCCCGAGAACTCGCGCCTTGGCTTCGTGGGCGTCTTCGAACTGGGTCAGAGCCTCGTCGAATCGCTCCTGGTCGGCCAGTACGCGTGCCAGGTTGTGGCGGATCGCCAGCGTCTTCGGGTGGTCGGGGCCGAGCACCCGCGTGCGGTCCGCGAGGATCCCGCGGAACTCCTCCTCGGCTTCCACGGCGAGGCCCAGGAACATCTTCGCGCTGGCGTGCCGGTGCCGGAGGTCGAGGATGGCCAGGTTGTCCGGGGGCAGCCGGTCTTCGAACCTGTCCAAGGCCACCGTCGTCAACTCCAGGGCCGAGCGGTACGAGCCCCCGTACGTCGATCCGATCGCGCACATGGCCGTGTTCGAGGCGAGGGCCGCGAGGCCGGCATCGTCCAGATCCTTGACGGCGGCCGTCCAGATCCCGCGGACCTGGGCCGACAGCGCCGCCCACCTCGGCCAGTCGGTCGTCCGGTCGACGCTCAGCCGGCTGACGGCTCCGGTGACGAGGGCGACGGCCGCGGTGGCGGTCTGCCTGCCCAGTTCGCTGCCTGCGAGGTTGCGCCTGGTCGTCTCGGCCACCAGCGGATGGACGGCCACGCCGGCCGCGTCGTGATCGGCCGGGCGGACGTGTTCGACCTGCCCCACCGATTCGACCAGCCCCACCGAGTGCAGTGCCATCAGCCCGTCGGCCACCCGGCCACTTCCGGTGAGGCCGAGTTCGTCGGCGAGCACCCGCTGGTCGATGAGCCATTCGGGAACCGGCAGCGGAGCCGGGAAGCAGGAAAGGACGCCGAGCAGCGTACGCGCCTGGGGGACCGCCCGGCTCGCCAGCAAGTTGAGCGACATCTCCCACGTGGTCGCCATGTCCGACCGATTATCGGCGCCTTGGCGCAGCAAACCATGCGAGTCGTCGTCCAACGCGTCACGATAGGCCATGAAATCGCGCTCCACAGTGAAAGTCGCGGCGAGGTGCATTCCGGCGTGATGCAGCGCCAGCGGCAATCCTCCGAGTCTCTCCGCCAGTTCCTCGGCCTCTGCCGGGCTCCCCGCCGAAGGCACCATGTCCAGCAGCACGCGTGCGCCGTCCTGGGGCGACAATGCGCCGATCCTGTGCACCTCGGCATGTCGGCCCCATTCGGCGCTCGCGCCCACGCGGCTCGTCACCAGGAGCAGGCCGGAGCGCGTCGGGCGCAGCCAGGCGTTGCCCCCGCTGACATGCTGGTTCCCTGAGTCGAGCACGCGCAGATCATCCGCGTTGTCCATGACCAGCAGCCAGCCCTCGGACTCGTCCAGGAACCGCCAGACCAGGTCGGCGGCATTGCGCCGCCCTTCCAGCGCCTCCTCGACCTCGCCGCTCGTGGCGCCCAGTTCGCGGCACAGGCTCAGCATCTGCAGCACGAACGTATGCGAGTCGGTCGCGGAGACCCACCACGTCGGCCGTCCTTCTGACTGGACGTCCGCGGCCAGTTGCAGCGCGACGGTGGTCTTTCCCGCACCGCCCAGGCCGGACACCACGTGCGTCTTCCCGTCGGGGCGTCGAACCAGGGACCTCAGCTCGTTCAGGAGGGAGTCGCGGCCACGCAGGAACTCCGGCAGTTGTCCGTGCGGGGGTGGCAGGATTCTCGCTCGCGGCGCCGGATTGTCCGGCCCCTTGCTCGGGCGGCCGGGGGACAGGGCCGGTTTCGTGTGCTGCGCGCTCCGCAACTGGAGCCATGCGATCACGGCGCCCACGACGGCGACGACGAGACCGGCGGCGGTCAGCCCCGTGCCCACATCCATACTGTGACCCTAGGAAAGTCGGCATCGGATGTCGACCGATCGCCCCCCGCCGGTGAACGACCGGAAGGACCGGCATCACGCCGAGGGCTGAGGCGTGGGCCATCGGGGCTCGGCGTCGAGCAGCCGGGCTCGGAGGGCCGAGAAGTCGCGGTCGTCCAGCCCGGCCGCCCGCAGCGACTCCTCCACGTCGAGTTCGTTCAGCGTGTCGAGCAGCGCGGCCCGGGCGGTGGTGTTCCTGCGCGCCAGAATTCCCCGGATCTTCTCGGTCTGGTCCGCGATCCCCGACGCCTCGAACAACGCGGGCAGCCTCCCGGTGCTCTCCTCGTAGTCGGAGGCGATGTCCTCCGGCGGCGCTCCGGCGAGCGCCAGGAGCAGCATGGCGATGAGCCCTGTCCGATCGCGCCCGAGCGTGCAGTGCACCAGCACCCCGCCGGGCTCCGCGCGAGCGACGGCCCCTACGGCCGCCGCGCACCGCTGTGCCTTCCGCCGGAGAAACGGCCGGTAGTAGAGCGGAGATCCGTCCAGTTCGTTGTCCCGGACATTACTCCAGAACGCCCTGTCGGCGGAGTCGTCCAACGGCACGTGTACGGTCGTCAGCACTGCCGGGCGGGCGGCGAGGTCCGCCTTTCTCTCGTCCGCGTTCCGTAGATCGACGACGGTTCGCACGCCGTGCTCGACCAGGGCCGACCAGCCCTTGGCGGTGAGGCGTTCCGGGTTGTCGGACCGGACGACGGCTCCTGCCCGGATCGCGCCGCCACCGAGCACCGGTATGCCGCCCAACTCGCGGACGTTGAAGCACCCCTGCCACCCGAGATGCCGCCCACCTTGCGCCAAGTCGCTCATACGGCTTCAGACGCGTTCAGTGGTGACATTGTTCTCGCCGTCCACGATTCGAGGATTTTTGATCTGAGCCGGTGGCCGGTGGGGCGGCGCTAGCGTGCTGCCGGTGATGAGCCAGAGGAAGTGCGTACGGTCCGCCGCCATCGTGGGGGCGGCGGCGGTCACGATGCTCGCGGGGACGTCGGCGGTTCCGTCGTCCACAGGGTGTGGGTTGTGGTATGCGAGGGCGGCGCGGGTCGTCGGAGCGGTGTGCGGGAGGTCGGGCGAGGGCGGCCGTCCGGGTGGGGCGGGCGGTCGCCGCGCGTCGGCGATGGGGCTTTGAGCTGGGAAACAGTGGGCCAGGGGCGAGGGCGGCAGGGGCTGCGAGCAGGTGCGTCGACAACCTGACGCCCTCCGCACTCAGCGTGTGGGGTGGCGTCCTGCGTGGAGGGGGTTATCCACAGAGTGTGCTGTTTTTCCACAGGCTGTGGGTGGGTGGTGATCAACCGGCTCGCGGTCAGCGGGTGGCACCGCGTCTGCGTTGCTGGGCCAGGGCGCCGACGTCGCCGGGGTGGGCGCGCTCGGCGAGCCCGGCGGCGACGCGCTCCCGGAACTCGGCCGGGCGGTGGTCGTCGTACTTGAACTTGGCGCGTACGTCCACGACCCGCAGCCGTAGCCCCCGGATTGCCGACAGCATCTTCCGGTACGGGCCCCCGTCGGCGGACACCTCCCCGTGATCGCCATCGGGCTGGTGGTGGGCGAGCTGGCGGCGCAGGATGTCGGCCTTGCCCTCCTTGTCGTCCACGATCTCGGCTTGGCAGACGAGTTGCACGGAGGCGTAGTAGCTGGTGGGCACGCCCGTTTCGGGGGAGTCGGAGCGCCAGCCGGTCGGGATGTAGGCGTAGTCGTCGTGCACGCTCACCACCGCCGCCGGAGCGGCCTCCAGCGCGGCCCAGATCGGGTTGGGCCTGGCGAGGTGGAGCACGACCTCCTGCCCGTCGAACAGGAAGTGCGTCGGCACGACCACGGGCGCCGCGCCGTCCACGCCGTTGGCCACGATCTGGCCGAAGTCGCGCGTACGCAGCCAGCTTCGCCACTCGTCGGCGTCCCGAGCGGCATCCCAGGGGTGAATAAGCACGCGAAACCTCTTTGTATTGGTACATAATGTGTTTTGTGTCAGAAACATATCGGATCGTCGGTGGGACGGCCAGTGAGATCGCGGCGGGTGTCGAGGCGGCCGTGTCGGCGGGACGGCTGTCACCTGGGACGATGTTGCCCCCCGTGCGCGAGGTGGCGGTCGCGGCCGGGGTCAGCCCTGGTACGGCGGCGGCAGCGTACCGGCTGCTGCGTGAACGCGGCGTGGTGGAGACCGCCGGGCGCCGGGGGACCCGCGTCAGGCCGCGTCCGGCCAGCACCTTCAGGGAGGAGATCCGGATCGAGGTGCCGCCGGGCGTGCGCGACCTGTCCAAGGGCAACCCCGATCCCCGGCTGCTGCCGCCGCTGCACGACGCGCTGGCCGCCGCGGCGCGGGCGCACGAGGAACGACCCGCCATGTACGGCACCGGCGACGACGAGGAACTCATCGCCCTGGCCAGGGAACGCCTGCGAGCCGACGGCGCACCGGAAAGGACACCGGCCATCACGTCGGGCACCCTCGACGCGGTCGAGCGGGTGCTGGCCGCCCATCTGCGTCCCGGTGACGCGATCGCGGTCGAGGACCCGGGCTGGACGGCTCTCCTCGACCTGGTCGGCGTCATGGGCCTGCGGCCGGTGCCGATGCGGCTGGACGACGAGGGGCCGCTGCCCGAGGAGCTCCAACGGGCGCTGCGAAGCGGTGCGCGGGCCGCGGTGATCACCGCCCGTGCCCAGAACCCGACCGGCGCCGCCGTCTCCGCGCGGCGGGCGGGGGAACTGCGGGGGGTGCTGGCGGCGTACCCGGAGGTGTTGCTGATCGAGGACGATCACGGGTCCGGGTTCGTGGACCTGCCCCTGCACGCTTTGTCGGGGGTCACGGCGCGGTGGGTGCTCGTTCGCTCGACGGCCAAGGCGTTCGGGCCCGACCTGCGGTTGGCGCCCGTCACGGGCGATCCGGTCACGCTCGATCGGCTGCGCGGACGGCAGCGGCTGGCGGCAGGCTGGGTGAGCCACCTGTTGCAGCGGGCGGTCGCCCACCTCTGGCGTACGCGGGCGGTGGACACCGAGGCGGTGGCCCGGGCGTACGGGCTGCGCAGGGACGGGCTGGTGGCGGCGCTGGCCGAACGCGGCCTCCCGGCCCACGGCCGCAGCGGGCTGAACGTGTGGATCCCCGTCGCGGACGAGGCCGCCGCGATCACCCGGCTGCTGGGCCGGGGATGGGCCTGCGCGCCGGGTGCCCGCAACCGCATCGGCACGCCGCCCGCCGTACGGCTGACCGTGTCGCCGCTGGACGTGGGGGAGATCGAGCCGCTCGCCGACGACCTGGCCGCCGCCCTGCGCCCGGCCGCCCGCGGGCGGTACGGCTAGCTCTCAGGTCGGGGAGGTTGGACGTGAGGTCAGGTTCGGCGGCATTGAGATTTCCTGCGGATCCGCAACCTATCGCCCCATAATCAACCCGATGCCGAAATTTCAGGACCTATCGGAATATGCCGCGTCCATCGCGCCGATCATCGATGCCGCCCACGTCAACGTGCACGCCTCGGCCGCCCGCACCGTCGCCGACCTCGCCGCGACCTCAGGACTGACCCCCGGGTACCTGTACGACCTGCGCTTCTCGCTCCCCCTGCGCCCGCTGACCCGTCCCGCGCTGGCCGCCATCCACCGGTACGGCGACCCGTCCGACCACGAACCGGTCCTCCAGGAGCACCTGAGCCAGGGCGCACTGACCGAGGACCCCGACGGGAGGCTGCGGCTGACGGACAAGGGCCTGGAGTTCGTGCACCGGCTGTACGACGCGCACGCCGCCGCCACCCGTCGCGCCTGGGCGGGCCACGACCTGGCGGGACCGGCCGCGCTGGTCGGCCGGGTGCTCGACGGGGCGGCACGGCTGCCGGGCGGGGCGCTGGAGTTGCTCGCTCCGCCGTACGAGCCGGACGGGGCGGGGCCGGGCCTGCTGCTGTTCAACCGGCTGGCCACGCTTCGCTACCACCGCGCCGACGCGCACGCCGCGGCCTGGCGGGCGGCGGGCCTGTCCGCGGCCGAGATCGTCGGCCTGGCGGGCGGGCCCCTGCGCACCGGGATCGAGGCGGAGACGAACCGGCGGGCCGCGGCGCCGTACGGGGTGCTGTCCGAGCCCGAACGCGAAACCCTGCACGACGTCCTGCTCAAACTGGTCTGAACGCCGACCACCTCCGTCGAGCCGCCGGTCGAGAGCGGGACGGGGTCGCACCCACCCTCGTTCCACCTCCGCGTGCGACGCCCGCCCGCGTGCGGGACTCCAGAGTTCGCAAAGTGCCACCTCCCGGTAACCAGCCGGTGGGCGCACTATGGTCGTACTTCGACAGGAGGCACCGTGGAACAGGATCTGCCCGGCGGTCCGCGGCTGATCGTGGGGGTCGACGAATCCCCTGCCGCCCGCTGGGCTCTGGCCTGGGCCATCGGCGCGGCCAGGCTGCACCGGATGGCTCTGGTGGCCGTACATGTCAGTCGCGCGCCCGTTCATCCCTTCCCCGAGGCGCTGCCCGTGCAGCACGCGGTTCGGGTGGGGGAGGAGGCGCGCTGCACCGAGGTGGTCACGGGCGCGTTCGAGGACGTGGCGGGCGGCATGCCCGACGACCTCAGGATCGCCGTGACCGGCCGGGTCGGCGATCCCGGCTATCACCTCGTCGACCTGGCGCGGGAGGGCGACCTGCTGGTGCTCGGACGAGGGCGGCGCGGCCTGCTCAGCCGCATCTTCCTGCCCTCGACCAGCATGTACTGCGCGCGCCACGCGCGTACGACGGTCGTGATCGTGCAACAGCCCTCGCCGCCCGACGACCCGCAGTTGTCAGGGGAGCGCAGCCGCCGCTTCTGGACCCGCCGACATCCCTGACCTGGACCTGGGCCTGGTCGTCGGCCTGATCCTCGACGTGAGCAGGCGCAGGCCCGCGGGGATGGCGTCCGTCCCGATCGCGCCGTAGCCCAGCACCAGGCCGCGCTGGGGCGGACGCTCACCGCAGTACGCCTCCAGCCCCTCCACCGCCAGCCCCGGCCCGGACCGTACGGACACGCCCGGCGCGAAGCGGGCACACAGGTGCAGCCCGGCCGTCGACGGGACCGGCAGCAGCCGCTCGTCGGCGGCCAGGTGCTCGGCGATCAGGGCGTGCCTGGCGGCGTACTCACGGGTCGCCTTCCTGATGTGCCGGGCCAGCAGGCCCTCGTCGATGAAGCGGGCCAGCGCCGCCTGCGTGGGCAGCTCGCCGTGCCAGTCGGACAGCCGCCTGGCCGCGCGCAGCGCGGGCGCGAGCGAGGCGGGCGCGACCAGGAAGCCGAGCCTGAGCATGGGGAGCAGGGTCTTCGAGAACGACCCCACGTAGATGACGCGGCCGGCGCGGTCGAGGCTCTGGAGGGGTTCGAGCGGACGGTCGCCGAAGCGGAACTCGCTGTCGTAGTCGTCCTCGATGACCACCGCGCGGCGGCGTTCCGCCCAGGCCAGCAGGGCGGCGCGGCGGGCCAGCGACATGGGCGTGCCCAGCGGGAACTGGTGTGACGGGGTGACGTAGACGACGCGGGCGGCGTCCGGGACGGCTCCGACGTCGATGCCCTCCGCGTCCACGGGGACGCCCGCCACCCGGGCGCCGAGCGAGCGGAACAGCAGGCGGGCCGGGGGATAGCCGGGCTCCTCGACGGCCACGACCGCGCCCGGCTCGATCAGGACCCGGCCGACGAGGTCGAGGGCCTGCTGGGCGCCGTTGGTGATCAGTACGTCGCCGGGGCCCGCGTGCACCGAGCGGCTGAGTCCGATGTGCCGGGAGATGGCCGCGCGCAGGGGTTCGTGCCCGGCGGGGTCGGCGTAGCCTGCCGCGCTCGCCCGCAACTCCCTGGCCACCAGGCGGCGCCAGCTCTCCATGGGGAACAGGCGGGCGTCGGGCGTGCCGACGCGGAAGTCGTACCGGGCGGCGGGGACGTCCTCCGGGAAGCGCAGGTCGGGCCAGACCGGACGGGGCCGTACGACGCCCTTCGGTGCGGCCCGGCCCCGAACCGGCTCCGCCGAGACGAACGTCCCCGCGCCCGCCCGCCCCACCAGGAACCCGTCGGCGACCAGGCGGTCGTAGGCGAGGGCGACGGTGTTCCTGGAGACCTCCAGGCGGCGGGCCAGCTCTCTGGTCGGGGGCAGCCGTTCGCCCGATCTGAGCCGGCCGTCGAGCACGGCGTCGAGGAGCTGCCGGTAGATCTGTGCGGCCAGGTCACGTCCGCTGTCGAGGTTGATGTGAACGTCCATCTTGGCCCAATCAACTTGCTGGAAATTGGAGCTTATCTCGGGACAAGTTGGGCCGCGAAGATGACCGCATGACCGAACGGATGGATCTCGGAGCGCTGGCCGGCGAGGCGTACAAGGGGATGGCCCGGCTGGACGGGTTCGTCGCCCACAGCACGCTCCCCAAGCCCCTCCTGGAGCTGGTACGCCTGCGGGCCAGCCAGATCAACGGCTGCGCGTACTGCGTCGACCTGCACAGCTCCGACGCCAAGGCCGCGGGGGAGAGCGACGCCCGCCTGCACGCCGTCGCCGTCTGGCGCGAGGCGCCCTTCTTCACCGAGCAGGAACGGGCGGCGCTCGCCTTCACCGAGGCGGCCACCCGGCTGTCCACGGACGACATCACCGACGAGGTCTGGGAGGCGACCGCCCGGTGCTTCTCGGAGCCGGAGCTGGCCGCGCTGGTGGTGGCCGTGGCGGCGATCAACGCCTGGAACCGGATGGCGGCCGCGACGCGGATGACGCCCGAGTCGTACAAGCCATGAGATCCGTGCTGGCGAGCCACGAGGTGTCTTGGGAGCCACGAGGCGTGTCGTGGAGCCATGAGGTGCGCCTTCGGGAGCCGCGAGGTGTGTGTCCGTGAGCCGCGAGGTGTGTGTCCGTGAGCCGCGAGGTGTGTTGTGTGTTCGTGAGCCGTGAAACACCGCACGACTCATGAGATACCGACGGATCCTGGCACACGCGCAGCTCGCGAACTCCATCGGTGACGGCGTCTACCTCGTCACCTCCGCGTTCTACTTCGCCAGGATCGTCGGCCTCTCCGCCACCGAGATCGGCCTCGGCCTGACCCTGGGCTGGGCCGTCGGCTCCGTGGCCGGCGTGCCGCTCGGCCACCTGGCCGACCGGCGCGGGCCGCGCGGCGTCGCCGTGGTGCTCGCGCTCGCCACCGCCGCGGCGGTCGCCTCGTTCCTGTTCGTGCGCTCGTTCGCGCTCTTCACCCTGGTGGCCTGCCTGTACGGCACCGCGCAGACCGGGCTGTCGGCCGCCCGCCAGGCATTGCTCGCCGCCCTGGCCGAGCCCGCCGAGCGGACGTCCGTACGCGCGATGCTGCAGGCCACCCTCAACGGCGGTCTGGCCGCGGGCGCCGCGCTGGGTGGGCTCGCGCTGCACGCCGGCACCCGGGAGGGCTACCTGGCCGTGCTGGCCCTGGACGCCGCCGGCTTCCTGCTCGCCGCCGCGCTGCTGCTGCGACTACCGCCCGTACCGCCCTCAATACCGTCCTCCGTACCGTCCTCCGAGCCCACTGCCTCCGGCCCTCGGTCGGCGGTTTCCTCCGGCCCTTGGTCGGCGGTGCTCAGGGATCGGCCCTACGCGCTCATCACGTTGATCAACGCGGTGATGTTGTTCTACCTGCCGCTGCTCAGCGTGGTCGTACCGCTCTGGGTCGCCGACCGTACCAGCGCGCCGACCTGGGTGGTCTCCGTCCTGCTGCTGATCAACACGGGCGGTGTGGTGCTCTTCCAGGTGCGGGTGGCCAGGGGCGTCTGCGGGCTGGGGGAGGCCGCGGCGGCTGTGCGACGGGCCGGGTTCGTGATGTTCGCGGCCTGCGCGGTGTTCGCGCTGAGTCCGTACGGGTGGGTGTTCCTGCTGGTGGCGGCGGTGCTCCAGGTGATCGCCGAGCTGTCGCTGGCCTCGGGGGCCTGGGAGATCGGCTTCACGCTCGCGCCCGATGATCGGCAGGGGCAGTACCAGGCGTTCTTCGGCACGGGGACGGCCGTGGCCCGCATGCTCGGGCCGGTCGTCCTGACCACGCTCGTACTGGGCGGCGGGACGGCGGGCTGGCTGCTCACGGGGACGATGTTCGCGGCGGCGGGCCTGACAATGGGCCCGGCCGTCAGATGGGCAGTTGGTCAGGGACAAGATCACGCCCAGCCGAGAGCCGGACGACGACCGTTTCACGTGAAGCGGCACCCGCGAGGCGGCTGAAGCGGCACCCTTGTGGGTGGTTGCCGACCACGCAGGGCGGTCACCGGAGAGGCACAGGGCCCAGAACGAAAAAACATGTGCCGCGAAGAGGACATAAAAGGTGAGGTGGGACGACCTGCCTGCGCATCCCGGCAGGATATTTGGCATGATCGAGCTGTTGCTCAGGATGGATGCCCGGAACGACGGATGCCCAGAACGTTGTCGTCTGGGATGTCATCCAAGACGGGACGGGTATAGCGACCCCACCAGGGGTTGAACGCCCTCCCTTCACGCATTCCGCACATCTGACCCGTGCGCAACACAGGGAGCGCAGCCATAGCTTGCTAGGCTGCTTGTCAACCGTTGGGTCTCACCCCGGCAGGTGAGGCCGTCGAAGAAGTGGGGTCACACCGTGAAGAAGCTGCTCGTTCTGGCGCTGATCGCCCTTGGGGGGTTGCTGATCTGGCGCAAGGTTCAGGCCGACCGCGCAGAGCTCGATCTCTGGACCGAGGCGACCGGCAGCGAGAACTAACCGACCGGCGAGGCGATGAGTGACATCGTCCCCATCAAGCTGGTGTGCCTAGACCTGGCAGGCACCACAGTCGGTGACATCGCCATGGTGGAGCGCGCCTTCGCCGAGGCGATCGCGACCCAAGGCATTGTGCCCGGGACCGGAGCGTACGCGCGAGCCATGGTTCACGTGCACCGGTCCCGGGGCTGCCCCAAGATCGACGTCTTCCGCGGGATCTTCCCCGGAAACGAGGCCCAGGCCCAGGCGGCGAACCTGACGTTCGAACGCTCCTACGAGGGCGCCATCGAGCGGGCAGGTCTCACACCCATGCCCGGAGTCCTCGAGGTCCTCGACAAGCTCCGCGGCACCGGCCTCAAGCTCGCCCTGATCACCGGCTTCAGCCGTACGACGCTGAGCCGCGTCCTGGGCATCCTGGGCTGGCACGACAAGATCGACCTGGCCATCACCCCCGAGGACGCCGGCGGCCGCGGCCGCCCCTGGCCCGACATGGTCCTGCACGCCGTGCTCCGCGCGGGGGTGGACGACGTACGCCAGGTGGCCGTCCTCGGCGACTCGGAGAGCGACATGCTGTGCGGCAAACGCGCCGGCGCCTCGATCGTGGCGGGGGTGATGACCGGCGTACACAGCAGGGAACGCCTGCTCAAGGGCGGCGCCACCCACATCCTCGACTCAATCGCGGACTTTCCGAGCTTGATCCTCAGCGACGACCTTGGTACGACGCAGGTAGCTTCTTCCGCCCGGTAAGCTATCTTCGTCGAAGGGGCCTTAGCTCAGTTGGCAGAGCGCCTGCTTTGCAAGCAGGAAGTCAGGAGTTCGAATCTCCTAGGCTCCACACATACAAAAGCCCAGGTCAGCGGCCTGGGCTTTTGATCTTGCTGGGGGCTATTCGGGGCCTCGTGCCCGTTGCGTGCCCGATGGCTTGTCAAGCGCGCCGCGTGCGAGACCGTCGAGCTTCTGGGCGACCTCGCGCTGACGTTCGTCGGTGGAGTGCTGGTAGATGATCGCGGCGCGCGTGCTGGTGTGTCCCATCCTTGCCATGAGGTCGCGGATGGACGCGCCGGCGTTGGCCGCCAGGGTGTTGCCCGTGTGGCGTAGGTCGTGGAAATGGATCTTCGGCAGGCCCGCGTCCTTGAGTGCCTTTCGCCACACGCGACGGTTGAAGTTGGTGTTCCGGATCGGCCCGTCATCGGGACCGGCGAAGACCAAGCCCTCTTGCCCGTCCTGGGTGAAGTCCTTCACGTGTGCCCGCAGTTCGTCAATGATCAGCGAGGGGAGCGCCACGGTACGCTTGCCCGCCGACGACTTCGGGTCGGTGAAGATCAGACCCTTGCCAGTGATCTGGATCAACTGGCGCTCTATCCGGACGGTTCCGGCGTCCAGGTCGAGGTCTCGGCGCTGGAGTCCGGTGATCTCGCCCCACCGCAAGCTTGCGAACGTGCCCAGCAGGACAAGCGCCCGGTACCGATGTTCGATCACATCGACGATCCGGTACACCTCCGCGACCGTGAGCACCGGACGCTCAGGTGACCGTTCCTGACCGGCACCCTTGATCCGGCAGGGGTTGCGCTTGATGATCAGATCATCCACGGCCGTGGTGAGGATCGCCTTGAGGAGCCGATACGCCTTGGCCGCCGTGACCTCGCTGACGCCCTGGTCGATGAGCTTCTTGCGCCACCGCCGCACGTGTGGTTCCTTGATCTCGTTCAGCGGCTTGTCCTCGAAGGTGGGCGCGATGTGCCTGCGGAGGAGGTAGCCGTACAGTTCCACCGTCCGAGGACGCAGGCCGGGACGCTCGTTGATCCAGTCCTGGGCGTACTTGCCGAATACGATCTTGCCGGCGTCGGGGTCGATCCATTCGTCTTCCAGGATCTGCGCCTCGATCTTGGTCAGCCAGACCTCAGCATCCGTCTTGGTCGCGAAGGTCTGGGGTGCGGGGCGATCCACGCCGTCAGGACCCGCGTACCGAGCTTGGAACCTGCCGGACGGCAGTTGACGGACTCGACCGAAGCGCCTCTTCGCCGGCTTCCGCTTTCGGGAACGGCGAGGTTCTTCCTCAGGCGTTGCCACTGCGGTCTTGATCATTACGCGGCCCTCCTGCGTCGCGTGGTGATCGGTTCGACGAGCCCCGCAGCAATGAACGCCTCAAGCGCCGCTTCGGGGATGCGGACGTTGCGTCCGAGGTGCACGAAGGCGATCCGCCGCTCCTCGATCAGCCGTCGAGGGAAACGGACCGAGGTGTTCAGCCGATCGGCGGCCTCTTCGACGGTGAGCAACCGGCCCCGAGCCCAGTCGGGGAGCGTGGTGGAGGTCATGCAGCCCTCCCCGTCTTTTCAGTTGCCGAAAGATCCTGGCCGTCTGCTTGGGCTTGGAGGTGGGCCAGGTGGGCGCGCCATCGTTGGCGTTCAGCCACCGTGCGGAGCAGGCGTACAGCCAGCGGTGGCACGTTGGCGTCTCCGGCCGGGACGGGCTTCCAGATGTAGCGGTGCGGATCGGTGGGTTCGTCGGCCTTGCCGAGGGCTTCCAGGACCCAGGTGCGGCGGTCTTGCTTGTGTTCGGCGAGGGTCTTGTTGGACCACTTGCGGGAGACCAGGACGCGGCGTCCGGCGTAGCCGAGGTGGTCGGGCTTATGGGCCTTGCCCCGGCATCGGCCCGGGACCATGCCGGGCTTGGCATCTTTGGGTTGGATTCCGTAGCGCAGCCAGTTGGCGCAGGTCGGGGAGCAGGGCTCGAACCGCAGCGCTTCGGCCAGCCGTGCGGTGTGCTCACGCTGCGCCTGGCCGTCGGTGTCGAGACTGTTGCCGAGGCTCTTGGTCAGGTATTTGGACAGGTACCGGATGCACTGGTCGGCGTCTGGGGTACCCGCAAGCACGCCCTGCACGTCGACCTGTGCGCCGAAGCGCAGCACATGCAGTGGATCGGCTGTCTCGTCGGCGTCGAGCTGGTCGAGGGCCTCGTCCCATGTCGGGAGCACCTCGTCTGTTTCGGGGTCGAGGTAGCCGGCACCCTCGCCCCATACGGGCAGGTGGTCACCGTCGAAGACGACGCGATTCACCGAGGGCCACCACACCTGGTGGTAGGTGGCTGCCGCGATCTGCTTGATCTCGGCGCGGGGGAGGGTGCCGCGGATGGCCATGTGCAGGTGTGGGGCGAGGCGCTTTTGGGATTCGACGGTGGCGAAGTATTGGACGTCGTAGCCTGCGACGCGGCGTAGGTTCTGGACGAACCGGTCGACGAGCTTGGAGAAGTGCAGGGCATCGCGGGCGGCCCGTGCGTAGTCGTAGGTCTCGGGATCGACGGGTACCCCGTCCTTGATCTTGCCGTAGGACGGGAGTGTGAGGGTGACGAACAGCGAGGGCCGGTAGGTCTTGCCGTCCGAGCTGGTGAACGTGCGCCCGAGTGTGGTGGCGGTCATCTTGCGCTTGGGCAGATCCGGGGCGTCTTGTCGCCGCCGCGTTGAGCGGGAGCGCTTGGGCGTGGTACGGCCGAGCACGTTGCCGCGCATGCCCGCCGCGTTGATCTCCTCGTCAAGCTCCGCGATGACCGCGTCCAAGTCGGTTGTGTCATCGCCGGACTGTTCGGCCTTGTCGCGTTGGGCCTGGATGTCGGCGCGGAACTCGATCAGCCAGCGTTGTTCGTCGTTCGGGGGGTCAGGGGTGATGGTGGGTTCGTGGTCGAGGTGCCAGCCTTCCCGGCATTGGGCCATGCGGAGTTGCCGGTTGCGCTTGGCGCAGGGCGGGCACACGGCGTCCAGGGTGGCGCCGCACGGGACGTCGATGATCTCGGCGTGTCCGGTGTGGGTGTCGATTCGCTTGAGTGCGACGGGGCGGATGCACACGCCGTGCTGCTTGGCGACCTCTACGGCGACGTCGCGGGCCCGGGGCATGCGCAGGCGCTTGGCGCGGGGCACTGAACGGTCGTAGGTCACGCGCCCTCCTCGGTGTCGGTGACGATGAGGGCGCCTTGGCCGCACTCGCGGCACTCGACCAGGCCCGCCGCGAGGTCCATCCAGAGGGTGTCCTCGGTGAGGCAGGACGAGCAGCGGAGCCCGGTGAGGAGGTAGGCCAGTTCACGCATCCTCGTTCACCTCCGTCTCGGTGAGTTCGGCGCACAGCCGGTAGTGCTCCTGGTAGGGGTGGCGCAGGATGTGCGGGCGGAAGAGTTCGAAGACGCGCAGCCGGGGCACGTCGCGTGTGGTCAGCAGGATCATCAGCGGGCGGCCGGCGACGAGGGTGATCTCTTTGGCGGTGCCGTGGAAGCAGACGCGCATTAGGCACCGCCCGCGAAGGTGTCGGCCATGGCGCGGATGTCGTCGTCGGAGACGTAGGCGGCGCGGACCCGGATCGGGTCGGGGCTGGTTTCGAGCCGGACGTATCCGATGCCCGCGCCCTGTTCGGGGATGGGCGAGATGTGGTCGGCCAGGGCGCCCCGGTCGCGTGCGCTGTCACCGAGAACCATGTCCACCTGTTCGGACTCGTCCAGCCGGAGGGCGATCTTGTCGGGGAACAGGTTGCGGATGCTCATGACCTCCTTGCGGGGATCCTGGAGTGCCGCCAGCACCCCGACACCGACCGCGCGGCCTTGAGTGGTGAGGATGGCCAGGGCTGCGGAGATACGACTCCTGAGCCGCTTGTCGGGCTGGTAGGCGGTCAGGAACGCCACCTCGTCGACGACGACCAGGACGAACGGATCCTCGACGGTCGGCACGTGGTTGCGCTGGAGTCCGGCGAAGCGTGCCGCCCGTTCCTGCATGATCTCGACCGCCTGATCGAGCAGGTCGGCGCAGTCGTCGGGGGTGGCGGCGTAGCGGGGGCCGAATAGGGCTTGTCCGTAGGACAGTTCCATCAGCTTGGGATCCAGCGCCCACAGCTCGACCAGCCCCGCGTGGGCGGCTGGGAGGAGCCCGCGGACGACGGACCAGATGATCGAGCCCTTGCCCGCCCCGGTGGCGCCGGCGACCAGGACGTGAGTGCCGTGGACCTTGAGCCGCCACGGTCGTCCGTCCTCCTGTTTGCCGACCTCGACCGCGCCGACGTTCGGCTCAGTGGGCAGGGGTATGGCGGGGATGGGGGTGTCCAGCGGGTCGGTACGCGGGAACGTGAGGGTGATCCGGCCCGCCTTTGATTGGGCGACGCGGCAGGAGGTGGCGCCGAAGCCTTGGGCGAGGTGGTCGAGGTGATCGGTCCAGTCCTTGACCGCTTGTCCCTTGAGCATGCGCACGGTGACCTGGTCCGCCCATGCGGTACAGGTGACCTTGCCAAGCCGGGGCAGGTAGTCACGGCCGCGGAGGTGCCTTCCGAGCCCGGAGACGATCATGACGGGTTGCCAGTGTCGCCGGTAGACCCAGATGAGCCGCCACCAGGCCAGCAACCGCCGGCCGACCAACCTGACGAAGGAGGCCCGATCGATCAGCGCCCAGGCGATCAGCCCGGACGGTACCGGTGCGGACACCAGGAGGGCGACCTGCCAGCCGTACAGGACGGTGAGCACAGCGGGGGCGACTACGACGAGCGTGGCAACCGGGTGCCGCCAGATCGCGCGGACGAGTCCGGCCAGGGTGCGTCCGGCGAGGATGAGCAGGGTGAGGATGGCTGGGGTGGTGACGACGGCCGGGCGGAAGACGACGGCCGTGTCCGGCGTGGTGGTGACCAGATCTCGCGCCTGGTCACCGGGAAGCCGCCTGAACATAGGCTGGGAACCTCTCGTGATGTGGAGTCAGGGGAGAACCGAGGGGCCGCCGGAAGTTGCCGCTTCTGGCGGCCCCGCCTTACGTGGGTCAGGTCGCCGGGGTGGCGGCGTCCTTGCAGGTGGCCGACTGTTCGGCGCGCATGCGCTCGCAGTCGGCCAGGTAGCGAGCGGCGGCGTTGAAGAGTTCACGGGCGATGGACAGGTCGGCGTCGTTGACCGGTCCGCCCGCCGTGGTGGAGATGTGGACGTGCGCCTCACTGGAGCTGAACTCCAGGTAGGGGCGGGGGTCGTCGCCCAGCGTTCCGGAGCTGACTCGCAGCTCGGGGGTGTAGAAGGAGATCCGGATGTGCGGCGTGGAGTCCGGCCGCATCGACATCGTCATGTAGGTGTAGGGGCCGGAGGTCATGCCGCCGCATCCCTGTTGGCCGGTGCCGCGGCCTGCTGCTTGGAACGCGCGGGGCGCATGCCGGTGGCCCGGTAGGAGTAGGTGAGGCGTCCGGCGGGGTTGACGTAGGGGGTGACGGTCATGCCGGTGAACTCGACCGGCGCGATCGGCAGCCCGGCCACCGGGGGCGGCGCGATGGGGGCCGTCTGGGAGAGGATCTTGACCGCGACGGTCTTCTGAGCGGCCTTGAGGGTGGTGTCTCCGTCCATGACCGGGACCTGCCAGATCGGCTCACCGGTGGTCTTGTCCTTGGCGTAGACGGTCTTGCCGTTGGTGGATGCCTCGAAGTTCTTGACCTGTTCGACCTGCCCGACCAGGAAGCAGCCGTGGGGGAACGCCTGCTCGAAGGTGATCGGGATGGGGCCTTGGAGTGCCATGGGGTTCCTCTCGCTCTGGACGCGCCCTTTGTTCGCTCGTCCACTTGTCCGCATAAGTTGAGAGTAGATGAACGCAACTCATCCGCACAAGTGGATAACTCAGATGGGCGGGTAAGACTTAGCTGACCTTGAAGACATCCTCAAGCTCATGCAGGCTCCCCGGCAGAGCCAGGCTCACCACCATCAGCACCGCGCCGGCCGGGTCATGCACCGTGGCCAGCACGCCGAGCACCGGGTTGGACGACCCGAGCAGCTCGACCTCCTCCTTGGTCGGCTTGCGCGCGGTCACCCGCTCAGTGATGTGATCAAACCGAAGATGCTTGACCGCCTGGAGATGCTGCCGGATACCCCGACGCAGAGGCTCAGGCTTGTCCAGATCCGTCCCGAGGGCATGCTCCAACGGCACCCACACCGTCTCCACCGCCGACACCACATCGCCCTGCCGAGCCACCCGCTTACGCATGACCACCGCTGTCTGCTCGGCGACACCCAGCAGACGCGCGACATGCCGAGGAGCCGGAACACGCCCAGCCTCCACCACCGCATCGGGACTTTCCCCCTGATCGGTGGTGGCCTGACTGGGCCGCACCCGGCCGACGTCCGCACTCTCCGGACGCCCCTTCACGAACGACCCACGCCCGTGCTCACGCTCGATCCACCCCTGCATCGCCAGGGTCTGAAGAGCCCGCACCACCGTCGTACGACCAACGCCAAGCTCACGCACCAACTGCGTCTCAGACGGCAGCATGTCACCCGGGGCGTACTCGCCCGACTCGATCCGCTCCTGAATGGCCCGCATCACCTGGGCGTACTTCGGTGGGGCGAAGTCCATGCTCATCTCAACCGCCCGTTCACTCTTGCACTTGTGCGCATAAGTACAGTACCGGTTGACGATGGGCTTGTCAGGACCCGTCCGCCAAGCGCGAACCACCCACCAGCTCAACACACCTCGGACACGCCCTGGACACGCTGGGCGAGAAAGGCACGGACCACCCGCAGATAGGCAACGGCGCCACCGCCGCCGAGCACAAGCCCATACGCCGACCGGCAAGCACGGCATGCGGAACGACGCGGCTCCCGTCCTTCCCCAGTCCTGTCACGTATTCAGGACCAGGGGCAGCAACGACGAGATCAGCTTCGTCCAATTCAAGGTCGTCCCAGTGGAACGGCCAGCGCCGCGCACCACCAGGAAGATCCAACGGCGAATCGTCCAACTCAACCAGACCCACCGAGCCAAGGCGTAGTTCCGCCACCACAACTCCCTCGCGACCGACCAGGGCCGACGCATGAGCACGCGTATGGGCATGACTGTGCAAGGCGTCAACAACCACCACCCTGCGACCAACGCGCCAACTCACTGCGGTTCCGCAGAGAGTGACTCTTGACGGCCCGCCGCCGAGCCTCCGACACGGTGCTGGGCATGTAACTCCGCATACCGCATGGCTATACGGCGAGCCGCCCGAAGAGGATCACTCGCCGAATGCCACGCATAAATGACGTGCCGCCGTTCGGCGTTCCATCCAGTACGCCACCAAAAGCGCGCACCATCGCACCACACAACCAGGCCGACCCAAACCGACACCAACGCCAGCCCATAACCGTCATGGACCTCGGCGCTGATTCCATCCCGTCGCAAAGCCTCCCGCAGGACATTGGCCGACCAGCACGGATCCACACCGGGCGTAATGGTGGAGATCATTTGGCCACCCGCTCGAACCGTACCGATCCCGCCGGATCGAGATAGGCACGGAAAACCTCGCGCCTTGACCAGCCGTCCACCGCCGCGCCGAAGTCGTAGACCGCGTGCACGATGCCGCCCTGGATCGAGGCGTCCTGCGGCAGCCCTCGCATCGCTTTGCGCAGCTCGTCCATCGCCGTGGCCTGGAAGCCGCATGAACCGCACGGCCCAAGCGCCTCACCCTGCGCCGTCGCGATGCGAACTTCCCACTCAAACCGCTCATGCGGCGTCTCAACCGGAGAGGGACAGTGCAGGCACTCCTCACGCGCAGAGGCCGCCATACCGAGCCCAGACGCCGTCACATGGCCCCGCCGTGTGACGATCTTCCAGCCTCGCCCGTCGCATTCCGTACATCTGACTGGCGTTGTCATGCCGGACAGCATGGACGCCATACCGATTCATACCTATCCCACGCTGGTATCCCACCATGGGATATAGGCTCGCCAACACCTCAATGCATGATTCCCGGGATCCCATAAGTTGGAGGCCCAGAATGCAAAAAGGCATGGCCAGCCGGATTGAGATACCTCCGGCCGTCTGGGACTCTGATGCCACACAAGAAATACTGAAAAACCGCGACTTTGCCGGACTTTTCGCCATTGCTGTAAAATACGGCGCCAGTCAGGTACGCATCGGCGCAGTCGCCGAACTCGGACAACCCGCCGTCAACGCCATCCTGCACGGCAAACGATCAATAGCCGACCTCAACGTCATCGAACGCGTAGCCATCGGCTTCAACCTCCCCGACCACGCCCGCATGCTTCTCGGCTTGGCCCCGAAAGACCTAGCCTCACCCACAGGCGACCACAACGACGAACACCAGGAACAGACCACCGAACTCACCGCCCGCCTCGACGCCGCCGCAGCCATCGACCCCACCACGGTCATGATCCTGCACACCGACACCAACAACCTGCGCTACCTCGACCGCAAGCTCGGGGGCCCCGCCATCGCCGACAAGATGCGCGCCCAAATCAGCCAGATCGAACGCGCCCACCGCCACGCCATCCGCCCAGGCATCCGCGCCAAACTCGCTCACCTCCTCGCCGAAACCGACTCCCTCGCCGGCTGGCAAGCCATCAACACCCTCGCCCTCAACGACGCTTGGACCCACTACGAACACGCCAAAGCCGCCGCCCACGAAGCCGAAGACCCCGCCGTCCTCGCCTACGTCTCAGGCGAACAGGCATACGTCCTGATGGAACTCGGCCGCCCCGCCGAAGCCGTCGAACTCCTCCAACACACCCACGCCCAACACCGCACCCACATACCAGCCCGCCTACGCACCTGGCTCTCAGCCGCCGAAGCAGAAGCCGCCGCCATCCTCGGCGACGAACCCACCTGCCGCCGAGCCCTCGACCAAGCCGCCGCCCTCCTCCCCGAAGGCGACGCCGACCCGGACACGCCCTACCTCTTCATCAACCAACACCACCTGGCCCGCTGGCGCGGCAACTGCCTCGTACGCTTCGGCGACCCCGCCACCGCCGACGACCTCCGCTCAGCCCTCGCAGGCATGGACGGCACCTACAACAGAGCCGAATCCGGCGTCCGCTGCGACCTCGGCCACGCCCTCCTCGCCGCCGGCGACCCCGAAGCCGCACAACCTCACATCCACCGCGCCCAACAACTCGCCACCATGACCGGCAGCCGCCGCCAACGCCGCCGCATCGACGAACTCTCCAAAGCCGTCAACCGCGCCCTCGGCCACTGAGCCACACCTGAGCCTGAAGCAACCCGATCAACGTCCCCGACGTCCAGATATCCCCACGCGCGATCATCGAGGGCACCTCCGCCATCGGAACCCACTCAATCCGATCGGCCTCCACCTCCCCCTCAGGCGAGCCCACCAACTCAGCCCCCCGCGCCACGAACAGCAGGTGCTCCGCATCCACCATGCCGGCCATCGGCTGATAGCTCACCAGATGCTCAACATGCTTCGGCCGATACCCAGTCTCCTCCTCCACCTCCCGCGCAGCGGTCACCATCGGATCCTCACCCGCGTCGACCAACCCACCGGGTAGCTCCCACCCCCACCGATCGAACACGAACCGATGCCGCCACATCAGCAACACCCGATCCCGCTCATCCAGCACCACCGCGATAGCCGCCCGATCCAGATGCACCACGTGATGCTCGAACCGCTCACCACCCGGGATCTCCACGTCGGCAAGCCCCAGCCGGATCCACCGGTTGTCGTAGATCAGCCGTTCCCCATGCACAACCCAGCGAGTCAACTCAGCGTCATCAGCCACACCGCGAAGCTACCCCCTTGCACCTGCCGGGTACACAGCTTCCGACTGGAACCGGAGAAGGTTGCCGAGTTGTGCCTATACGGATCAAGGGCGGCGCTCCGCGCCGCCACGCGGCCCATCGCCCGCCCGGCGGCCGGGCGTGCGGCCTGGGGGCCGGTCCCGGCCGCCGGCGACTCGGGCCGCATCCCACCTGATATCTACAGCCCCGGAAGCGGGCACCGAAGTCTTTAGTCCGGCTCTGTCTTTAGTCCGGCTCTCTGCGATGACGTCGGCCAACTCTGTATCGCCTATAATGAGGGCTGCTCGCTCCTCCCCCCAGATCGATAACCCAGAGTACATACCGGTAGACGGTTCGACATAGCGGTGAGACCATGCAGGACATGATGGATCTCAACGTGGCGCTCTGGGCGGCCGATGATTTCCTGCCAGAGGACTGGCCGTGGGATCTTCCTAATAGGGTAACAGATGTGTTTTACCGAACCAGGGCTCCAAAACGGCGCTCGGTGCTGATCGGCCTTGCCTACCCTGAAGCTCTCGGTTTCGAAGGACTAGGAATCTCCATAGTAATGCTGGGCGTTGCAACTCGCAGCCAGGCAGTCGCATACAAAAAAGACCGTGTTACTATCGAATCCCTTATGCGCCTGTCTAACCCAATACCTGTTGAACGGCTACAGCGGAATAGCCCTGACTATTTCGAGCAGCTACCTCAGCCACTCCGCGTAGTTCAACTCCATAAGCGAGCGACGAGCGGCCTGTTGCGTATAATTCACCAGGAATCCGAAGAAGTCGCAAGATGGTTGGACAATCTTGCGGCATTGAACGAGCCAATTTTAGGCTTGACGGGACTTCGAATTCGAGAGGAAACGGATGCGGTTGAGCTGGCAATAGCCATGGCCGACGTATCTCTGCCGGAGGAAATGCAACGCTCCATCAATTCGCGGGCCGACAGCCGTGTACCTTTTAGTGGAATAATCGAGGCTTATGCCCTCGCGTCTGTCAGGGAAGATGACCTAATCGCCGAAGATCTAAGAAGATTTATGCCTGGCGGACGCATTCGGCTGCAAAACCCAATCCTTGCAAGATTCACAGATGGCGACTTTGCTCTCACCATAATGAATGTAAACAAAATATCCTTAGAGACGGCCCTCGGAGTCGATCTGCTATATTGGGACAAAGTGACAAATGCTATAACCCTGCTCCAGTATAAGCGGCTAAAGCAACGACCAGCAACAAGCCGCCCAACCCAAGAGAAGTGGGCGTTCACAGATAGGTCTGCACTGGTTGAGCAATTAGAGTTGATGGATCTAGGATTCGACAGCCCTACCACAGTTGCTGATTGGAGGCTCGACTCTAGTCCATTTTGGTTCAAATTTGTACGCACCAAGGATTTCAACCCCGCAGATTCGTCTGTCCTTAGAGGCATGTACGTACCGGCTGAATACCTTGCGCTTGGGGTTGACGATAATTGTTTTAACACAGGCCCCAGATCAGGATTTGAGATCACCTACAGTAATACGAAGTATATTCCTCGAGAGCCATTCGTCGAGCTGGTCAGGCGCGGCTTTATTGGAACAACGCAAGCCGAAAAGATACGAGTAACCACAATACTCGCGCAGCTGTCAAGATCTCGTGAAGTGGTTTTTGCAACAAAGACCGCCGCAGCGGAGCAGGAGAAAACATTCAGACGGCGCCCTCCGGGGCGTCGCGCTTCGCGTTTCTCCTGAGTTGGCCCACCTCTGTCGGCTGTTTCTGACGCTGGAACACCGCCACGCAGATGCAGCTCTACGATCGCCATGCGGTGGTTGGCCGCCGTGCGGGTTGGGGGCGATCGGTGGGCCGGGCCTCGTTCCTCGGCTCGGCCAACCGGGTGACGGAGCTGGGCACCGTTGCGGGATATCTGCGGGATGGTGGCGCCGGCCGGGCGGTTGCCGAAAGGCTGCGGTACAGGTCGGGAGGGGGATAGTGGGCGTGGTTGCCATTCCACTTCTAATCCGATGACCCTTCGTCCTCCTCGCTGCTTGAGTCTCCCGGCTGTGCCGAGGAGCGCACTGGGCCCCTTGTCTCAGGTCGCGAGGATGATCGCCGGGCCATTAGAGGGCCATTAGGGGCGGTCAACAGGGGGTAGTCACGGTCACTTGCGGACTGCCGCTCGCCCAGGTCGCGGACGTATCCCCTGGTGATCAGGCCGATTTGCAAGCAGGAAGTCAGGAGTTCGAGATCTGCGGTATCGCAGTTACCCTTTCGCACAAACGTACGCATCCCCTAATCTGGCGTCGCTCAAGCACCGATGACCGCGAGGCGGAGTCTCTCTATGGGCGTCCTGTACGACTACTATCGAGCCGCGAACCGCGAGGCAGCGACAGTGAGGCCAGACCTCGGACACGCCGGCGTTCGTTTCCTGCGAGGCCAGCCCTCTTTTGACGGGGTGGACGCGAAGTTCATCGACCCAGGGGTGATTCTCGGCCAACTCATCGGGTTCATCCGAGGTGTCCCCTGGTCGGTTGATCTTGTCGAGATGGAGGAGATCTACCCCCCGACAGAAGGAGCGCCTACGACGGAGGAAGAGTGGGACGCGTTGCCGGAGGACTCTCCATACCTCGACGGCCCGGGGATCGAGGAACTGTCGGCATCTGTACGCGACACTCTCGCGGATGTGGATGACGAACGTCTGCCCGAACTCGCGCGGCAGTGGGCGGAAATCGAGGAGTTCAGCACTTGGAGCGCCGACAACGGGTATCTGCTGTCGCTCATCGAAGCATTCGTTGGTTTGGCTCGGCGCGCCAAGGGAGAAGATCAGTTGCTCTACTGCTGGATATGCGTCTGAGGCTTGTCGCGGAGCCCGTGCCCGTTGCGTGCCCGATGGGACGGGAAACCGAGGGCAGCAGCGGGGAGTCACAGGGAAGGCGATCAACGCCTTTACCTGCGTTCCCGCACGTCAGCCAAGATCGTCGTAGCTATTTGCAAGCAGGAAGTCAGGAGTTCGAATCTCCTAGGCTCCACCCCAGGTCAAAGGCCACTTCCTATGGTCGGGAAGTGGCCTTTTCGATCTTGTACAGCTGCAAAGTACAGCTACAGCCCCAGCGCTCTCCGTACGGACGTCCGTGCGTACTCGCTGGCGTGGTCAGTTCAAGTACGGCATCCAGGTTCCACGCGAGTGGCAGCGTGCTGCTGGTCTTCGACCTATCTTCGCAGGTCAATGGCGGGCGAGCCCGTTTATCTCACTGAAGAATGCATATTTTCGAAGCTCGCCCACCTGAATACAAGAGAGACCCTTGATACTTGTGCGACAGAATGGCTAGACTGGCAATACTTCGTAAGAGCCTCGGGTTGTAGACCCCCCTGTGCGGTCCTGTGTTGCGCCAGCCAATGCCTCACGAGGGCCGTTCTTGGGTGGCGTGGACGTGGACTTGCGCCGGAAGTGAAGTGCAGCTAAATGCCCTATTATCCTGGCAAGCGACTGCCGGAAAGGGATAAGGTGGCAGCTGCATTTAGAAAGGCCCGGCTGCCGCGCCAACGGCTTCCGGGCCCTTCTGTATGAAGTTGAGTCTAGGACTCTTGCTCCGTCTTGCTTCACTGTGCTTCATTTTATTCCAAGTTAGTTGTAGCACCTTGTAGCGTGTTGTTGCAAGTTGGTTCTAGGCGCGGCGATTCCTTGCAGATGTAAGACCTAAGGAGTCTCAGTGTCCGGATCTTCAACATCCCGCGTTCGTATCGACATCTCGGCCCCTAGGGGGTGGGGTTCCTCTCTCAAAGGAATCCTGCTCGTGATCGTAGTCGTAGTGCTGGTCCTGCGAGATGTCAACATCCTGACGTAACGACTCAGGGCAGCTTGTCTTGGGGATGACCGTCCTTTGTCAGTCAGTCATCCCCAAGACTAAGAAGCGAACTGTTCGCCAAGCCTTTTGAGCGCCTTGCGGGTCTCTTCAGACGAAACCTCGCTGTACACTCATTGTCGCGGCGATCTGGCTGTGGCGAAGAATCTGCATGGCTACGCGTGGGTGTACGTTGAGTGCAACGAGCAGAGAAGCGCAGGTCTTACGAGTCGCGTGAACGTGAATTCTGCGGTGATGTCGCCACCGAGATCCTGGACCCGAGCCCGCAGCAGCAGCTTGATCTCCTCGACAAGGCGGCCCTTCATATCCAAGCTCATTTGGGCTAGCGCCTGCTCATACAGGCGCGCTACTTCGTTGACCTTCTCGTTCACCAAGCGCTCGATTTCTCGACTATTGAACCTCAAGCTCGATCTCATGTCTCACCCATCCGGCTCCGACATCGTTGTGGAGACGACCATATGGGCCACGTCTGACACTTTCTCGTCGACCGTATGCAGGGCAACCTGGTTCCGTTCGCCGAGATGATGGCTATCTTCAGCGAACGATCCTGCTAATACGCTTGCTAACAACAGTTCTGGACGATCACGGATGCCTGTGGATGGGCGGCTCTCCAGAGCACAGCGTGGCCTGGGCGTAGGGAGAGTCATGGACGTTTGTGGACGATCGTGTTCTCACTCGTAATGATGCGTTCTGAGGGTGAAGCGGATGGGTCATGGTGGGATCTCGGCCTACTTCGTGCGCACGGTTACTTCCGCTCGTCGGGCGTGAAAGAGCAGGCGCAGTATGAAGGTGTCCAGTGTGAACAGGTCGGTGCCGTCCCAGTCAAACTGCTCGACCTGTCCCGGCGGAGCATCGGGATTGGCGTTCACGCAGTCATGGCCCTCCTGGTTCTCGTGCCACTCGACGAGGCGGACGTCCTCGAACCGGAAGACCACGGCAGGCGTCTTCGACAGTTCGGGTGGAGTCCACTGCGGGTTGTAGAGAAACTCCAGCTCCAACGTCGGTGGTCTGCCGGGCTCATAGGTCAGGCGCCGGAAGTCGGTGTCGTGGAGGTAGATGTGGGCACCCTCATTGGTCCAGAACTCGTACGGCCCTCCCTTGGAAGTGATGCCACGATCTTTGTCCTTGGCCACGCCGGCGAACTCGGTTACTGGCATGAGGGCATGATCTTATAGATCGAAACGATCTGGTGGATCCGGGAGCTGGTTCCCGACGCGCGTAGGGTTCTGGTCGTTGTTTGTCTCACAAGCGGGGCAGATCGCAGGAGTTGGAGAACTGAGCCGTAATGATGCGGTCAGTGCCCCGTGGGGATGAACGTTCCGGCCGGCGTTTTGCAGGACTTCCCTGAGATGTCTGCGGATGTCGAGGGGTTGTTGGTGTACGGGAGCCAGGCCCGCCGAGATGCCGTGCCCGATTCGGACCTGGATGTGCTGGCCCTGGTGACGACTCAGCGACCCAGCACGGACTCCGGTTACGTGCAGGTGAGCTGTAGACATCCATCGTCATTGAGGACCAGGCCAGGGGGCACGGTTCTTGGCACTGAACCCCAGTCGATCCAGGGTCTAGACATCTGGCAATTCGGGTACCCGCCAAGTGATCAAAAAGCGCTGCTCGGGGGGAAGACCCGGCCGCCCGACTGTCCTGCCCTCTTTGACGAGGTAGGTAAAGACCAGCAAGTGGGCCTCCTGGGAGACCTCCAGCCAGCTCTCCGGGGAGAGCGTCATAACCTCCCTCATGAGGCTCGGATCCGACTCTGCGCGCAAGATCTCCTCGCGCTCTTCCTCTTCCAGGCTGTCGTCGCAATGAAACGCCTTGATCGAACGCGCCAGCAGGTTCGGCTCGGCGCGCAGGCGCCGCAGAATCTGGTCGCAGGCGAAGTCGAAGGCCTCTCGGGCCGTGTCTTCATCCATCTCCTGGCTGGGGGACTGGTAGCCATACGGGCTGCCCCCCTCTTCGCCCACGTACTCGCCCTTCAGAATGCGCAGCAGGGCGTACAGGAAGAACTCAGCGCCGTACTGCTCGATGACGCGGAGGTTGACCTTCACCCACTCGTCTTCGGAGATCAGAGGATCGTGTCGGGCGGTGAGCGCCGGGTCGAGCTCGACAGCATTGAAGGGGTTGATCATCACTCCCGCGACCATCTCGGGAGTCCAGGAGCCGCCATCATCACCCCAGCTCTGCGCTAGGACGAATTCCCGGGCCGACTTCAGAGCGCCCGCGTCGCCTTCCTTGACTGCGCGCCACAGCGGAAGGAAGCGCGCCACCTCGATATCAGGGTCCCGCGGCGGTCGGCAGCAGCCCGCGAGGAACGAGACGATCGACTCGACGGTCTCCCAGCGGGGTGAGCGCAAGCCCTTGAGCGTGCTCCGAACGCCCTCGTGGCTAACCGTCGCGGGATAGGGACCATGCTTGATCGAATCGCTGACCCGGCGGTGGCTGGGCCGCCCCGCCGCCCGGTGGAGCTCCTGAAGCGCCGTTGTCAGCTTTCCAAGAGCCTCGTGACTTTCCGGGTGCGGTGAGGTTGACATGGGCGGCACCCTTGATCCCTTCAGGCGTCAGATTTTGTCAACAGTCTAAGGAGGGTGGGGAACACGCGAGTCAGCTTCCGCTAATTTCCGCGATCGGCTGTCAACAGCCGACACCCTTGGCTTGAGGGCGTTGAAGATGGTTGAGGCGGCAGAAAACCGCTCGCGCCGTTCAGCGATGGAGGGGCCATGCATATACCTGCGTATGCTCAGGACGAGCTCCTGGACGCAATGCCGACTACAACGAGCGAGAACCAGGCGCTGGGCGTGAATTGCGCCCTGTGCGACGAGCCCTTTGCAAGTCCTGGGAAACAGCGCGTCGCGGTGGAACCCGGCAACGACGATTCCCTCTACGCGTGCCGCGACTGCCTCACTGCATTCGTCGCCCAGGTCCGCCGAGAGCGCCACGCTGCGAGCAGACGCGCTGTGCAGAGCGCTGGCGACACATTGCCACCAGCGCTGAAGCGCTACCTGTCGTCGATCGAGAACGTTCGGCGCGCGGGAGAGGCGGTAGAGCACCTTGCCGAGGCTGGGAATCTGGAGCCACTGCAACTCGCTTGGCTAGTGGTCTCTCTGGAGTCCGCCCACGCATGGGCGATGGAGGAGCGACCCGAGTCATTATCTCCCGAGGGCGGCGCTGAAGTGAAACGCATTGAGTTCGCACTCTTCCTCCAGATGCACCAGGTCAGGAGCCTAGTGGCGAACGTTTTCACCTATTACCTCATCAATGAGGCTGCCCCAGCCGAGCCCGAGACGTGCGCTGAGTTCGAGTGCCCGTCGGACTGTCAGGGGCGCCACAACGTCGAACACATCGACTGCGGTCCCGACGAGATCTATGAAGCTTTGGAGCGGCACGGCGTGACCGTTCGGGAAGAGGACGCTGACCGGGAGGACGATATGAACGTGGAGGTTTCCTCGTGGACTGGAACACCCTGACACTTTTCATGCTCGCGGGCTTCGGCTTCCTCACCCTCATGATCACTCAATTGAGGGAGGTCTTGGCCAAGCTCCCGGAGCTGATTCGGATGTTCCGCGCGGTTCGCCGTGCGATCGACAAAAAAGCGAATAAGCAGGAGTGACTGGTTGTGCTGATCTCTTAACCTTCTCGGAGGATTGTCGCGGCCGACGTCCCGATGTTCATTGGGGAGTGCTGCGCAGCAGCGCCACACGGCAACACGGTCGCCTTCGACCACACAGCACGGCCCATATCGACCGCTTAACCAGTGCGGGATGAGGGGGCGCTCCGACTCCGGGATGATCACCGTGCCACAGGCCAGGGCCACGGGTACCAGATCGTTCGTCCGCTGGGGCGCTCCATCTGGTACTCGTGGCCCTGGCCCGCTTCCCCCTCGGGTGGGTCGACGGCAGACGGGATGATCAGAGGGGCAGGGTGCGCGCGTCGCGCGGGAAACACAATGCCGCGGGCTGATCGTCGTGCCATTAGCGTGCCATTAGGGGGGTCAACAAGGGTCAGTCACGGTCACTGGCTGACGGCCTGCCGTCCAGGTCGAGGTGGTTGTCATCGAAGATCAGACCGATTTGCAAGCAGGAAGTCAGGGTTCGAATTTCCTAGACTCCACCCCAGGTCAAAGGCCACTTCCTCAGGTCAGGAAATGGCCTCTTCTATCTCGTACAGCTGCAAAGTGCAGCAACGGCGGCGCTGCTCAACTACCAGGCGAATCTCAATCGCACGGTGGTGTTCTTGATTGACCAATGCCGCACCAGTAGCCGCCTGCCTGCACGGCCGTTGATCATTAGTGCGGTGCTCGGGAAAGGTTCGCCGGGATCACGTCGGCCCGTGTGGAGAGGCACAGCCGGGCAGGGATGGACGCGATCCCCTACCGCCGGAGGACTCAAAGTCGTCTGCGTGGGGTACACAGGTCCTTCATCAGGTCCCAGAAGGACCTGTGGCGATTGGCGCCAGGCATCCAGGCCGCGAGAAGCCATGCCTCCCACTCGCCATCAGAGGTCGTGACGTGGGGGTTGAGAAGGAGGTCCCCATCCCACTGCCCGACGAGAAGGGCGTCCGGCAGGTATTCGTTTCTGATGTCGTGGCTGTTCTGCTCCCTTCCGTAGACAAAGTAGAGGTCATCGGGCACGCTCGGGCGCTCTTTATCTCTGGGCGATGTCCAGGCTTCGACCGTTGAGGGCCAGACGTCACGAAGCCAGCCGACTTCCGCGACCGGCCACAGGGAGTACTCCTCGACGCCCCAGCCGTCAGAGAAAAGCAGGAACTGCCGATAGCTCGGCGGCAGGCTCACACCCAGCCGCTCTTCGAGTTGACTGACTTCCAACTCGCCGGCCGGAGGGTGGAGACCGTGGCCCGGCGGCAACGGCGGATGGTCTGGACGATCGGCCATCGGCTCATCCTCCGGCAACAGATCAGACCATGCGTACGCGGTATTCATAGTGGGTGACGCTATCTGCCGCGACTGACCTTTCATCAGGCGTAGGGCACCGCAACATGAAGGCCACCCCAGAAGGGATGGCCTTTAGCTTCCAATGCTGCGCTTTCTATCGTTCCAAATGGTCTCCCAGGCAGTTGAGTGCCTTACGCGTCTCCTCCGAGGACACTTCGCTGTAGATGTTCATAGTCACCGCGATCTGCGGGTGGCGAAGAATTTGCATGGCGACGCGGGGGTGGACGTCGAGGGCGACGAGCAAGGACGCGCAGGTCTTGCGGGTCGCGTGGACATGAACTTTTCGCACCCCCGCTTTGGCACAGGCGTTGGCGAAGCTGCGGCGGAAGTTGGACGGTTCGATCGGCCGGCCACTGCCGGTGGTGAAGATGAGGCCGGTCTCCTGCCAGCCGTCCCCTGCCGCTTCTCGGGCAGTGTCGCGTCTCCGTAGCCGGGCATGGAGGGCCGTCGTGACGATCTCGGGGAAGGGCAGTGTGGCGTCGGAGGCGTCCGTCTTGGTTTGGCGGTGCAGTAGTTTGCCTCCGACTCGCTGGAGTTGCCAGCCGATCGTCATCCCGGCCTGGTCGAGGTCGACGTCTTCCCAGCGCAGGCCGAGCGTTTCGCCGAGGCGCAGTCCGAGGACGTACACCTGGACGTAGGCCGGGTACATGGGGTCTGGGCTTCCCCTCGTAACGTGGAGACCGAACCAAGAGAGGTTTGGTCGTGGCAGGAACCACGAGACGCCGTTTTGATCCGGAGTTCCGGGCCGGA